>JBEEFW010000099.1:0-23376 GCA_041166385.1 Acidimicrobiaceae bacterium | reverse complement strand
GCAGGACGGACCGAGTGACGCTGTCGGCTTCCTCGATGAGGATCGCATCGCCCTCGACGGCGACATGGCCGACGAGCGTCTCGTCGTCAGGTTCTTCGACGGTGACACCCGCCAACGCCAATGAGGTGACGAGCGCGGCGATGGCATCAGGGGTCAACTCGACGGTGATGACCGCCAGCACATCGTCCTGCGTCAGCACGCCCCCCCGGGAGCGTCCACGCCGCACAAGCGACTCGAGTTCCTCTGCAGGAACTACCACCCGGTGGAGCGCGGCGTTGGTGTCATTCATACACCGTCTTCCTCGCTCCTCGAACCCAGCCACGTTAGCAACTCATCGATGGCCGTTCGCTTTGTGTTGGGTTCGTTGATGTCCAGAAGCGCTTGATGGACCTCGAGCGGTATCGGATCCTTCGATGTGATCACGCTCCGCCGGGCTGCTTCACGCACGAGACCGGCAACCGCGTCCGCTGGTTCACCGTCCAACTCTGCAACCGAAAGCCTGAGCAACAACTCGGACGCGCCGGCATCTGCGGCCTCGATCGCGTCGTGCAGCGACGCGGTGCTGGCGAGCGCGTTGAACGCCGCGAGGTTCTTGAGGTCGGCGAACATCGACGCGGTCAACTTCGTGTCCATCATCAACATCGGATCGACGGCGTCGGGTTCGTGGATCAACGCGAGCAACGCGTTCACCTCCGGACCCTCTGGCAGCCAGACGCGCGATGCAACGGACGTCGATCGGTCGACAGCTACACGCTTCGCTCCGGGTGCGCGCAATCGCGCACGCAACTGCTCGGGGTCGATGCGACACCGCTCAGCCACCTGCATCACGTACTGATCGCGCACGAGCTCACTCGGATGCTCCGCGATCACGCCGAGCGCGATCTCCGCGGCCCGCGCTCGCCCCTCCGGACTGGCGAGCACGGCGGCGTCGAGCGCGCGTCCGACGCGAAAACCAAGGAACGGCACTGCATCCGCGACAGACGCTTGGAGAGCCTGCGGATCGGACTGCGCCAAGTCACCCGGATCCACCCCGACGGGCAGGGCGGCCACGGCGATGTCGAGATCGAGGTCTCGCTCCCACTGATAGAAGCGGGCGGCGGCGTCCTGGCCCGCGGCGTCGGCGTCGAACGCGAGCACGATCCGGCGGGCGAACTTCTGCAGGGTGCGCAGGTGATCGATGGTGAGGGCGGTGCCGCAGGTGGCGACCGCCCGGGGCACTCCCGCCTCGGCGAACCCGATCACGTCGGTGTAGCCCTCACACACGACCACCTCATCGGCGTTCACGACGTCGGCCTTCGCCCAGTTCAGTCCATAGAGCACTTTGGACTTGTCATAGATCGCGCTGCCGGACGAGTTCTTGTACTTCGGGCCCTCGCCGCCCTGAAGGATGCGTCCACCGAACGCCACCGGATCGCCGTTCGCGTCGAAGATCGGGAACAGCAGCCGGCCGCGAAATGCGTCGGTCTGGCCACCGCGACGATTCAAGAAGCCGAGGCCCGTGTCGACGAGCACGTCGTCGGGTAGCCGCAACGCTCGCGCCAGCGTGTCCCACCCCTCAGGCGCCCAACCGATCCGGTACTGGCGCACGACGTCGCCGTCGAGACCGCGGGAACGCACGTAGCCGCGTGCCCGGCCCGCGTCCTCACCTTTCAGCAGGCGCTCGTGATACCACTCGACCGCTTTCGCCATCGCGTCGATGAGCCGACTGCGTCGTTTCCGGCCTTCGTCCTCGCGCTTTTCGGTGTAGCGCAGCGTGATGCCGCATTTCGTGGCGAGCCATTCGACCGCATCGACGAAGTCGAGGTGTTCGATCTCGCGCACGAACGTGATCGCGTCGCCACCTTTGCCGCACCCAAAACATTTGAACAGCCCGTTTTCTTCGTTGACGTTGAACGAGCCCGTCTTCTCCGCGTGGAACGGACACAGGCCGACCCATCGACGGCCTACTCGCTTGAGTTGGACGTATTGCGACACGACATCGCGCAGGTTCGTGGCTTCACGAACCCGCACGATGTCGTCATCGACAATCCCCACTGACCAGGGACGGTAGCGGCCCCTCGACGGTCAACGGCTCAAGCCCTAGGGCCGAACCTCGAAGACCCGGTTGAAGGGGGTCTCCGTGGCCCGACGGAAGCGGGTGAACCCGGCATCGCCGAGCAGCTCCGCCCAACGCTCGTCCGGAACCTGATTGCCGAGCGCGTAGCCACCGGCCTGAGCTTCGGCCGCCGGAGTGCAGATGCCGACGGCCCCCGCGTAGAAGATGCGGCTGACGGGGTTGACATTGTTCTCGAGTCCGCCGATCGCCATCGGCTCGACGAGCAGCCACGTGCCATCGGCCGCGAGCGAGTCGAGGATGTGGCGAGCACCGCCCACCGGATCACCCATGTCGTGCAGCGCGTCGAAGATGCACACGAGGTCGTAGCCGGTGCCGGGGTAGTCCTGCGCCGATCCGACCTCGAACCGCACGCGGTCGGCGACGCCCGCTTCCGCGGCGCGCTTGCGCGCGGTCTCGATCGACTCTTCGTGATAGTCGAGGCCGACGATCGTCGACGCCGGGTACTGCTGCGCGAGCAGGATCGTGGAGGATCCGTGACCGCACCCGATGTCGGCGACGTTCGCGCCGGCCTGGAGCTTCGCTTCGACGCCGTCGAGCGCGGGGATCCAGGCCGAGACCAAGTTGCCCAGATACCCGGGCTTGAAGAGCCGCTCCGTGCCGTGGAACAGGTCGTGGTCGTGCTCGTGCCAGCCGAGCCCGTTGCCCGACCGGAAGGCGTCGCGGATGCGCTCCTCGTCCTTGTAGATCGACGCCGCGATCGTCGTCGCGCCGGCGAGGAATGCCGGCGTCGACTCGTCGGCCAGCACCGCGGCCTGCTCCTCGGTGAGATGGAACTCCCCGGTGGCCGGGTCGTAGGCGCTGTAGCCGCTCACGAATTGGGCGTTCAGCCATTCCTCGACCAGCCGGGTGTCGAGTCCCGTGCGACGAGCGAGCTCCGCGCCGGTGACAGGGCCGTGCTCCGCCAAGGCCTTGTACAGACCGAGCTTGTCGCCGATCACCACCGTGGCGGCGTGCATCGCCGCCCCGAAGTCCGTCACGAACTGCCCGATGAACTCGTTGAGCTTGTCTTCGTTGATCGTCATCCCGTCATCTCCTTGGTCGTCGAGGGATGACCCGAACAATCCGCCCGCCGCCCTGCAATGGCCCTGCACCGCCGCTGCAAGGTCGTTGCAACCACACCGTCAGACGATGCGGGGCATGCAAACGACCACGACTGCCATCGACGAATTCCTTGCCGCTGTCTGCGGCGACCATCAGGCACAACCGTGGACAGACGACGCTGTCCTCGACGCCGTCGTGCCGGGGTGGCGCATGTCGGTCACCGGTGCCGGCGCCATCGACGCGCAGCTGCGCAGCTGGTTCCGCGACCCTGGAACGCTGGAGGAACTGCGCCGGCATCGCATCCCGTCCGGCGAGGTCGTCGAGTTCACGGTGACGTGGGTCGAGAACGGTGTCCCCCATGCCGCTCGCCAAGTCCACGTCCTCGACCTCGACGACACCGGACGGATCACACACGACGGCATGTGGTGCGGCGGGCGCTGGCCCGCGCAACTTCTGGCGCAAATGGAGGCCGCGCGAGATGCTGGCTGAAATGCACGCGCCGACCCTGACGCCGCGACCGATGGCCTCGTCGCTCGACGAGCTCCTCGACGGCGTGACCGCCCGTGAACCGTTCTTCACCACGGACTCGAAGTCAGGCTCCGCGTTCGAGCGGGTCGTGATCGACGGCGAATCGCTGATCGTGAAGCACGTCCACATCGACGATGACTGGACGATGCGGTTCAACGGCGACGTCGGCTGTCACCCGCTTCAGGTGTGGACGTCCGGACTCATGGACGTCCTGCCGGAACGCATCGACCATGGCGTCGTCGGGGCTGCCGGAGGCCTCGGGCGCAACGGCTGGGGTGCCGCGATCCTGATGCGCGACATGAGCACGGAGATGGTGCCGCCGGGCGACGACGTGCTCCCGTTGCAGCAGCATCTGCAATTCCTCGACGACCTCGCCGCTCTGTCTGCGCGGATGTGGGGCTGGCGCGACGAGGTCGGCCTCGTACCGCTCGACAGTCGATGGACGTGGTTCAACCACGCGACGCTGGCCATCGAAGAGGCGGCCGGATGGCCCGATCCGGTGCCCAAGATCGCCTTCAACGGATGGCAGCAATTCGAGCAGCGCGTGCCGTCGTCAGTCTTCGACCTGGTCGACTCGCTGCGCCGCGACACGTCACCCCTGGTGGCGGCAATGCGCGCCAGTCCCCTGACGTTCATCCACGGCGACTGGAAGTTCGGCAACGTCGGCACCGGGCAGGACGGCCGAACCGTGCTGATCGACTGGACCTACCCCGGCGAGGCCCCGTGCTGTTTCGAGCTCGCGTGGTACTTCGCCATCAACCGAGCGCGGATGCCGCAGTCCAAGGAGGACGCGATCGCCGCCTTTCGCGCTTCGCTCGAGCGCCATGGCATCGATACGGGAACGTGGTTCGACGTTCAGGTCGCGCTTGCGTTGCTCGGCGGACTCGTCATCTTCGGCTGGGAGAAGGGCCTGGGCGACGACGACGAGCTGCGTTGGTGGTGCGACCGCGCCATCGAAGGAGCGCGGTTCCTCTGAATCGGGTCGCGGAGGCGTACTCCGAAGGCGCGGCCGCGTGGGGCGACGGACCGGTGCGCGTGTACAGCCGGCTGGCGCGCATGCTCGTCGACTTCAGCCCGGCGCCGATGCGCGGACGGTCGGTGCTTGATCTCGGCACCGGAACCGGTGAAGGATCGCGGGCCGCGGCAGCCGCCGGAGCCGATGTTGTTGCGCTCGACCTCGCGGTCGAGATGCTCCGCCTCGACCAAGCCACGCGTCCTCCGGCGACGGCGGGTGACGCGCTCGCCTTGCCGTTCCGCGCCGACTCGTTCGACATCGTGCTGGCGCCGTTCTCGTTGAACCACCTCGCCGAGCCGGCGCCGGGCGTACGGGAGGCGGCGCGGGTCGGCCGGTTGCTCCTCGCGTCCACCTATGCCGCTGACGACGACCACCCCGCCAAGGCGGCCGTCGAGACCGCACTCATCGAGGTCGGCTGGGCGCGACCCGACTGGTACGTGAAGGTGAAGGCGGCCATGGCTGCATGGGGCAGCGTCGCCGCGGCCACCGCAGTGATCGAGTCCTGCGGCCTCGATCCCGTGCGGATCGAACGGCGGAAGGTCGCCTACCTCGACCTCGGACCGACCGACATGATCGCGTGGCGATTGGGTCTGGCCCATTGCGCGCCGTTCGTCGCCGCGCTCGACCCCGAGCGTCAGGCCGCGCTCGTGGCTCGCTCGCTGGAACTTCTGGGACCGGATCCGGTGCCGATCACTCGACGCGTGATCTTCGTGGCCGCAGCGCGCCGGCCGCACTAGCGACCGAGCGCGGCGAAGCGGGAGCCGATCCATTGCCGAAGCGGCTCGGCATGCTCGCCGGCGACCGCCACGAGCGCGCCGGCCCGTCGCTCCGCGTCACGCCACCAGCGATCGACACCGGTCGCGGCAGCCAGCTCCGCCGTCACCCACCACGCTTCCAAGGCGCCACAGCGCTCGAGCCCGGTCAGGACGGCATCAAGCGCGTCGTTGTCGAGGGGCTGGCGGAGGTCGACCGTGACGCGAGCGGCAACGACGCGTCCGAACAGCCCGTACCGATCCGACCCTCGCTGGTCGGCGTCGGCAACGGCTTGCCGCGCTCGCTCTCCAGCAGTGTCGAGATCGCCGGTGGCCAGCGCGAAGCGGGCGCACTGGACCCAATAGCGTTGCCGATGGTGCCACGCCATCGTGCCGTGCAATGTCTCTACGGGCGCGGCCCGCTCGAGCGCGGCGGCCGCGCCGGCGAGGTCACCGGCGAGCAGGCGGCCATCGAGCAGGTCGCGCATCGACGCGTGTCGCTGTTCGTTCGTCGCCGTCGACCCATCGGCCGAGGTGAGATCGAGCACCTTCGCGCTGAGTGCGTCGGCCTCTTCCAAACGGCCGATCCCACGGAGTAGCCACGAGTGCACGTTGTCGACGGCGAAGGTGAATCGCGCTCCCGCCGGTCCTGCGGCATTCGCCGCGACATGAGCATCGTCCGACGCGCGCAGCGCGTCGAGCACGTGGCCGCGCTGGCCTAGCGCGATGGTTCGCCACATGTAACCGTGATGAACGATGAAGGGGTGGCCGAGCCATTGCCGCTGGGCGAAGGCGCGGTCCATGAGGTCGCTCGCCTCCTCGAGTCGTCCTTGGTGCGCGCGCAATGACGCCATCCACACCTGAGCGAAGCCGCGCACGGACGCCGGCGCAGTCGCGACCGCCTCGGCCAGCCGCGGCTCGGCGTCGGGGAGATCGCCGCGGGCGTGCAGCACCCTGCCCGACATGGCAAGACAACTGGCGCGCAGACCGGGATCGTCGGTGCTCGCCACCGCTTCCTCGGCATACCGGTGCGCCATGTCGTAGTCCCGCCGGTAGTACTCCACCCACGCGGCCACCTCGAGCCCCTGGGCGCCTGACCCGAGCTCGAGCGCCCGAGCAGTATCCGCGCGGGCACCCGCGGTGTCCCATCGAGCGATGCGGACGCGGGCCCGGGCCAATCGCGCATCTGCGGTGTCAGTCATCGTGAGCGCCTCGTCGAGCAGGTCCTCGGCGAGGGTCACGTCGTAACGGTCGTACGCGACGGCCGCGGCGGCCACGAGCGCGGCGGAAGCAGTGTCGACGTCGCCTCCACGCGTCGCGTGCCACGCCACCTCAAGAGGGTCATGTCGGACTCGATCGTTCAGCACGCGCGCCGCCTCGCGGTGCACAAACGCGCGCCGTGCCGCCGTGGTGCCCGCGGCCAACGCCTCCCGCACGAGCTCGTGGCGGAACGACAGGGTTCCGCCACGCTCCTCGATCAGCCGTGACCGCACACCGGCGTCAAGGTGCTCCAGGAGCGAGGCCACCGACGCGCCGACCACGCCGGCCAGGAGGTCAACATCGACTTCGGTGCCGAGCACCGCCGCGGCGCGCAGCGTTGCGCCCGCCTCGCCGAGCACATCAACGCGTGCGGCGACCGCTTCACGCAGGCTCGCGGGCAGCTCGCCCTCCCCGACGTTCGCGAGTTCGACGAGGAACAGCGGATTGCCACCGCTGCGAGTGTGCAGATCAGCTGCGCGGGCGTGGCCCACCAGCTCGGTGACTGCGTCGAGATCCAATGGACCGAGCTCGATGACGTACGCGCCTTCGAGAGGCGTGCCTTCGTTCGTGCGACGCGACGCAACGACCATCAACTGTTGACCGCGATGCGCCGCATACCGCAACCACTCGACCGTGCTCGCGGCCGCAAGGTGCGCATCCTCGACCACGACCACCACCGGTCGGTCACCGCCTGCCCGCTGGATCGATGCGAGCAGGTCGGCGTAGAGCCGCGCCTGGCCCGCGGACGCGTCGGCGATCGTGGTCGGCTGGGACTCGGCGGGCCGCTCCCCCGCGACCGGACCGAGCAGCGGTCCGAGCGAGGTGGCCGCATCGCCCAGTACCGCGGTGGTCTCATCGCTCGGCAGGCGGCGAAGGTGCGCGGCCAAGCCGTCGAGCACCGGCTGCAACGGGAGGCCACGACCGAGTTCGTCGCATCGTCCGATCAGCACGAGCGCGTGCGTCGCGGCGGACGCCAACCAGGACGAGATGAGGGCGCTCTTGCCGATGCCAGCCTCGCCCTCGACGACCACCGCCACGGCCTCGCCCCCCTGCGCGATCGCGAGTTGCCGATCCAGCGAGGACAGCTCGCCGGACCGACCGACGATCGCGGCCCGCCCCGGTCCCACGGGCACCGCCGCCACCTCGGGCACGAGGTCACCCAACAGGATCGTGGTATGGAGGTCCTCCGTCTCCGCGACGGGATCCACGCCGAGATCCTCGCGGAGCCGCTCGCGGACCCGTGCATAGGCCGCCAGAGCGGACGCCGGCCGCCCGGCCGCGGCGTGCGCCCTCATCAGGGTTCGCAGCGCAGCTTCGTCGTACGGATCGTGATCGAGGGCGCCTTCGGCGACGACGGCCGCGTCTCCCGGGTCGCCCAGAGCCAGCGCCGCCTCGGCGGCCACGACCCGAGCGCGAGCGATCGTACGAGCCAGCGCGACGCGATCGGCCTCGGCCCACACCGGGTCGGGCTCGTCCACCAGCAACTCACCCCGAACGAGCGCGAGCGCCGCACGTGCCGCCGCTCGGGCCGCCGTGGGGCTCCCCGCGGCGAGACGCGCCGAGGCCTCCGCAACGCGGTCCTCGAGCTCGACGACGTCCAGCCAGTCGATCGCCAACGACCAGCCAGCATCCGACCGCAACAGCCGGTCCGCCCCGAGTACGGATCGCAACCGGCTCACCAGCACACCCACCTGATCCATCGGTCTGGCGGGCGCATCGTCGCCCGGCCACAGGGCGTCGACGATGGCGTCGGCCACCACCGGTGCGCCGCGAGCCAAGGCCAGCACCTTTACGAGCGTGCGTGCCTTGCGACTCCCGATCGCCCGCTCGTCGAGGCCTTCGACGTCGAGACCGCCGAGCAACCGGACGCGGAGCTGTTCCGGCGAGCCCACACACGAACCCTATTGCGGGTCGCTTGCAGCGGCCTTGCAGTGACCTGAGGTCAGCCCTCGCGGGCTTCCCGGCGCTCGGCCGCGAGGGATGCCGTGATCGACACGAACAGCGTGACGACGATGATCCCCAGCGAGGCGACGCTCGGCAGGTGCACGACGTCGGCCAGCAGCATCTTCACGCCCACCGACGCGAGGATGATGCCGAGGCCCACGTTCAGATACCGGAAGCGTCCGGCCATGCCGGCGAGCAAGAAGTACATCGACCGCAGTCCGAGGATCGCGAACGCGTTCGAGCTGAAGACGATGAACTGATTCCGCGCGACCGCGAGGACTGCGGGAACGGAGTCGACAGCGAACACCACGTCCGTTGATTCGACGAGCACCAGTACGGCGAAGAGCGGCGTGGCCAGGCGCTTGTGGTTCTCGCGGATGAACAGCTTCTGGCCGTGATACTCGCTCGTCGACGGGATGAATCGCCGGACGAACCGCATCGTCGCGCTCTGGTCGAGATCGACGACCTCGTCCTCGTCATGTCTCGCGATCTTCCACGCCGAATACAGCAGGATGCCGCCGAAGATGTAGAGCACCACGGAAAAGCGCTCGATCAACGCGACGCCCGCAAAGATGAACCCGGCGCGCAGCACGAGTGCGCCGAACACGCCCCAGAACAACACGCGGAACTGGTACTTCGACGGCACCGCGAAAAATGTGAGGATCACGGCCCACACGAAGACGTTGTCGACGCTCAAGCTCAGCTCGAGCAGATAACCGGTCCAGTACTCCCCCGCCGCCTGACCTCCGTGCCACGTCAGCACCAGGAGCCCGAAGGCGAGCCCGATCGCGACCCAGACGCCGCTCTCGATCGCCGCTTCCTTCACCGGAATGACGTGCGGCTTGCGGTGCAGCACGAGGAGATCGGTCAAGAGCAGGACCGCGACGAGCCCGATGAACGCCCCCCACTGCCAGGGGTGAACATCGAACTGGGCGAAGTTGGTCGTGTCCGAGGATGCGTTTGCTACGACGAGTGCGAGCATCAGTTGCTGTTCAGCACCGCCTGCGCCGCCGCCAACCGCGCGATCGGAATCCGGAACGGCGAACAGGACACATAGTCGAGGCCGGCTTTGTAGAACAGCGCGATCGACTCAGGATCGCCGCCGTGCTCGCCGCACACACCGAGCTTGAGTGACGGCTTGGTCTTTCTTCCCCGGTCGGCGCCGATCTTGACGAGCTCACCGACTCCGCCCTGATCGATGGTCTCGAATGGATTGCGCTTGAGCAGCCCTTGCTCGAGATACGCCGGCATCATCCGCGACTCGACGTCGTCACGACTGAAGCCGAAGGCCATCTGCGTCAGGTCGTTCGTGCCGAAGCTGAAGAAGTCGGCCTCCTCCGCGATCTCGTCGGCCCTGATCGCCGCGCGCGGCGTCTCGATCATCGTGCCAATCGTGACGTCGATCTTCTTCTTCGCGCCCTTCGTGGCGGCGGCCACCGCGTCCTCGCACCACGAGCGGGCCAAGCCGAGCTCCTCGCGACTGACGGTCAGGGGGATCATGATCTCGACGATCGGCTTACCACCCTTGGCGACGCGTGCGGCCGCGGCCTCCATGAGCGCGCGGACCTGCATCGCATACAGCCCGGGCTTCACCACGCCCAGACGGACACCGCGAGTGCCGAGCATCGGGTTGAACTCGTGCCACGCCCGCGCCGCGTCGTAGAGATCGCGCTCCTCGGCGGTCAGTCCGACGGTGGCCTCTTTGATGGCCAACTCCTCGACGTTCGGGAGGAACTCGTGCAGCGGCGGGTCGAGCAGGCGCACCGTGACGGGCAGCCCGTCCATCGCCTCGAGGATCTCCTCGAAGTCAGCCTTCTGCACGACGCGCAGCTCTTCGAGCGCGGATGTCTCTTCGCCGGGCGTGTTGGCGAGAATCATCCGGCGCACCACCGGCAGCCGGTCTTCGCCGAGGAACATGTGCTCTGTGCGGCAGAGTCCGATGCCTTCGGCGCCGAACTGCCGCGCGTTGGTCGAGTCGGGGCCGTTGTCGGCGTTCGCTCGGACCTTCAGCCCACGGACGCCCTTGCCGCCCTTTCGAATCGTGTCGGCCCAGGACAGGATCGTCTTGAACTCCTTGGGCGGCTCACCCGCGCTCAGCGCGACCTCGCCGAGGATGATCTGTCCGGTCGTGCCATCGAGCGAGATGATCTCGCCTTCCTTGACGGTGAAGCCGTTCGCGGTGAACGACTTGCCGTCGATCTTCACGGCCTCCGCGCCGACGACTGCGGGGATGCCCCAACCGCGGGCCACGACCGCGGCATGGCTCACGAGCCCGCCGCGCGCCGTGAGGATGCCTTCGGACACCTGCATGCCGTGCACGTCTTCCGGACTCGTCTCGCTGCGCACGAGGACGACCTTCTCGCCACGGTCGGCCGCGTCGGCGGCATCGTCAGCCGTGAAGTAGGCGCGGCCGACGGCGGCTCCGGGTGACGCGGCGAGTCCGGTCGCGATGATCGTGAGGTCTTTACCGGAGAACTGGGGGTGCAGCACCTGGTCGAGGTGCTCTGCGGTCACGCGCTGGATCGCCTCGGCCCTCGAGATCTTCCAGCCCTTCTGCTCGGTCATCTCGACCGCCATCCGCAGTGCCGCCGCGCCGGTGCGCTTACCGACGCGGGTCTGCAGCATCCAGAGCTTGCCCTGCTCGATCGTGAACTCCGTGTCGCACATGTCGCGGTAGTGCCTCTCGAGGCGAGCGAAGATCGCGAGGAGCTCCTTGTGGATCTTCGGAAAATGCTTCGCCAACGCGTCGAGGTCTTCGGTGTTACGGATGCCGGCGACCACGTCCTCGCCTTGTGCGTTGATGAGGAAGTCGCCGTACGGCTTGTTCTCGCCGGTCGCGGCGTTGCGGGTGAAGCCGACCCCAGTGCCGCTGTTGTCGTCGCGGTTACCGAAGACCATCGACTGCACGTTCACCGCGGTGCCCAGATCATGGCTGATCCGCTCACGCACTCGGTACGAGATGGCGCGTGCGCCGTTCCAGCTGCGGAACACCGCTTCGACCGCGCCCTTGAGCTGCACCATCGGGTCTTGCGGAAACGCCTTGCCGGTCTCCCGGCGCACGACGTCCTTGTAGCGCTCGCAGAGACGACGCAGCGTCTCGGCGCTGACGTCGGCGTCAGTGGTGACGCCGTCCCACTCCTTCGCGGTGTCAAGCAGGCGGTCGAAGACCTCGCCTTCGATGTCGAGCACGATGCGCCCGTACATCGAGATGAACCGTCGGTAGGAGTCGTACGCGAACCGCTCGTCGTCGGTCTGCTTCACGAGACCCTCGACCGAGTCGTCGTTCAGCCCGAGGTTGAGGACAGTGTCCATCATCCCGGGCATCGAGAACTTCGCGCCTGAACGAACGCTGACCAACAGCGGATCGACCGCATCCCCGAGCCGGCGTCCCATCCGCTTCTCGAGGGCGGCGAGGTGCTTGCTGATCTCTGCGTCGAGACCCTTGGGCCAGCCGCTGTCCATGTAGGCGCGACACGCGTCGGTGGTGATCGTGAAGCCACCGGGCACCGGAAGGCCGAGCACCGAGGTCATCTCGGCCAGGTTGGCCCCCTTGCCACCGAGGAGATCCTTCTTGTCCATCGGGGGCTTTGAGTGCTTGTGATCGAACGCGTAGATGAAAGGCACCAAACGATCCTAGTGGGCACCTCCAGATGCCTTTCCTCGGCTATCCGGCGCGCGAATGCTCAGAGCAGTTCAGGGACGAGGTCCTCATACGGGGTCGGCGCGTCGAAGCACACGACCTTCGGTGGCACCCGCAAACGGTCATCGGTCTCGTAGCGGACTCGCATCGCGTCGTGATCACCCGAGAGGGTCAGGGCCGCGATCTCGTCGACGAAAGCATGACCTGACGTCGGGGACTTGCTGGCGAGGTCACCCCAACCGTCCCACGGCAGCATCTCCACCTTGTTCAACGACGCGAGATCGCGGGCGATGTTGCCCGTGATGAACCACTGACCCCACATGTCGAGGATGCCGAACCGATCGCCGTCTTCCAGCCCAGCCTGACAGCGCTGCCACGCGTGACCCGCGGGCAGGAAATGCTCGCCGGGCGCGAAGTCGGTGGGATCGGCCTCGAGTCCGAGCGCGTTGCGCTGGACGTCATCGATCTGCGCGTCGAGCTCGACCCAGCGTTCGCCGTCCCAATGTTCGACGATCCAGTGGTCGATCCACTTGCCCTGCTCGAAGTAGTTACCGAATCCACAGCGGGCGCGGCTCGGGATGCCGGCGCGCCGCAACAACGCAACAGTAAAAGTCGAGAAATGGCGGCAGTTGCCCAGAAAGCGTTGTGAGGGCGGTCGCGGCTCGACCAAGGGGCGAGGATCGAGCCGCAACATGGTCTCGATCATCCGCGCCGCCGAACGCGTCCTCACCTCGTGCTCGCGCCCGGTGGGGACGTCCACGCCATAGGACTTGACCCAGAACAGGTGCAGCACCAGCCCTTGCACCGCCGCGGCGATGCCGTTGGGATCGGTGGGCAAGCCATCGAGGGCCGTGTCGAAGCCATCCAAGCTCGTCATCACACCGGGCGTTGAGTAGAAGTCGAGTTCGTCACTCATGGAGTCATCGAACACCCTCACATGTGAGAGTCAACACCGACGTCAGCGGCGAAGAAAGCGCAGTTCGGCGCCCGGCAGGATCTCGGCCGTGTGTGATGCCTGCATTTCCGTGTACTCGACCAGTTGGAGCGTGAACTCCGGTCCGAGGATGGTCTGAAGGTTCCGCGCGATCGCATCCAGCGAGTGGTCGTGCTCGCCGTCCCGAATGCGGACGAGGTAGAGACAGCGGCTCCCAGCGACCGAGAGCCGTCGAATGTTGGCCGCATAGCCCTCATTCGTCTTGGGCGGGAGCTGGTGGAAGCACCCAAGGTCGAGGACGACGTCATGAGGACCAGCCGACTTGATTGGTCGAGTGACGTCCGCCCGCTGGAACGTCAATCCGGGCACGCCGTGGTGCTCCTGGCGCGCCTGTTCGATAGCCGCCGCAGCGACATCGACGCCGTGAACCCGGTGGCCGAGCGACGCGAGCCACGCGGCAGTTCGCCCGACGCCGCACCCGACGTCGACGATCGAGGCAGACGGCGGAAGCCAGCCCGACTCGCGGGCGGCGCGCACCTGCGCGCGCGGACCACTCTCGAGCCACTTCGGCCGTGCGTCGGGGTTACGCCACCGTCCCTCCCAATACCGGCGCATCGACCTGCGCCCGAGCGCCCTCACACCGACCGCCGGCGGGCGCGCAGCGACCACAACTGCGGAATCGAGGGGCGATCCTCGGGCATCACCCAGAAGCCCTCCTCGTCACGAAGCATGAACGGCCAGCGTTGCTCCACCCCGATCGCGTGCTCCCCCACCAGCTCCACCGCGAGTCCCGCGTTGACGACCGCGGTGATGACAGGACCCATGGCCCAGTTGTGCTCGAACACATGGTTGTGCTTCGTCGCGAGGGTGCGATCCGTGTACGACCCGGCGGCATCGTGGCTCTCGACATCGCCGAAGTAGGGGAACTGCAACTCGGGTTCCTCGGAGTCGCTCCACGTCCACATGAACGGATGGATCTCGACGACGTAGAGCACGCCGCCCGGTCGCACGAGCGCGGCGACGACCTTCGCCCACTTGTCGATGTCAGGCAGCCAGGACAACGCGCCGATACCCGTGTAGACGACGTCGAAGGTGCCCCCGCCGAGCGCGTCGATCGCGTCGTACACGTTCGCGTGCACGAACTCGGCGCGACCGTCGAGACCGCTGTCCTTCGCCAACGCCCTGGCGGATTCGACTGCCGGCGCGGAGAAGTCGAGACCGACCACACGAGCGCCGCGGCGAGCCCACGACAGTGTGTCGGTTCCCACGTGGCACTGGAGGTGGACGAGGTCGAGACCGTCAGGGTCCACGCCGAGCTCGTCGGCCTCGAACGGTCGCAGGTCGTCGCGACCCTTGCGGAACGCCTTCAAGTCGTAGAACGACGAGGTGGCGTGGCTGGGGACACGCTCGTCCCACCAGGCACGGTTGGTGTCGACCCATTTCTTCTTCTTGGTCATGGCGTCACCAGCACCCGTGGGACCGTGTCGAACGTCGCCATTCCCGCCTGCCAGTAGACGTACGTCTTGTCGGCCTCGGTGGACAGTCCGGCGTGTGTGCCATCGGCGGCGAGCACGACCACGCTCATGATGGAGGGCACCCCGTGGGTGTCGATCGACAGGACGTCGTCGAGCGCACGGCGGCCGGCTTCCTCTCCTGTCCGGCCGTGCTCCATCGCGGCCACGATCATGCGCGCCGTCGCTGCTCGTATCGCGAGCTCGCCCCACCCCGTGCACCCGGCGGCACCCCAACGGGAATCGGCGTACGAGCCGGCGCCGATGATCGGCGAATCACCGAGCCGACCGGGGTGCTTCCACGCCCAACCGCTCGTGGAGACACCCGACGCGAGGTTGCCGTCGGTGTCGAGCGCGAGGACGTTTACCGTGCCGGGCGCGTGTTCGGGGTCCGCCGCCTGTTGCCGAGCCACGCCGTCGCGCCAAACCTGCTCGCTGTGCTCGGTCAACAGCGACTCGGACTGCAAGCCGATCTCGGCGGCCAACTGCGCCGCCCCGTCACCTACGACGAGCACGTGCGGGGTGCGGTCCATCACCGCTCGGGCCACAGTGATCGCTGCTCGATAGTTGCGCAGCGCGCCAACGGCGCCCGCCGCTCGCGTCGCTCCGTCCATCACTGCGGCGTCGAGCTCGACCTCGCCGTCGCGGTTCGGGTAGCCGCCGTAGCCGACGGTGTGGTCATCGGGATTGTCCTCGACTCTGCGGATCACGGCCTCGACCGCGTCGAGCGCGCGTCCGCCGGCTGTGAGGATCTCGATGCCCGCGGCCATGCCCACATCCGCGTTGGTCGAGCCGATCAGAACTGGCGATCGAGCCATTCGATCAACGCCTTCGTGATGCCGGCGGCTTCTTCAACGGGCAGGAGATGACCTCCCTCGGGGAAGAGCACCATCTCGCTGTTCGGGATGAGGTCGTGCATGCGGTGCTGCACCGACGGCGGCGTGAAGTGGTCACGGAGACCGCCGAGGATGAGTACGGGCACGGCGATCGTCGGCAACACATCCGCAGCGGAGTGATGGCGCATCCCGCTCATCATCCGCCACATGATTCCGAAGTCGACCTCGCTGAACATGCGCACGTGACGTTCGACGTCTTCATACTGCACGTTCTCACCTGTGCGCAGGATCACTCGTATCGCTCGCATCGTGACGGCCTTCGGCATTCGGTGCGCTTGCGCCATCACCGGACGCAGGGCGAAGAACGGGATGCGCCCGAACAGCACGTCGGCGATCGGAAAGAGGCGGTCGAGCACCTCCTTCTCCATGAACGTCGGAACGGGATTCTCGTACGTGCCGGCCACCGGCACGATGCCCGCGATGCGCTCGGGTCCGCCGACGCGGTACGCCTCGAAGATCCCTTGCACCCCCATCGAGTGACCGACCAGCACCGCTCGCTCGAACCCGGCGTGCCGGATGATCTCGACGATGTCGGTGGCGATGCGATTGACCGACACCTCGTCGCGCGGGATGTCGTTGGGTGCCCGTCGGATGGCGTCAGACGGGAGCCCGGATTGTCCGTGTCCGCGCGTGTCGAAGAAGATCGTGGGATGGCCGGCGTCGATGATGCCGGGAGCGATGTGCTTCCAGTACGCGTCCGGACAGGTCCACCCGTTCATGAACACCACCGCCATGCGGTCGGTACCCGGGTCGCGCACGGTGTACGCGAGACGTGCGCCGTCGGACGCCTCGACGAACCGGTCCTTCGGCCAGACCGCGTTCTGCTCGGAAAGCGACGCTGTGGTGCTCACCCCACGCGCTCGCGCACCACGTCGACGAGCTCCTCGATGGGCACCCTCGACTGCGCCATCGTGTCGCGATCGCGGATCGTGACCGCATGGTCCTCCAGCGAGTCGAAGTCGACCGTGACTGCCAGTGGTGTCCCGATCTCGTCTTGACGCCGGTAGCGCCGGCCGATGGCCTGGGTCTCGTCGTATTCGGTCATGAAGTGTGGCTGCAGACGCTGCAGCACGTCTCGTGCAAGCGGTGACAGCTTCTCGTTCTTCGACAGCGGCAACACCGCCACCTTGTAGGGCGCAAGGCGAGGATGCAGGCGCAGGACGGTGCGCTTCTCGCCCTTGCCGGCGCCCTCGCGCTCCACGTCCTCCTCGTCGTACGCCGCCATCAGAAACGCCATCGTCGTGCGCGTCGCGCCGGCGGCCGGCTCGATCACGTGCGGCACGTACCGCTCACCCGTCGCTTGGTCGAAGTACTCCAGCTTCTCGCCCGAGTGCTTGGCGTGCTGGGTGAGGTCGTAGTCACCCCGGTTGGCGATGCCCTCGAGCTCGTCCCAGCCCCACGGGAAGAGGAACTCGACGTCACTCGTGGCCGACGAGTAGTGCGAGAGCTCATCTGCATCGTGCGGCCGCAACCGAAGGTTCGACTCCGGCATGCCGAGCTCGACGTACCACCGGAACCGCTCCTGCAGCCAGTACTCGTGCCACCGCGGGCTCTCCTCCGGCGGCACGAAGTACTCCATCTCCATCTGCTCGAACTCGCGCGTGCGGAAGACGAAGTTGCCCGGCGTGATCTCGTTGCGGAACGACTTGCCGATCTGCGCGATGCCGAAGGGCGGCTTCTTGCGGCTGGTGGTGAGCACGTTCATGAAGTTCACGAACATGCCCTGCGCCGTCTCCGGCCGCAGGTACACCTCCGCGGCCGTGTCTTCCACCGGACCGGCGTGCGTCTTGAACATCAAGTTGAACTGGCGAGCCTCGGTGAACGAGTTCTTGGCCCCGCAGTTCGGGCACGTGTTCGGGTCGTCGAGTTTGTCGAGCCGGAAGCGCTCCTGACAGTTGCGGCAGTCGACCAGCGGGTCCGTGAAGTTCGTGAGGTGCCCAGAAGCTTCCCAGATCGCGGGAGGCCCGAGGATGGCGGCATCGAGCCCGACGATGTCGTCGCGCATCTGCACCATCGATCGCCACCACGCATCCTTCACATTGCGCAGCATGAGAACACCGAGCGGGCCGTAGTCGTACGTCGACCGGAACCCGCCGTAGATCTCCGCGGACGGGAACACAAACCCGCGCCGCTTGGACAGGTTCACGACCTTGTCGAACAACGACGGATCGGCGGCCGCCGCTTCCTGGGACATCCGTCGAACACTACCGGCGGTGCAAGACTGCCCAAATGGCCCTTTCCCGACGGTGCATCGTGTTCGCCTGCGTTGCCGTGGCCGTCGTCCCGTTCGCCGCGTGCAGCAAGGACACGAAGCGGCCCTCCATCGCGTCCGGTTCGTCCTCGGCGTCCGCCTCGGCTTCGGTGGCGCCGCTCTCCACGACGACGTCGACGACCGCACCCGCCGGAGGGTGCGACGCGTCGCCACCCCCCGGGTCCGCGATCAACGTCACCAACGCCGACGGCGACTTCAACGGCGATGGCACGACCGACACCCTCACGGTGTACGGAACCGGCACCGTCACGCAACCGTCGCCATACCACCTGCAGGTCGTGCTCGGAAACAGTCAGGGCACGATCGACAACGTCATCGCCGACGCCGCGACCGACAACAGCCAGACGGTGACGGCCTTGGGGGGCGCCGACATCACGGCGAGCGCCGGCCTACCCCCTGACGGGTCCGGCGCCGAAGCCTTCGTACAGGTGGGCTCCGGAGCGTCGGCCAGCCTGGTCGGCGTGTTCCAGCTCGTCGGCTGTTCACTCACGCGGTTGGTCGGCCCGTTGGGCACGGAGCCCTCGCTCTTCGCAATCGGCGGCAGCGTGACGCATCAGAGTGGCTTGCGCTGCGACGGCACCGCGGGCGGACAACGGCTCGTCCAGCTGGGCGCTACGAGCGACGACGGGATCACCTACCAGACCACGCAGACGCGGCTGCAAGTGCAGGGCGGCAGGTTCAGCCCGCTCGGCGCGCCGATCGTGGGCACCGTCGACGGCACCGATCCAGCGCTCCAGCGATTCGGCGTCCTCGACTGCCGGGGCGTCCAGGCCCCCTAGCCGCGATCGAGAACTCCGATCGAACGGATCCGGCGCTCGAGGTGATGCTCGATGGCGCGGGTGGCGAGGTGCTCGACGTCGGTCGTCGCCGGCGATTGAGGTTGCGCCAGCGCGGACGCCAAGCGACCGCCGAGGATCGACTGCAGTAGTGCAAGCGCGGCGGGCGTGAGCGCGATGCCTCGGCGGTGGTCGACGCACATCACCCCGCCCTCATCGAGGTCGAACGCGCACAGATCATCTTCGCGCTGACAGATCACGCAGGCATCGACCATCGGCCGGAAGCCTTCGAGGGCCAGCAGCTTCCAAAAGAACGCCGGCGCCACCAGTGGATGGTCGTGGGTAGCGAGCGCTCGAAGCGCTCCGAGGAGCATCGTGTAGAGCTTGACGTTCGGTTCACGCTCTTGGGTCATGTGGTCGACGACCTCGAGCATCGACGCCGCCCGCGTGATGCGATCAAGGTCGTCGCGCAGCTCACGAAAGTGTTCGAGTGACTCGGCCTGCGTGATCGTGTCGAGCTCTCGGCCCTCGTAGAGCTGGAGCGCGACGTGACTCATTGGCTCGAGTCGCGCACCAAAGCGCGATGAAGTCTTGCGGACACCCTTGGCGACCGCGCGCACCTTGCCTCGATCCCGAGTGAACAGCACAACGATGCGATCAGCCTCGCCCAGCTTGTACGTGCGCACGACCACGGCCTCGTCGCGATAGAGCGCCACCGCTACTTCGTCTCGACCGCGCCGAAGCGACGATCGCGTCGCTGGAACTCGCGCACCGCCTCGAAGAGATGCTCGCGTCGGAAGTCCGGCCACAACACGTCGGTGAACACCAACTCGCTGTAGGCCAGCTCCCACAACAGGAAGTTGGAGATGCGGTACTCGCCGGACGTGCGGATCATCACGTCGGGATCGGGCATGCCGGGCTCGTACAGATGCTCCCGGATCGTCTTCTCGGTGATCTTGTTCACCGGCACGCGGGCCTTCACGATCGACTGCACCGCGTCGACGATCTCCGCACGCCCGCCGTAGTTGAACGCCACGGTGAAGGTCATGCGCCGGTTTCGTCGGGTCAGTTCTTCGGATTCCTCGATCCGGCGGAGCACACGGCGGGGCACGCGCCAGTCGCGTCGTCCAGCGAAGCGGATGCGCACTCCCCACTCGTTCAGCTGATCGCGGTGGCGCAGGAGGATGCCGTCGTTGAAGTTCATGAGGAAGCGCACTTCATCGATCGGCCGCCGCCAGTTCTCGGTCGAGAACGCGTACACGGTGAACCAGTCGAGGCCGAGCTCGAGCGCACCCTCCACAGCGTCGAACAATGCTTCCTCGCCCGCGGCATGACCTTCCGTGCGCTTCAACCCTCGCTGGGTCGCCCACCGACCGTTTCCGTCCATCACCGCGGCAACGTGCTTCGGCACGCGGTCGGGGTCGATCCCCGGCAACTGGCGCGCAGTTCGAAAGCCGGAGAGGGGTTCCACGGTTTGCAAGCTACCGCCGCTCGGGTAACCGCTGGCAGTGCGCGCACGGCTGAACCGGCTGAGGCAACGGTGGCCGTGGTTCGACGTCACGATGGCGGTGCAGGACCGCTACACCGAGCTCGAAGGCAGCATGGTCGCGTCCGCGGTGACCCTGTCGATCTTCATCTCGTTGTTTCCCGCGCTGCTCGTCGGCACCGCGATCCTCGGGTTCATCGCTCAGGGTCAGGTCGACCTGTCGAGTCAGATCATCGAGAAGCTCGGCCTCACGGGCAACGCCGCCGACACCCTGAGCGAGGCGATCGGCACGGCGTCGAGGAGTCGCAAGACCGCATCGATCGTCGGCCTCGCCGGCCTCGCGTGGTCGTCGCTCGGCGTTGTGCAGGCCATCCAGCTCGCCGTCGATCGCGCGTGGCAGGTGAAGGGCGGTGGCATCGTCGACAAGCTGAAGGACCTCGGCTGGCTCTTGGCCACCGGCGCACTCGTCGTCGCGACTACCGCGGGCACCGCGCTCGTCGTGTCCGTCCTCCCTGGCTGGGTCGCGCCGTTCATGATCGTTGTCACCGTCGCGATCAATGTGTTGATGTTCTGGTGCACGTTCGCGTTGTTGGGCCACCAGAACGTCGGTTGGCGTCCGCTACTTCCTGGTGCGATCTTCGCGGGCATCGCGTTCCAGGTGCTCACCTTGGCCGGCGCGATCATCGTCCCTCGCTCCGTCGCGTCGTCCTCAGCCCTGTACGGATCGCTCGGAGTCGTGTTCGCAATCCTGGCCTGGCTCTACTTCTTCGGTCGGTTGCTTGTCTACGCGTCGACCCTCAACGTCGTGCTGTACGAGCGCGACAAGGGCACGGTCACCCTCGAGGTCGAAGCCCCTCGCATGCCGGGCGACGTCCCGCTCGAAGCCACCCGCTCCGGCGTCGTCGTCGAGGCCGCTACTCCCTAGGAATCACACCGAGTCCCACGTTGTGTCTCACCCCGCGTGCAGGATGGCGGGGATGGATGTGTTTGCGGCGCTCGATGGGGTTGTCGCCGAACTGCCGGGCGGCGGCGAGCCGCGTCCGGGACAACAACAGATGGCGACCGCCGTCGAGAAGGCGATCGCTACGGGGAGGCACGTGGTGGTGCAGGCGGGTACCGGTACCGGCAAGACGCTCGCCTACCTGGTGCCGGCCATCCTCTCCGGCAAGCGCGTCGTCGTCGCTACCGCGACGAAAGCGCTCCAGGACCAGCTCGTCGGGAAGGACCTGCCGTTCCTTGCGGCACATCTCGACCGTCCGTTCACGTACTCATCGTTGAAGGGCCGCGCCAACTACATCTGCTTGCAGCGCGCCAAAGAAGTGCTCAGCGGCGACGAGCAGCTCGTAATCAGCGGCGTCGACGTGCTGGCCGACCGGGCGCCACGGTCCGAGTTGTTGCGGCTCATCGAATGGGCGACGGAGACGGAGACAGGCGATCGCGCCGACCTCGCGTTCGAGCCATCGACGAACGCGTGGACTGCGCTCTCCGTGAGCGCGCGCGAATGCCCGGGCGTGTCGCGCTGCGCGATCGGCGAGGCCTGCTTTGCCGAGCGAGCGCGCGCTGAGGCGGCCGAGGCCGACGTGCTCGTGGTCAACAGCTACCTCTACGGCATGCACCTCGCCACCGACGGCGCGGTGCTGCCAGAGCACGACGTCGTCGTGTTCGACGAAGCGCACCAGCTCGAGGAGGTGATCTCCGCAACCGCCGGGATCGAGCTGAGCGGCGGCAGCTTCGTGGCACTGGCACGGGCGGTGAAGTCGATCATCGTCGACGACCGACTGATCGCCGATCTCGAGGCGATGTCGGGTCAACTCAACGACGCGCTGATGGTGCATCACGGGCGGCGCATCCGCGGCCTCGACGAGGTGCTTTCTGCTGCGGTCGAAGTCGGTCAAGGCCGTGTCGATCGCGCGCTCGCCGCCCTGCGCGCGGTCACGAGCGACGCCGGCGACACTGCCAACCGAAAGCTTCGTGCCATCAAGACGGCGAGCGCACTGGCGTCCGAGCTCGCCACCGTGTCAGCCGTCCCCGACGGCGACGTGTCCTGGGTCGAAGGTCCGAAGCATGCTCCCCGCCTCCGCATCGCACCGATCGACGTTGCGCCGACGCTCGAGACCCTGTGGGGCAACGTGACCGCCGTGCTCACGAGCGCGACGATCCCGCGAACGTTGCCCATCCGGCTCGGTCTCCCCGCCGATGACCACGAGCAACTCGATGTCGGCAGCCCGTTCGACTACGGCACCAACGCGTTGCTGTACTGCGCGGCGCACCTCCCCGATCCCCGGGCCGACGGCTACGAGAGTGCGATGCACGCCGAGCTCGAGGCGCTGATCCTTGCCGCTGGTGGTCGCACCCTCGCACTGTTCACTTCGTGGCGCGCGATGGAGGCCGCAGTCCTCGCCCTGCGCGAGCGCGTTCCGTTCCCCGTGCTCGACCAGAACTCGCTGCCGAAGCCCGCCCTCGTGAAAGCGTTCACCGACGATCCGGCGGCCTGCCTGTTTGCCACGATGGGCTTTTGGCAGGGCGTCGACGTGCGGGGTCCGACTCTGTCGCTCGTCACGATCGACCGCTTGCCGTTCCCCCGCCCCGACGAGCCGCTGCTGCAAGCGCGACGCGAGCGTGCCCGTGAGGGCGCCTTTGCGCTCGTCGACCTCCCCCGCGCCGCGACACTGTTGGCGCAGGGCGTCGGCCGGTTGATCCGCTCCGCGACCGATCGCGGCGTCGTGGCCGTGTTCGACCCGCGGCTCGCCACCGCCCGGTACCGCTGGGAGATCGTCAACGCGCTGCCGCCGATGCGCCGAACCCGAGAGCGTCCAGAAGTCGAAGCGTTCCTCAACGATCTCCGAAACTGCGCTGACTGACCACCGCACGTGGGGCGAACCAGCGCAATTTCGTGCGGGTGTCAGTAGCCGAGGCGTTCGAGGGCCGCGGCTCGGCGCTGCCAGTCCTTGTCGACCTTGACGAACAGCTCGATGTAGGTACCCGGCGGCAGTTGCTCGCGCACCGCGATGCCGACCTTTTTCAACACTTCACCGCCCTTGCCGATCACGATGCCCTTCTGTGAATCGCGCTCGACAAGGATCTCGACGCGCACGCGTGGCGGCTCCCACTCGGTGACACGAGTCGCGATCGAGTGCGGCACCTCGTCACGGACGACGGCCAGCAGTTGCTCGCGCACGAGCTCAGCCACCCACGCGGCTTCCGG
>JBEEFW010000098.1:0-92359 GCA_041166385.1 Acidimicrobiaceae bacterium | reverse complement strand
GAGGCCAGCGTGAAGGCGGCGAAGGAGACTCGCAAACGCCACCCGACAAGCAGGCCCGCCGACGAGAAGCCGGCTGACGGCGAGGCCGCTGCACCCGCGAAGAAGTCGGCAGCCAAGAAGGCAGCGGCACCAAGGAAGCGCAAGAGCGCGTAGTGACTGATGCGACCGTCGAGATCGACGGGCGGCAACTCAAGCTCTCGAATCTCGAGAAGGTGCTGTATCCCGCGACGGGATTCACCAAGGGCGAAGTGATCGACTACTACGCGCGCATCGCACCGACGATGCTCACGCATGTCGGCGATCGCGGCATCACGATGCGGCGCTTTCCGAACGGCGTGGACGACAAGTCGTTCTTCGAGAAGCGCTGTCCGAAGCATCGCCCTGAGTGGCTCGGCGTCTGTCCCGGGCCGGGTGATCACGGCGGCGCGATCGACTACTGCCGGCTCGCGGATCGTCCGGCATTGGTGTGGGCCGCGAACCTCGCGGCGCTCGAGATCCATGCGCCCATGGCGCGCTGCGTCGACATCGAGACGCCGTGCATGGTCGTGTTCGACCTCGATCCCGGCGAGCCCGCGGCGATGACCGAGTGCGCCGAGGTCGGCATGTGGATCCGTGACGTGCTCGAGGGCCTGAAGCTCGAGTGCTTCGCCAAGACGTCAGGGTCGAAGGGGCTGCAGCTCTACGTGCCCGTGAACGGGCAGCCGCTCACGCACGAACAGGCGTCTGGGTTCGCCCACGCCGTCGCGCAAGCGATGGAGAAGCACCACGGCGACAAGGTGCTGTCGGTGATGCGCAAGGAACTGCGCAAGAACAAGGTGTTCATCGACTGGAGCCAGAACTCGCGTCACAAGACGACGATCGGCGCGTACTCGTTACGCGCCCGTCCGCACCCGACGGTGTCGACACCGGTGACGTGGGACGAAGTCGAGGCCGCCGCCGGGGGAGCGCCGTTGTCGTTCACCGCGCCGGACGTCCTCGAGCGAGTCGAGTCCATGGGCGACCTCTGGGAACCAACGGCCACGACGATCCAGGAGATCCCCCTCGCGTCGTCCTAACCCACCAACGATCCGGCTGACATCCGTGGAAACGGCGGATGTGAGCCGGATCGTCGGGCGACGTAGGCGACCAGCATGCGGCGGCAGTCGTTCAAGTGGTGCGTGAGTCGGTTGTAGGTGAACCGCAGGACGTCGTAGCCGTGGACGTTGGCGAGGTTGTCCCGTTCACGATCGCGCTCGAAGTCGTCGACACGGGTGTGCCACGCCCGGCCGTCGGCTTCGAGGATGAGCGGCCACTCGAAGGCCAGGCCGTCGCACCGGGCTGTTCCTCGCGTCCAGAACGGAAGCGTGGCCTGCCACACCACCCTGCCGAGCGCCGGCACCGATGCGACCAGGGTGCGTAGTTCGACCTCCAGGTCGCTGTCGGTTGGTGGAACATCGTCGGTCAACTCCGACAGCACGACCCGCAGCTTCTTCATGCCCGGCAGCCGAGAGCGGGCGAGGGCGAGCTGGCGGTCGCGAAGTTCCGCCAAGTAACGCCGATCGTGTCTGTCGAGGAAGCCGACCATCGACCGAAGGCCCTCCACCGACAAATGGCGCGCGACCTGGATCGTGCAGTCCGCCTTGGAGACGACGCGGATGCCGTTCACCACGGTGAACCGACCCACAGTGCGGGACTCGTGCACGGTCGCGAGCGAACTGCGATGCGTCGTGCCGTGGCGGGTGACCACGTCGATGGCGCCGGGACGGAAGCGCGGCACCTTGTACACGACGGCCGCCGTGCGACCCCAGGCCGCGCCCGCAGGGACGGACAGCGTCGCCGCCATGCACTGTCGATGCCAGGTTCCGGGATGCGACGGCAGGCCGTACACGTCGCCGCCGACGCGCACCCATGTCCCGCTTGCAAGCCGACGCTCGATGGCGTCCGGTGTGAATCCGATGCGGAGGGCCTGACGGCGATGAATCACGCCGTGCTGACGTCGGGCGAGGCCCTCGAGCGCCCGATCCAATGATCGAGCAACCATGACGCCACCCTCTCACGAGGGTGTGACAGTGCGACGATCCGGCTGAGAGCCGTGGAAACCACGGACGTGAGCCGGATCGTTGGATGAAGGCTGGTGCCGCGGGTCAGCGAGCGACGAAGTACTTGGCCTTGGGGTGGTGGAGGATGATCGCCGAGGTGGTCTGCTCCGGCTGGTACTGGTAGCCGGTCTCCTCTGAGCACACGAGTCCGATGCGCTCACCGTCGAGCAGTTGGAGCACCGTGGTGTTGTCCTCGAGATCGGGGCACGCCGGATAGCCCCACGAGTAGCGGCCGCCGCGGTACTGCTGGCGGAAGAGGCCGGCGAGCGACGGGCCGTCCTCGTCGACGAACCCCCACTCCTCACGGATGCGGTGGTGCCAGTACTCGGCCAACGCTTCAGCCATCTCCACCCCGAGCCCGTGGAGGTGCAGGTACTCGGTGTACCGGTCGTCGGCGAACAACTTCGCCGTCGCCTCCGACACCGCCGGGCCCATCGTGACGATGTGGAACGCGACGTAATCGACCTCGCTCGTCTCGATCGGACGAACGAAGTCGGCGATGCACAGGAACGGCGCCTTGCTCTGTCGTGGGAACGTCAGCCGGGTGATCTCGCGGTCGCGCGACTCGTCGTCCCAGATCACGATGTCGTTGCCGTCGCCCGACGCGGGAAAGTAGCCGTACACGACGGCCGGCTGGAGCAGGTCGCTCGCCTTGGCCTTCGCGAGCTCCTCGCGCAGCACGGGACGGATCCGCTCTTTGAACGCGGCGTCGTCCTCCCCGTTCTCGGGTCGGTAGCCCCACTGATTGCGGAAGAGCGCGGTCTCGTTCACGTAGGTGGCGATCTCGTCGATGGAGAGACCCTTCGCCACGCGTGAGCCCGTGAACGGTGGGACGAAGATCTCGTTGTCTTCTTGGACCTCGGGCGACCGCGCCGGCACGACGACCGCGGTGTCGCCGTCGCCCTTCTCGTTCAGCCCGAGCGACGAGCGCGACGGCACCCGCGATTCGGACGGCACGCGTCCCCACTCCGGATCGTCTTCCGTCGTGCCGCGCCGCACCGCGCCGAGCCGGTCCATCACATTCAGGCCCTCGAACGCGTCCTTGCCGTAGAACAACCGGCCCTCGTACACATCGCGAAGATCGCGCTCGACGTACGAGCGCGTGAGCGCGGCGCCGCCCAACAGCACGGGGATCTCCGACAGCCCCCGCGAGTTCAGCTCCTCGAGGTTGTCGCGCATGATGAGGGTCGACTTCACGAGCAGCCCACTCATGCCGATGGCGTCGGCCTTCACCTCGAGCGCCTTGTCGATCATCTCGGTGATCGACACCTTGATGCCGAGGTTGTGCACCTCATAGCCGTTGTTGGTGAGGATGATGTCGACCAGGTTCTTGCCGATGTCGTGTACATCGCCCTTGACGGTGGCGAGCACGATCGAGCCCTTGCCTTGGCCGTCTGCGACCTTCTCCATGTGCGGCTCGAGGTAGGCGACCGACGCCTTCATCGTCTCGGCCGACTGCAGCACGAACGGCAGCTGCATCTGGCCCGAACCGAAGAGCTCACCCACCACCTTCATGCCTTCGAGCAGCACGTCGTTGATGATGTCGAGCGCCGAGATCCCGTTGGCGAGCGCCTCGTCGAGATCGTTGGTGAGCCCGTCACGGTCGCCGTCGATGATCCGCTGCGAGAGTCGCTTCTCGAGCGACCAGTCGGAGCGGTCCTCCTTGACCATCGTGGTCGCCTCGACGTCTTCGAACAGCGCCATCAGCGACTGCAGCGGGTCGTAACCCGCGGCCTCGTCGCGCCGGTCGTAGATCAGGTCGAGGGCGACCTTCACCTGCTCTTCCGGGATCCGGTTCAACGGCATGATGCGCGCCGCATGCACGATGGCCGAATCGAGGCCGGCCTCGCGGCACTCGTTCAGGAACACGGAGTTGAGGACGTGCCGCGCCGCGGGCTTGAGCCCGAACGACACATTGGACAAGCCGAGCACCGTGGACACTCCGGGCAGCTCGGCCTTGATGCGACGGATCGCATCG
The DNA here is from genome assembly GCA_041166385.1 of Acidimicrobiaceae bacterium. Classification (GTDB taxonomy): domain Bacteria; phylum Actinomycetota; class Acidimicrobiia; order Acidimicrobiales; family JACDCH01; genus DASUCS01. The sequence goes on along the minus strand of JBEEFW010000098.1, from coordinate 88,303 downwards.
ATCGTGGCCATGCCATCGCCGCGCAGGTCTTCGCCGCCGGTCGACAGCGGAAACGTCAGCGCGTCGAAGATGAGGTCGGACGACTCGAGGCCGTACCGGTTGGTGGCCAGGTCGTGGATGCGGTGGGCGACACGCATCTTCCACTCGACGTCACGCGCCTGCCCCTCCTCGTCGATCAGCAGGCAGATCACCGCGGCGCCGTACTCGCGCGCGAGCTTCATCACGCGGTCGAAGCGCGTGCCCTCGCCTTCCCCGTCTTCGAGGTTCGCTGAGTTGAGGATCGCCTTGCCGCCGAGCCACTGCAGGCCCGCCTCCATGACGGGCGACTCCGTGGAGTCGAGCACCAACGGCACTGTCGCCTGGGTGGCGAAACGTGACGCAATCTCGTCCATGTCGACGGCGCCGTCGCGTCCGACGTAGTCGACGCACACGTCGAGCACGTGCGCGCCTTCCTTCTCCTGTTCGCGCGCCATCTGCACGCACGAGTCCCAGTCGCCTTCGAGCATGGCGTCGCGGAACTTGCGCGAGCCGTTGGCGTTGGTGCGCTCACCGATCGACAGGTACGTGATGTCCTGCGCGAACGGTGTGAACGAGTAGATCGATGCCGCGCCGGGCTCGTGCTCGATCTCACGCCGGGCGGGCGTGAGATCGGCGCATTTCTCGACCACCGCTTTGAGGTGGCCGGGCGTGGTCCCGCAGCAGCCGCCGACGACGTGCACCCCGAGCTCGGTGATGAACCGGTGGTGGTAGTCGGCCAGCTGTTCGGGCGTCAGGTCGTAGTGCATCTTGCCGTCGACCACCGACGGCAGACCCGCGTTGGGGATGCACGAGATCGGCATGCGCGCGTGCTGCGAAAGGTGCCGTAGGTGCTCGGCCATCTCGGAGGGGCCAGTGGCGCAGTTCAAGCCGACGACATCGGCGCGCATCGAATCCATCACGCACAACGCGGCGGCGATCTCGGTGCCGGGCAGCATCCGGCCAGTCAGCTCGATGGTGACCTGTACCTGGATCGGCACTTCGCGCCCGATTGCCGCCATGGCGCGGCGGGCGCCGATCACGCCGGCCTTGAGCCCGAGCAGGTCGAATTGCGTCTCGACGAGCAGGAGATCGACGCCGCCTTCGAGCAACCCGCGGCACTGCTCCTCGTACGCGTCGCGGAGGTCGGCGAAACGGATCTGTCCGAGCGACGCGAACTTCGTGCCGGGGCCGACCGAACCGGCGACGTAGCGGTCGTAGCCGTCGGCCACCTCGCGGGCGAGCTGGGCGGCCTTGAGGTTGATCTCGTACGTCTTGTCGGCGATGTCGTACTCGCCGAGCGGGACGGCGAACGCTCCGAAGGTGGCGGTCTCGACCACGTCGACGCCGACCTTGAAGAAGTCCTCGTGCATCTTGGTCACGAGGTCGGGGCGCGTGAGGACGAGAATCTCGTTGCAACCCTCGAGCGCCGGGCCACCGAAGTCGTCGGCCGTGAGCCCCTCCTGCTGCATGTACGTGCCGAATGCGCCATCGAAGATGACGACACGTTCACGGGCAGCGTCCAAGTAGGAGGGCCTGGCTGGGGACATCCGGACGATTCTACGGGGCCTAACCTGCGACCCCTGATGCGCATTTACACCCGGAAGGGCGACGACGGCACCACCGGGTTGTTGTACGGCGGTCGGGTCGCCAAAGACGCCCCGGCGCCGACGGCGTACGGCGACGTCGACGAGGCCCAGGCGGCCCTCGGCGTGGCCCGGTCCGAGTGCGCTCGGGGCGGCGAGCTCGACGAGTTGTTGATCGCCCTCGAAGGCGACCTGTGGGTCCTCATGGCCGAACTCGCGACCGAGGCCTCGAACCGGCACAAGCTCGTCGACGGCGCCAGTCTCGTGACGGGCGACATGGTGACCGCGCTCGAGGGCCGCATCGACGACCTGTCAGCGCGCTTCGAGGCACCGACCGAATTCGTCGTGCCGGGCCAGACGCGCATCGGCGCACTGCTCGACGTCGGCCGAACCGTTGTGCGGCGCGCCGAGCGGCATGCGCTCGCGGTCGCAGCCGACGGCTCGCACGTCGTGCCCTACCTCAATCGACTCTCCGATTTGCTGTGGACGATGGCCCGCTGGCAAGAGGGAGAGTCGCTAGCGACCAAGGAGACCCGCAGCTGATGCAGTTCGAACTCGTCCGAGAGGTGCCCGCCAAAGTGGATCTGGTCGTGGAGGGCGTGACCGCCGACGCGGTGCCGAAGGATCCGACGGTCACGGCGGCGGGCTTCGAAGGCAAGGAGGGCCAGTCAGTGCTGCTGCCTGGTCGGCTGCTCGTCGGCCTCGGCGAGGGCGGTAGCGACGATGGGGTACGTCGCGCCGCTGCATGCGCCGCCCGCATCGCCGCGCGGTGCAAGCACGTCGCCACGACACTGCCGCCGTCACAGGCGTTGGCCGAGGGCTTCGAGCTCGGCGCGTATCAGTTCAACAAGTACCGGTCGAAGGCGAAGCCGAACCGCATCGAGCGGGTGTCGGTCGTCGGGGGTGGCGGCGCGCGCGCGACCGCGGCGTTGCAGCGTGGCGCGCGCATCGCGGAAGCCGTCAAGGTTGCGCGCGATCTGGTCAACGAGCCGGGCGGCGCACTCACTGCCCCGGTGTTCGCGGATGCGATCCAGGCGGTTGCGGAGCAGGCGAAGCTACGGATCAAGGTGCTCGACGAGGTCGCGATCGCCAAGGCGGGTTACAACGGGCTCCTCGCCGTGGCCAAGGGTTCGGCCAATCCGCCGCGCTGGGTGGAGCTGACGTATCAGCCCGCGGGCGCCAAGGCGACCGCGCCAACCGTCGCCCTCGTCGGCAAGGGCATCACGTTCGACTCCGGCGGTCTGTCGATCAAGCCCTCCGAGGGGATGATCGGTATGAAGGGCGACATGGGTGGCGCGGCGGCCATCGTCGGCGCGCTGTCCGCCGCCAGGGATCTCGGTGTGAAGGTGCGCGTCCGCGCGTTCATCCCGATCACCGACAACATGCTCGGTGGCGATGCACAACGCGTCGGCGACGTGATCAGGTACAAGAACGGCACGACCGTCGAGGTGCTCAACACCGACGCGGAAGGACGCTTGATCCTCGCCGACGGACTGATCGCCGCGAGCCGCGAGAAGCCGGTGGCGATCGTCGACCTCGCCACGCTCACGGGAGCGCAGGTCGTGGCGCTCGGCAAGAAGGTGGCCGCCGTGATCGGCAACCACGATGGCTGGATCGAACAGGTGCGCACCGCCGGCAACGCGGCCGGCGAGCCGATTTGGCCGCTGCCGCTGTGGGACGGCTACCGGCGCGACCTCGACTCGACCATTGCCGACATGAAGAACATTGGCGGCCGGCAGGCTGGCACGATCGTCGCCGCGCTGTTCCTGCAGGCGTTCGTGCCCGACGGGCAACCGTGGGCGCATCTCGACATCGCCGGCCCGGCGTGGGCCGACAACGACGACGCCGAGATCTCCGCGGGCGGCACTGGCTTCGGTGTCCGCACGCTCCTCGAGCTCCTGCGCACCTACAAGCGCCCGTAGCGAGCGACGGGGTGTGACACCCTGAGGTCATGCGCCTTCGGACCTCCGCGTTCTCAGCCCTCGTTGCGCTCGTCGCGGTCAGCGTCGTCGCCATCGCCCGTCCGGCCGGGGCCGCACCGGTGCCGCCGGGGTTCATCGACACAGTCATCACCTCGTCGTTGACGGCCCCCACGGCGCTGGCCGTCGCGCCCGACGGTCGAGTGTTCGTCACGGAGCAGACGGGCAGCGTCCGCGTCGTGAAGAACGGTGCGTTGCTCGGTCCGGCATTCGTCACGCTGTCGGTTGACGCTTCGGGCGAGCGCGGTCTCATCGGCATCACCCTCGATCCGAACTTCGCCGGCAACGGGTTTTTGTACGTCTACTACACGGTGCCGGGCTCAACGTCGCACAACCGTGTCGCGCGCTTCACCGCGAGTGGCGATGTTGCGGCAGCGAACAGCCAGCTCAACATCGTCGACCTGCCCGACGTAGACAACAGCAATCACAACGGTGGCGGCATCCACTTCGCGCCTGATGGCACGCTGTTGATTGGCGTTGGGGAGAACGGGCACTCGGAGCGTTCGCAGGACCTGTCCACTCCGTTCGGCAAGATCCTCCGCGTCACTGCGTTGGGTGCGGCGCCGTCGAACAACCCCTTCTTCAGCACGCCCGGGGCGGATCAGCGCGTGTGGGCGCTCGGACTGCGCAACCCATACACCTTCAACCTCCAACCGGGGACGGGTCGCATCTACATCAACGATGTCGGCGCAACGAGCTGGGAGGAGATCGATGAGGCCTTCGCGGCCGGGATGAACTTCGGCTGGCCGATCACGGAGGGGCCGACGAGCGATTCGAGGTTCGCATCTCCACGTTTCGCCTATCAACACGGAACGGGTGAGACGACAGGGTGCGCGATCACGGGCGGCGTGTTCTACAACCCGCCGATCTCACAGTTCCCCGCCGACTACAGCGGTGACTACTTCTTCTCCGATCTCTGCAGCGGTTGGATCCGGCGCCTCGACGTCGCGACCGGAACGGTCGCGTCGTTCGTACCCGCCGGCGGCGTCGATGGTCCCGTCGACCTCGCGAGCGGACCCGACGGCGCGCTGTACTACGTCGCCCACGGTGGGTCGCTCGGACGAATCACGTCGACGCAGCACTGGTACCTTCGCACCTCGAACACGCCCGGCACGCCGAACCTCTCGTTCGTCACTGGCCCGTCTGGTGGGCAGTCACTGGCGTGCGACTGGGACGGCACTGGCGGCTCGACACCGGGCACCTTCCTCAACGGTTCGTGGTATCTGTGGAACAACACTTCCGGAGGTCCCCCTTCGGGTGTGTTCGCGTACGGCTCGCCCGGTGACAGGGCCATCTGTGGTGACTGGGACGGCAATGGCACCGACACGATTGGTGTCTTCCAGAACGGACACTTCTACCTTCGCAACACCAACGGCGCGGGATCACCGAGCACCGATGTGCGCTACGGCACACCTGGAGACCCCGCCATTGCCGGCGACTGGGACGGCAACGGCACCGACACGATCGGCGTGCAGGAATTCGGCCACCTCTACCTCCGCAACACGAACACACCGGGGCCGCCAAACTTCGACATCGCGTACGGGACGCCGAATGACGTGCCGCTCGCAGGTGACTGGGATGACAACGGCACCGACACGATCGGCGTCTATCAGTTCAATCACTTCTACCTGCGGAACTCGAACGCGCCGGGCGTCCCCGACATCGACGTCTTCTACGGCGGCCCTTCGAACCGACCCGTTACCGGCGACTGGGACGGCAACGGCTCCGACACGATCGGAGTCGTCGAGTAGGTCCTACGCGGCGGAATTGTCGTCGGGGGCCCAGGCGTCTGCGGCGGCCTTTGCCTCGGTGTGGCGTCGCCACGCCCATGCGGTGGCGTCGCGTGCGGCCAGGGGATGAAACCGCCATCGGTGGAGTTGTCGCTCGGTGGCCTCGACGTCTTCGCCGAGCTCGAAGAGGCTGAGCGCGAGCCGCCTCGCGCGCTGCTTGAGTCGTTCGTCGTGTTGCCCAGGATCGTGCTGCCACTCGAGGTGTTGGAGCTGCAACGGCTCCGGCAATCGCGTGACCTGGCCACGCGTCAGCGGTGGAAGCTTCCGACGCGCCAGCAACACGCGATCATCGCGATCGAGGTGCAAGAGGTGGAACTGCACGCACCGGCTGATCGTTCGAAGAAAGGGCGAGTTGCGGCCGCCCTTCATGCCGAGCCCAAGTGCTTTGGCCGTTTCCTGGAGTCGGAGCTCGAATCCGGCGGGATGCACCTCGAGCTCGGTGGCGAGCCGGCGGAGAAAAACCACCGAGCTGGGGCCGAGGACTCCCAGCCAGAATCGCTCGACGTACGGAGATCGGGGATCATGGCCGACCTGATCGAGCACGGAGTCAGGCCATGGACGGACGGTGAGGTTGTCGGGCGTATCGGAAACCGCGACGAGCATTGGGATGCCTCCAAGGAGCGAAGTCGCATGGAGGGGAAGCGGGTGCCATGAGTGATACTTCAGTCAGTTTCATTCATTTTCATGTCGGACGTCAAGATGGAGATTGAGCAGGTCCGGCGGTGGATCGAGGAGGCCCAGCGAATCGTCGTGCTCACCGGCGCGGGCATTTCGACGGACAGCGGTATCCCCGACTTCCGTGGACCGAACGGCGTATGGACCAAGAACCCCGCGGCGGAGAAGACCGCCACACTGTCGCACTACATGTCGAACCCCGACGTTCGGAAGCAGGCGTGGCGGAACCGTGTCGAATCGCCGATGTGGGAGTCGGAGCCGAACGCGGGTCACCGCGCCATCGTCGAGCTCGAACGTCGCGGCAAATTGCTCGCCCTGATCACGCAGAACGTCGACGGCCTGCACCTGAAGGCGGGCAGTGATCCGGCGCGGCTCATCGAAGTACACGGCAACACTCGCGAAGTCGTCTGCATGCAATGCGCTGAGACCGCACCCATGCAACGAGCGCTCGACCGTGTCCGCGGCGGCGAGGAGGATCCACCGTGTCGTACGTGCGGCGGCATCCTCAAGTCCGCGACGATCTCGTTCGGTCAGTCACTCGTCGAAGAGGACCTCATCCGGGCGGACACCGCCGCCCGCGAGTGCGATCTGCTCCTTGCCGTCGGGAGCACGCTCGGTGTGTATCCCGTCGCCGGTGTGGTGCCAATCGCCAAGCGCAACGGCGCGCGCATCGTGATCATCAATGCAGAACCCACGGAGATGGACGACATCGCCGACGCGGTGCTGCGGGGCTCGATCAGCGAGATACTGCCGCTGCTCATGCAGGACTCGTAACATGAGACCGTTGTGAGCGACCTGCTCGTGATCATCCCAGCGCTGAACGAAGAGGCGACGGTAGGCGACGTCATTCGTTCGGTGCGCGAGCAGCTCGACGCAGACGTTCTCGTCGTCGACGATGGTTCGCAGGACGAGACGAGCCTTCGGGCCCGGGAGGCCGGCGCGATGGTCCTGAGCCATCCGTTCAACCTCGGCGTCGGTGCGGCGCGTCGCAGCGGCTTTCGGTTTGCCAAAGCCGGTCGGTACAAGGCGGTAGCCCAAGTCGACGCCGACGGTCAGCACGATGTGGCCGACGTGCAAGTGCTGCTGGACCGTCTGTCGAGCGACAGTGCCGACATCGTCATCGGCGCGCGATTCGACGACGGCTACACCGTGCGCGGCGTGCGCCGCCTCACGATGCGACTCCTGTCGCGCGTGGTGTCGCGACGTCTCGGCGTGTCGGTCACCGATACCACGAGCGGGTTTTGTGCGTACAGCGATCGCGCCGTCGAGGTGTTTGCTGCGGGCTATCCCACGGCGTATCTGTCAGACACGGTCGAAGCATTGATCCTTGCCGACTCGCATGGGTTCACGATCGTCGAGCAAGCGGTGCACATGCGAGAGCGTCAAGGCGGCCAACCGTCATCCGGCACCATCAAGAGCAGCTTCCATTTCGTTCGCCTCGTCCTCGTGCTCGCGATTCATCGTTTCCGACGACCACGGACGCAGAGAGGATTTGGTCACCTTGTCGCGGATTGAGGTTTTCTTCCTCACGCTGTCGCTCTTGCAGTTCGTGGCGGTGCTCGAGTTCGTTCGCCGTCGAAAGCTGCTCGAGTCGTTCGCATTGCTGTGGTTGTTCGTGGGAGTCGCCGGAGTCCTGGTTGCCGTGTTCCGTTCGTCCGTCGACAGCATCGCTCGCTTCGTCGGGGTTGCGGCCGGAGCGAACCTCTTCTTGGGAATGGGACTGCTGTTCCTGCTCTTCGTGAGCATGTTGCTATCGGTGTACATCTCTCGACTCGAGGAACGAGTCGAGATCCTTGCTGAAGAGGTCGCCGCGCTTCGGGGAGCGGCTCCGCCATTCGACAGCGATACAGAACTGCCGTCCGCAACGCCGTGAAACGGGCGGTTGCCGTTGTCGTCTCGGCGGTCGCTCTACTTCTGCCGACCGCACAGCGCGCTGGCGCAACGACAGGTGCATGCGCAGGGCGTGATCCGTTCGCATCGGGGTTCGGGCAGAAGCTGGCGGCCATGTGGCCGTCGCAGCACTTCACCGCGTACGTCCACGACGTGCGCAGCAACTGTGACTACTCGCTGAATCCGTCGTTGCGTATCGGGACCGCCAGCGTCGTGAAGGTCGAGGTGATGGCGGGGATCCTGCTGCGCGCCCAGAACGAGGGTCGGCCGCTGACACAATGGGAGACCGACCGGATCTGGCCGATGATCACGCAATCGGCCAATGGTCCGACCACGGAGTTGTGGCAATCGCTCGGCCGCGGACCGGGCATGGACAACCTCGATGGCGCCTTCGGTCTCACCGAGACGACACCTTCCGATCCCACGTGGGGACTCACGACGACGTCGGCGCGCGATCAGGTGTGGTTGTTGCGCCAAGTACTGCTCGGCGAGTTCGGCCCGATGCACCACACCGCGCTCGAGCAGGCGTGGGCGCCGATGCTGAGTGTGATCGCCGAGCAACGCTGGGGGATCACCGCCGGAGTGCCCGCCGGCTGGCCGGTGGCCCAGAAGAACGGCTTCGCGGGGTCGCAATGCTGTTTTTGGAGGATCAACTCGACCGGCGTGGTCGCGGATCCGCAGGGTGGGGCCTACGCCGTCGCGATCCTTTCGGACGGTTGGCCCAGCATGGAGGCTGGCATACCCGGTGTCGAGTACGTCAGCCGAGCGATCGCGGCCGAGATGAACCGCGATGCGATTGCAACTTCCGCCTTCTATGACCGCGACGGCGACGGCCGCGACGATCCCGTCGTCGTGGGCAATGGCCTGTGTCCAGCTCAGCAGCACTGGTACTGGGCTGCGTCCGCCGCGGGCTACGTGGAAGACCTCTGGGGTGGACGGTCAGGCGGCTGCGACACGTTGCTCACGGGTGACGTCGACGGTGACGGCCGCTCCGATCCGATTGCCGTGCGCGCTGACGGCAACGGTGATCTCCAATGGTGGGCGCAGCGCAGCAGCGACGGAGCCGCGGCCTACTTCTTGTTCGGTCATACCGGTGACAAGGTTCTCGTCGGCGACTACGACGGCGATGGTCGTACCGACCCCACGGTGATGCGCCCCGGCGGGGCCGGCAAGGACCACACGTGGTTCGTCCTGCTTTCGAGCGGTGGGACGCGAGCGCAGAAATGGGGCAACGGCAGCTTCGTCGACACCCCTGTCAACGGCGACTACGACGGCGACGGCCGCACCGACATCGCGGTCGTCCGGCGCGCGTCGAACAACGATCTCGAGTGGTACATCCAAGCCAGTTCCGGAGCCAGCCCGTTCGCTGCCGGCTATCGGTTCGGTCGCAAAGGTGACAGCGTCGTGCCGGGCAACTGGATCGGTGATCGTCGTGATGACCTCGCCGTCGTCCGCTCCAACTCGGGAGCCAACGCCTTTCAGTGGTTCGCCATCGGCGGCGGCGGATCGATGGCCATCGACTGGGGTGAGCCTTCCACCGACGCGGTGACTCCGGCCGACTACGACGGCGATGGTCGCACCGATGTTGCGGTGTGGCGATCGACCAAGGGGCAGAACGGCGCGTTCTGGATCCGCCGGTCATACGACGGTGGCCTCACGAGCAGGGCGTGGGGCGTTGGCGGTCGCGACAGTCCGCCGTATGGGGGGTCGGTGTTCCCGGCGCCCTAGTTGCTCAGCGTCCGGAAACGGTCACGTCGCCTGGTTCACCTCACAACCCGCTTCCAAAGCCATTCTGCGAGTGATCCTCGGCGCGCGATCGATCGCGTAGGGTCACTGCAGGCACGCGCGATCTGAGGAGACCACACACAGTGAGCCGGAAATTGGTGGAGCGCGTAGGCGCGGTCCTGGCTGCGCACACCGACCGGCGTGGCTTCATCCAACGGTCCGCCATCGCCGGAAGCGCACTCGCGGTCAACCCCGCGACCTTCATCTTCAAGCCGATCTCCGCGTACGCGGCGGTCTGCGAGTGCCGGAGCCAGCCGTGTGGATGTGGGACCGCGTGCTGCGACGGCTACACCGAGTTCTGCTGCACGCTGACCGGCACGAACACGTGCCCGCCCGGAACCGTCGCCGGTGGATGGTGGAAGGCTGACGGCAGCAACTTCTGCGGCGGCGCGGCGCGGTACTACCTCGACTGCAATGTGGCGCCGGGCGCCAACCCGTGTTCATGCGGCTGCGCGTTGGGCGACTGCAACCACAGGGTGCAGTGCTGCACGCACTTTCGCTACGGACAGTGCCATCAAGAGCTGCCTCAGCTCGGCGCCATCATGTGCCGCGTGGTCACGTGCACGCCGCCGTGGCAGTTCGACGCTACGTGCACGACGACTGTCGCGACCGATCAAGCGACCGCCGCGCACGACGCGGTCTGCCTGCACACGGCCGCGGGCCCTGCGGGCTGGTACCTGCGCGTCACCGACAGCAGCGGTCCGGCGGAGATCGTCCTCGCGTACGGCTTGCGCAGCTATCGCTTCCTCAGCGGCGACTGGGATGGCGACGGCGTCGACACGGTGGGCGTGTGGGATCCGTCGACGGCGACGTTCTATTTGCGGAACAGCAATTCGCCGGGGGCGGCGGATGTGGTGGTGCAGTACGGCGCGTCGAGTTATGTGCCGTTGGTGGGCGATTGGAACGGCGACGGCAAGGACACGATCGGGGTGTGGGATCCCTCGTCGTCTACCTTCCTCCTCCGCAACAGCACCACGCCCGGAGCGCCGAACGTGACCGTGCCGTACGGCCAGCGCGGCGACCGGCCGATCGTCGGCGACTTCGGCGGGCTGGGCATCGACGCAGTGGGAGTCGTCGGCGCGGCACCGCCCGCCGCACCCGCGGCGCACACGGTGTCTTGGTATCTCCGCAACAGCAACACCGCCGGCGCGCCCGACGTGTCGTTCGCCTACGGCACCAGCGCCTACCGCTATGTCGCCGGCGACTGGGATGGCGACGGCCGCGACGGCGTCGGCGTGTGGGACCCTGCGACCGGCACCTTCTACCTGCGCAACACCGCGACCGCTGGCGCGCCGGAGATCACTGTTCACTTCGGCGTCGTCGGCGTGAACCCCATTGTCGGCAACTGGGACGGGGCCGGCGGCGAGACCGTCGGCATCTACGCCGACGGCGAGTGGCGCCTCCGCAACAGCAACACCGCGGGGGCACCCGATCTCGTGTTCGCGTTCGGGGCGCCGGGCTACCTCCCCGTCGTCGGCGACTGGCTAGGCACCGGCCGCCACGGCGTCGGCGTGTGGGACCCCGCGACGGGCAGCTTCTATCTGCGCAACACCGCGACACCCGGCCCGCCGGAGCTCACCGTGAAGTTCGGAACGTCCGGGTACCTGCCGTTGGCCGGTGACTGGACGGGCGCCGGCCACGACGGCATCGGCATGTGGGACCCTGCCAACGCGAACTTCTACCTCCGAACGGCGGTGACCGCCGGACCCCCGGACATCACCGTGCACTACGGCGCAGCCAGCTATGTGCCGATCGTCGGTGACTGGGACGGCACCGGCACGACGACCGTCGGTGTCATCGCGTGACAGGAGCCCAATGGCCAACACCGTGAGGCGCGAGGCTCGTCGCCTCGTCGGGAGTGCCAAGTTCATGGTGCAGGAGCGCGGGTTCCGATTCTTCATCGGAGACGCGGTCGACCTTGCGTCCGCCTACGTGACGTATCCGTTCGCGGCCCGCAAGCGCGGGCAACGCACCTTCTCGGTTGGCGAGCGCACGTATCACTACGCCACCGATCACTACAACCGCGGGTGGCGCAACGAACGCGCCGTCGAACTCGCGCTCGGACGCGGCTTCCTCGCGGACAACCAAGGGCGGCGCTTGCTCGAGGTCGGCAATGTCCTGGCGCACTACGGCGTCGCGGGGCACGACGTGCTCGACAAGTACGAGGATGCGCCAAACGTGATCAACGACGACATCGTCGACTTCACGCCCGAAGTCCCCTACGAAGCCATCCTGTCGATCTCCACACTCGAACACGTTGGCTGGGACGAGAAGCCGCGCGAGCCTGACAAGACGTTGCGGGCGTACCACGCCATGCGAGCGATGCTCGCACCGGGCGGCACGATGCTGCTCACGTGCCCGATCGGCCAGAACTCGTATCTCGACGAGTACATCCAGCAGGAGGCTCTCGAGTTTCCCGAGCGGCACTATCTCCTACGTGTCACTCGAGACAACGTGTGGCGCGAGGTCGAGCTCAGCGCCGTTCGAGGTGCGGTGTACCACCACCCGTACCGCAACGCGAACGCGCTCTTCGTCGGCATCGTGCCGGCGTCATGAGCGGCGGGACGCCAGTACCGAGTCGTACACCGCTCCGGTCTCGTCGGCGAGCGTGTCCCACGAATACGACTCCACCAGTGAGTCCGCTTGGGCGCGGCAGCGCTGACGCAACTCACTGTCGCTGAGCATCTGGTTGATCTTGTCGGCGAGATCGTCGGCGTCGCCCTGCCGGAACAGCAGCCCACCGTCGCCATCGTTGGTCACCTCGCGGAACACGGGGATGTCGGTGATCACGAACGGCACACCGACCGCGGCCGCCTCGACGACGGAGATCCCGAAGCCTTCGATCTCCGACGCCGACACGAACACCGACGCCTTCGCGATGATCTTCAACACGTCGTCGTGGATCGGCACGTAGCCGACGAAGTCGATGTTCGCCGACACGCCCAGCTCTCGCGCGAGTTGCTCGAGGCGCTCGCTCTCAGGCCCCTGCCCGATGATGTGCAACCGGATGCCGGGATGATCCGGCGCGAGTTTCGCGAGCGCTCGGATCACGAGGTCGACGCGCTTGTAGGGCACGAGCCGAGACGCGGTGACGATCGTCGGCTGATCGGGGTCGGCCGCACCCGCCTCCGCACGCGCTTGCTGCGCGACGACCGGATCGAAACCGCAGTGCACGATGTCGATCCGTTCGGGCTTCACGCCGTGCTCGATCAACTTCTCCTTGGTCGACGTCGAGATGGCGATGTAGCGGGCGACCGGGAGTTTCAGCACGAGGCGCTCGTAGACCTCACCGATCCGGCCGGCCATCGGCGAGAACGCGTCGGTGCGCCATTGGCCGATCAGCACATCCGGGTACCAGAACACCACGGGGCGGCGCTTCAGGAGCCCGAGGAGAAAGGCAACGGGGTGGACGACGAGGATCGAGCTCTCGACGACGTCGAAGTCGGCGCGCAGGCCCTGCCAGAACAGTCTTGCCATGCGGCGCAACCGGAACGGGATCGACGCGACGGAGGCCGGGCGCCAGTGATCACCGCCCTGCGGGCTCCCCGCCAGCACAGTCACCTCCCGGGTGCGGCGCAGGTGCTTCACCACGTAGTACACCCGGTTCTCCACCCCGCCCGTGACCTCGGCGACGTCCGAGTCGGGGAAGAGCTCGGTGATGATCAGGACCTTCATGGCGAACGGGCATCTTCGCACCGGGGCTCGATTCCCCGCGAACGCAGACGTCGGCTCGGAATGACCGGCTGGACACGATTGTTGACCGGCCCAGTAGCATTTTGACGATCGGGCCCACCCTCGGCCCCAGAGAGGCGCCACCATGGCCAGCTACCGCGACTTGCTCCGGGCCGCGAAGCAGCAGATACGCGAGGTCGACACCGCCACCGCCGACGAGCTGCGCGTCCAGCCGAATGCCGTGGTGCTCGACGTCCGTGAGCCCGACGAGTACGAGCAGGGTGCCATCCCTGGCTCGCTCCACATCCCTCGCGGCAATCTCGAGTCGAACATCGAGCCCCGCATCGCCAGTCACGACGTCCCCTTGGTGGTCTTCTGCGCCGGCGGCAACCGCTCGGCCTTCGCCGCCAGGACGCTCGAGGAGATGGGCTACACGAACGTCGTCTCCGTGGCTGGGGGCTTCAACAAGTGGAAGGACGAAGGCCGCGACTGGAAGCTGCCACGCGCCCTCACGCCCGAGCAGCGCAATCGCTACCAACGCCACACGTTGCTGCCCGAGGTCGACGTCGAAGGCCAGCTCAAGTTGCTCGACGCCAAGGTGCTCCTACTCGGCGCCGGTGGTCTCGGATCACCCGCGGCGCTGTACCTCGCCGCTGCCGGTGTCGGCACGATCGGCATCATCGACATGGATGTGGTCGACGACTCCAACCTGCAACGCCAGATCCTCCACAACATCGAACGCATCGGTGACCGCAAGGTCGACTCGGCGAAGAAGACGCTCACGTTGCTCAACCCGGACGTCAACGTCGTGACGTATGACGCCCGGCTCGGCGCCGACAACGTGATGCAGATCCTCGAGGGCTACGACGTGATCGTCGACGGCACCGACAACTTCCCGACGCGGTTCCTCGTCAACGACGCATCGGTGAAGCTCGGTATCCCTGTGGTGCACGGCTCGATCTTCCGCTTCGAAGGAATGGTCACGGTCTTCGATCCCAAGAACGGGCCGACGTACCGCGACATGGTGCCCGAGCCGCCGCCTGCAGAGATGGCGCCGTCGTGTGCCGAGGCGGGTGTGCTCGGTGTGTTGCCCGGCATCATCGGCTCGCTGCAAGCGGTCGAAGCGATCAAGCTCATCCTGGACTTGGGGGACCCGCTCATCGGGCGCCTCCTGGCCTACGACTCGCTCGAGCAGAGCTTCCGCGAGTTCAAGGTTCGGCGCGATCCCACCAACGAGATCACGTGGGAGAACCGCGACCGCATCGTGGTCGCCGAGCTCGACGGCCTCTGCCTTCCTCACCCCTTGCAGGCCCCGCCGAGCGCGTAGCCTCAGCACCGTGTCGGCGCGCGCCCATCACCACGGTTCGGTACTAGCGATGGTCGTCGCGATCGGCGCGTTGTTTGCCCTTGCCACACCCGTGGCGGCGACCCCGTTGCCGGGCGTTGCCCTCGATCGCGACGGTGATGGCAAAGCCGACCCGATCGTCGTCTCTTCCGTCGGCTGCCCCAACTCGAGCGTGTGGCACTGGGCGACATCCTCCGGATTCGTCGATGAGCCCTGGACGAGCAGCGATTGCACGGCGCTGCTCGCGGGCGATGTCGATGGCGACCATCGGGCCGACGCAATCGCCGTGCAGACGCTCGACGACGGCGACTTGGTCTGGACGGCCCGCCGCAGCAGCGACGCGAGAGCGGATGCGTTCGTCTTCGGCCACACGGGTGACGTCGCCCTGGTCGGAGACGTCGACGGCGACGGTCGTACCGACGCGATCGCGATGCGGCGCAACGGGCCGGGTCAGCCGACCGAGTGGTTCATGCGGCTCTCGTCCGGCGGCTACCGCTCCACCCTGTGGGGCGACGGCAACAACGAGGACTTCCCCGCGCTCGCCGATTACGACGCAGACGGCCGCACCGACATCGCCGTCGCTCGCAAGTTCGGTTCTGCTCCCGGAGACCAGCCGTCGCTGTACTGGTGGGTGCAGGCCAGCTCGCCCGAAGACCGGCTCCCGCATTACTTCGCTTCGGTTGGATCTGGATATGGCGCGGTCACGGCCAACTGGGGTGCCGGCGGCGACCTGCTCGTCCCGGGGGACTATCTCGATGACGGTCGCGCCGACGCCGCGGTCGTGCGCGCCGAACCCGGTGGCCACCTCCGTTGGTACGTGAATCATCCGTCGCAGTTCGGGTCGCCGATCATCATCGACTGGGGTGATTCCGCGACCGACGTGCCCGTGCCCGCCGACTACGACGGCGACGGTCGCACCGACATCGCCATCTGGCGGCACGCCGTGCCGAACGGTGCCGGACAGTTCTGGATCCGGCGCTCATCCGACGGTGGCCTCACGCTCTTCGACTACGGCAAGGACGGGCGCGATCTTCCGCTCACGACGAGCACGGTGATCGAAACGATCCAGTCGCCGAACTGCACGTCTTACACCTGCACTTGATTCGGGGAACCGGCGTCAGCGATTTCAGGGCGCGACCGCGTTGTCGTTGATGACGTAGTCGTAGACGACCGGTATATCGCCTGTGATGCCGAACGATGTGGTGATCGCGGTGCCGGAGTCATTTCTGACGAAGAAGATTCCCGCCGTCGGATCCGGACGCCACACTGCGATCTGCGTCCGTCCGGTGCCCGCATAGTTGGCGGGCACGAGCCGATCGGTCGTGTTGATCGTGTTGCCGCCATGACCCCAGTCCGTGACGAACGCGCCACCCGAACTCATCAATCCGAACCAGCGGTAGTCCTTGTTCGGCAGCGTTCTGACCATGACCAGGTCGGTGGTGCCGTCCCCGTCGTAGTCACCGGGTGCGAACAGGTCTTGGTCGTGGCCGAACGTCGGGTTCAGGAAACCCGCTCGCGAAGCCGCGATGAACCAGACGAAGTCGCCATTGGTGTCGGGCCGACGCACGCCGAGATCGCTCTTGCCGTCGCCGTCGAAGTCGCCCGCAAACGGCCGGTCGTTCGCACCGGCGTCACCCCACAGGAGGCTCCAGACAGGTCCACCGCCGCTGGGCCACACGAAGAACTGCCCATGTGGTTTGCCGTTGACGGGTGGGCGATAGACCGCCAAGTCGGCCTTACCGTCCCCGTCGAAGTCACCTTGGATCGGAGTGTCGGCTCCGTCGGCGTCACCGCCGAACGGAGCCTCGGTCACGCCGCCATCGGAACTGCGATGGATGAACCAATCGAGTTGGTTGCTCGGCAGAAGACGGACGACCGCAGCATCGATCACGCCGTCGCCGTCGTAGTCGGCTGGGACCTGAACATCGCCGCGGTTGCCGAAGGTCTCGCTCGTGAAGCCACCAGCGCTGAGCGCGAAGTACCAGGTGACGGGCGCATCGAGGGCCGGAGAGGCAGCCCGGGTGACGGCAATGTCGGCTTGGCCGTCCCCGTCTCGGTCGAAGCTCGGCTGTGATCGCTCCGCGGCACTCGCACCCGGGGCAACTCCGATCGTTACAGCGAGAGACACGGTCAGGACTACGAGGGCCTTGCGCATCCCAGCGAGCTACCCACAAGGACCCAGGGCAACACCCTTACAGCCCCTTCATGGTCATCGATCGCGGCGGAAGCGTTGGAACACACGGCGGACGATGATGTGCGCGCGCAGGCGGATGAGCGAGTACGAGTGCATGACGGCGTGACGGGCGATTGGCTTCGCCAAGTCAACGGTGCCGCCGACGCCGTTCTTGTCGATGCTGTGGCGGAATCGTCCGATCACCGCGAGAAGTTGCGCGATCGCTGGCCAGTGCTGCGCGTTGCGGCCGACCGCCAACGGTCGTGTGCCGGCGAAGCGAACTGCGCGCGCGGCGGTCTGCGTCGCTCCCTCCTCCCGCAGCATCCTGCGCGTGTAGCGCACCAGCTCGCCAGGCCGGCCGTAGCGGAGCTTGCGCGCCGCAATGCGTGGCGAGCGGGCGACCACTCTGCTGCCTCGAGACAGCGCGAGCGCTGTAGTCGTCGCCGGCCCGCGCTCGCGAATGCTGCGGCGGCCGCGGGTGACGAGCCATGACGCCCGGGCGCGCGGGAGGTCGGTGGTTTCCGCCATTCCCGCGAATCGCGAAGTCGTGTAGCGGTCGAGAACGCTGGGCTCGAACGGCTCGTCGGCGATGGCGTTCTCCCACCCATTCGACGGTCGCGCGGCCGCGAGCGCCGGCCACTCTTGCGCTTCGCGCATCACATCGAGGAAACGTTGTCCTTGGAGATGCGGCGACCAGCGCAGCAGGGCCTCCCGGCGGGCGCGCTCGCCCATGAGCCGGCGGGCGCGGCGGTCAGTGATGAGCAGGTCGAGCGCCGCGCCCCACTCGTCGAGGCTCTCGGCGAGGAGGCCGCTGACACCGTGTTCGATCGCATCCCGGAATGGCTCCGTCGCCGACGCGACCGTCGGCGTGGCCACGAGCGCGGCTTCCAGCCACTTGATCGCGCTCTTGGCTTCGTTGAACCGGCTGTTCGGTTCGAGCGGCGCGAGATTGATGTCGAGCTGATGCACTATCGACGGCAACTCGATCCACGGTCGAAACGGGATGCGCTTTACTCGGTCGCCGAACGGCTCCAGCGCCGAGCTGTCGGGCAGATGCCCGCCCAACCACAGCTCGACGTCGGGATGGCGGTGGAGCGTATCGATGATGGCGGGCTCGACGTAGAACCAGTCGCGGTCGTGCGTGATCGTGCCGCTGAGGTAGCCGATGCGCAGGGGACCGGATTGTCGTCGCTTCGCGAGCACGCGATCGGACAGCCGGCCTAGCAGCATCCCGACGCCGTTCTCGAACTGCGCGGCGGGAAGACCAGTGACCGCCTGTGCGTGCCGGATGAGCTGTGGGGTGCTGCCGATGAAGCCGTCGCAGTGCTCCATCGTCGTGCGATACCGGCGCACGCCGTAGAGCCAGCCTTCGGCCTCGGCCGGCGGCAGGATCTGAAGTGCGGGGATCTCCGACGCGATGTCGGGATCGAAGATGAGATCGTCGACGTCGAACACCACAGGAATGTCGCGCTGTTTGGCGCGAGCGATCACGTCGAGGAATTGGTGCGTGGCCGGAACGCGGTACACGTACAGCACGTCGGCCTGCTCGACGAGGTCGAGGAGCGCGGGATCGCGGTAGTACACGACGTCGGACTCGACGCCATGCAGTCCGATGGCCTCGGCCGCGAGTCTCGCCCGGTAGCGGAGCGGGGCGCCGGTGATGCCGCACGCCCACACGACGCGACGGATCGGCCGGGGTTCCGGCGTGAACCTGGCCGTCGAGGGGACGCCGATCGTGTCGCCGGCGACCAGTTTGCGCATCCAGCGGTCGAGGCCGTCGACCTGCTCGGACAGCGATCGGATCGTGACGGGCGTCGCGCAGCCCTCGCGCAGACGCTCGAGCAGCGCGGGGTCTTCGACGAGGCTGCGCATCGCGTCCGCAAGGAGCTCCATGTCGCCGGCAGGTACGACAAGACCGTTCTGGCCGGATGTCACAACCTCTTCCGGGCCGAGCGTGTCCGTGCACAACACTGGAACGCCGCGACTCAACGCCTCCCGCGTGATGATCGAGTGCGTCTCGCGCATGATCGACGGCACGACGAACACATCCGCGTCGGCGATCACGGCGTTGCGGTCTTCGGGTGCGAACGGGTCAGCCAGACGAACGGGCGCGCCGTGCAGGTCGATGCCGCCCTTCAGGTGCTTCTCCGGCACCCCGTACGCGACGAGTTCCCAGCCGTCGAGGCCAGCAAGGGTGGCCGCTGCGCGCAACAGCACATCCACGCCCTTCAAGGCGTGCACACCGC
The DNA here is from genome assembly GCA_041166385.1 of Acidimicrobiaceae bacterium. Lineage (GTDB taxonomy): Bacteria > Actinomycetota > Acidimicrobiia > Acidimicrobiales > JACDCH01 > DASUCS01. The sequence goes on along the minus strand of JBEEFW010000098.1, from coordinate 69,147 downwards.
CGGCGTAGACGAAGCGCACGGGCCGTCCGGCTGAACGCTCGTCGCGCGGACGAGCTTCCGCGGGTGCGCCGTCGATGTCGGCCTCGGGCAAGCCGTTCTCGTCGACAGCCAGCCGGTCGATGGCGATGCCGTTGGCTGCCAGCACCCGCGCCGCGCTGCGCGACGGCGAGAGCACCAGATCCGCGTGCTGTAGCTCTTGCGCCAATCGCTGCCGGCGATTCGTGACCCACCGATGATTGCGCTCGCACGCGCACGCTCCGGCATCGACGACGAGCGAGCACGGATGCATTCCCTTGTTGACGAGGAAGAGCCGGGCGCACACCCACCAGAAGTCGTGCATCGTGACGATCGTCTTCGCGCCCGCCTCGGCGGCGGCGCGCACGAGGCTGCCTCCGAGCATCTGTAGATCGTGAAGGTGAACGACGTCCGGTCGTTCCCGGTCGAGGTAGCGCACGAAGTCCTCGTGCACCTCAGGGTTGTCCCAGTTGCGATCGCTGGCCCACGACTCCCACGGCGTGGTGACGATCCAATGCACGGGCATGTCCGTCTCGTCGACCTCGTCCCAGGTCTCGGGCGGTTCGCGGTGTTCTTCCGACCAGCCTGCGTAGACGGAGACGTCATGACCGCGGGCTCGCAGCCCGCGTGCGATGCGCTGGGGTTGCAGGCTGCCGCCGCTGACGAAATTGGGCGGGTAGTGCCCGGAAACCAGCACGATCCGCACCACGCCACGATAGAGGCGACCAGGTGAATCGGCCGACCGGACCGCGGGCCTCCCTTGGCTGACGTTGCGGCCCGCGTGCCACACTCGTTCGAGAATGAAGGGTCTGATTCTCTCGGGCGGAGCCGGTACGCGCCTCCGGCCGATCACCCACACCAGCGCCAAGCAACTGGTCCCCGTGGCCAACAAGCCGATCCTGTTCTACGGGCTCGAGCACATGATCGCGGCGGGAATTCGTGAGTTCGGCATCGTGGTGGGTGACACCAGCGAGGAGATCAAAGCGGCGCTGGGCGACGGCAGCCGCTGGGGCGTGAGCGTCACGTACATCCAGCAGGACGAGCCGCTCGGGCTCGGACACTGCGTGCTCATCAGCCACGACTTCCTCGGTGATGACGACTTCATCGTGTACCTCGGCGACAACATGATCCAGGAGGGCGTGGCTCGATTCGTCGACCGCTTCGAGGCCGCGCAGCGCCGCGCCGACGAGCCCACGCTCGACGGCGATCACCGTCACCCGGCGGCACAGATCCTGTTGTGCCCGGTGCCCGATCCCCATCGTTTCGGCGTGGCCGAGGTCGATGCTGACGGGCACGTGGTCCATCTCGTCGAGAAGCCGGTGGATCCTCCTTCGAATCTCGCACTGGCCGGCGTGTATCTGTTCACGCCCGCCATCCACGAGGCCGTTCGCGCGATCGAGCCGTCGGCGCGTGGTGAGCTGGAGATCACCGACGCCATCCAGTGGTTGATCGACAATGGTCATCGCGTGATCCACGAGGTGCTCCAGGGCTGGTGGCTCGACACCGGCAAGAAGGATCCATTGCTCGAGAGCAACCGGCGGGTCCTGGAAACGCTGGAGCCGCGCATCGACGGAAAGGTCGACGACGCCTCTCAGGTCGACGGCCGGGTGGTGATCGAGGAGGGCGCCCAGCTCGTCGGTTCGCGGGTTCGCGGTCCTGCGATCATCGGCGCCCGCACGCGTATCGTCGACAGCTACGTCGGGCCGTTCACCGCGATCGCCGACGACTGCGAGATCATCGACTCGGAGGTCGAGCACTCGGTGATCCTCGAGCACACGCGCATCGTTGGCATCCCGCGCCTCACCGATTCGCTGATCGGCCGGCACGTCGAGGTCCTGCGTTCAGGCGAGCGTCCGAGCGCGACACGCCTCATGTTGGGTGACCACTGCACGATCGACTTGGAGTGAGCAGTCAATGGCAAAGGTGACCGAGTCCGAGATCATCGCGGGCGTGTACGTCGTCGATCCCGACATTCACGGCGACGCTCGCGGGTTCTTCGTCGAAACCTATCGCCGGCAGTGGTTTCCCTTGGGTCGGGAGATGATCCAGGGCAATCGCGGCGACCGTCAGGCGGGAGCGGTCGTCGGCCTGCACTATCACCTGCATCAGGCCGACTACTGGTACGTCCCCGAGGGACGGGCCCGCGTCGTGCTCCACGATCTTCGCGAGGGCTCGCCGACCGACGGCAAGACCCTGATGCTCGACCTCGGCCGGGAGGAAGACCGCAGCCACCGTCACCAAGGCGTGTTCATCCCGCCGGGCGTGGCCCACGGGTTTGGTGCGCTGACAGACATGACCATCACGTATTTGGTCGACGGGTACTACAACCCGGCGGACGAGCTCGGCGTCGCCTGGGACGACCCCGCGATCGGAGCCGACTGGGGAATCAGCGACCCGATCCTGTCCGAGCGCGATCAGAAGAACCCGCTGCGCTCGGACATCGAGCCGCAGTGGCAGCCGCACTTCGCGCTCCGTACATGAAGCAGTTCATCACCGGAGGCGCCGGGTTCATCGGCTCGAACTACGTCCGCCACGTGCTCGAGCACACCGACGACGAAGTCACGGTCTACGACTCATTGACCTACGCCGGGAATCTGTCGACGTTGAAGGACGTCGACGACGGCCCGCGTTACAACTTCGTCAAGGGCAACATCTGTGATCCGGGAACGCTCGAGGAGGCGATGGCCGGGCACGACGCCGTCGTGCACTTCGCCGCTGAGAGCCACGTCGACCGTTCGATCGCAGGTCCGGATGACTTCATCAACACGAACTGCTTCGGGACGAACATCGTGATGGACACCGCTCGCCGCCTCGACGTGGCGCGCGTCGTGCACATCGGTACGGACGAGGTCTACGGATCGGTGGAGGTCGGCTCGTCGAAGGAGACCGATCCGCTCGAGCCGCGATCGCCGTACTCCGCGTCAAAGGCCGGATCCGACCTGATCGCCCTGTCGTACCACCACACGTACGGGTTGCCGGTCACGGTGACGCGTTGCACGAACAACTTCGGGCCGTTCCAGTACCCCGAGAAGGCCATCCCGCTGTTCACGACAAACCTGCTGGACGACAAGAAGATCCCGTTGTATGGCGATGGTTTGAACGAGCGTGACTGGTTGTTCGTCGATGACCACTGCTCAGGAGTGTTGCTCGCGCTGCACAAGGGCGAGCTCGGTGAGATCTACAACATCGGAGCGGGCAACGAAACCGCCAACCGCGTGCTCGTCGACAAGCTGCTGGCGCTGCTGGGTGCCGGCGAAGAGATGGTCGACTACGTCGAAGACCGACTGGGTCACGATCGCCGGTACTCCGTCGACATCACGAAGATCAGTGCGCTCGGCTGGCGCAAGCAGCGGACACTCGATGAAGCGCTCGAGGCGACTGTCGACTGGTACCGCGCCAACGAGTGGTGGTGGCGCCCCCTCAAACAGCGATGAATCTCTTGGTAACGGGCGCCGGGGGCCAGGTCGGGCGCGAGCTTGCGGAGTTCAGCCGGAGCGCGGGTGACGGCGTGACCGCAGCGGATCACGCGATGCTCGACGTGACCGACCGAGATGCCGTTCGCGAACTGTTTCTCTCGGCACGGCCGGAGGTGGTCGTGCACGCCGCTTCGTGGACTGCGGTCGACGCGTGCGAGTCCGACCCTGAGCGTGCCGGACTCGTGAACGGCGCCGCCACGGCGAATGTGGCCGAGGCGTCGAGGGCCATCGGCGCTCACCTCATCCATCTCTCGACCGACTACGTCTTCGACGGTACGAAGTCAATCCCGTACGTCGAGACCGACGCGCCCAACCCGGTGTCGGTGTACGGCAAGTCGAAACTCGAAGGAGAACGGGCGCTCGATGTTTCGAGCCACACGATCGTGCGCATCTCGTGGGTGTGCGGTCGCTATGGCAACAACATGGTGAAGACGCTGATGCGTCTCGCGGCCGACGGCGTGGACCCGAAGTTCGTAGACGACCAGATCGGCCATCCCACGATCGTGAGTGATCTGGTTCCGATGCTCCACCGGTTGGCGTCCGAGCGTCGACCGGGGCTGTTCCATGTCACCAACCAAGGCGTGGTGTCATGGTACGAGTTCGCCCGCGCCACGTTCGCGGCGGCCGGTCACGATCCGGAGCGCGTCAGCCCGATCTCGACGTCCGAGCTCGATCCGCCGCGACCCGCACCCCGCCCTGCGAATTCAGTTCTCGACAACGCGGCGTTGCGAGCGGCGGCGATGCCGCTGTTGCCCGACTTCCGGGAATCGCTTTCCCGTCTCGTGCGCGACCTCGCCCCCTGACCGTGAGGCCAGGGGGCGAGAGTGGGAACGGTCTTGTGAGCGGACTCAGCCCGGGATGATGACCCCGATACCGTCCAATGCGGCCGAGCCCCAATGCCCGACAACCGGGGTGTAGCCCGCGGCGCCGTAGTTGATGACGGTGTTGGCCGGCCCACCCGAGTTGAGGTTCCGCAGGTACCACCAGCCGTTGGTGTAGACGCCGATGGTGTCGACGCCGTCGCCGTTCCAGTCGCCCACGAGCGGGGTGTAACCGGGAGCGCCGTAGTTCACGACAACGTCAGGACTGCCGCCGGTCGCGAGGTTGCGTAGGTACCACCAGCCGTTGGTGTAGACGCCGATGGTGTCCTTGCCGTCGCCGTTCCAGTCGCCGACAACCGGCGCGTAGCCGGGTGCGCCGTAGTTCACCACGATGTCGGGAGGACCGGGTGTGTTCGAGTTCCGCAGGTAGAACCAGCCGTTGGTGTAGACGCCGATGGTGTCCTTGCCGTCGCCGTCCCAGTCGCCGACGAGCGGGGTGTAACCGGGAGCGCCGTAGGCGAAGCTGATGTCAGGCGAACCACCCGAGTTCGAGTTGCGCAGGTACCAGCTGCCGTTGGAGAACACGCCGATGCTGGCGGTCCCGCTGCCGTCCCAATCCCCCGACACGAACTTGTAGCTGGTGAGGCCGTAAGCGAAGGAGAAGTCAGGCGCTCCCGCTTGCGGTGTCGATCGCAGGTACCAAGCAGCCTGATGCACGGTTCCGGGAGGATCGGACGGAGCGATCGGCGGACCTTGGGCGAAGTCGACGACGGCCCACAGGGTGCCGGACGAATCGCGGGTGGCGCCCACGCCGACCCGGTTGTACTGCCCCAGAATGTTCGCCCTGTGCGGAGGAGAATTCATGAACGCGCTCTCCAGAGCGGAGACCGACGGGCCGAAGCCGACGTTCTCGCCGATGCGGGTCCACTGTGAGGTGACTTGCGAGTTGACCTGATCGACGAGACTCGGGTTGTGCTCGAGCGTCCGAGTCGAGGCCATGTGATTGGCCCATGCGTTCGCGATGGAGGACAACTGTGGGTCGTACTGCAGTGCGGGCAACCCGTTGTCGGCACGGGACTGGTTCGTCGCGGCGAAGAGCGCAGACTCGTCAGCGGCGCTCTGAGCCGATGCCGGGCTGGCCGCCAGTCCGATGGTGCAGGTCGTGACTAGTACCAGCAACAGCAGCCCGGACAGGACCCTGCTGATGGCGCTGTTTGGAGTGGTTCGTGGCATCTTTGCTCTCTCGGAGGCTGCGTGGGGGTGCGATGGCACTTCAGGTCTGCCTAGACATCGGCACGAGCCTCGGATTGCTTGAGTAGTGCAGATGACCCAGAAAACGGCCCGTCGGACGGCCACTCCGCTGCCACGAGTGCCGAAGCTCCGCGTGGTCGTCCTCAACTTCAACGGGGGCGATTTGACGCTCCGCTGCCTGCGGTCGGTGACCGAGAGCCTCGACGGTGATGTCGCGGCGGAGATCGTGCTTGTCGACAACGCGTCAACCGATGGTGTGGCCGAACGCGTGGGACGGGAGATGCCGGGCGTTCGGGTGATCCGCTCCGAGTCGAACCTGGGATTCGCGGGCGGCAACAACCTCGCCTTGGCCGACCTCGACGGGGTCGACCTTGTGGCGCTCGTCAACAACGACGTGACCGTGCCCGCCGGCTGGCTTGCTCCGCTTGTCGATGCCCTGCGATCAGACAGGTTGCTCGGCGCGGCCAGTCCGAAGATGTTGTTCGATGGGCGCTATCGCACGCTCGAGCTCACCACGACAGCCGAACCCTCGCGGCCCGCAGATCATCGGTCGAGGGGAATACGCCTCGTCGATGTGACCTCTGGTGCGGGAGCCAGGGCGACCGTCCGCTATGAGCGCGGGTTCTACGAGCCGGAACAGGATGGACCGTTCATCGCGCGCTGGTCGATGCCGAACGCCGCGCTGTTCGTCGAGGTGCAAGATGACACTCGCCGGCCGACACCGGTCGAGCTGCTCATCGACAGTGAGAGTGACAAGGTCGTCGAAGCCGCCAGCGGGGGGCAACGCACTGCACTGGCGATCAAACGAGGGCGGCAGCGCTACGAGGTGACACTCGACGGCGATCCGTTCGACCTGATCAACAACGTTGGCACCGAGCTCGTCGACGACGGGTACGGGGCCGATCGCGGTTGGCTCGAGCCGGACCACGGCCAGCACGACACCCCTGCCGACGTATTCGCCTGGTCAGGCGGCGCGGTGCTGCTGCGCGCCGACTACCTGCGCGACGTCGGCGTTTTCGACGAACGGCTCTTCCTCTACTACGAGGACCTCGAGCTCTCCTGGCGGGGCCGACGCCGAGGCTGGCGGTACCGCTACGTGCCCTTGTCGGTGGTGCGTCACACACACGCGGCGACAGCGGGTCAGAACCCGTCACTCGCGCTGTACTTCAACGAGCGCAATCGTCTGCTCGTGCTGGCGCGTCACGCTTCCTGGCGATCGCTCGCACGGGGAGTGGTGCGCTACGTGGCAGTCTCCGCGTCGTACTTCCGCCGCGACATCGTGGCACCGACACTTCGTCGCGCGCGCCCGTCAACTGGAACGATGAGAACTCGGGTGCGAGCCTTCGGCGGATTTCTGCTGCGGGCTCCCGGGCAAGTCCGCGATCGCGGCCTTACAGATAGAAGCGCTCGGTGAGCAGTGCGATCCCCCCGATGTTGAGCGCGATCATCGCCGCGGCAGTGAGCACCATAGGAACAAGGGGACTGAGCCGTGGCCACAGTGCGCGCACGGCAACGACAGGAGCGGACAGCAGGGCCGGCACGAGCATCAGTGCGTATCGCCCCTGAATGAGGTCGTTGCGGCCCGTGTGGTGAAAGTTGAGGTAGCCGACCACCAAGCAGAACGCCAGCATCACCATCACGCTCAGTGCGAGCACGAATGCCTGGGCTGAGCCGTCCACGAACTCGTCACTGACGGTGCTGTGCTTCCGATCGCGGAAGGTGGTGGTGTAGCGGTGAATCACCGCGACCGACCACGCGATCATGATCGCGATACCGACAAGCGACAGTACGAGCAGCGTGGTCTGTACCCACGTCGGGAAGGGCGTGTCGATCCAGGAGAAGTCGCCCCAGAGTTGGTCGATCCAGTTCAGTCGCAGCGGCCGATACCAGTCCTGCTGCAACACGTGGAGGTAGTCGCGCAGGCCTTTCGGACCCTCGCTCGGAGTGAGGTCGGTGAGCGAGGCTCCCTGGAAGCCAAAGAGCGCGGCATACACGAACCAGACGCCGTACGTTCCGCCAATACCGAGCAAGGTCTGCCCGATCTCGCGACGCACCAACGGGCGCTCGCCTGCGGGTGTGCGAACTCGGCCAATGATCCACGCGACGAGAAGCACCGGTGCGAAGATCACGCCGAACGACTTGAACATCGTCGTGCCGAGAGCAGCCCCGGCGAGGGCGCACAACCACCGGCCGCGCCGCCGACTTGGTTGTAGGAGATCGAGCGCGGCCAGCAGACAGGCGGCGCCTCCAGCGATCACGAGCGCGTCGTTGTTGACCGTTGCGGTCTGTTGGCTGAGCTCAGGCTGGACCGCGCACGCGACGGCAAGGGCGATGGCTGCGCCTTCGCACTGCGGGAAGAGCCGGCGGCCGATCAGCAATGTGAGCCACGCAGCTACGGCTCCGAGCGCGATGCTCCACCAGCGCATCACTTCGATGCGCGTGAGCAGCGACCCTGGAGACAGCTTGTACAGCACCGCCGCGGGCGCGTAGTAGGCGGGCGGGTAGCCCGCGGCGGCGCCGTTGCCGTTCGCTTCGGGCGAGGCGTTGCCGGCCGCGATGACGGGACCCGCATCGCCGCTCGGTAGGAAGTCGGGGCGGTCGCCCCTTGCCTGACTCTCGACGTGGAGCGCCTCGACGAGCCCATTGAGCTGCGGGCTGTAGAACTGACCAGCGGGCAAGCCGAGTTGGCTCACGTTGCGCTTTGGAAGGCGATGGGCTTCGGCCATGAACTGCGCGTAGCCAACGTGCGCGGGTTCGTCGGGCGACTCGAGCGGCGGCACCACGGCCGACCACAGCGCGCCCTTGGCCACCACGAGCACGATGAGCAGTGCGACGGCGCGCCTGCCTCGCATCGCGACGAGGGCGACGAGGGCGGCGACGCACAGCAAGGCCACGAGGACGACGACGAACGCCTGCTGGAACCACGGCCGATACTGCTCCATGCGGCGCAGGGCAATGCCGATCTGGCTCCACGCGTGATGGTCGCCGCCATAGTTCGTGTGGATCTCCGCCGCGACAGCGACCTGGTCCGAGCCCAGGCGCGCTGGCGGCAACGAGCCTCCGATGTCGGGGCCGCCCCACGCGACGACGGACTCGTCGCCCGTTTGGGTGATGGTCAGTTCGATCTCGAAGGTGCGGCCGCTGCTGTGCGGTTGTGGTGCGAAATGGGCAACCTGCACGCGCGCGCTGTCAGGAACGAGCGACGCACACGGGATCTCCCCGGAGGAGATCACGGAGCTCTCCGACGTGACCCGCACGCCGACGGTGCACTTGGTCACACCCCCGAACGTGCCGAATCGCATCTCGATCGACGAGAGACCATCGGCGTGCGCGACGAAACTCTGGTGCAACGACTTGGTCGGGGAGAGCGGCCCGATGACCGAGTTCGGCCTCACGTGCTCGGTGGTGTCCGCGTAGATCGGCCCGCCCGTTCGCGCGAGCAGCACGCCGATGAGCAGGCACAGTCCGAGTGCGGCGGCGAGTGGTGCAGTCCAGGCCGCACCTGGCTTCGCTCTTCCCGACAGTGGCGCCGCGTCCCGCGAGCCACCCTCGGTCACGGCGCAAGACCGTAGCAGCGGGGCCGAAACTGGGATTCGCAGCCGCTCCTCGCCTTCGAACGGCGTCGACCTCGACGGTATGCTCCTCTCGTGTCCACCGAGCAGCCGCGCGGTGGCGGGACGGTCGCAGCCTCGCGACGCCGGATGCAGGATCGACGAAAGGGTTTTGCATGACGTCGCGTCCGGCTCCGCTCCGCAAGGAGAGCGCCGACGTCGAGTTCCCCGCTGCCACGTGGACGTCCTTCGATCGCTATTCCCGCTACGGCGCGATCGTGCGCGCCATTCGCGCCAACCTGGGTTCCGAACCGATCCGTGTTCTCGATGTGGGTGACGACTCGGGATGGTTGGGCCTCTTCGATCTCGACGGCACCTCGATCAGCGTCGACGTCAACATCAATCCCGAGCGCCTGGAGGAGGCCACGTATGTCGTCGGTGACGGCGCTCGGCTCCCGGTGAGAGATCGATCATTCGATGTGGTCGTCTCGAGTGACGCTCTCGAACACGTCGCGCCCGAGAGCCGTCGCGAGTTCCTCGGTGAGCTCGCGCGGGTGAGCGATCTCGTCGTCGTTGCTGCTCCGTTCGACACGTTCGGGGTGGCGGGGACAGAGGAGTTCGTGCGCCGGTACGTCGCCGCGTCGTTGGGTGCGTCGCAGCCACAACTCGAGGAGCACGCGCAGCTCGGCCTTCCGTCGCTCGATGATGCGGCCGAGGCGCTTCGGGATGCTGGTCTCGACGTGGTCACGTTCGGCAACGGCAACCTGCAGGACTGGCTGCTCGGCATGGTGGTCAAACACCAACTCGGGGGTCGCCCTGAGCTGGGCGAGCTCAACATTGGCTTCGACGCTCTCTACAACATGCTGCTCGCAGGTCGAAATGAGGTGCCCCCGTACTACCGACACATCGTCGTGGGGCGTCGCGGTGTCGCCGCGGTGAACGCGGGAAGACCGACATCGCCGGCGAACCTGACGGAGACGGCCGCGGTGTATGCCGCGGTGATGTCGGCGACCTTGTCCGAGTTGTCTCGGCGGGAGCTGGCGCAGCGGGCCGACACGCTGGAGATGCAGCACCAGGTCACCGCTGAACACCTGATGGCGCGCTTCAGCGGCGTGGAAGCGGCGTTGGCAGGACTCCAATCCTCAGTCCTCACGATGCAGAACCAACTGCAGTCGGGCCGCGATCTGCTCCGACACCCGTTTCGAGCGCTCGGGCGTCGACGTGACCGCGACGGAAGCGACGAATGAGCTACCTCGGCGACGTTCGGCAATCGCGGGATCTCTTCTTCAACCTCACGTTGCGCGAGCTGCGGAGCAAGTACAAGCGCTCCATCCTCGGATGGGGCTGGTCGCTGCTCAATCCGCTGGCCACGATGGTCATCTTCACCGCAGTCTTCTCCGTGCTGTTGAAGAGCGATCCAGATCCCGGCAAGCCGAGCGGGTTGCACGTCTTCGCCTTGTTTCTGCTCTGCGGACTGCTCCCATGGAACTACCTGTCCAACTGCCTGACCGGCGGTATGTACACGCTCGTGGGCAATGCGAATCTCGTGAAAAAGGTGTACTTCGCTCGCGAGATTCTCGTCGCCGCCAGCGTCGCCTCGTGGTTGGTCTCGTTCCTGATCGAGATGGGCGTTCTGCTCGTTGCGTTGCTCGTGTTCGGAAACAACGTGCTGCCTTGGATACCTGCGCTGATCGTGCTGATCCTGATTCAGACCATGTTCACGCTCGGCGTCGCGTTGGTGTTCTCGATCCTGAACGTGTACTTCCGTGACACGCAGCACCTCATCGGGATCCTGCTGCAGATGTGGTTCTACGGCACGCCGATCATCTATTCACTCAAACTCGTGCAGGACCACGCGCACGGCTGGGCGCTCCGCCTGTACGACTTGAATCCGATGGTGCAGTTCGTCACGGCCTATCGCAACCTTCTCTACGACCTGCGCTGGCCATCGGCCGGAACGGTCGCCTACCTCGTTGCAGTCTCGTTTGCCACGCTTGTCCTCGGGATCGCGGTGTTCCGTCGATTCGAGGGACGGCTCGCGGAGGAGCTGTGACCATCGGCGAGCAGGTCGGAGGTACGGGTCGTGCGGTGATCGAGGTCGACTCCGTCACGAAGCGCTTCCGGCTGTACAACGAACGGAATCAGACCCTGAAGGCCGCAATCATGCGCGGCCGCCGCGCCCGATACGAGGATCTACTTGCACTCGACGATGTGTCCTTGTCGGTGGCCGAAGGAACAACCGTTGGTCTGATCGGCGAGAACGGCTCAGGCAAGAGCACGCTGCTCAAGTGCATGGCGCGCATCCTTCGGCCCGACAAAGGCGCGATCACGGTGGACGGCAAGATCAGCGCACTGCTCGAGCTGGGCGCGGGCTTCCATCCTGAGCTGTCCGGTCGCGAGAACGTGTACCTCAACGGTTCGATCCTCGGCTTGCCGACGAAGGAGATCGACCGCCGCTTCGATGACATCGTGGAGTTCGCCGGGCTCGCGAGATTCATCGATTCACCCGTCAAGAACTATTCGTCCGGCATGTATGTGCGCCTCGGCTTCTCGGTTGCGATCAACGTGTCGCCCGACATCCTGCTCATCGACGAGGTACTCGCCGTCGGCGACGAGCAGTTCCAGACCAAGTGCGCGGAGAAGTTCGCCGAACTTCGAGCGAATGGGAAGACCATCGTTCTGGTGTCGCATGCGCTCGGCTCCGTTCGAGCAATGTGTGAACAGGCCGTCTGGTTGCACAACGGCAAGGTGCGCGCCACGGGTCCCGCGGGAGACATCGCCGATGAATACGTCAGCGAGATGCATCAAGGGCGCGAAGGCGAAGAGTCGCATGGTGGGCGATGGGGATCCGGGGAGGCTCAGATCGACCGAGTTGAAGTGCTCGGCCCGAACGGCCAGCCGACGGCCCACGTCCGCACCGGTGACCCGCTGACGATCCGCCTGCACTACCGCGCCGACGAATCGATCCCGCGACCCGTGTTCGGCGTGGGCATCCACACGCTCGGCGGTGTGCACGTGACGGGGCCCAACACACGCGAAGCCGCGGTGTCGATCGAGAAGATCGACGGGCGCGGATATGTCGACCTGCAGGTTCCTCGCTTGCTGCTGCTGCCCGGCACGTACGACATCTCGGTCTCGCTGGCAGACCACGAGATCTTGCATGTGTTCGATTTCCGCCAGCGCGCTGTGCGCTTCGATGTGGGCCCTGGCGACCCGCAGGAGAGCTTCGGAGGCGTCACCTCACTCGGCGGTACGTGGTGCTGGCAGCCGGATGGTGACTGAGGGTCGTCGCCGTGTCGTCGTGGCGACCGGCGACATTGTCCGCCCGCAGATGGCGGGCCCGGCGATCAGAGCGTGGAACCTCGCGGCCGAGTTGTCGAAGGAGCACGACGTCCGGTTGGTCAGCACGGCCGGCAGCGACTTGTCAGACGAACGCTTCGCCATAGGAAAGGTCGACGACGCCGGCTTGCGCGACGCCATGGCGTGGTGCGACGTGTTCGTTGCACAGGGTTGGGTGTTGGCCGGTCGGCGGTTCCTCACGGCCACCGACAAGGTCGTCGTATGCGATCTCTACGATCCGATGCATCTCGAGCAGCTGGAGCAAGGGCACGAAGCTGGCGACGAATCGGGCCGATGGGCCGCCGTGATGGACGCGACCACCGCCATGAACGAGCAACTGATGCGCGGTGATTTGTTCCTCTGCGCGAGCTCGAAACAACGAGCCTTCTATCTGGGCCAGTTGTCCGGGATGGGTCGGATCAATCCGGCAACGTACGACGCCGACGAGAGCCTCGACCAGCTCCTGATCACGGTGCCGTTCGGCATCGACGACTCACCGCCGGCGCGGACCGCGCCTGGTGTCAAGGGAGTGATCCCGGGCATCGAAGACGGAGACGTTCTCGTACTTTGGGGTGGAGGGATCTACAACTGGTTCGATCCGCTGACGCTCATCCAGGCGATCGACCGCGTGCGCGTGGTCATACCCAAGGTTCGGTTGCTGTTCATGGGTCTACGCCACCCCAACCCGGAGATCCCCGAGATGCGCATGGCGGTCGCCGCCCGAGCGCTCTCGGACGAACTCGGCCTCACCGACACGCATGTCTTCTTCAACGAGGGCTGGGTGCCGTTCAACGAGCGTCACAACCTGTTGCTCGATGCCGATGTCGGGGTGAGCTCACATCTGCATCATGTGGAAACCGAGTTCGCCTACCGAACCCGCATCCTCGACTACTTCTGGGCCGATGTACCGGTCGTCGCGACGAATGGCGACGCCCTGAGCGATCTGATCGAGCAGCGCCAGCTTGGTCTCACCGTTCCTCCGGGCGACGTCGATGCGCTCGCCCGCGCACTCGAACGCATCACGACTGACACGGCGTTCAGTGCCCAGTGCCGGGCCAACATCTCGGCGCTCGCGCCGGAGTTGAGGTGGTCGTCAGTCGCGGCGCCGCTCGTCGAATTCTGCCGCGCGCCGCGCCGTGCCCCCGATCTGGCGGACCCGCGCCTGGCTTGGCGGCTCGGCCCGCGCACCCGATTGGTGCCCCGCTCGGGGTGGCGACGCGATGCGCATGTCGGGATGACGTATCTTCATGAGGGCGGAGTAGGGCTCCTCGTAAAGCGCCTTGTGACCCGCACATTGAGGTCGCTGGGCGTGCGGCGAGGTTCTTGACACTCGATTGATTCGCTTCCCCAGGAGAACTCCCACCGATGTCCTGCTCGTGGCGCAAAGTCCGCTGGATCGTCGTCCGCCTGGCCATGTGCTCGGTGGTGCTCAACGTGGCCACGATCATCGGCCCCGCGCCGCACAAGGCGCGCACGGGTGTTGGCGAGCAAACGGTGCCCATCGATGGTTTGGCCCCGGCGATGACAAAGACGGTGGCCGTCGGCATCGGCGCGGAGATGGTGGCGCTTTCTTGGGCTAGGACGCGAGACGACGTGTCGTTCTCCGTGCGGGGCCTCGATCATGGCGCGTGGACCGAATGGCTGTCCTTGGACGGAGAGGCCAACGACCAGTCCACGCACCTGCCGAGCCGCGGTCGAGGCGCGGCCGGGCCGGCATGGCTGGCGCTGGATGTCAGGACCTTCGAGGTACGCCTCGATCGGGGAGCACCCGTCGGTGTCGCGCTGCACGCGCTGGATGTGAAGAGTCCGAACGACAGTGGCGGAAGCGCGCTCGGGCCGGCGGTCGCCGACGCGCAGATCTCACCGCCGTTCATCGAGTCGCGCGTGAACTGGGGAGCCGACGAGGGATTCCGGAACATGTATCCCGAGTGCACCACTCCCGACTACAGCGCGAGCGTCGACCTCGCCGTGGTGCATCACACGGTGAACTCGAACAGCTACGCACCGGGCGATTCCGCGGCGCTCATTCGAGGCATCTACTACTTCCACACGCACTCCAACGGCTGGTGCGACATCGGTTACAACTTCCTCATCGACCGCTACGGACAGATCTTCGAGGGTCGATTCGGCGGGGGACACAAGCCGGTGATCGGCGCCCACGCCGGTGGGTTCAACGCGGTGAGCACTGGTGTCGCGCTGCTCGGTACATTCGACACCTCGTCATTGCCCGCGGTCGCGTATGCGTCCCTCCGCAATCTGCTGGCTTGGAAGCTGAAGTACCACGGCATCAACCCGCTCGGCACCGCGACCATCTCGGTGCGAGAGAGTGACTGCAACTGTCAGCTCTGGCCTCCCGGAACAGTCGTCACGGTTCCGACAATCGTGGGGCACAGAGATCTCGACAGCACAGGCTGTCCGGGCGCGTTCGTGTACGGCTTTCTCGACCAGTTGCGCCACGACGTCGCCGCGATTGTGAACGCGCCGCAGAACGCGGACCAGGCGTTGGCGTGTGACTGGAATGGCGACGGACGCGACACGACGGCGCTCTATCAGTTCGGTGTGTTCTTCATCCGTCAGTCGAACACCGAGGGCGCGGCCGACCTCCAAGTGCACTACGGCAATGACAGCTACGTCCCGGTCTGCGGCGACTGGAATGGCGACGGAACCGACACGATCGGCGTGTACGACGGTGGCTGGTGGTATCTCCGCAACTCCAACACTCCCGGACCACCCGACATCGTCGTCCACTACGGTGCGCCCGGCTACGTCCCGCTCGTCGGCAATTGGAACGGCGTCAAGCTGCTCGGCGTCAAGGGCGACGGCATAGGCGTCTACGTCTCCGGTTCGTGGTACTTGCGCCAGACGCCATCGGCCGGTGCGCCGGACATCACGCCGTTCGCGTTCGGCTCTGCGTGGTCGCGGCCGGTCGTAGGGGACTGGGCCGGCGATGGCAGCGATGGCATCGGTATCTACGAGGGCGGGCATTGGTACCTGCGGCAATCCCCGTCACCGGGCGCGCCGCAAGCAACACTTCTGTACGGCCGGGCGGAGGATCGTCCAGTAGCTGGCGACTGGACGATCGCAGGCGCAGACGCGCCGGGCGTGGATCGCGGTTCGTGGTGGTATCTCGGCTCGTTGGGAGGTACGTCGTCGTATGAATTCCCGCTCCTTCCGTACCTGTAGGCGCGGCGCTCGCTGCGGGGTCGTGGCGTTCGCCGTCATCGCGCTCGGAATCGCCGGAAGCGTCGTGTCGTCGACCGCGTCCGCCCCATCTGCGGCAGCTGACACGGTCGTCACTCTGGCGGGGCACGGCTGGGGTCATGGCCGGGGCATGGGCCAATGGGGCGCGCAGGGGTACGCCAAGGATCTGGGGTGGAATGCGGGCCAGATCCTCGACCACTTCTACGGCGGCACGAGCACTGGTTCAATCGACGACAACTCCGTGATCGGCGTGCGACTGATGGCGCAGGAGGGACGGGATCTCGTCGTCACGTCCGGCGCTCCGTTCGACGTGCCCGGAATCGGCCCAGTCGACGCGGGCCGTGGCGTGCGGGTTCACTGGACCGGAACAAGCTTCGAGCTGTCCGTTGCGGTCACTGCATGCAACGGCGACGAGGTGCCGAACTATCACCCCACGTATCCGGGCGGTGGTTCGATCACATCGACTGTCGCCGACCCCGGGAATGACATCAACCTCATGCTCACCGTCTGCAACGAGGACGGCTTCGGCAACAACATCAGCTACCGCGGGGCGCTGCGTGCGTTGGTCGATGCGGCAGTCGTACGCAGCGTCAACGACGTGACGTACGGGCAGTACTTGCGCGGCTCGGTTCCCCGCGAGTCTCCGTCGAGCTGGACGGCCGCCGCGCTCCAAGCGCAAGCCGTCACGGCTCGCTCGTACACCGCGGCGTCGAAGCGGTATTCGTACGCTCAGATCTGCGACACCACCGCGTGCCAGGTGTACGGCGGCGCCGGGATCAGCGGCTTGTACAGAGAGGCTGCAAGCACCGACAACGCGATCGCCGCAACGTCAGGGCAAGTGCGCGTCAAGTCGGGCGTGATCCAGACCACGGAGTATTCATCGTCGACGGGCGGCTACACGTCGGGCGGATCGTTCCCCGCCGTGCCGGACGACGGGGACGCCACCGCCGGCAACATCAACCACGCATGGACGACGACCACGTTGACCGGATCGGCGATCGCCGCTCGGTACGGCATCGGAACGTTTCAGGGCTTCGTCTTCAGCTCACGCAACGGCTTCGGCGACATGGGCGGCCGCGTCTTGTCGATGCAGATCGTTGGAACGTCGGCGACGGTGACCCGGTCCGGCACTGGGTTCCAGTCGGACTGGGGGTTGAAGTCGGACTGGTTCACCGCGGTCAACTCACCCAACTTGTTGACGTGGTACCTCCGCAACTCGGACTCAGGGGGTCAAGCAGACATCACACCGTTTGCGTACGGCACCCGCGGTGACATCCCGGTGGTCGGCGACTGGAACAACGGGCCGCTCGACGGTATCGGCGTGTTCCGTGACGGGACCTGGAGCCTGCGCAACACCCCATCGGCCGGGCCGGCGAACCTCTCGTTCTCGTACGGCACTATCGGGTATCAACCGGTGGTCGGTCGATGGAGCCCTGGCGTGACGGGAATCGGTGTGTTCGTCAACGGCAACTGGTATCTGCGCAACTCGCCGTCGCCGGGGGCGCCCAACGCGTCGTTCGCCTACGGCAGTCCGGGCGACATCCCGGTCGTGGGTGACTGGGACAACAACGGCATCGACACCATCGGCATCTTCCAAAACGGCACCTGGTATCTCCGCAACTCGAACACGCCCGGACCGCCGGACATCGTCGTCAGCTACGGCGCGGCGGGCTACACGCCGCTCGTCGGTGTGTGGCAGGGCAACGGCGGCGCACAGTCACTGGGTGTCTTCACCGCCGGCAATTGGTACCTGCGCAACGTCGTGTCGTCGTCGCAACTGATCACGCCCGGACCCGCCACGATCGTCTTCAGTTTCGGCACGGCGGGCTACACGCCGGTCCGGGGCAACTGGAACGGTGGCTCCATTCACGGTGTCGGAGTAGTTGTGTCCTCCTGAGCGCGGGCTACCGTTCGACGCGCCGATGACCCAGACAGCACCTACGCACGCAGGCCTCGACCATATTCTCGAGCACATCGACGTCCTGTCGATGCGCGGTCTCGAGATCGGTCCACTCCACAATCCGATCGTCGCGAAGGCCGACGGCGTCAATGTCGCGTACGTCGATCACGCGGACACGGAGACGTTGAGACGGAAGTACGCGGCCGATCCGAACGTGCCGTTCGTGCTCGACATCGACCACGTGTGGGGCGAGCATCGACTGGTCGGAGCGGTGGGCGAGGCCGGATTGGACTACGTGATTGCATCGCATGTGATCGAACACGTCCCCGATCTGGTGTCGTGGCTCGGCGAGCTCGGCGAGGTGCTTCGATCGGGTGGAGTTGTGAGCCTCGTCATTCCGGACAAGCGCTATTGCTTCGATGCGCGTCGCGCCGTGACGGAGCCGAGCGAGATCGTGGAGGCGTATCTCACGAAGCGCAACCGTCCGTCCGTGGCACAGATCTTCGACTTCGAATCGAAGTACGTCGAAGTCGACACGCTCGCACTGTGGGCGGGTCAGCCAGGGTATGGCGATGTACCGCTGCGCGTGCGTGAGGCGTTCGCGAAGTGTGCGGACGCGATGACGCATGATGACTACGTCGATGTCCATGCCACCACGTGGACGCCGAGTTCCTTCGTCGAAGTGATGCGCACGCTGTTCGAACTCGATCTCGTTCCGTTCCGGTTCGCCTCGTTTCACCCGACGCCATTCAATTCGCTCGAGTTCTATGTGACGTTCGAGTTGATCGACCCCGATGTGCCGCCCGAAGCGCGGCGCCGCATGCAGCTGGCGTCGATCCCGCAGTTCGCCGAGGCCGCACCCGTCACGGTGCCCACGCGACCGACGGTTGCCGATGGGCGCGAGTTGCTCGACGTCAGCGTGCGTGAGGCGAGATTCATCGGAGTCAAGCGGCGCGTTCTCGGCGTCGGCCGCTCGGCCGCACGTGCCCTCAGGCGAGTAGGGCTTCGGCGGCGGCCGCGGGGCTGATCGTGCCCGCGACGACCTGCCGTTCGAGCTCCGATATCCGGGCGGCGCGCTGGGGATCGTCGCGTAGGCGCATGAGCAGCCGCTCGCGAATCTCGGCCCAAAACCAACTCTTCGACTGACTCGAGCGGCGGGCCGCCAGTTCTCCGCTGCCGTGCAACTGTTGCTGCAACGCGACGACTGCGCCCCAGACCTCGGCGACGCCGTCACCGGCCACCGCCGAGTACAACAGCACCGACGACGTTGCACCGACGTGCTTCGGACGGAGGAGGTGCATCGCGTGGCGATAGTCGGCCGCCGCCTGTTGGGCGGCCCCGCGTAGGTCGCCGTCCGCCTTTGTCACGACGACGAGGTCGGCGAGTTCGGTGATGCCGCGCTTGATGCCTTGGAGCTCGTCGCCACCGCCCGGCGCGACGAGCAGAGCGAACAGGTCGACCATGTCGTCGACCTCGGTCTCACTCTGTCCGACGCCGACGGTCTCGACGAGCACGACATCGAATCCCGCCGCCTCGCACACGAGCATGGCTTCGCGCGTGCGGCGGGCGACCCCGCCGAGCGCACCGCCGGAAGGCGAGGGCCGGATGTACGCCGACGGGTTGCGGGCCAGCTCCTCCATGCGGGTCTTGTCGCCGAGGATGGAACCTCCGGAGCGCGCGCTCGATGGATCGACCGCGAGTACGGCAACGCGGTGGCCGTCGTCCACGAGATGCACGCCGAGGCGTTCGATGAACGTGCTCTTGCCGACGCCGGGGGCCCCGCTGATCCCGAGGCGGACGGCGCGGCCGGTGTGTTGCAGGAGCTCATCGAGCAGCGCAGCCGACTCGGCGCGGTGATCGGCTCGCGTCGATTCCACCAATGTGATCGCCCGCGCCAGCGCCCGCCGATCCCCGCCAACCACCTGCCCAGCCAGCGTTTGTGCGGTTCGGTTGCCGCGAATTGCTGGATCGTCACCGGCAGAACGGGGCGGCGGACTCACTGTCACAGGCCAAGTTCATAGTCGCGGATGGCAGATCGACGACTCAACCAGCGCTTCCTGGAGATCGCAGTCGCACAGGCAGGCGCGCTTTCCGGCCGTCAGATGCGGGCTGCGGGGAGCTCACACCACCACATCGAGGCTCGTGTCCGGTCCGGATTCATCGTGAGGATCCGGACAGGCTTGTTCGTAGTGAACGGGTTCCCACCGTCGTGGCGGCAGGATCTGTGGCTCGAGCACTTGGCGGCTGGCCCCGCCTCCGCCGTGAGCGGACGGGCCGCCGGCTCGTTGCACGAGCTCAGACGACATCCTCCGGGAGTTGTCGAAGTCCAGCGGCCGGAGGGGGGCAACCACGAACCGGTCCGGGGCACCGTGCACGAGACGTTCTGGATGCCGCCGTGGCACATCGTCTCGATCGATGGGCTACCGACCACGTCGCTCGCTCGCACGGTCTTCGATCGTGCTGGCCAGCCTCGCAGTCCCGCGGCCTTTCGAAACAAGTCCCTCCGGGCCCATCACGTTCTCGAGATGACGTGGTTGGTGAATCACGCCATACGCGACCACGGCATGCGCATGCTCGACCTCGACCGAGTGCTCGCCTCGGTCGGGCGTCGAGGCAAGCCAGGCACGGCGATCATTCGTGAGATCGTCGCCGATCTAGGGCTCGACTATGCACCGACGTTGACGGAGCTGGAGGAGTTGTTCGTCGAGGTTTGCGACTCCTACGGGATCCTCCGGCCCGATGAGCAGATCGACCTCGGCACGACGGATCGTTGGGTCGGTCGGGTCGATTTCGTCTGGCGCGGCGCTCGTGTGATCGTCGAAGTCGACGGAAGGCAGCACGCGGCCCCGCTCAACCGTCGGGCCGATCGTGTCCGCGACGGGGCATTCGGTGGCGTTGGCTGGACGATCATTCGCATCACCCGCTGGCAGCTGGTCAACGAGCCGGAGAAGCACATCGCTCGCATACGGTTGGCGCTCGCCGCCGCCGCGTGATGTCCGTTCCGCCGGTGGCAATCCAGTGATTCGCGGCAACCGAACCGCACAAACGCCGGCGCGCTGACGGTTAGCGGCGTTTGATCAGGTCGAGGACTCGGGTTGCCGCGGCGGGGATGTTGCTCCCTGGGCCGAATACCGCGGCGACGCCGTGTTCGTAGAGGAACTCGTAGTCCTGCGGGGGGATGACACCGCCGACGACGACCACGATGTCCTCGGCACCAGCCTTCCGCAGCTCCTCGACGAGCTGGGGCACGAGCGTCTTGTGCCCGGCCGCCTGTGACGACACGCCGACGACGTGCACATCGTTCTCCACTGCGGCCTTCGCCACTTCGGCGGGCGTCTCGAACAGCGGACCGAAGTCGACGTCGAACCCGAGGTCGGCGAACGCAGTGCCGACGACCTTGGCCCCGCGATCGTGGCCGTCCTGACCCATCTTGGCGACGAGGATGCGGGGCTGGCGTCCTTCCGCCTTGGCGAACTCCGCCACGGCGTTGCGCATGGCCACGAACTCGTCGTCGTTCTCGTAGGCGGCGCCGTACACACCAGATATTGAACGCACCTCGGCCTTGTGCCGGCCGAACACCCGCTCCATCGCGTCGCTCATCTCCCCGACCGTGGCCCGAGCTCGGGCGGCATCGATGCACAGCGCCAGCAAGTTCCCCTCGCCCCGGGCGCCGGCCTCGAGCGCGTCGAGCGCGGCCTGACAGGCGGCGTCGTCACGGGATGCCCGGATCGACTCGAGTCGGGCGATCTGCTGCTCCCGCACCTTCGTGTTGTCGATGTCGAGCACGTCGACGTGATCGGGATGCTCGGGCCGGTACTTGTTGACCCCGACGATGGCGTCCTCGCCTCGGTCGACGCGCGCCTGTCGCCGCGCCGCCGACTCCTCGATGCGCAGCTTCGGCATCCCCGACGCGACCGCCTTGGTCATGCCGCCGAGCGACTCGACCTCTTCGATCAAGGCCCACGCCTTCGCAGCCAGGTCGTTCGTGAGCGCCTCGACGTAGTACGAGCCGGCCAGCGGATCGACCACGTGGGGCACGCCCGTCTCCTCGGCGAGGATCAGCTGCGTGTTGCGGGCGATCCGGGCCGAGGTGTCGGTGGGCAGCCCGAGTGCTTCGTCGAACGAGTTCGTGTGCAGGCTCTGCGTGCCGCCGAGCACCGCCGCCATGGCTTCGTAGGCCGTGCGCACGACGTTGTTGTAGGGATCTTGCTCGGTGAGCGAGACGCCGGACGTCTGGCAGTGCGTGCGCAGCATGAGCGAGCTCGGGTCCTTCGGATCGAACTGCGAGATCACGCGGTGCCAGAGCACCCGGGCGGCCCGGAGCTTGGCGACCTCCATGAAGAAGTTCATGCCGATGCCGAAGAAGAAGCTGAGCCGGCCCGCGAACGCGTCGATGTCGAGGCCGCGTCCGAGCGCGTAGCGCACGTATTCGAGACCGTCGGCGATCGTGAAGCCGAGCTCCTGGTCGGCCGTCGCGCCGGCCTCGAGCATGTGATAGCCCGAGATCGAAATCGAGTTGAACCGCGGCATGTGCTGCGCGGTGTGCTCGATGATGTCGGCCACGATCCGCATGCTCGGCTCGGGCGGATAGATGTACGTGTTGCGCACCATGAACTCTTTGAGGATGTCGTTCTGGATGGTGCCGTTGAGCTTCGCCTGCTCGACGCCCTGTTCCTCGCCGGCGACCACGAACGCGGCAAGCACGGGCAACACCGCGCCGTTCATCGTCATCGACACCGACATCCTGTCCAGCGGGATGCCGTCGAAGAGGATCTTCATGTCCTCGACGGAGTCGATCGCCACGCCCGCCTTGCCGACATCGCCGACGACGCGCGGGTGATCGCTGTCATAGCCGCGATGGGTGGCGAGGTCGAATGCCACCGACAGGCCCATCTGCCCGGCCGCCAGGTTGCGCCGGTAGAACGCGTTGGATTCTTCTGCCGTGGAGAAGCCGGCGTACTGACGGATCGTCCACGGGCGGTTGGCGTACATCGTCGCCCGCACGCCTCGCACGAACGGGGGCTCGCCGGGGAGGGAGTCCACGAAGTCGATGCCGTCGAGGTCGGCGTCGGTGTAGAGCGGCTTGACCGGGATGCCTTCGGGCGTTTCCCACACGAGCGCGTCGGGGTCGTTGCCCTTCAGCTCCTTCGTGGCCAGTTCGCGCCAGTCGTCGATGTGACCCACGGACACCAGCGTAGGTGGAGGTCGCGGCCGGAGCGAAGGTCAGCCGGCGCCGGGACGCCGCGAGTACTTCACGATGCAGTACAGCGCCCGCACGCCGTCACGCCAGCCGATCTTCTTGCCCTCCGAGTACGTGCGGCCGCTGTAGGACACGCCGACCTCGTAGATCCGCCATCCGCCCGCGGCGACCTTGGCCGTGATCTCGGGCTCGAAGCCGAACCGGTTCTCTTGAATGGTGATCGACTCGAGCACCTCGCGGCGGAACGCCTTGAAGCACGTTTCCATGTCCGACAGGTTGAGGTCGGTGAGCATGTTCGAGAACAGCGTGAGCATCTTGTTGCCGATGGAGTGCCAGAAGTAGAGGACACGATGGGCGGAGTGGCCCTGGAACCGTGACCCGAACACGACGTCGGCCCGACCGTCGATGAGCGGCTCGAGCATCAAGTGGTATTCGCCCGGGTCGTACTCGAGGTCGGCATCTTGGACGATCACGAACGGTGCGGTCGCGTTCTCGAACCCCGTGCGCAGCGCCGCACCCTTCCCCTGATTCGGGCTCTGCTCGACGAGGCGAATCCGATCCTCGGTCTGCGCCAACTTCCGCACGATGTCGCGTGTGCCGTCGGTGGAGCCGTCGTCGACGATCACGAGTTCGGCGGTGAACGGCGACGCCAGCACGCGCTCGACAATGACCTCGATCGTGGCCCGCTCGTTGAAGCACGGCATGACCACCGCTAGGCAGCGTTCGTCGGCCATCACGACGACAAGGTACTCGTGGTGTCTGGACCGGAAGGAGACCGCTTCGACGCTCGATGACCGTGATGTCCGATTGAGCAGGAGCGACGGGTGCGGGCAGCGAACCACCTCTGATGCGGAGAGGGGCCGTGATCATCATGCTCGGCACGCTCATGGTCGTGCCCGTGGTCGCGCACGCCGACGAGGGTGATCCTCCGTGCCCGGACGGCCAGACCCCAGACCCCTCGGGGCTCGTGTGCGTGTACCTCGACAAGACGACGACGGCCGTCGATGCTCAGACCCAGCAAGCGCATACCGAGCAGGCGGTCGCGGCACAGGAGTCGAGCTGGCTCGGCCAGGCGCTGGAGTTGCAGCACCGCCTCGGCGACGCCCTGCCGCTGTACGACGCGATGTGGGTCGGCACGCACAACTCGTTCAACACGATCGCCAACTCGCCGCCGTCGGTCTCGAATCAAGACAGCAACCAACACGTGTCACTCGTCGATCAACTGCGTCTCGGCGTCCGCGGTATCGAGATCGACATCCACTGGATGCCGAGCGTTTGGGCCAACGGCGCCAACGCCGTCGTCGTGTGCCACGGACGCCCTGAGTCCGAGCTCAATGCCGGCTGTACGGACGAGCGACTTTTGGGTGACGAGCTGGAGCCGGTCTCGAACTGGCTGCGCGACCCGTCGCACCGTCGCGACGTGCTCCTCGTGTACATCGAGGACGACCTCGAATCGGCGGCGGGGTTCGAGTCGGCTGCGGCCACGATCGACGCGTCTATCGGCGACCTCGTCTACAAGCCACCGGCGAGCGCGGCGTGTCCGCTGCTGCCGATGTCGTTGCGGCGCGCCGACGTGCTGGCCGCGGGCAAGCAGGTGATCCTGATGAGCGGCTGCGGCGCCTCAGGATCGGCGCCCGCATGGCAGTCGACGGTGTTCGACGATTCCGTGCGGTCGGAGGAAGGCAACTCTTCGTTCGCGGGCTATCCGGCGTGCTCGGGGTCATCAGTGACTGGTGCGGACTACGGGTCCAAGCTGGTGCGCTTCTACGAGGACTCCACGTTCGTGTCGACCGCGGTGGCGGGCGGCGATCCCGGGCATCGCATGACCGTCGACGACGTCCGCGGGATGGTGCGCTGCGGCGTCAACCTGTTCGGCCTCGATCAGCTCGATCCGTCGGATCCACGCCTCGAGGCGATGGTGTGGAGCTGGGCGCCGAACGAGCCGTTGACGTCCAAGCCGAGAACGTGCGCGTTCTCCGGTGCAGATGCTCGGTTCCACTCCCGTTCGTGCAAGGGGCAGGCGTTGCGCTTCGCCTGCGTGAACCGCGCGACCGGCCAGTGGTCCGTGACGAGGCGGTCAGGCGCACAAAGCGACGGGGCCAAGGCCTGTCAGCGAGAGTTCCGCGGCTCGGTGTTCGCCGTCCCCGGCAGCGGCAACCATGCGCAACGACTCGCCGAGGCGAAGGCGGCCGCGGGGGCCACCGACGTGTGGGTGGCGTACTCCGTGATCAAGGGTGTGTGGCAGGGCGTTGCCGCGTAGTCGGGCCTAAGTAGCCTGGGTGCCGATGCCCATGCGCTTCGTGATCATCGGAGGCGGTCCCGCAGGCAACACGGCCGCCACGCATGCCGCCCGCCTCGGTGCGGAGGTCACGATCGTCGAGCGTGACGTCGTCGGCGGCGCCGCGCACCTGTGGGACTGCATTCCGTCGAAGGCGATGATCGCCACCGGCGGCGCCATGTCGTTCAACGCTCGCATCAGCGGCATGGGATTGACCGAATCGGAGTCACACATCGATCTCGACCTCGTGAAGCACCGCATTGGTGAAATCACCGAGAAGTTGCAGCATGGCATCGTCGAGTTGCTCAGTAGCCAGGGCGTGCGGATGATTCACGGCACCGGACGATTGGTGAGCCCGCACCAGGTCGAGGCCGAGTCGGCCGACGGCCTCGAGACGCTCGAGGCCGATGCGATCCTGATCTCGACGGGCTCACGGCCGCGAGTACCCGACTGGGCGACGGTCGATCATCAGCGGGTGCTCACCACGCGCGACGCGTACCCGCCGCCCGAACTGCCGTCGCACTTGGTGGTGATCGGGTCGGGCGTCACGGGCGTGGAGTTCGTGCACATGTTCTCGTCGTTCGGCTCCGACGTGACGTTGGTCGTGAGCCGCCAGCAGGTGCTGCCCTCGAAGGATCCTGAGGTGGCGGCCGCGCTGGAAGACGAGTTCCTGCGCCGCGGTGTGCGCCTGCTGAAGGGGGCGCGGGCCGTCGCGATCGAGCGATCGGACGGCGGTGTCGTCGTGCAATGTGACGATGGCCGGCACGCGGCCGGTTCGCACGCGCTGCTCGCCGTCGGATCGATTCCGAACTCGGAGGGCGTGGGGCTCGATGCGGCCGATGTCGAGGTCGACGAGTCGGGCTACATCCCGATCAACCACCACTGTCAGTCGAACGTGCCGCACATCTACGCGGCCGGTGACGTGTCCGGGAAGCTGCCGCTGTCGTCGGTGGCGGCGATGCAAGGACGAAAGATCGCCGAGCACGTGATGGGGCTGCACACGCGCGAGCACCGGCACCTCGACTACGACAAGGCGGCCTCGGCGATCTTCACGGAGCCTGAGATCGCCGACGTCGGGCTGGCCGAGGCGGACGCGTTCGCTGCCGGCCGCAAGGTGCGCACGACGAAGGTGCCGTTCTCGGCGTCGGCGAAGGCGCTCATCAACAACGACCCGCGGGGATTCGTGAAGATCGTCAGTGACCCGGCCACAGGGGTGGTGCTGGGCGGGTCGATCGTCGGTCGTCACGCGGCCGAGTTGATCTCGGTGATCGCCCTCGCGGTGACTGCGGGGCTGCGGGTGACCGACATCGTCGAGTCGCTCCTCGTCCACCCCGCCCTCAGCGAAGCCCTCGCGGACGCCGCCGAATAACTCTTGTCGTTCTGACGCCAGAACGAGAAAGGGCTACTCGATGACGATGACGATGTCGCCGGTGCCGACGGATTGGCCGGGGGTGACCTTGATCTCGGTGACGGTGCCGGCCTTGTCGGCGTTGATGTTGTTCTCCATCTTCATCGCCTCGAGCACGCACAGCGCCTGACCGGCTTCGACGCTGTCGCCGACGGCAACCAGCACCTTCACGATCGTGCCCTGCATCGGCACGGCGATCTTGCCGCTGCCGGCTGCAACCGCGGCGCTGGCGCTCGCCGCGCGGCGAGGACGGGCGGCGGGCGCGCCGCCGGCCCCACCCGCGACGACCGTTGGCCCCACATCCGGCACCCACACCGCGACCGAGTACTTGCGTCCGTTCACCTCGACGTCGACGTCGCGCCGCACCTTCGGCTCCCCCTCGGCGCCCACCGACGGCGACGCCGCGCCCGCATCGCTCGTGACGTCGGACAGATCGAGCGTGTCCTCCACCCACTTCGTCGAGTGCGTCGCCGCGACGAAGTCGGGGTGCGACAGAATCGCGATGTCCGCCGGCTTCGTCGTCGCGATGCCTTCGACCTCGAGCTCGCCCAACGCGCGCAGCATCCGCGCGATGGCAACGTTGCGATCAGCGCCCCATACGACGAGCTTGCCGACGAGGTTGTCGTAGTACTGGCTGACCTCGTCGCCCGCCTCGAACCCACCGTCCCATCGCACACCGAGGCCCTGCGGCACTCGCAGCTTCGTGATCGGACCGGGCGACGGCAGAAAACGTCCGCCCGCCGGGTTCTCGGCGTTGATGCGCACCTCGATCGCATGCCCCCGCGTGCCCGCGATCACCGACTCCTGCGTGAACGACAACGGCTCGCCCGCCGCGACGCGCAGCTGCTCAGCAACGAGATCCAGCCCGGTCACCATCTCCGTCACCGGGTGCTCGACCTGTAGCCGCGTGTTCATTTCGAGGAAGTAGAAGTCGCCGTCCTGGTACAGGAACTCGACCGTGCCGGCGTTCACGTACCCGCACGCGGCCGCCACCTTCACCGCGGCCGCGCCCATCGCCTGCCGCACATCGTCGGCCAGCGCGGGCGCGGGGCTCTCTTCGATCAACTTTTGATGTCGCCGCTGCGCGGAGCAATCGCGCTCGCCGAGCCACACGTAGTTGCCGTGCGTGTCGCCGAACACCTGCATCTCGACGTGCCGCGGCCACGTGAGGTACCGCTCGACGTAGCACTCGCCGCGCCCGAAACCCTTCAACGCCTCCGACTGCGCCGACTCCAACGCCGCGGCCGCCTCGTCCGCTGATTGCACCACGCGCATGCCGCGTCCGCCGCCACCGAACGCCGCCTTGATCGCGACGGGCCACCCGTTCGAATTCCCGAACGCGATCACCTCGTCGGCCGAGGTGAGGAACTCGGTGGTGCCCGGCACGCCGACCACACCGGCGGCCTCCGCGGCGCGACGCGACGACACCTTGTCGCCCATCACCTCGATCGCCTCGGGTGGCGGACCGATGAACGTCACGCCTTTGGCGCCGATGGCGCGGGCGAAGTCGGTGTTCTCCGAGAAGACCCCGTAACCGGGATGCACCGCCTCGGCGCCGGACCGCTCGATGATCTCGAGGATCTTCTCCGTGTTGAGGTAGCTCTCTGCTGCGGTCTGCCCGCCGAGCGCGTAGGCCTCGTCGGCCAGCCGGACGTGCAGGGCATCTCGGTCGAGCTCGGAGTACACCGCCACAGAAGTGATGCCGAGCTCGCGGCAGGCGCGGATCACGCGGACGGCGATCTCGGCTCGGTTGGCGATCAGGACCTTGGCGAACACGGCCGTATGTTTACTGCCGTGCCAGGCGACGTCGCGAAAAGGGCGATGGTCAACACCCGCTTCGCCGACGTCCGTTGGGTCGACGAAACCGGATCGACCAACGCTGATCTGCTCGCCCTCGCCCGCCACGGTGCTCCGGAGGGCGTGGTGCTCGTCGCCGATCATCAGACCGCCGGTCGTGGCCGTGCCGGCCGCTCGTTCGTGGCGCCTCCGGCCGCGTCGCTGCTGGTGTCGGTGCTCCTACGGCCACCGGCGAGCGTCGCCGGCCTCAGTTCGATGGCCATCGCGCTCGCCGCGGCGGACGCCGTCCACGGCCTGGCCGGCTTCCGGCCGCGGTTGAAGTGGCCGAACGACCTCGTGTGGCCGGGTGACGGCTCGGCCGTCGATCGCAAGCTCGCCGGCATCCTCGCGGAAGCGCACTGGCCGTCCGAGCGCGAGGTGGCGGTGGTGCTCGGCATCGGCATCAACGTGAACTGGCCGGTGGAGCTCCCCGACGAGCTCCGCGACATCGCGACGTCGATCAACCACATCGCCGGTCACGAGGTCGATCGCGAGCAGCTGCTCGTGCGACTGCTGCAGCGGCTCGACGCGCACTATGACGACCTGCGAGACGGAACGATCGTCGCGGCGTGGCGCGACGCCTCTGCAACCCTCGGACGGCGAGTGCGCGTCGACCTCGGCTCGGAGACCATCGAGGGCATCGCGTCTGACGTCACGAGCGAAGGCCATCTGATCGTCGGCGACCGCACGATCGCGGTCGGCGACGTGCACCATCTACGGGTCGAAGGTTCGGGCCTGTAGGGCAGCCAACCGGTCCCGCGCCGCGACCGTCAGCGTGCCGCCACAACCTGCGAGCGATTGACCATCGATCGACGCGATCGGCTGCACGTCCCGCGTGCTCGAGGACAGAAACGCCTCCTCGACAGTCGCGAACACCGACATCGGGACGTCGGCCTCCTCGATCGAGGGATCGACTTCGAGCAGCAGCTCTCGAGTGACGCCGGCGAGACACCCCGCGCTCAGTGGGGGAGTGATCAACCGGCCGCCGACCACGACGAACACATTCGTACCCGTGCCCTCGCACAGGTTGTCTTGTGTGTTGGCGAACAGCGCCTCGTCGCCGCCACGCGCCTCCGCATACGAGTACGCGATGACGTTGTCGGCGTACGACGTCGTCTTGAGTCCCGCGAGCACGCCGCGCTCGTTGCGCGGCCACGGCACGGTGACGACGTTCGCCGTTGCAGGCCACACCGTCGCCGGCGCGCACTGCACGAGCACGGTCGGGGGACCAGAACCGCGTGACGTGCCGGCGGGACCGGTGCCGCCGGTGACCGTCATACGCACTCGTCCGACCGACGGTCCGTTGGCCGCCACGGTGGACTCGATCGCGTCGCGTAGCTCGGCGTCCCGCGGAACCACGAGTCCGAGCCCGGACGCAGTGCGCCGGAGTCGTGCCAGGTGGCGGCCGATCGCGAACGCAACGCCGTCGACGACCTTCATCGTCTCGAAGAGCCCGTCGCCGACGGTCAAGCCGTGATCGCTCACCGGCAGCACAGCGGCCTCTTCGGGCACCAGCGCGCCGTTCACGTAGATCTTCACGACAGCGCGCCCACCGGTTGTCCACTCGCCACGCGCACCAAGCGGCGCGCCTTCAGCTCGGTCTCCTCCCACTCGCCGTCAGGCGTGGAGTCCCACGTGATCGCGCCGCCCGTGCCGAAGTGGATCATCCCGTCATCGAACCAGAAGGTGCGGATCGCCACGTTGAGCTCGCCGAGGCACCGATCGGCGTCGACCCACCCGACGGCACCGCAGTACAGATCGCGAGGTACGGGCTCGAGCCGCCGCAGATGATCGATCGCCGCGAGCTTCGGAGCGCCCGTGACCGACCCGGGAGGGAACGTCGCCGCGATCACGCCGGCCCAGCCGACGCCGGCGCGCAATCGCCCTGACACCGTCGACACCAGGTGGCACAGCCCTGGGTGCGACTCGACCGACCACAGCGCCGGCACCTTCACGGTCCCGAACTCGCAGACGCGCCCGAGGTCGTTGCGCACGAGATCGACGATCATCACGTTCTCGGCCCGGTCCTTTGCCGTGAAGCCGTCGGGCGTCGACGCGGTGCCCTTGATCGGAGAGCTGGTGACGACGCTGCCATCGCGTCGCAGAAACAGCTCGGGCGACGCAGACGCCACGTGGATCCCGTGGCTCGGCACGCGCACGACCGCGGAGTACGGCGCGGGGTTCAGGTCGGCGAGGGCCGCGCCGAGCGCAGCAACGTCCGCACCTCGCGGCAGCGGCGCCGACAGTCGTCGGGTCAGGTTCACCTGATACACGTCGCCGGCCGCGATCGCGGCGCGGATGGCAACGACGCCACCGCTGAACGCACCTTGGTCGAGGCTCGACGACCAGGCGGCCAGAGCGGGACCGACCCACGGGTCGCCCGGCCACGGCACGGCCGGACGCGCCCGGGCAAAACGGGCACAAACCGGCGGTCCGTCGAACGGCAGCACGACCGCCCACAACCCGTGGCCGTCGAGCGCGGCGAGGTCCGACGTCACGTCGACCACGTCGGTGAACAGGCGCCCATCGAGCACTGCAAGGGCCGGCGCGGTCACTGCCACACCCTACGATCGATGGTCGTGCCCGCATCGTTCGAATTGAGTGACGAACAAGAGGCGTTGCGGTCTCTCGTACGCGACTTCGCGCACGCCGAGATCGCGCCGCACGCGGAGGCATGGGACCGCGATCACACGTTTCCGGTCGATGTCGTGTTGCGGATGGGGGAGTTGGGGCTGTTCGGGTTGCCGTTCCCGGAGGAGTACGGCGGCGGCGGCGCGGACCTCACCACGTTGTGCGTCGCCATCGAAGAGCTGGCGCGCGTCGACCACTCGATGGCGATCACACTCGAGGCCGGGGTTGGCCTGGGTGCGAACCCGATCTACTCGTTCGGCACCGAGGAGCAGAAGCAGCGCTGGCTCCCCGATCTCTGCGCCGGCCGCACGCTCGGCGCCTTCGGTTTGACGGAGCCCGAAGCCGGCAGCGACGCCGGCGGCACCCGCACCAAGGCAGCTCTCGACGACACCACCGATGAATGGGTGATCGACGGCGAGAAGGCATTCATCACGAACTCGGGCACACCCATCACTTCGATCATCACCGTGACGGCACGAACCGGAACGGGAGAGATCAGCGCGATCGTCGTGCCGGCAGGCACGCCCGGGCTCACCGTGCAGCCGTCGTACCGCAAGATGGGCTGGCACGCGTCGGACACGCACGGGCTCACTTTCGACGGTTGTCGCGTCCCGGCCGCCAACCTTCTCGGGGAGCGCGGCCGCGGGTTCGCGCAGTTCCTGTCGATCCTCGACGAAGGGCGGGTGGCGATCGCCGCGCTGGCCGTTGGTGCGATCGAGGCGTGTCTCGAGCTGTCCACCCAGTACGCCAAGGACCGCAACGCGTTCGGCAAGCCGATCGGCGCGAACCAGGCCATTGCGTTCAAGTGTGCCGACCTCGCGGTCCTGGCGGCCAACGCTCGGCTCCTCACCTACGACGCCGCATGGCGACGGGACACGGGCCGTCCCTTCAAGCAAGCTGCCGCCATGGCGAAGCTGTACGCGACCGAGGGCGCCATCACGGCAACGCGCGAAGCGACCCAGATATTCGGCGGGTACGGCTTCATCGACGAGACGCCCGTCAGTCGCTTCTACCGCGACGCCAAGATCCTGGAGATCGGAGAAGGCACGAGCGAGATCCAGCGGCTCGTGATCGCCCGCGAGCTGGGGCTGCCAGTTGAGTGAGCTGAAACCGCGGCGAACGTGGCCGCAGCGATTGCTGATCTCGTTCAACATCTGCCTGGTCATGATCTGCCTGCTCACCGCGGGCAGCCTGGCGTACTTCTACGGAAAGGTCAGCGCGATCGGACGCGTCGAGTTGGGGAACTCGCTGACGCCGATCGACAAGACGCTTCCCTCCGCGCCAGAGAACATCCTGATCGTCGGCACCGACTCCGCCGAAGGCCTCGATCCCAAGGATCCAGTACTGATCGGACGGCCTGGCGGCCTGCGGTCTGATGTGGTCATGGTGCTGCGCATCGATCCGACATCAGACCAAGCGCAACTGCTCTCCCTGCCGCGTGATCTGTACCTGCCGATCGCAGGACTGCGCGGCAGTGATCGCATCAACTCCGCGATCCAGGGCGGGCCGAGACGATTGATCGACACGATCAAGAATGATTTCGGCATTCCGATCAACCACTACATCGAGATGAACTTCTTCGCGTTCCGTAGTGTCGTGGCCGCGATCGACGGCGTCCCCATCTACTTCCCTTCTCCCGTGCGCGACATCAAGACCGGACTCAACGTGCCGGAGCCCGGTTGCATCACCCTCGATCCGATTCAGGCGCTCGCATTCGCGCGCTCGCGCGCGTACGAGTACCAAGTCGACGGTCGGTGGCGAACGGATCCGACGGGCGACCTCGGTCGCATCAGCCGACAACAGGAGTTCATCCGCAAGGTCATTCGCCGGGCCATCGACAAGGGCGCCCGCAATCCGGCGGTGCTCAACGATCTGATCAGTGCAGGAACGAGCGCCCTGCACCTCGATCCGACGATCACGCCGGCCGATCTCGTCGAAGTCGGCAAGCGCTTCAAGGACTTCAACCCCGACAATCTCCAGATCTACTCATTGCCCGTCGTCTCGGCCAACAAGGGCGGCGGGTCGGTCGTGCTGATGAAGGCCGCGGAGGCCGAACCAATCCTCAACATCTTCCGAGGCGTCGACGCCAACACCAACGACAGCGTCCTCGTCGTTGTCCAGAACGGCACACTGACCGCGGGTATGGGCGAAGTCGCAGCAAGTCAACTTCGTGCCGTTGGTTTCAGCATCCCTGACGGTTACATCAGCAATGCCGGCTCCTTCGACTTTGCTCAGACGACGATCAGGTACCTTCGAGGCAGCGAGGCGCGGGCGCAGCAGGTTGGGAGCTATCTCGTCGTTCCGCCGATCTTCGAAGAGGTTGAGTACTTGATCGACACGGACCTCAGCGTGGTCATTGGAGCCGACTGGCAGGGTGTGCGCTCGGAACCCGGTCCTTTGCCGGAGCTGCCCACGACGACAACGGCCCCGACTCCAAAGACGACGACAACGACCACCACGACGACAACGACCGTGCCGGGCGTACCCCCATCGTCGATCACGACCACCTCGATCGGTGTCGTGCCACAAACACCACAGGACGTTCATTGCTGATGGCCAGTCGAATCACCGTCGTCGGATGTGGCTACGTCGGGTTGACCACCGGCGTCTGCTTTGCCCACCTCGGTCACGACGTGACGTGCACCGATGTCGATGTCCAGCGCGTCGAGCAGCT
Source organism: Acidimicrobiaceae bacterium (assembly GCA_041166385.1). GTDB lineage: Bacteria > Actinomycetota > Acidimicrobiia > Acidimicrobiales > JACDCH01 > DASUCS01. Next base: position 35,566 of record JBEEFW010000098.1, on the reverse strand, counting down.
CAATCGAGGCGACATCCCGATCCTCGAAGCGGGGCTCGAGAACCTGCTGCGCGAAGGGGTGAACGGCGGACGACTGAAGTTCGTCGTCGGATCCGTCGAAGCCGCGGCGCAGAGCGAGTTCATCTACCTGTGCGTGCCGACGCCGCAAGGCGCCGACGGTTCGGCCGACCTGTCGTACATCGAGTCGGCGGCGATGGAGATCGGACCGCATCTGCAGCCCGAGACGGTCGTTGTGAACAAGTCGACCGTGCCGGTCGGCTCGACTCGAGTGGTCGAGCAGGCGTTGGGGCGGGGCGACGTCTCGGTGGTGTCGAACCCCGAGTTCCTGCGCGAGGGCTCGGCCGTCCACGACTTCTTGCATCCCGACCGCATCGTGATCGGTGCCGACGACCAAGCCGCGGCGGTGCGCGTCGCGTCGCTCTACATCGGCATTGCGTCTCCGATCATCGTGACCGACCCTCCGTCGGCGGAGCTCATCAAGTACGCGAGCAACGCGTTCCTCGCGACGAAGGTGAGCTTCGTGAACGCGATCGCCGCCGTCTGCGAGGCGGTCGGCGCCGACATGAACGACGTCGTACTCGGCATGGGCTACGACAAGCGCATCGGCCACGAGTTCCTCCGCCCCGGCCCGGGCTTTGGCGGGAGTTGTTTCCCCAAGGACTCACGAGCACTCATTCGCATCGCCGAGGACGCGGGATATGAGTTCGGTCTCCTCGAGGGTGTAAGGGAGGTGAACTCCGAGCAGTTCGATCGGGTCGCGAACAAGGCCATCGAGCTCGTGGGCGGATCGGTCGAGGGCAAGGCGATCGCGGTGTGGGGTCTCACGTTCAAGGCCCGCACCGACGACTTGCGCGAATCACCGTCGCTCGAGGTGATCAGCCGGCTCCAAGCGAAGGGGGCCGATGTGCGCGCGTTCGATCCATCCGTCGTTCCGCCGCTCGACGCGCGCCGCGCCGCCGTGCTCGACGGCATCGAGATCGTTGTCGACCCGTACGCCGCGTGTGCCGGCGCCGAGGTGCTGCTGGTCCTCACCGAGTGGGATGAGTTCAGGTGGCTCGACTTCGACAAGGTCGCGGAAGCGCTCGCGCAGCCACGCATCATCGACGGTCGCAACCTGCTCGACCGCGAGGCACTGCGTCGCCGCGGCTTCGAATACCGCGGCATCGGCCGCACGTGACCAGAAGTAGGTTGGGCTGATGGCGCGGGTAGTCGTGAGCGGTGGCGGCGGCTTTCTCGGCTCGCATCTCTGCGACGCGTTGCTGGCGCGCGGCGACGAAGTCGTCGTCCTCGACAACCTCGTCACGGGCTCGGTCGACAACATCGAGCACCTCTTCGGTCGTCCGGGCTTTGCGTTCGTCGAACACGATGTCAGCAACTACATCTGGGTACCTGGTGACGTCGATGCCGTGATGCATCTCGCCAGCCCGGCCTCGCCGAAGGACTACCTCGAGAAGCCGATCCAGACGTTGAAGGTCGGCAGCCTCGGCACGCACAACACGCTCGGTCTCGCGAAGGCCAAAGGAGCGAAGTACTTCCTCGCATCCACGAGCGAGGTGTACGGCGACCCGCAGATCCACCCCCAGCCCGAGACGTACTGGGGGCACGTGAACCCCGTCGGTCCGAGAGGCGTGTACGACGAGGCGAAACGGTTCGCCGAGGCGATGACGATGGCGTACCACCGCTACCACGGCCTCGAGGTGCGCATCGTGCGCATCTTCAACGTGTACGGCCCGCGCATGCGTCCCGAAGACGGACGGGTCGTGTCGAACTTCATCGTTCAAGCGCTGCTCGGCAAGCCGATCACCGTGTACGGCGAAGGGTCGCAGTCACGGAGCTTCTGCTACGTCGACGACGAGATCCGCGGCTTCCTGGCGCTGCTCGACTGCGACCAGACCGGACCGATCAACATCGGCAACGACGGCGAGTTCACCGTGCTCGAGCTGGCTCACCTCGTGCTCGAGCTCACCGGCTCGAAGTCCGAGATCGTCTACGAACCGCTGCCCGTCGACGATCCCGTCCAGCGCCAACCCGACCTCACCCTCGCACGGCGGCACCTGGGTTGGGAGCCGACGATCCGGCTGCGCGACGGTCTCGAGCGCACGATCCCGGCCTTCAAGCAGCGCCTCGGGCTCTGACCCGACTGCCCTTCTCGCCCCGGTGCGCCAAGATGATCCGCGGATGCGGGTCGCCGTCACACTCGAACAGTGCTGGCATGTCGTTCCCGGCGGCACCGCGGTCGCGGCCCTCGAGTTGGTGCGAGCGCTCGACGCCCGAGGTGACATCGATCTCGTCGGAGTCGCCGCCCGTCACGGGAGCCCGCCGCCCGAGGCGTGGCGACCACCCATCGAGGTGCGCCACCTCTGGGCACCGCGCGCCGCGCTCTACGAAATGTGGCACGCACGGCTCCCGCTCGCGCGGGTCGAGCGGGCGACTGGTCCGGTCGATCTCGTACACGGCACCGCGGTGGCCTTTCCGCGCGCCGACGTCCCGGTCGTGATGACGATCCATGACCTCGCCTTTCTCGACGATCCGCAGTTGGTCACGAAGCACGGCCTTCGCTTCTTCAAGCGCGGTACTGACCTCGCTCGTGAGCACGCCCGTCTCGTGATGTGTTCGTCGCGAGCGACGATGGAGGACTGTGTGCTAGCCGGATTCGATGTCGATCGACTCCGGCTCGTGCCGTTGGGTGTTCGCGGGGTGCCGCGCACGCTCGAGGAGGTGTCGCACGCACGCGCGAAGCACGGCCTCGCCCGTCCGTACGTGCTGTTCACCGGGACCGTCGAGCCTCGGAAGAACCTGCGCCGGCTCCTGAGGGCCTTCGCGCAGCTTCCGCGACGCGACGTAGATCTCGTGCTCGTCGGTCCGGCCGGCTGGAAGGAGTCACTCGAAGCCGAGCTCGCGCCGTTGGAAGGACGCGTGCACGTGCTGGGCTTCGTCGAGCGCGAGGAGCTCGAAGCGCTCCTCGCCGGCGCTGACGTGTTCTGCCTACCGAGCCTGAAGGAAGGCTTTGGCCTTCCCGTACTCGAGGCGATGCGTCAGGGCGTGCCGGTCGTGACGTCGAAGGACACGTCGACGGCGGAGGTCGCGGGCGATGCAGGGCTGCTCGTCGATCCCCTGGACGAGGCTGCGATCGCCGCGGCGATCGAGGAGCTGCTCGAGGATCGGGCGCTGGCCGAAGGGCTGGCCGCCGCGGGACAAGCGCGGGCAGCGACCTACACGTGGGAGCGCACCGCCGCGGCGGCGATGGCCGTCTACGCGGAGGCGATCACGTGAAGCGCCTCCACATCGGCGTCAACCTGCTGTGGCTCGTGCCCGGCGTGGTGGGCGGGAGCGAGGAGTACACGACGCGGCTGCTCGCCGCCCGGCTCGAGGCACCGCCTGACGACACTGACCTGACGTTGTTCGTGCTGCGTCCGTTCGTCGAGGCCTATCCAGCGCTCGTCGCGGCCTACCCGACCGTCGTGTGCCCCATCAGCGGCGGCTCGAAGACGATCCGCATCTTGGCGGAGGCGACGTGGCTGGCCGTGCAGGCGCGCCGCCACCGCGTCGACCTGATGCATCACGCGGGTGGCACGATTCCGTTGCTGCGCGCCTCACCTTCGTTGCTCACGATCCACGATCTGCAACCGCTCCTCTTGCCCGACAACTTCAGCCGCGCGAAGCAGGCGTACCTGCGGTGGCGGCTGCCGCCGTCGGCGCAGAAGTCGCGCCTCGTGGTGACGTTGACGGAATACACGCTGGACACGATCGTGACGCGGCTCAAGGTGCCGGCCGACCGCGTCGCCCTCGTCTCACCCGGCTACACGAGCGCGCTGGCTGAACAGCCCGACGGCGACCCGCGGCAGAAGTACGACATCACCGGGCCGTTCTTCCTGTATCCGGCGATCACGTATCCGCACAAGAACCACGAAGTTCTGCTCAAGGCGTTGGCGACGGTGCTCGAGCAGCACCCCGACACGCTGCTCGTGCTCACCCATCGGCCGGCGCAGATGGAGCGCCATCTCGAGGAGCTCGCCGCCGATCTCGGCATCGAGCGGGGTATCCGTCGCCTTGGTCACATCGACCGAGGCGACCTGAACTGGCTCTACAAGTACGCCGTCGCACTGACGTTCCCGTCCCGGTTCGAGGGCTTCGGCTTGCCTGTACTCGAGGCGATGGGACACGGTTGCCCGGTGATCGCCGCCGCGGCCACCGCTCTACCAGAGGTCGTCGGCGCGTCCGGGGTGCTCGTCGACCCCGACGACCCCGACGCGTGGGCTGCGGCGATGATCGAGTTGCTCACCAACGAGGAGCGGCGTGGGTGGCTCGCCGAGGCGGCGATCGCGCGTACAGCCGAGTTCCGGTGGTCGTCGTCGGCAGAACAGCTCGAGCGGGCATACCGGCGAGCCGGGGACGGCCTGTCGTGAACCTTCTCGTGCTGTGCCCGCACTTCGCGCCGGACGTCGCCCCGACAGGGGAGGTGATCTCCAGCATCACCGGCGAGCTCGTCGCCCGCGGTCATCGATTGCACGTTGTCACGTCGTTGCCCTGGTATCGCCATCACCAGATCGAGGAGGGCTGGGGCGGCAAGGCGGTCCGCCGGCAGGCCACGGACTGGGGTCGCATCACGCGCGTGCACCCGTTCCCCACGGACAAGCGCAACATCCCAGCGCGCGCACTCGGCTTCGGCGGCTTCACCGCGCTCACCGGCATCGTTGCTGCCGCCACCCGGCCGCGGCCCGATGCCGTGCTGGCGATGTCGCCACCGCTCACGCTCGGCCTGGGCGGCTGGGTCACAGCGCGATTGTGGGGCGCACCGTTCGTCTTCAACATCCAAGACGTGTTCCCGGATGTCGCGGTGGAGCTCGGCGTGATCACCAACCGCTCGATCATCGGTATGGCCTCGGCCCTGGAGCGGTTCACCTATCTGCGCTCCGATGCGGTCACGGTGCTCTCGGATGATCTTCGCGACAACGTCGTTGCCAAGCTGCGCGGCAACCGACCCGAGCGCGTGCGCGTCATTCCGAACTTCGTCGACACGCAACACATCCGGCCGGCGCCGAAGGAGAACAGCTACCGCGCAGAGTTCGGACTGACCGGGAAGACGGTGGTGATGTACGCCGGCAACGTTGGCTTCTCGCAGTCGCTCGATCTCGTACTCGACGCGGCCGCCGCGCTGGCCGACGACCCCGATCTCGTGTTCGTGATCAACGGAGGCGGAGCGGCCCGCGCCGATCTCGAGCGCAAGGCGGCCGGCGCGCGCAATGTGCGCTTCGTCGACATGCAGCCGAAGGATCGGCTGCCGGACGTGCTCGCCGCCGCCGATGTCCACGTCGTGCCGTTGCGGCGGGGGTTGGCCCGGTCGAGCGTGCCGTCGAAGATGTATTCGATCCTGGCGGCGGGGCGGCCGATCGTCGCCAGCGTGGATCCCGGCACCGAGGTGGCCGAGGTCGTCGAGCGAGCGAGCGCCGGAGTGGCCGTGCCGCCGGACGACCCCGAGGCCTTCACCAAGGCGCTCGCCCGCGTGGTGGCGGAACCCGAGGAGATGGAGCGGATGGGTCGCAACGGCCGGGCCTTCGTCGAGCGCTGGGCCTCGCCGGCCGCCATCGCCGAGCACTACGAGGCGCTTTTCGAGGAATTGCGGGCGGAACGACCGCGATTCCTCAGACGCGGCGAGGGCATCTAGTCTTTCGCCCCCATGGGCAAAGCGTCCTCCGCCAAAAAAGTCGCTCGCGCCGCCCGTGCCGGTGGCAACCGGCGCGCCGGGCAGCGCCGCGCGCTGGGCTTTCCCGTCGCCATCGGGCTCGTGCTCGTCGTCGGTCTGCTCCTCGTCGTGTTCGCCCGTGAGAAGCGCAACGCGGATGCGTTCCCGAGGGCCAACAAGGACCACGTCCACGCCGCGATCGACATCTACACCTGCGTGGCCGACGCGGCCGCCACCCCCGAGAGCACGACCACCACCACCACGAGCACCACGGTGGCCCCTGACAGCACCGCCTCCGACGCCACGAGCACGACGGCGGCGGGCGACACGACGACGACAGAGTCGACCACGACGACCACTGCGGCGACGTCCACGACGCAGGCCAACCCCAACGACGTGCACGGCGAATACCAGCCGGCCCCGCAGGACGCCAAGGCGGACGACCTCGGCATCCACTCGCACGGCGACGGGCTGATCCACATCCACCCGTTCACGGACAGTGCAGCCGGCCGCAAGGCCACGCTCGGGATCTTCCTGGATCAGGTCGGCATCACGATGACCAACGATTCGCTCATCCTCCCGTCGGGGGCCGCGTTCACCGAAGGCACGACGAAGTGCGAGGGCGGCAAGGACGCCATCGTGCAGGTCGCGAAGTGGGACAACGTCGCCGACGCGGCCAAGGGTGGCAAGCCGAACCAGATCTTCACCGATGGCTTCGACAAGATCCGCTTGGGCGAGAACGAGTCGTTCACGATCGCGTTCATGCCGAGCGGCTCGACGATCCCTGCGAAGCCCGATGTCGCCGATCGTGTCGCCAAGGTCTCCGACCTCGCCGGTGCAACCACGACGACCCTGCCGGGCTCGTCCGGGGGCAGCGCCCCGCCACCCACTGACACGTCGTCCACGACGACCACAGCGAGCAGCACCACCAGCTCAAGCGGACCGTGAACGCGGTCGTCCTCGTTGGTGGGTTCGGCACCCGTCTTCGTCCGCTCACGCTGCACACGCCGAAGCAGATGTTGCCGATTGTCGATCGTCCGATGATCGAGTGGGTGGTCGGCCACCTCGGCCGGCACGGCATCGATCGCGCGGTACTCGCACTCGGGTACCGATCGGACGATTTCGCTTCGGCGTACCCCGCCGGCCGTTGTGCCGGAGTCGAGCTGCACTATGCGGTCGAGAACGCGCCGCTCGACACGGCCGGCGCAATCCGGTTCGCGGCCAACGTCGCCGGAATACGCGATCGCTTCGTGGTGATGAACGGCGACGTCCTGACGGATCTCGACATCACTGCGCTCGTCGACTTCCACGATCGAGCGGGCGCCGAGGCCACCATCTCGCTGCACGAGGTGGCTGACCCATCGCGCTACGGCGTCGTGGCCACCGATCCCGACGGTCGGGTCACGGCCTTCGTCGAGAAGCCGGCCGCCGAGACCGCGCCCTCCAACTTCATCAACGCCGGCACGTACGTCTTGGAACCGTCGGTGCTGGATCGAATCGACGCCGACCGTCGGGTGTCGATCGAACGTGAGACGTTTCCGGCGATCGTGCGCGACCGCTCGCTGTTCGCGGTGCCGGACGGCGGCGTGTACTGGCTCGACACGGGAACGCCCGAGGACTACCTGTACGCGCAGCTCGATGTCATCGCCGGACGGCGCGTCCTTCCTGCGGGCACGCCGATCACTGCGATCGACCCCACCGCCGTGGTCGCTCCCACCGCGATGGTGCGCTCGTCGGTGATCGGGCCCGGCGTTCGGGTCGACGAGCACGCGGAGGTGATCGGGTCGGCGGTGCAGCGAGGGGCGGTCATCGGCTCAAAGGCGCGTGTCCTCGACTCGCTCGTCGGCGCAGGCGCGAGGATCGGTGAGTGCGCCACACTCGAGGCCTTGTGCGTGGTGGGTGATGGCGAGACCGTCGAGCCGGGTGTCGACCTCTTGGGCGCGCGCGTGCCCGCAAACGATCCATGAAGGCGCTCGTCACGGGCGGCGCCGGCTTCATCGGGAGCACCCTGGTCGACCGTCTCCTCGCGGAAGGGCACTCGGTCGACGTGATCGACGACCTCTCCACCGGGTCGTTGGCCAACCTGTCGGCCGCGCGCGCCGATCGCGCCAATCAGCTCACGTTTCACCAACTCGACCTGCGTCAGCCCGGCGCGGTCGACCTGATCGCCCGGCGCGCTCCCGAGGTCGTCTTCCATCTCGCCGCGCAGATGAGCGTGCGCGAGTCAGTGGCTCGCCCGACGTACGACGCCGAGATCAACATCATCGGAGGGCTCAACGTGCTCGAGGGCGCCCGCGCCGCCGGCGCGAGCAAGATCGTGTTCGCGTCGAGCGGCGGCACGATCTACGGCACCGCCGATCCAGCCGATCTGCCGCTGAAGGAGTCACAGCCGCAGCGACCCCTCTCGCCCTACGGCATCGCCAAGAAGGCGTTCAGCGACTACCTCCACGCGTATCGCGAGCTGTACGGCCTCGAATACACAGCGTTGGCTCTCGCCAACATCTACGGCCCTCGCCAGGACCCTCACGGCGAAGCCGGCGTTGTTGCGATCTTCGCCGGTCATCTCTTGAGCGGCGAGCAGTGCACGGTGTTCGGCGACGGATCGAAGACCCGGGACTACGTGTTCGTCGACGATGTGGTCGACGCGTTCGTGCGCGCCGCCGAACGCGGCGGGGGCCTGTTGTGCAACATCGGCACGGGCGTGCAGACGAGCGACCTGCACTTGTACGAGACGATGGCGCAGGCCGCCGGCGTGATCGCCCCGCCGTTGTTCGCGCCGGACCGCCCCGGCGACCTGCAGCGTTCGGCTCTCGATCCCGGCCGCGCCGGCATTCAACTCGGATGGAAGCCGTGGACCACCCTCGACGAGGGCGTCGGCGCCGTCCTGCGCTACTTCGCCGACAAACGCGACCGCTAGCGGAACAGATCCTCTTCGGGTTTGCGGACGATCTCGCTGTGGACGTCGCCGTTGCGCAGCCATTCGTTCGGGATGCCCCGCACGATGGCGACCGGGACTCCCGTCGCTTTGCCCATCACCAACTCGGCGGCCGACGCGATCTCGTCGACCACCGCCACCTCGGTCACGAGCATCTCGCGGCCATAGGTGTCGGTCGAGCCGCGCAGATCGAGGATCGCACCGATGCCGGCACAGCCGATGGCGACATCGGTGAGCCCGCGTCGCCACGTGCGCCCGAAGGTGTCGCTGACGATGACGGCGACATCGACGTTGTAACGAGCCTTCAGCGCGTCGCGGATTCGCCTGGCCGACCGATCGGAGTCCTCCGGCAGCAGCGCCGCGTACCCACGCTCGACATTCGACAGGTCGACGCCCGCGTTCGCGCACACGAAACCGTGCTTGGTCTCGCTGATGACCAGGTCGCCGCGCCGGCGAAGGACCCTGACCGATTCTCGTTCGACGATGTCTTTGTGGCTGAGGGGGTCGTTGGGATCCACCGCTTCGAGCATCCCCTCGGCCTTCGAGACGATCTTCTGCGTCACCACGAGCACGTCACCGTCCGTCAGCGGCGCGGCGTTGCCGATGATCCCGGCGAGGTCGTCGCCCGCGCTGATCTCACCAATCCCTTCGACGCCAATGATGGTGAGCTGCATCACCCGACGGCCTCGAGCGTGGCGCGCGCCAATGAGGCCGCAATCGCCGGAGACGACATCACCGAGGGTACGACGAGACACCGCATCCCAGCGGCTTCCACCTCGCTGGCCAGCTCGGCGTCGGCGTCGTCGACGACGAGCACGGAGGCGAGCTCGGCGTAGAGCTTGGCCACGCCGACCACCGACGGCTCGTGCCCGAGCTCGCGCAGCATCCTGTCGGCCGGACCTTTGAGCGCGGCCCCTGCGACGATCGGGGACACGGCGACGTTGTGGGCGCGGCGCGCGATCATCGCGTCGCGCACATCGTTGACGGCCAGCACCGGTCCGATCGACACGATCGGGTTCGATGGCGCGATCACGACGACCCCCGCGTCGCCGATCGCGTCGATGACGCCGGGGGCGGGCTGCGCCGTGCCCTCCCCGTCGAACCGCACACTCGTCACGGCCACGGCGTGTTGCCGACCGACGAAGTAGTCCTGAAAGCCGATCTCGCCCTCGCCGGCGACGGTCACCATCGTGCGCAGCGCATCGTCGCTGGCGGGCAGGAGCCGTACCGCCAGCTCCCACGCTCGCGCGATCTCGGCGGTCACCGTCGACAGCGGAGCTCCTTCGGCCAACCGCTGCGTGCGGTACAGGTGCGTGCCGAGGTCGCGGTCGCCGAGCCGGAACCAGCTTTGGCCCCCGTAGTGCTCGAGGGTGTCCATCGCCTGCCACGTCTCGCCGGCGAGGCCCCAGCCCGTCTCTGTGTTGATCGCCCCGGCGAGTGTGTAGGTGACGGTGTCGAGGTCGGGGCTGATGTGCAGCCCGTGCAGCACGAGGTCGTCGCCCACGTTGACGATCGCGGTCACGTCCGCCGCCGGGACGACGTCGATGAGTCCGCGCAAGAATCGAGCCGCCCCGACGCCGCCGGCGAGGACGGTGATCACGGCTCGTGCACTACGGGCGGCGCTCGCTCTCGAGGAGCGCGATGTCCGCGTCGACCATCATCTTGACCAGGTCGGGAAAGTCCACCTTCGGCTTCCAACCGAGCGTGGCGCGCGCCTTCTTCGAGTCACCGACCAGCAGGTCGACCTCGGCGGGCCGGAAGAACTGCTCGTCCTGCACGACGTGCTGTTCGTAGTCGAGCCCGACGTGGCCGAAGGCCAGCTCGCAGAGCTCGCGCACCGAGTGCGTCTCGTCCGTGGAGACGACGTAGTCGGTCGCTTCCGGCTGCTGGAGCATGAGCCACATCGCCTCGACGTAATCGCCGGCGAACCCCCAGTCGCGCTGCGGGTCGAGATTGCCCAGCCGCAGCTCTTTGGCGAGCCCGAGCGCGATCTGCGCGACCCCGTGGCTGATCTTGCGCGTCGAGAACTCCAGGCCGCGTCGGGGGGATTCGTGGTTGAAGAGGATGCCGCTCGTCGCGTGCAGGCCGTACGACTCGCGATAGTTGACGGTGATCCAATGCCCGTACACCTTGGCGACGCCGTACGGCGAGCGGGGGTAGAACGGCGTTTTCTCGGTCTGCGGCACCTCGAGCACCTTGCCGAACATCTCGCTGGAGCTCGCCTGGTAGAAGCGGATGTCGGGGTCGACGATACGAATCGCATCGAGAATTCGAGTGACACCGAGCGCCGTGGCTTCTCCGGTGAACACGGGCTGCGACCACGACGGTGGGATGAACGACTGTGCCGCGAGGTTGTAGACCTCGCTCGGACGGTGCTCCTGCAGGATGCTGATCATCGACACTTCATCGAGCAGGTCGCCCGGGACGAGTTGGAGCTGATCCTGGATGTGGGCGATGCGCTCGAAGTTCACCGTGCTGCTCCGGCGAACCATGCCGATCACCTCGTAGCCCTTCGACAGGAGCAATTCGGCCAAATAAGAGCCGTCTTGGCCGGTGATGCCGGTGATGAGTGCGCGATTGGCCACGACCACGTTTTACGCTGTGTCGGTCCTGCCGTCTGCGAACTGGGTTGGCGCGTGCGCGAAGAACCGATCGGTGAGAGCCTCGGCCGTCGCATCGCCGCCCATCGGACCAAGCTCGGGCTGACCCAACACGAGCTCGCCGACCGGCTGGCGGTCTCGCGCACGGCCGTCTCGCACCTCGAGGCGGGAATGGCGGTGCCGGGGGAACGCACGGTCGTCCTGCTCGCCGGGCTGTTCAAGATCGAGCCCCGCGAGCTCGTGGCGGGCACCTTCTACCCGCGAGCGAAGGCCGATCGCCTCCCCGCAGTAGCGGCGCGGTACACGGAGGTCGAGGCCCTGCTGCTGCTGCTCGACAACGACCTTGCCTGGCTCGAGCGCACCAACGGCACGGACGAGCGGCGCGTGCTCGACGAGTGGGACGCGCGGTTGCGGGTCATCGATGATCGGTCTCTCGACCTACGAGAGCGCGAGCTGGTGCAGGAGGCCCGCGCCGCCGTCAGGGCCCGTCGTTCGCGTCCGAGCTGATTCGGCCTCGCATGTCGTCGAGCAGATCCTCGAGCGTCTGTTCAAGCGGAATCGTCGGCGCCCATCCAGTCGCGGCACGCAGCCGGGAGTAGTCGCCGAGGAGCACCGGCACATCGACCGGACGCTCGAGCTCGGGATCAGGCGTCAGTTCCATCGGCCGGCGCGCCATGGTCAGCAACGCCTCGGCGAGCTCCTGCACCGACACCGCGCGCCCGGAGCACACGTTGTACGCCTCGCCAGGCTCGCCGCGCTCGATCAACAAGCGGTAGGCCCGCACCACGTCGCGAACGTCGGTGAAGTCGCGCCGCGCCGTCAGGTTGCCGACGGGCACGACCGTGCCACCGTCGATTTCGTTGCGGGCGATGCGCTCGGCCAGAGCAGGAGCCACGAACCGCGGCATCTGGCCCGGGCCGAGGTGATTGAACGCGCGCGCGCGGAGAACGGGCAGCCCCCCGCCGAGCCATGCTTGCAACGCGAGATAGTCCGCGGCGACCTTGCTCGCGGCGTAGGGCGTGACCGGACGCAGCGCGGCGTCTTCCGTGATCGGTAGCTCGTCCTCGCTGACGATGCCGTACACATCTGCGCTCGACACAGCCAGCACGCGCTCGACGCCTGCTTCCGCGGAGGCGAGCAGCACGTTGAGCGTTCCTTCCGCATTGGCGCGGAACACCTCGACGGGCGCGGCCCACGAACCGCCGACATCGCTCCAGCCGGCGAGGTGGTACACGACCTCCGGGCGCACGCGCTCGACGACACGCTTCACCGAGGCCAGATCGCTGATCTCGACGCTGCCGTCGGCCCGGTCGCAACCTTCGACGTCGTCGCCCATCGCGCGCAGGTGCTCGACGAGATGGTGGCCTACGAAGCCGCTGACTCCGGTGACGAGCGCGCGCACCTGTGCGGTCTAGCAGAGGCGCCGGTAGAGCTGAACAACGCCAGCGGCGCATGCGTCCCACGAGTACTGCGCCGCTTGGGTCAGGCCGCGGTCGATCAGGGCGGCGCGCGGCGAGGCGTCGGTCAGCAGGGTCGCGATGGCGCCGGCTAGCCCGTCGGCATCGCCGGACTCGACGTACGCCGCCGCATCGCCGAGCACCTGCGGAAGCGCGCCAGCGCGCGTGGCCACCACGGGGACGCCTGCGGCCATCGCTTCGAGCGGCGGCAGACCGAACCCCTCGTAGCGGGAGGGGTAGGCAAAGACACTCGCTCCTGCGAGCAGATCGGCGCGTGCTCGATCGTCCACCCATCCCGTCCGCACCACGCGGTCGCGATGTTGGGCGCGGGCCAAGGCGGCTTCGAAGGCTTCGGTCCCCCATCCGTCCTGGCCGGCGATCACGAGGCGAACATCAGGAACGTCAGCCGCAACCATGTCGAACGCGTCGACGAGGAGAGGGAAGTCCTTGCGCGGTTCGATCGTCCCGACCGCGAGAACGTAACGCTCGCTCCCAGCGACCCGATGGCCCGCGGACGCGTTGCCGGGCGCGGCTCGATCGATCCCGTTCGGCACCACGTGCACTCGATCGGCTTCGACGGCGAACACATCGGTGACTTCTGACGCAACGAACTCAGACACGGCGTGCACGTGCGCGCCCCGTCGTAGCGCGCGGCGGATGAGGTCGGGATACTGCAACGTGTCGCTCGTGCACAGCTCGGGGAAGCGGACGAACGTGAGGTCGTGGACGGTGACGAGCTCGGCCGCGCCCCCGCCGGGGGGCACAACGAAGTTGGGACCGTGCACGACATCGACCTTGCCGGTCCACCAGGTGATCGGCGGCCAGTTCACGCGCCGCCAGAACTGCCGCAGCGGCTGCGCCGCGCTGGGCCGGGTTGCCACCTCGACGCCGCTGGGCACGAGATCGCTCAGGCGGTCGCGTCCCCGCCACGAGACGGAGTAGCCGACGACGTCGATGTCGTCGTGTTGCGCGACGCGCGTCAGCAGTTCGCTGGTGAACGCGCCCACCCCGGTGCGGCGGTCGAGCAACGAGGTGACGTCAAAGCCGAGACGCATCAGCGCGGGATCCTCGCACGCCCCACGAACTCGGGGTACTTACGCCGCTCATGACCCGCACAACGACCCCGAGTTCGAAGGGGGACGCGCGACACCCCCGGCCGAGGGGGGACCGACCGGGGGTGTCGACAGGGCGCCGATCGACGGCGCGATGGGGAGCGGTTCAGGCCGCGCCGCGGCCGACCAGGCCCCGCACTTGAGTGCGGGCGTCCTTGGCGGCCGTGCGGGCTTGCTTGGCGACTTCACGGGCCTGCTCGGGCAGGCGCTCCTCCAGCTGGTCGAGCAGCGACTCGAACCGTGTCTCGACGCCCTCGAGGCGCTCCTCCACGACCTTGACGCGGTCATCGAACAGCTTCGTCAGCGACTGGAGCTGGGATTTGGCGTCGTCGACCTGACCGGTCACCTGCTTGCGCAGCTCTTGACGCTGCACCTGCAGCTTCTGGAAGGCGATCACGGCGAGGCCAACGGACACGTAGAACGCGTCCTTGGCCACCTTGGTGAGATCCTCGGCAGCAGACTTCGGCGAGCGGATCTCGGGCATCTTGGCCACCTCCACGGTGGGTCGAACGGACGCTTGCAACCATACGCACAAGTGCAAACTATTGCAAGCAAGGGCCCGGAGACACGCGTCACGTATGGGCACGAGACCCGGATTAGGTTGACTCGATCGTGGTCGACGCCCCCGACAACGCTGCCGAGGAAGCCGACTTCGACCCCCTCGCCGAGGCGGCCGTGCCCCCGGCCGTCGTGGCCGTCGTCATCACCCATGACCCCGGTGACTGGTTCGAGGAGACGCTGCTCTCGCTCCGCGACCAGGACTACCTCGCCCTGTCGGTGCTGGTGGTCGACACCGACAGTGGCGACGACCCGACCGCGGCCATCGCCCGGGTCCTGCCATCGGCCTACGTCCGCCGGCTCGACGTCAACCCCGGGTTCGCCGTCGCCGCCAACGAGGTGCTCCACGTCGTCGAGGGTGCGGCCTTCTACCTGTTCTGCCACGACGACATCGCCCTCGCGCCCGACGCCGTGCGAGCCATGGTCGAGGAGGCGTTCCGCTCGAACGCCGGCGTGGTCACTCCGAAGGTCGTGGAATGGGATGACCCGACCCGCATCGTGAGCGTCGGCCAGTCGGCCGACAAGACTGGTGTTCCGGCTGCGCTCGTCGAGGTCGGCGAGCTCGACCAGGAGCAGCACGACTCGGTGCGAGACGTGTTCTGTGCGCCGGGCGGCTGCACGTTGGTGCGCGCCGACCTGTTCGGGGTGCTGCGCGGCTTCGACCCGGCGATCCATCTCCTCGGCGAGGACCTCGATCTGTCGTGGCGCGCGCAGGTGGCCGGCGCGCGGGTCATCGCGGCACCGGCCGCGGTCGTGCGTCATGTCGAGGCCGGTAGCAACGCCCGTCCCATCGAGGATCGCCGCGTGCTCGCAACGCGTCACCGACTGCGCACGATGCTCACGTGCTACGGGCCGTGGCATCGCGCTCGTGTCGTTCCACAAGCGGTGGCGCTCACGTGCATCGAGGTCGTCTATGCGGGCCTCGCCGGCCGGCGTCAGGTCGCGGGCGACCTGATCTCGGCATGGCGGTGGAACTTCGCGAGGCGCGACGAGTTACGCGCCAACCGCGAGGCGCTGGCCGCGGTGCGACAGCTGCCTGACACTGAGGTGCGTCGGCTTCAGGTGCGCGGCTCGGCGCGCATCGTGGCGTTCCTGCGCGGGCAGCTCACGAGCCACGGCGACGATCGCCTGCAATCCGTCACGAGCGCGGGGCGCGATCTCGCCGGTTCTTTCCGAGCGGGACCGCTGCGCACTGCCCTCGCGGTGTGGACCGCAGTCATCGTCGTGGTGCTGTTCGGCTCCCGCCAGTTGCTGATCGGCAAGCTTCCCGCCTTCGCTGACTTCCCGAACTTTCCGAGCCGACCGTGGACCTTGTTCACCGAGTGGTTCAGTGGCTGGCGCAGCGCCGGCCTCGGCTCCGAGTCACCCGCGCCGACCGCGTACGCAGTCCTCGGCGTGCTCGGCCTGCCCTTGCTCGGAGCGATGTCACTGCTGCGCCGATTGTTGTTCGTGCTCGCACTGCCGGTGGGGATCGCCGGCGCCTGGCGGCTGACTCCAGAGTTGAGGTCGACGAACGCTCGCCTCGTGGGGCTCGTCACCTACCTCGCCATCCCGTTGCCGTACGACGCGATCGCGCGCGGGCGCTGGGGCGGGCTCATGGTGTGGGCCGCGGCGCCGTGGATCGTGGGAGTGCTCGTGCGTTCGGTCGCGGCGGAGCCGTTCGACCGCCCTCGACCATCGCTGAGCCGCACCATCGTCGGCGTCGGGCTCGTGCTCGCTGTGCTTGCGGCGTTCGTGCCGATCATGGTCTTCGTCGTCCCGGTCGTCGCGCTGGGTCTCGCCCTCGGCGGGTTGCTCGCCGGCCGGCCCCGCGGTGGCGGCCGGATCATCGGGACGGCCCTCGGGGCATCGGCACTCGCGGTGGTGCTGCACGTGCCGTGGACGCTCGACTTCGTGCTGCCAGGCAGCCAATGGTCCGCGATCGGGGGAGTGCGATCCGACAGCGCGCGTCTCGGCATCGGCGAATTGATGCGCTTCCACGTGGGTCCGATCGGTGGCGGACCAGTCGGGCTCGTGTTCCTCGTCGTCGCCGCGCTTCCGCTCGTCTTCGGACGGGATTGGCGCATGGCATGGGCTACGCGAGCGTGGACGCTGGCGCTCACCTGCTGGACCGTTGCATGGATCGGGCAACAGTCGTGGTTCGACCTGTCGCTCGGCCCGCCCGAAGCGTTGCTCGCGCCAGCCGCGGTGGCGCTGGCGATGAGTGCGGCGCTCGGCGTCGTTGCCTTCGAGATGGATCTGTCGGGCTACCGGTTCGGCTGGCGGCAGATCGCTCCCGTGGTCGCGGGGCTGGCACTCGCGATCGGGATCCTGCCCGTGCTCGGAGCGATGTTCGATGGCCGCTGGCGGGCGCCCGACCAGAGCTACGAGCCGGTGCTCGCGTTCCTCCACGAGGAGCAGGCCACCAACGGGCCGTTCCGGGTCGTGTGGCTGGGCGATCCCGACGTGTTGCCGCTGCAGGGCTGGCGGCTCAGCGACGGCGTCGCGTACGCCACCACCGACCACGGGCTTCCGACCGTCGAAGACCGGTGGGCAGGCTCGTCCGACGGCGCGACCAGCCTCGTGGCCGACGCGCTCCACCTCGCGCAAGCACGAGACACGAGCCGCCTCGGGCGACTCGTAGCGCCGATGGGCGTGCGCTACTTCGTCGTCCAGGGCGAGAGCGCGCTATCGAGTGGCGACGCCCGTCCGATGCCGCGCGACGTCGAACGCGCGCTCGGTGAGCAACTCGACCTGCAGGAGGTGCTCGCCGATCCGCACTTGCACGTGTATCGGAACGTGTCGTGGGCGCCGATCCGCACCGAGTTGAAGGGGCCGGCGATCGACGCGGCGACGCGATCACCGTTCTTCGATGCCGCCGCGGCAACTGATCTCTCGAGCTCGCCGCCAGTTCTCACCGACACGTCGGGCTACGCCAGCGCGAAGGGTGCGGTGAACGCCGACTCCGTCATCTATCTCGGGGATGCCTCGTCGCCGCGCTGGTCGCTGACCGTCGACGGTCGCGCCGCGCCGCGCGCGAAAGCCTTCGGATGGGCGAACGAGTTCCGAGTCGACCAGGGCGGCACCGCGTCGTTGCGTTTCAACACGCCGATCTCGCGCTACGTACTGCTCGCCATCCAAGTGGCCCTGTGGGTCATCGCGATCCGGCGCCTGTGGCGTTGGCGGGTGCAGGAGCGGTCCGAAGCATGAGGGCGCGCCGACTGCCCACATTGGCCGTGATCGTGTTGGCCGTGGCCGCTCTGGTCATCGTCGACCAATCGACGACGACCCCGGTGGCGAGCGATCCGGTGGCCACCGAGGCGTTGATGCCGATGGCATCGCCGCCCGACGCGGTCTCGTCAGCGTTCTTCTGCGCAGGTGGTGCGGCCACGACCGGCGCCGCGTTCGACACCACGGTGGTCGTCGTCAACCCCGGCGCCGCCTCCGCTGACGTCCTGATCACCACGTACCCCGCGGCGGTGGCGGGCGACGCCGATGGCATGGCGGCCGTCGCCTCGCTCAAACCGGTCGCGAAGAACGTAGCCATCCCGCCGCGGTCGCGCGCCGAGGTACACCTCGCCGATGTCCAGGCGTCGCCGTTCGCCGCGGCGGTCGTCGAGACGAACGAGCCTGACATCGCCGTCGAACGGCGCGTCACCAACGCGACGGGTACGCAGACGAGCAGCAGTCCGTGCGCATCGGCGCCGTCCGAGTCGTGGTCCTTCCCGACCGGCACCACCACGCGCGACGCACGAGAGCTGCTCGCGGTGTTCAACCCGTTTCCTGTCGACGCGGTCGTCGATGTCACGTTCCAGACGAGCGACGGTTCTCGCAACCCGTCCGAGCTGCAGTCGTTGCCTGTACCCGGCGGCCAACTCCGCGTGCTCGACGTCAGCGCGCTGGTCCCGCGGATCGAGCAACTCGCTGCCACGGTGTCGTCGCCGTCCGGCCGAGTGATCGTCGACCGTCTGCAGTCGTTCGACCGGTCGGACCCGAACCATCCTGCCGGATTGGCGGTGACGCTCGGCGCCCCCCGCCCCGCGAAGGTGTGGACGTTCCCGGAAGGGGAGGTGGCGGAGGGGCTCAACGAAGTCTTCACCGTGATGAATCCCTCTGACGCACCCACGAACGCACAGCTCGAGGTCGCCCTCGACAACCCTGGCACCAACGGCGCTGTCGATCCGATCCCCGTCACCATCCCAGCGCGTGGCTACGCGCAGGTGGCGATGCGAGATCAGACGCGTGTGCCGGCAAACGTGGCGCACAGCGTGACCGTGCGATCGACGAGCGACAACGCGGTCATCGCTGAGCGCGTGATCAGCGGGACCGCGCCAGCGCCTCGACACGGATATGCGCCGGCGCTGGGCGCACCGCTCGTCGCGACTCGCTGGCTCTTTGCCGACGGCCGCGCCGTCGCCGGGCAGTTCGCCGAGTTCCTCATCGTCGTGAACCCGTCGACCGAGTCGATCGCCCATCTCCGCTTCACCGCGCTCGCGCAAGGACAGCTGCTGGCCATCGACGGCCTCCAGGACGTGGAAGTCGCCGCCGGTGGGCGGCTCACGGTCGAGTTGGGGCAGCACGTCAACCGGCCCGACCTGCCCGTGATCGTCGAGTCCGACGTTCCGATCGTGGTCGAGCGCGGGCTCTATTCAGCCGACGGGAGCAGCATCTCTCTCGCGTGCGGCATCCCGTTGTCGGAGGCCGCGTCGGTCCCATCCGCTCGGCCACCGACGTCGACGTCCACCACCTCGGCCGCGCCGCCCCCATCGACCTAGCCGTTTGAGGGCTGGCCCTTGTGGATACGCGACAAGGGACCATGAGCACTCTCGGGAGGCACTGACAATGGCGCGTGCGATCTGGTCCGGATCGATCAGTCTGGGGCTCGTGAACGTGCCCGTGAAGCTGCACAGTGCGGTCAAGCACAAGGACGTGCACTTTCATCAGCTGAAGGAAGGGACGGGGGATCGCATCCGGTACAAGAAGGTGTCGGAGAAGAGCGGCCGTGAGGTCGAAACCGAGGACATCGTGAAGGGTTACGAGGTCTCGAAGGGCAACTATGTCCCGGTCACGGTCGAAGACTTCGAGGCCGCGGAGCCCGAGCGGACACACACGATCGAGGTCGAGGATTTCGTCGCACTCGACGAGGTCGATCCGATGCACTTCGTGAACACGTATTGGATCGCACCGCAGGACACCAAAGGCGCGTCGAAGGCATACGCACTGCTGCGCGACGCGACGGACAAGAAAGGCAGCGTTGCCATCGCGCGCTTCGTTCTCCGCACGAAGGAGCATCTCGTCCTCGTCCGACCGGTGAACGGCGCGATGGCGCTACATACAATGCTGTTCCCTGATGAGATCGTCCCCGCCAGCGAGGTGGATGGGCTCCCGGTACGGGTCAAGCCAGACCCGCGTGAGGTGAAGATGGCCGAGCAGCTCATCGATTCGCTGACCGTGAAATGGAATCCGAAGAAGTACCGCGACACCTATCGCGACAAATTGCTCGATGTCATCAAGCGCAAGGCGAAGGGCGAAGAGATCGTCACGGAACCCCGTGAGAAGAAAGCGGATGTCGTGGATCTCATGGCGGCCCTCGAAGCCAGCATCCAGGCGACCAAGTCTCGAAAGCGCACCAAGAAGAGCGCGTGAGTCCGAAGCTCGACGAGTACAAGGCGAAGCGAGACTTCGAGGCCACGCCGGAGCCATCAGGCGCCGTCGCCGATGCCGACGAGCATCGATTCGTCATCCAGCAGCACTCCGCGACGCGCCTGCACTGGGACCTGCGCCTCGAACACCACGGCGTGCTCGTCTCGTGGGCGTTGCCGCGTGGTGTCCCGCGGGATCCGAAAGAGAATCACCTCGCCGTGCAGACGGAGGATCACCCGCTCCAGTACCTCGACTTCGAAGGTGACATTCCGGAAGGCAACTACGGCGCCGGAAACATGAAGGTGTGGGACACCGGCACGTACGACATCGAGGAGTGGGGGGACCGCAAAGCCGTCGTGGTGTTCCACGGCCGGCGCGTCCGTGGAAAGTACGCCCTGTTTGCGACTCGCGGACGCGACTGGATGATCCACCGCATGGATCCACCCGAGGACCCGACGTGGCAACGACCACCCCGCGACCTCCAGCCGATGCGGGCGACGGCGGGCGGCACGCTTCCCAAGGGGAAGGGCTGGGCCTACGAGTTGAAGTGGTCCGGTGTACGCGTGTTGGTCGTGAACGAACCCGGACTGACCACCATCAACGACGCGATCGGCGCGGACGTCAGTCGAGCCTTTCCGGAGATCCGGCGTATTGGCCGTGCGCTCGGTGCGGAGGAGGTGATTCTCGACGGCGTGATCATGTGCGACGCAGGCGCGGAATCGTTGCAGCGCCGCCTCGCGGCAAAGTCTGACAGCACGATCCGTCGCATTGCCCGCGACCAGCCGGCACTGTTCGTGGCCTTCGACGTCATCTGGCAGGAAGGTCGCGCCCGGTGGGACGAGCCGTGGACCGCGCGGCGCGAGCGACTCGAGGGTCTCGACCTCGAGGGTGACCACTGGCAGGTACCGGCGGCTCACATCGGCGACGGAACAGAGTTCCTCGACGCCGCCCGGAAGGCCGAGGTCGACGGCGTCGTCGCGAAGAAGACGCGCTCGATCTACACGCCTGGCACAGAGTCAGCCGACTGGCGGGAGATCGCGCTCGAGGACGGCGAGGGGTAGCCCGCCCCGCAGCTTGTCGAACGACACGTCACCCGAGTGTGTGTCGCCGGTGAGCACGTTCGACCATTCTCCGGCGGGCAATGTGACGACCGCCTCGTCCGGTGGGCCGCCCGCCGGCAGCCGGGGGACAACGGCGACGGCCTCTTCGCCGCGAGCGAACCCGATGATGCGGCCCGCGTCAGCACCGGTAACGGTGAGCGGCGCGTAGGTGCCCTCGCGACCGAATGCTCCCGGGTGACGGCGTCGAAGTTGAAGGCATGCCCGGATCAGCGAGAGCTTGGGATGGCCCACGGTGAGTGCATCGACCCGCGCTCGATAGTCGACAGGCCGGCGATTGTCCGGGTCGACGAGGCTCAGGTCCCAGAGCTCAGTCCCCTGGTAGGTGTCGGGGACTCCGGGGCTCAGCATGCGCAACGCCACTTGTGACAGCGAGTTCACCTGTCCGAACTCGTCGATCGTTGCGACGAAGCGATCGAGGTCGGCGAGGAACTCGTCGTCGCCGAGAATCGACTCGACGAATCGCCGCGTCGCGGACTCGTAGGCCTCGTTGACTCGCACCCAGCTCGTGTGCCGCTTGGCTTCGCGCAGCGACTTCTCGATCACGGGCCAGGCGCGCTCGAGCGGCAACGGATGCGCGCCGACGAGCGTCTGATAGATGAACCACTCGTCGCGGCGGTCGGGCGCCTCGAGCTCGACGTCGCGGTAGTGGTCGTTGGCCTCGACCCACCGGTCGACGGTCTCGAGCCATCGCTCGGTCACCTCGGACAGTACGGCGAGACGGGCGCGCACATCTTCGCTGCGCTTCGTGTCGTGCGTGGACGTGGTGAGCATCGTCAGCGGCCAGCGGTGCTGCAGCGCGCGGCAGCGCTCGTGGAACTGCTCCACCGGGAGCGCGGGCTCGTCGGGCTCGGTGCCGACGTCGTTGAGGCACAGCAGCGGCACCCATCGATAGAAGGCGGTGTCTTCTTCCCCTTTGGCCGCCACCGGACCCGTCAACTGCTGGAAGCGCGCCATGGCCTCCGACTCCTCCTCGCCGGTCAGCTCGCTCAGCAACACCTGCCGCAGCAGATCGAGCAGGTCAGGGTCGAGATCGGGCCGGTCCTCCAGCGCGCCGGTGATCGCGCGGTCGACGAACGCTCGATCGGACGCCTCGAGCGGCACGCCGGGTCGCACGTAGCTCCGGTACGCGGACGCGTGCACGCACACCTCAGTCACGACATCGCGCAACTCACTGCGGGTGAAGTCGCGCCATCGGCGGTTCCGCTCGCACACCCGCAGCAACATGGCCACCACCCGCTCGAGATCGGCGTCGAGCGCGTCCCGCAAGGCCTCGCGCCGCGCCATGACCCGAGTGATCGAGTACGTCGAGTCGTCGCCCGTGATCCGTGCATAGCCGTCGACGAGGCGGTCGATGCCCGCGGGATCCACGAGCACGCCCGCCGCCATCGCGAGAAAGTCGTACCCGGTCGTTCCGTCGACCGCCCAGGTGTCGGGCGTGGTCTCGTCGGGACGAAGGATCTTCTCGACAGTGATCCACGCGTCTGGTGCGATCGAGCGCAGTCGAGCCAAGTAGCTCTCCGGGTCGCGCAGTCCGTCGACGTGATCGACCCGCAGTCCGTCGACCCGGCCGTCGTTCACGAGTTCGTTTGTCAGGCGATGACTGTCGTCGAAGACCGCCGGTCGCTCGGTCCGCAACGCCACGAGCGAGTCGATGTCGAAGAAGCGCCGGTAGTCGAGCTCGTGCGCCGCCGCCTGCCATCGGGCGAACCGGTGATGCTGTTGCTCGAGGATGGTGTCGAGCCGATCGATGTCGTCGTTCACCTCCGCGAGCACGGGGTCGATCGCGCAACCGCGTCGACCGGCCTCCGCCCACAGCGCGTCAGCCGTGTCGGGCGAGAGCGGCGCGCGGTGCTCGTGGTACTGCACGACGAGCTGACCATGGTCGTCCCTCGCGAGCTGGAGCTCTCCGGCCTCCAGCACGCGGCCGTAGTGGTCCCCCAGCACCGGGAGCAGGATCGTGCCGCGCAGCCGGCGCTCGGGCGGGTCCCAGTCGATGTCGAAGTGGAAGGCGTACGGGCTGTCGCGGCCGAGCTCGAGCACCGACCACCACCACGCGTTCTCGGCGTCGGCGGCCATGTGATGGGGCACGATGTCCAGCACGATCCCGAGGCCGGCCGCATGCGCGACGTCGACGAGGTCGTTGAACGCCGGTGGACCTCCGAGCTCCTCGCGCAGCCGATTCGGGTCGACGATGTCGTAGCCGTGCGTGCTGCCCTTGGTGGCCTCGAAGCAGGGCGACAGATACAGATGGCTGACGCCGAGGTCGTGTAGGTACGGCACGATCGCGGCGGCCTCGCGGAACCCGAAGTCGGGCCGCAACTGCACGCGGTACGTGCCGACGAGCTGGCGCTTCATGCGATGATCGCCACGCTGTGGGGCGGGAGCACGACCCCGTCGTCGGTGAGCTGCACGGTGTTGTGGCTCGCCAGCAGCACCTGGCGGTCGGCCTTGTCACCGAGCGCAACGCGCGTGGGCGAGTCGTCTTTGTTCACGGCGATGGCTGTGCCGCCGCGCCACACGACGATGGAGTGCTCGGACTCGTGCTCGTCCACGCTGGTGGACGTGGGACGTGGGTCAGAGAGCTCTGGTCGCTCTTTCCGCAGCCTGAGCAGCGCGCGGTACCACGCGTACATGTCTCGATGCTGCTCGTCGTCGAGCTCGTCCCAGCGCAGCCGGGCCGATTCGAAGGTCGACAACGCGACCGGGTCGGGCACGCCGTCCGCGTCCCAACCGAACGCCGCGAATTCCTCGAGCCGGCCCTCGCGCACCGCGTTGTCCAGGTCCTCGTTGCGCGGTCCCGCGAAGTAGGGAAAGGGCGACGACGCCGCCCATTCCTCGCCCATGAACAGCAAGGGCACGAAGGGGGAGCAGATGACGAGCGCGGCCGCCGCCTTGGCCAGCCCGATGTCGACGAGGTGGCAGAGTCGATCGCCCTTGGCGCGATTGCCGACCTGGTCGTGGTTCTGGGCGCACACCACGAACCGGCTGCGCGGGAGGTTCTTCCTCGGTCCGATCATCGCTTCGGCGAGCGAGGCGACACGACCGGCGTCCGCGTAGTAGCCGTCGCGCTCACCCGTGAGCCACGCGTGCACCTCGTGATGCACCTCATCGCGCCACTCGGCGTCGAGCCCGTGGCCGCCCGCCTCCCGGGCTGTCACCGCCTTCACCTCGGTCGACGGGTACTCCGCCACGAGCCACAACGGCCGACCGAGATGCACGGCGAGCGCGTCCCTCTCTTCGGTCAGCTCGGCGAGAAAGTGACGGTCTGATTCGTCGATCAGCGCGTGCACCGCGTCCAAGCGCAGGCCGTCGAGGTGGTAGTCCGCGAACCAGTGGCGGGCATTGTCGAGGAAGAAGCGCCGCACCGTTCCGCTGTCGGGTCCGTCGAGGTTGACGGCGTCGCCCCACGGGGTGTGATGGCGATCCGTGGTGTACGGACCGAACTCGTTGAGGTAGTTGCCGGTCGGGCCGAAGTGGTTGTACACGACATCCAGCAACACGGCGATACCGTGCGCGTGTGCCGCGTCGACGAGTCGCTTGAGCCCCTCCGGTCCGCCGTAGGGCTCGTGCACGGCGTACAGGGCGACGCCGTCATAACCCCACCCGCGGTCACCGTCGAACGCTGCGACCGGCATCACTTCGATCGCACCGACGCCCAGTTCGGCGAGATGCCCGAGGCGTTCGACTGCGCCGTCGAATGTGCCGGCCGTGCTGAACGTACCGATGTGGAGCTCGTAGATGGCGGCCCTCGGAAGGTGCACGCCCGCCCAGCGTCGGTCGGTCCATTCGAAGGCGTCGTGATCGAGCACGCGCGATGGCCCTGACACACCCGCGGGTTGCCACCGCGACCGTGGATCGGGGAGCGGCTCGCCGCCGTCGAGGGCGAAGCCGTAGTCGGCGTTCGGTGGCAACACGAGCGGCGCGCGGTACCAACCGTCGCCCATCGGTTCCATGTCGACGGCGTCACCGCGTTTGAGCAACTCCACCCGCGTCGCTCGTGGTGCCCACACCTCCGCCCGATGTCCCAAGCTCTACCTGCCGACCGCGCGCTGGAGTTGCTGCTTCGTCATCTTCGAGCGGCCTTCGATGTTCTTGCGTTGCGCCTCGGCGTACAGCTGGCGGTACGTCCGACCGCCGGGACCCTTGTGTGAGCGCAACCCACCCCGCCGACCCGGTGAAAGGTCCTCAACGGACGACTTGCTCGCGGTCTTGGCCTCACCCTTCTGGGCCCGTTCCTTGTTCACGGTGCGGGCCGCGATCTCTTCGGCCTTGTCCTCGGGCTCGCCGCGCTCCTCGAGTCCTTTCTTGATGTGCTCGTACTGCCGATCGCGCTTCTCACTCCAACGATTCGTTCCACGTCGAGGCATCGTGCTGCTCCTGATCGCGATGTTGCCCGCACCTGGTGCGTTACCCGTCTGTCTACGGTCACGAACCTCGGCAGAGCACGACCACGCTGCGGGCCTCGGCCTCGATGGTGTCGCCGGGCTTGATCGGGTCGCCGTCCGCCTCGATCGCCCAATCGCGTGTGTCGATCACGACGGACCACGCGTCACCCCATTTCGGCTCGGGCAATGTGAACGTCACCGGCTCGTGATGGGCGTTGAACAAGAGCAGGAACGAGTCGTCGGTGTACTCCTCGCCGCGGCGGCCGCGCTCGAGCGCGTCGCCGTTGAGGAACACCGACACCGCCTTGGCATACCCCTCGTCCCAATGGCCTTCATCCATCTCCTCGCCGGCGGGCGTGAACCACGCGACGTCGCTGACGTCGGTGCCGTGGATCGGACGTCCTTGGAAGAACGTGCGCCGCCGGAAAACGCGATGGCGCAACCGGAACCCGACGAGCGCGCGGCTGAACTCGAGCAACGGCTCGTCGACGTTCTCCCAGTCGAGCCACGAGATCTCGTTGTCCTGGCAGTAGGCGTTGTTGTTGCCCTGCTGCGTGCGGCCGATCTCGTCGCCGGACAGCAGCATCGGGATGCCTTGTGAGAGGAACATGCTTACGAGGAAGTTCCGTTGCTGTCGCGACCGGAGCGTGTTCACCTCAGGATCGTCGGTTGGCCCCTCGACGCCGCAGTTCCAACTTCGATTGTTGTCGTCGCCGTCGCGGTTGTCCTCGCCGTTGGCCTCGTTGTGCTTCTCGTTGTACGAGACGAGGTCTCGCAACGTGAACCCGTCGTGCGCGGTGATGAAGTTGATGCTGGCGTGAGGCCGGCGGCCGTCGTCCTCGTAGAGATCCGACGATCCGGTGATGCGATACGCGAACTCCCCGAGCGTCTCGTGCGAGCCCCGCCAATAGTCCCGGAGGCAATCGCGGTACTTGCCGTTCCACTCGGCCCATTGCGGCGGGAAGTTCCCCACTTGGTAGCCGCCCTCGCCGACGTCCCACGGTTCGGCGATGAGCTTGACCCGGCTGATGACGGGATCTTGCTGGATCAGGTCGAAGAACGCGGACAGGCGATCGACCTCGTGCAGGCCCCGCGCGAGGGTCGACGCGAGGTCGAAGCGAAACCCGTCGACGTGCATGTCGGTCACCCAGTACCGCAGGCTGTCCATCAACAGCTGGAGGACGTACGGGTGACGCATGTTCAGGCTGTTGCCGGTGCCCGTGTAGTCCATGTAGTGCCGAGGGTCGTCGTCCACGAGCCGGTAGTACGCGGCGTTGTCGATGCCCTTGAAGGACAGGATCGGGCCGAGGTGGTTGCCCTCCGCGGTGTGGTTGTACACGACATCGAGGATCACTTCGATGCCCGCGCTGTGCAGCACCTTGACCATCTGCTTGAAGTCCTGCACTTGTTCGCCGTGCTGTCCGCGGTGGTCGTATTCGTTGTGCGCGGCGAAGAACCCGATCGAGTTGTAACCCCAGTAGTTGCGCAGCCCTCTGTCGACGAGGTGCTTGTCGTGAACGAACTGATGGACCGGCTGCAGCTCGAGCGCGGTGACCTCGAGCGACTTCAGATGCTCGACGAATGCCGGATGCGACACGCCGGCGTACGTGCCCCGGAGCTCGGGTTCGATCTCGGGATGGCGCATCGTCGCTCCCTTGACGTGCGCTTCATAGATGATCGTGTCGCTCCAGGGCGTGTGGAGCAGCTGGTCGCCTTCCCATTCGAAGAACGGGTTCACGACGACGCTTCGAGGAACGAACGGTGCACTGTCGGCGTCGTTGTCTGCGTCCGGATCGTCGAACCGGTAGCCGAACACGGCTTCGTCCCAGTTGACGCCGCCGTCGATGGCGCGGGCGTACGGATCGAGCAGGAGCTTGGACGGATTGCAACGATGGCCGGCCTCCGGATCATTCGGCCCGTGGACGCGGAGGCCGTAGCGCTGTCCGGGCGTCACGTCCGGCAGATAGCCGTGCCACACGACCCCCGTCGACTCCGGCAGCTCGACGCGCGTCTCGATGCCGTCGTCGTCGAACAGGCACAACTCGACCGCGTCGGCGACTTCCGAGAACACGGCGAAGTTCGCGCCGATGCCGTCGAACGTGCTGCCGAGTGGCGCGGGATCGCCCGGCCAGATGCGTGTCACGGTCCCTCCTTACCCGGCGAAGGCTGGGTTAGGCGAACTGACACAAGCGGGTAACAGGACGTGATGTCCGACGTCGTCGAGAAATGGCGCGAAGTAGCCGGTCAGGCGGCGTCCTGTCGTAACTGTGACCTGTGGTGCAACGCGACGCAGACCGTGTTCGGCCGAGGCCCGGTGCCCGCTCCGGCCATGCTCATCGGCGAACAGCCCGGGGATCAAGAGGATCTGAGCGGCGAGCCGTTCGTGGGCCCAGCCGGTCGCGTACTCGACGAGGCGCTGGACGATGTCGGCCTCGATCGCGATCGCCTCTACCTCACCAACGCGGTCAAGCACTTCAAGTGGACACCGCGGGGCAAGCGCAGGATCCATCAGAAACCCAACCGCGAGGAAGTGCGTGCGTGCTCACCGTGGCTCGAGACCGAGGTCGCGTTGGTGTCGCCACGCGTGGTCGTGCTGCTCGGCGCCACCGCCGCCCAAGCAGTGATGGGTTCGTCATTCCGCGTGACCGCGGAGCGCGGGAAGCTGCTCGCGTCGTCGCTGGCGCCCGCCGTCATCGCCACCGTGCACCCGTCTTCGATCCTTCGAGCCTCGACACCCGACGAGCGGCACGCGGCGATGACTGCATTCGTGTCCGATCTTCGCGTGGCCGCGGCGGTACTGGATCAGACCACGCTCGGGTAGGGACCCGGCCATGGCTGAATTCGGATACTTCCTCTCATCAGAAGAGCACGGCGCGCCCTCGCTCGTGCGTATCGCTCAGCAGGCAGAGGCGGCCGGCTTCCGGTCGGCCTGGATCTCCGACCACTACCACCCGTGGCTCGACAGTCAAGGGGAGAGCTCGTTCGTGTGGTGCGCGATCGGCGGCATTGCCGCCACGACGAATCTGCGAGTGACCACCGCGGTCACATGTCCCACGTTTCGCATCCACCCGGCCGTGATCGCCCACGCGGCGGCCACAGCGGCCACCATGCTCGACGGCCGGTTCCTGCTCGGTATCGGCAGTGGCGAGCGGCTGAACGAGCACGTGCTCGGGCAGCATTGGCCTCCGACCGACGTACGCCTCGAGATGCTGGAAGAGGCGGTCGAGATCATGCGCCAGCTGTGGACGGGCGAGATAACGACGCATCACGGCCGGTACTACACCGTCGAGAACGCGCGCATCTATTCATTGCCGAGCACGCCGCCGCCCATCCTGGTGAGCGGCTTCGGCCCGAAGGCGACTGACCTCGCGGCGCGCATCGGTGATGGCTACATCAACACGTCGCCCGACGCGGAGCTGGTGCGGCGCTACGTCGACGGCGGCGGCAAGGGCCCCAAGGCTGCTGGAGTGAAGGTGTGCTGGGGCGAGGACGAGGGACAGTGCAAGAAGCTCGTGCACGAGCTCTGGCGATCAAGCGGTGTCCCAGGCGAGACCAGCCAGGAGCTTCCGATGCCCGCCCATTTCGAGCAGGCCGCCGAGCTCGTGACCGAGGACAAGATCGCCGAGAAGATCACGTGTGGACCCGATGCGAATCGGCACGTCCAGGCGATCCAGAAGTACGTCGACGCCGGGTACGACGAGGTGTACATCAGCCAGGTCGGCCCCGACCAGGAAGGCTTCTTCGAGTTCTTCACGAAGGAGCTCGGACCGCTGCTCGGCGTCGGCGTGCAAAGCTGACCTGGTGATCGCGGGCGTCCCGTCGGACAACACCACGCTGCTCGAGGTTCTCGAGGAACTGGCGGCGAAGGGGTACGGCGGCTCGATGTGGGTCGCGGCGGACGGGAAGCTCCGCTGTGAGGGGTGCCAGCACGAATTCGAGCCCAGCGAGGTCTACGTGCACGAGCTCCGCCGGCTCGAGGGCGCGAGCGACCCCGACGACATGCTGGCCGTGGTCGCGGTCGAGTGTCCGGTCTGCGGCCTCAAGGGCACGGTCGTCCTGCATTTCGGGCCCGAAGCCACCACCGAGGAGATGGAAGCGCTCACGCACTTCCAGCGTGCCCTGCCCCCGACCTGACGCGACTACGCAAACGCGTCGTGTGCTGACGGCCGGCGAGGCGCATCATTCGCCCATGCCTCCTGATCCTCAGGTGACGGACCGATTCCTGGAATACCGCCGGTTCGGCGATCGCGGGTTGCGGAACGACCTCGTCGCCGATCACCGATGGATTGCGCTTCATTGCGCTCGGCGCTTCGCTCGGCGAGGCGAACCCCTCGACGATCTCCTGCAAGTCGCGCAACTGGGCCTCGTCAAGGCTGCTGACCGGTTCGATCCGTCATTCGGTGTGATGTTCCCGACGTTCGCGATGCCAACGGTCCTCGGCGAGCTGCGTCGCCATTTCCGCGACCACACCTGGCCGGTGCGTGTGCCGAGAAGAAGCAAGGACCTGTATCTCCAGCTCAGCGGGTGCATCGAAACGCTGGGACACGCTCTCGGGCGGCCTCCCACCATCGAGGAGCTCGCCGATGAGATGCAGACCTCGATCGACGACGTGCTGGAAGCGTTGGAGGCGGGAGCCGTGTATCGAACGACGCCGCTGGCGCCTGCGCCGGGGCAGGACGATGACGACGAGAGCTTCGTCGGGGTGACCCTCGGCCATCTCGACCCCGCGATGGTGTCGACCGATGAGCGGCTGTTCGTGCGCCAGCTGATGCGACGGCTACCCGCACGCGAACGTCGAGTGTTGTACCTCCGGTTCTTCGACGGCTGCACGCAGTCGGAGATCGCGGGCATGCTCGGGATCAGTCAGGTGCACGTGTCGCGCATCATTCGAACGACGTTGCGGCGTCTCCGCGAGCAGTTGGTGGAGACCGCAGAGGCGGTGTAGCGAGCCGCTAGCTCGGCCCGGGCGCCGCGAGCAGACCGGCGAGGCCGGTCATCTCGATCACGCGGCTGACATTCGGTGACGGGTCCACCAGTACGAGGTCGACGCCCACGCGGGTGGCCTCGTTGCGGGCGACGAGCAGTGCCCGCAGGCCCGTCGAGTCGAGGAAGCTCACCTCTCGGCAGTCGAGATCGACGCGGCGTACTGGGGGCTGGGCCACCTCGTGGAGGGCCGTGATGAGCTTTGGTGCGGAGCTGATGTCCAGCTCGCCGGTGATCTGCACCCGGGCGCGGTCCGCGTCGAGATCAGCGACGATCTCGAGGTCGTTCAACTCATCTTGGAACACAAGTTGGTCTCCAGCGGCATCGGCCAGCCGTTCGGGCTACCACCCTCGCTCGAGTCTCAACCGCGTTGGCGTCGGGGTACTCCGGCGCCGTGGTCGTCCCCATCCGCAGTGGCTTGCGCTATGTCACCGATGCCGAGCCTGGCATTCGACGGACGGGCACGAAGCGCTTTCGCTACACCGACGCGGCCACCGGCCGCGCGATCACGAGCAAGAAGGTGCTCGAGCGCATCCGTGCGCTGGCCGTGCCACCTGCGTGGACCAACGTGTGGATCTGCGCGGACCCCGACGGGCATCTCCAGGCGACTGGTCGCGACGCTCGGAAGCGCAAGCAATATCGGTATCACCCCGAGTTCCGGGCGGAACGAGAGCTGACGAAGTTCGGTGAACTCGTCGAGTTCGGTGTGGCGCTCGGTGATCTGCGGAAGGCAGTCGAGCAGAACTTGGCCGAGCCGGGGTTGGGGCTCGACCGCGTTGTCGCACTGGTGGTGTCACTCCTCGAGTGCACGTACGTCAGAGTCGGCAACGAGTGCTACGCGTCGACCAACAAGACCTACGGCTTGACGACGCTGCGCAGCCAGCACGTGACCGTGCACGGCTCCACGGTCCGCATCCGCTTCGCGGGCAAGGGCGGCCGCAAGCACGACATCGCCATCACGGATCCGAAGGTCAGCCGGCTGATCCGCCGGTGCCAGGACCTTCCTGGTCAGCTCCTGTTCCAGTACGAGGACGACGACGGCGCGCTCAAGCCGGTGACGTCGACGGAGGTCAACGAGTACCTGCGAGCACGTACCGGGCTCGACGTGACCGCGAAGACCTTCCGCACGTGGGGCGCCACGCTGTTCGCCGCCGCGGGACTGGCGGCGCTGCCTCCACCGCGCACCGTGAAACGCCGGCAGGCGGCAATAAAGGCCGTGGTTGAAACCGTCGCCCACGAACTCCGCAACACGCCGGCGGTCGCTCGGTCGTCCTACATCCATCCGCTGGTGTTCGACACGTACGAGGACGGCACGTTGCACCAACGATGGGAAGCCGGTCCGTCACGAGCCGGCGGCGGTCTCATTGCCGAAGAGCGCCGGCTGCTCCACCTGTTGGCCCCGCGCCGCCAACGGCAGCGCAAGGCCTCTTAGCTGGTCGACGCGCAGGCCACGAGGATGGCGACGTCGTCGCGGATGTCCTCGGGGGCGACGAGGTGCACGGTGTCTTCGATGAGCTGGGCGATCGCCTCGGCGTCGATGATTCCTCGGCGGTTGCGTACGAGCATCCCGAGGTGCTGCTCGGACATGGCGTGCCCGTTGGCGCCGCGCTGCTCGATGACGCCATCTGTGTAGAGCACCAGGGTGTCGCCGACGTCGAGCCTGGTCACGGCCTCCTCGAACTCCGGCGCGGGGGTCACCCCGAGCAACACACCAGCGGGTTCGATGGGCTCGAAGCGTCCGTCACCCCGCACGACGATCGGGGGCGGCTGTCCTGCCCGAGCGATCGTGAGGGTGAAGCCCGGTACGCCGTCGGGGAAGGGCTCGAGTCTCGCCACCGCCGCGGTCACGAAGCGCAGGATGTGATCCTGCCCGCCGGCGAGCTGCTCCTCCTGCCCGTACAGCAGCGCGGCGTTGAGGTGACGCAACAACGCCGCTGGTCGCTGTCCGTCCAAGGCGCCAGCGCGCAGCGTGTGACGAGCCAGGCTGGTGAGCGTCGCGGCTTCGACGCCCTTGCCCTGCACGTCGCCCACGATGAGCGTGGTGCTGTCGCCGCTGTGGATGGCGTCGTAGAAGTCGCCACTGAGGTCATGGGCGCCCTTCGCGGGCAAGTGGCGTTTCGCCAACTGCAGCCCCGGAACGGGGAGCAGCGCATCGGGCAGCAGGCTCCGTTCGAGCGTGTGCATGGCGCGCGCTTGGTTGGCCACACGGTGGGCGGCGACGAGCGCGCGCCCGATGCGTTCGGCGACATCGCGAGCGGCCTCGTCGTCGTCGGGACCGAGCGACGGCCCGTCGATCGTCAACCACGCGACAGGTTCGGCCCCGCCGAGCGGGATCGCGGCATTGTCGTTCGGAGGGTCGACCGCGATCGTGCAGGGACGTCCGAGCGCCGCGGTCGCCCACCGCTCGGAGCGGACTCGCACCTCCTCGGGATCGAGCTCGCCGAGCAGCGCCCGTGAAATCGCATCGAACCGTTCGCGTTCGTCGTCACGGCGCCGACGCTGTTCCAGCTCGGTGCGCAGCTCGGCCAGCTCATGGGTCATCGCCGCCATGGCGGAGTCCGACCCGTTGGTCGTCGGGCGCTTCTTCATCGCGGCGCTAGTCTGCCCGCCGTACCGGACGGACGGAACCAATTGGGCACGACGGACAGCCGAGACGCCGACAACCTGCACGTTCGCTCAGCGACCGCGTCCGACGGCGGCATCATCCTGCAGGTCGAAGGTGAGCTCGATCTCAGCACCGTCACGATGTTCGTCGAAGCACTCGATGCGTTGCTCGACGGCGAGCCGGTGCAGATCGAAGTCGACATGTCCGAGCTCACGTTCATCGACTCGTCGGGAGTCGGTGCCTACGTCACCGCGTATCGCCGAGCGCAAGCCAAGGGCTCGCGACTCAAAGTCGGCGCGCGTTCAGGTCTCGTACAGCGCGTGCTCGAGTTGAGCGGCGTCGAGGAAGCGCTCGCCCAGGAAACCGCCGACAAGCCCTGATTCGTGTCTCGTGAGGCCCTCGACGGGTACTCCTGTCGAATCCCCCCCACAACACGAAGGAGCTTCACTCATGGGTGAGTCCGGTCCCAAGGCTGGCGTGAAAGGCGTCGTCGAAGACGTCAAGGGCAAGGCCAAGGAAGCCGTCGGCGCCGTCACCGGCAACGATCGCCTGCAAGAAGAGGGCGAGGCCCAGCAGGAGAAGGCCGACGCGGAGCGCGACGTCGCGAAGCGCGAAGCGCAAGCTGAGGCCGCCCGCGCCGAGGCCAAGGAGAAGGAAGCCGAGCAGAAGGCTGCTCAGAAGTCGAAGTAGCCCTTCGACCATTGTTTTCCCACTCAGCCGTACACAGAAATGTGTACGGCTGAGTGGGATTTCGTCGTTTTCAGCGGTTGAACTCGAACCAGACGACCTTGCCGCCCGGTTGTGCATCGAAACCCCAGCGATCGGCCGACGCCGCCACCATGTGCAAGCCACGTCCCGTGATCGATTCCCGCGCGTACCTCCTGAGCGACGGCAACCTCGAGTCGAGATCGCTCACCTCGACGCGTAGGTGTCCTTCGTCGACATACACGACCACCTCGAACGGCGTGCGGGCGTGGAGCACCGCGTTGGAAGCGAGCTCGGACACGAGCAACACCGCAAGTTCCGCCACCTCGCCGCCGGCATCGAGGGCCGCCCCGACGAAACGTCGCGCCGCCCCTGCGCTGCTCGGCTCGGGTGGCAAGCGAAGTCGTTCGACGATCTCGGTCATGCCAACTCGTTGCCTGAAGCGACGTCACAGTAGTGCGCGTCGGCGAGTTGGCTGATGGATACGTCAGCTCACACGAGCTGACGTATCCATCGCTGCGAGCGGGTGCTGATCAGTACTCGTCGATGACGCGACGACGACGGGGGCCGCCGTCTTCGACGATCACGTCACGGCCGCCGAAGCCGCCCCAGCTGTTCCAGAAGATCAGTGACAGAACAAGCCCGATGGCGCCGACAATCATGAGAATTGCGCCGACGGTCTTGAGGTCGACTCCCTCGACTTGCCAGGTGACGGCGAAGTTGAGGATCGCTCCGACCGCGATCAAGAAAATGCTCGTGCCGAGACCCATCGGTGTTGCCTCCATGGTTGGTACGTGGGGTGCAGGGTCGGTACCCCTGATACCAACGAGGCAGACACGCAGCGTGGTGACAGGTCAATGCTCGTCGTCGTCGCACGCGTGGCACTCGAGTTCGAGTGTTGCGTGGACGATGCCGTACTTCGTCGCGAGCACGTGCTTCAGCTCCTCACCGCGCTGCTGCGCTTCGTGCAACGACACTTCACCAGCGAGCACGACGTGGGCAGAGAGTGCGGGTACGTCGGACGCGAGGCTCCACAGGTGCAGGTGATGCACGGCGTCGACGCCCTCCTCGGCGAGCAGGGTCGATTCGACCTCGGTCCGATCCATCCCCGACGGCGTGCCTTCGAGCAACACGTGCACGGTGTCGGCCAGGAGCCGGAACCCGGAGTACACGACCAGCAACGCGATCGCGAGCGAGGCCACCGGGTCGGCCCAGGTTGCGTCCCAGAGCAGGATTGCCAGCGCGGCCACGACCGTGCCGGCCAGCCCGATGGCGTCGGTCACCATGTGCACGAGCGCGCCCTGCATGTTGAGGCTCTGCCCTTTGCTGCGCAGCAGGATCAGCGCGCTGCCGACGTTGATCACGATGCCGACGGCCGCGATGACCAGCACACCACCGCCCTGGACATTCGAAGGGTCGCCCACCCGCTGCAGGGCTTCGAAGACGATCCACGCCGACGCGACCAACAGCGTGATCCCGTTGACGAGCGCCCCCAGGACCTCGGCGCGCTCGAGACCGAACGTGAGGCGGGCGGTGGACGGCCTCGACGTGAGCATCAAGGCGATCAACGCGATGGTCAGCGCGGCCACGTCGGTGAACATGTGCGCGGCGTCGGCCAGCAGCGCGAGCGAATTGAACGCGATGCCCCCCGCGACCTCGGCGACGAGGAACACGCTGTTGACGATCAGTGCGACGAGGAGCGCCCCGCGCTGATTCGCGCGAAGCGCTACGTGATCGTGATCATGCCGGTTCATCGACCACCGTGACGACGACCTTGCCCTTGGCTCGCCGATCGGCGAG
>JBEEFW010000097.1:0-12896 GCA_041166385.1 Acidimicrobiaceae bacterium | reverse complement strand
GCATCGAAGAGGAACAGCGCGCCGACCTCGTCGGCGATCGCGCGGAACGGGCGCGGGTCGATGATGCGCGAATACGCGGTGGCCCCCGCCACGATGATCTTCGGACGCTCGCGCAGGGCGACGGCGCGCACTTCGTCGAAGTCGATGCGTTCGTCGGACTCGGTGACGCCGTACGCGACGAAGTGATACAGCTTGCCGCTGGCGTTCACGGGCGAACCGTGTGTGAGGTGACCGCCCTGATCGAGTTTCATACCGAGCACGGTGTCGCCCGGATCGAGCAGCGCGAGGTACACGGCCATGTTCGCGTTGGCGCCGGCGTGCGGTTGCACGTTGGCGTGGTCCGCGCTGAACAGTGCCTTCGCGCGTTCGCGGGCGAGCTCCTCGACCTCGTCGATCACCTCGTTGCCGCCGTAGTACCGCTTACCCGGATAGCCCTCCGAGTACTTGTTCGTGAGCACCGAGCCGGTGGCCTCGAGCACCGCGGGCGACGTGAAGTTCTCCGACGCGATCAACTGCAACGTCGTGTTCTGTCGTTCGAGCTCGCGGTCGAGGATCGAGAACAGCTCGCGATCACGCTCGAGGGGCCAGTGCTCGTTGTGCTCACTCATGTGGTGCGCTCCTCTTCCTCGATCTGCGCGAGTTGCTCGAGCCGCTTCTCGTGGCGGCCGCCTTCGAAGGCGGTCTCGAGCCAGAGCTTGAGGATCTCGTCGGCCAAGCCGGTGGCCACGATGCGTCCGCCCATCGACAGCACGTTGGCGTTGTTGTGCTCCCTCGACAGCCGAGCGGTGAACAGGTCGTTGCACAGCGCGGCACGGGCGCCCCGGACCTTGTTCGCCGCGAGCTGCTCGCCTTGGCCGCTGCCGCCGAGCACGATCCCGCGGTCGGCGTCGCCCCGCACGACCGTCCGGGCCACCGCGGCGCAGAAGAACGGATAGTCGACCGGCTCTTCGCTGTCGGTGCCGAGGTCGATGACCTCGTGACCCCAGTCCGCGAGCACCTTCAGGAAGTGCTGCTTGAGCGGGAAGCCGGCGTGGTCGGAACCGATGGCGATTCTCATGCCGTCCCTCCATGGGGGCTCCGCCCCCATACCCCAGCGCAGGCCGCTCCCTGGCGGTCGCGCGCCTGCGGCGCCGTTCGCTCGCTCACGCCGCGCCCTCTTTCTCGCTCGCCACGGGCCACATGAGGTTCACGAGACGCTCGATGAGGTCGTCGATCTCCGCGATGCAGGCGGCGTAGATCCTCGGCGAGCCGAGATACGGATCGGCGACGTCGTCGTCCTCGGACTCGCCGAGCAACTCGAGAGGACGACGTCCCGCGTTCGCGCGTACCAGCCATTCGTTGAGCGCTTCGTCTCGGCGGCGCGCACCGACGGCTTCGCCGCGCCGCACGAGTTCCTTCAGCGTGAAGCAGCGAGTGAGCAACGAGTCGCCCAACACAATCGCTTCGCGGGCGTGCAATCGCTCCATTCCGATCACGAGATCCGCACCCACGACCATCTCCGCGTTCATCAGCCGGCTGCGATGAGTCGAGATGTCGAGGCCGTACTGCGATGCCGCGCGCACCGCCTCGCTCGTCGCCGCGCGACCGTCGAACGTGATGCCCGCAGACGACACGGTGGACTCGATGCCCCGCGAGCGCAGCCGCTCTCGCAGCAACGCCTCCGCCATCGGCGAGCGGCAGATGTTGCCCGTGCAAAGGACCAGGACGTCGAAGGAGGTGGCGATGGGTCGATTGTAGGCAGCCGCCCGCGGTTGCTTACCGTTGCCAAATGGCCCTCGACCCTCGCACCCCGGTGATCATCGGCGGCGGCCAGGTCAACCAGCGCACTGCCGCGGGTGACCCGGCCCGGGAGCCCGTCGACCTCATCGCCGAGGCCGCCCGCCTCGCCAGCGACGACGCCGGCGCCGCCAACGGCCACGTGCTCACGGCCGTCGACGCCGTGCGAATCGTGTCGCTGCTCTCCTGGCGCTATCGGGATCCCGGCGCGCTCGTGGCCGAGCGGATCGGCGCATCCCCTCGGCAGACCGCGGTCACCACCCCCGGCGGGAACAGCCCGCAGTCGCTGGTGAGCCGTACCGCGCTCGACATCGCCGCCGGTCGTAACGACGTGGTGCTGATCGGGGGCGCTGAGGCCTGGCGCACCCGCATGTCCTTCCGTGCCACCGGCGACCGCCCCGAATGGACGACGCAAGACGACTCGGTGCCAGAGGCCGAGCTCATCGGCGACGAGTTCACGATGACGCATCCCGCGGAGATGAACCGCGGGATCATCATGCCGGTCCAGGTGTACCCGCTGTTCGAGCAGGCATTGCGGACGGCCGCGGGACGGTCGATCGACGATCATCTCGTCCGGATCTCTGAGTTGTGGGCCCGCTTCAGCGAGGTGGCGGCCGCCAATCCCAACGCCTGGTCGCAGCAGGCGTACACACCGGAGCAGATCCGCACGCCTGGCCCGGACAACCGCTGGATCGGCTTCCCGTATCCGAAGCTGATGAACTCGAACAACAACGTCGAGCAAGGCGCGGCCATCTTGATGTGCTCGGTCGAGGCCGCTGAGCGCGCGGGCGTACCGCGCGACCGTTGGGTGTTCCCGCAGAGCGGCGCAGACGCGCACGACACCGATGCCGTGTCGCATCGAGGTGATCTCTTCTCGTCGCCCGCCATCCGCGCCGTCGGCCGCCAGGCGCTCGAGCACGCCGCAGTGGGCATCGACGACGTGGCCCATGTGGACCTGTACTCCTGCTTTCCGTCGGCCGTACAGATCGCGGCGCGCGAGCTCGGTCTACCTGACGACGACCCGCAGCGCCCGCTCACCGTGACGGGCGGCCTGTCGTTCGCCGGGGGGCCGTGGAACAACTACGTGACCCATTCGATCGCGACGATGGTGGGCATCCTGCGCAACGACCCGGGCTCGGTCGGCCTGTGCTCGGCGAATGGCGGTTTCATCACGAAGCACTCGATCGGCGTGTACTCGACCGAACCACCGGCCGGCGGCTTCAAGTGGTCCGATGCGCAGGACGAAGCCGATCGACTCACGACGCCGCGCGATGTCGCGCCGGAGGACTACGACGGCGACGTGACGGTCGAGTCCTGGACCGTCATGCACAACCGCGAAGGCGAACCGGAGAACGGCATCGTCGCCGCGCGGTTGCCGGATGGCCGGCGCACGTGGGGCACCACACAGGATGACGGCGTCCTGAAAGCGATGACCGTGGACGAATTCATCGGGCGCCCCGCCCACCTCGACGGCAACGGCGGACTCGACTTCTAGTTCGTTAGGAGTCGCCGAGGTCCATCTGGCGCAGGCGGTCGGTGATCTTGGCCATGATCGCCCGGCTGGCCTTCGGCATCTCGTCGAGCAGCTTGCGGAACTGCGTCGCGTCGAGCGCCAACAGCTTCATCGCAGTGGTCGCTCGAACCGTGCCCACTCGGGGGCGGTTGTCGATCAGCGCCATCTCGCCGATGAGCTCGCCAGGGCCGATGCTGCCCTTGCGCTCGCCGCCCATCTCGAACGCGGCATTGCCCTCGACCACGATGTAGGCCTCGGTGCCGGGCTTGCCCTGCTCGGTCAGGACGGCGCCTTGCTCGGCCTCGACCTCTTCGACCAATTCGGCCACACGCGCCAACTCGGCGGGCGTGAAGCCGTCGAACAGGTCGATCTTGGCCAGCCGCTCAGCTCCGTCATCGATCTTTCTCCGGAACGGCATGGTTGTCCCCCCTTGGCGCGTGCCGGCGTCACCGTAGCGCGGCGGCTCGGATCTGCTCCTCGCTGATCGGCCCGACTCGCAGGATGGTCAGGTTCGGACCGGTGGCGTCGACCACCGTCGATGCCACCCCCGCACACCGTCCGCCGTCGATCACGAGCGCGACCTCCCCCGCGAGCGACGACGCCGCGGCGCGCGCCTCTGTCGGCGTGGGATCGCCATGACGGTTGGCGCTCGTCACGGCCAGTGGCCCGACGCGCCGAGCGAGGAGATGCATGAAGACGTGGTCGGGGCAGCGCACCGCGACCGTGCCCGCACCGTCGAGACGGGGCCGCACGATCGAGAGCGGCCCTGGCCAGAACGCTCGAGCCAGCCGGCTCGCGACGCCCGACATTGCCGCCACCGATGCCGCCTGCTCGAGTGATTCGACCAAAACCGCGATCGGCATCGACTCGGGACGCCCCTTGAGCGCGTACAACGGCTCGATTGCCGAAGGCAGTGCGGCCAACCCGTACACCGTGTCCGTGGGTACGACGATCGCCTCACCCGCAAGCAACGCAGTTTGCGCCAACTCGACCGCGGTCGGGTCGTCGAGCGGGACGAACTGGGT
Organism: Acidimicrobiaceae bacterium; assembly: GCA_041166385.1. Classification (GTDB taxonomy): domain Bacteria; phylum Actinomycetota; class Acidimicrobiia; order Acidimicrobiales; family JACDCH01; genus DASUCS01. Next base: position 8,582 of record JBEEFW010000097.1, on the reverse strand, counting down.
CACCGAACTACTCTCGCGCCGTGCGCGCCGCGGTCATGCGAAACAAGCAACTCGTCGTCGACGACATCCCGGAACCTTCGCCCAAGCCCGGACAGGTGCTCGTGCGGACCCTCGCCTGTGGAATCTGCGGATCCGATCTGCACGCGTTGCAGCACGGTCATCTGATGGTCGAGATGAGCGAGCAGTCGGGCCCCATGCCCGACGGGATGCCGACGCCACACATCATGGACCTGTCCCGCGATGTCGTGATGGGCCATGAGTTCGTCGCCGAAGTCGTCGAAGTCGGAGAGAACGTCGGCAACAGCACGGTGGGCGACATCGTCGTGTCGATGCCGATGACCTTCGACGAGAGCGGGATCTACCCGATCGGCTACAGCAACGAGTACCCCGGCGGGTACGGCGAGTTGATGGCGTTGTCCGACATGCTGGCGATCCGCGTGCCGAACGGGCTCAGCGCCGATCATGCGGCACTCACCGAGCCGATGGCGGTCGGTGTGCACGCCGTCAACAAGTCGCGCATCGAGCAGGGCGAAGCTGCGGTCGTGCTCGGCTGTGGCCCCGTCGGCCTCGCCGTGATCTCCGATCTGCACCGCAAGGGCATCGAGCCGATCATCGCGGCGGACTTCTCGGCAAAGCGCCGCGAGCTGGCGAAGGTGCTCGGCGCGCACGAGTCCGTCGACCCGAGAGTCGAACCGGCCGTGGACGCCTGGCGGCGCATCGACCCGCGCCACGCGAACCGCAACCTCGTCATCTACGAAGCCGTCGGTGTGCCCGGCATGATCGATGCGGCCATCGCGTCGGCGCCTCGCAACGCCCGCATCCTCGTCGTCGGGGTGTGCATGCAGCCCGACACCATCCGGCCGATGCTGGCGATCGGACGAGAGATCTCGTTGCAGTTCGTCCTCGGCTACGACCCCATGGAATTCGCCGACACGCTGCGGGCGATCGCCGAAGGTGAGCTCACGGCGGCTCCGATGATCACGGGCCATGTCGGCATCGATGGCGTGCCCCAGGCCTTCTCCGACCTCGGTGATCCCGAGGCGCACGCCAAGATCCTCGTGGTCCCCGCCACTCAATGATCGTTTTGGGATGCCGATAGGAACCGGCCGAGTCCGGCAATAAAGGAAGCTGATGGCGAAGGTGAAGGTGCGCTGCGGCGGCTGCGGCAAGATGAACCGCGACGAAATGGCGGACCGCTGTTCCGTGTGCGGAACGATCTTGGCGGATGCAGCCAAGCGCCGGGCGGCCAAGCTGGGCTCGGTCAGCGAGGGACCGGCCTTCAGCGTGTTGGTCGAGAACGAGGTCGCGGCTTGGAAGGAATACGCAGAGGGTCGCAACCGGCCCGGACGCACCCGGCGGCCGACGGAGCTCGACGACGCCGCGCCCTCGCGCCTGCCGTGGCGCCGGAAGTCTTAGCGCCGAGCGACCAGCACCCGCGGCTTGCCCGCGAGATCCGCGTGGACATCGGCGGCAGAGAAGTAGCGCGACGCCAGCGCGACGACGGACTCCGCCTGGGTCTCCCCGATCTCGAGCACGACACCGCCTGACGGGGACAACCACGCCGGCGCATCGCGGAGGATTCGCTCGATCGCTTCGAGTCCGGTCGGCCCCGAGATGAGCGCACCGTGGGGCTCCCACTCACTCACCTCGCGCGGCAACGGATCGTGCGCCGCGACGTAGGGCGGGTTGGACACGACGACGTCGATCGTGCCGGCCAGCTCGGGCTCGAGCGCGTCGTACCAATCGCCGTGCGCGAGCCGCACGCGGGCTCCCGCCCGTCCGGTGCCGGCGAGGTTGGCGCGGGCCACATCGAGGGCCTGCTCGGACGTGTCCGTCCCCCACACCGCGAGCTTCGGTCGCTCCGCCGCGAGCGACATCGCGATGACGCCAGACCCCGTGCCGAGGTCGACGGCCAGCCGGGCGTCGAGCGCGTCGATGAGGGCGAGCGCATGCTCGACAACCGTCTCCGTCTCGGGTCGAGGGATGAGGACGCGGGCGTCGACATGCACGTCGAGCGTGCGAAACCCCCAGCGCCCGAGCACGTACTGCAGCGGCTCCCCCGCGGCACGCCGCTCGACCATCGTCTCGTAGTGCGCGCGGGTCACGGTGCTCGCCTCGTCGTCGAGGAACGCCGTGAGCTCGGCTCCTTCTCTGCCACTCGCTTCCTCGACGATGCGTCGAGCGTCGGTGCGATCGCCGAGTTGCGCGGTCGCCTCGTCGAGCAGCTGACGCCAGGTCGGCGGCTCAGCCACTGTCGGAGAGGCGGCGCGTCTGCTCGTCGTGTACGAGCGCATCGGAGATCTCGTCGAGGTCACCGGCCAGCACCCGGTCGAGCTTGTAGATCGTGAGTCCGGGCACGCGGTGATCGGTGAGCCGATTCTCCTTGAAGTTGTACGTGCGGATCTTCTCGGAGCGACCGCCGCTTCCCGTCTGCCCGCGGCGAGCTTCGGACGCTTCGGCGTCCTGCTCGTCCTGCTTCTGCTTGAGCAGTCGTGAGCGCAACACCTGAAGCGCCTTCGCCTTGTTCTGGATCTGACTCTTCTCGTCTTGCATCGACACGACGAGCCCGGTCGGCTTGTGCGTGATGCGCACCGCTGAGTCCGTCGTGTTCACGGACTGGCCGCCCGGCCCGGACGACCGGTACACGTCGATCTGCAGATCGCGGTCGTCGAGGTCGACGTCGACTTCTTCCGCCTCCGGCAACACCGTCACCGTCGCCGACGAGGTATGGATCCGCCCCTGCGACTCCGTGACCGGAACACGTTGCACGCGGTGGGGCCCGGCTTCGTGCTTCATCCGCGTCCACACGCCGTCGCCGCTGAGCACGAAGGTGATGTCGTTGTAGCCCCCTTGCGACGATTCATCGGAACCGAGCACGTCGAGCTTCCAGCCTTGGCGCTGCGCGAATCCTTGGTACATCTGGAACAGATCGCGAGCGAACAGTTTGGCCTCGTCGCCGCCCTCCGCTCCGCGGATCTCGACGATCACATTGCGATCGTCGTTCGGATCGGTCGGCAGGAGCAGGACCTTCAGCTCCGCTTCGAGTCGCTCGACGTCTGCCGTCGCGGTCTCGACTTCGGTGCGGGCGAAATCGCGATCGTCGCCAGCGGAGTCCGACAGCATCTGTTTCGCGAGCTCGAGATCGTCGGATCGCTTCTGCAGTTCACGGAGCCGCGACACGATGGCATCGAGTTCCTTGTATCGACGCGCGAGCTCTCGGTAGCGCGCCTGATCGGCATGCGCATCGGGGTCGGCCAGGCGCGCCTCGACATCGGCAAACTCGGTCTCCAGACCGGGGAGGCGCTCCAACATGGTGTCGAGGCTACGGGTTCACGTGCGCCAGTCGCCCGAAAGGGCGACGACTTCGGCGGGAGCGTGCAATCGCGACGCGAGCGCACGGGTCGCTGGATGATCATCACGCTCGGGCACGACGAGCAACAGTCGCGCGTCGGGCGCGAGCGAAAGACGGGCCTCGGCCGCGGCAGGAACGAGGTCGAGATCGACGCCGACGGAGCACACGACAACGGCATCCGGCCCCATCGCGCATGCGATGTCGCGCTCGCGCAGGCCAACACGTGGGCGCGGTGACGACGCCGGCTCGAGCCGGTCGAGTCCGAGGCGCCCGGGATCGTTGCTGAGCGTGGTACGCAGCCACCGCTCGGGTACGAGCTGGTTCAACGGGTGCGGCGGCGCATCCGGGCGCCGGTGCTCTTGCACGATGGCCACGACGCGTTCGAGCGCGTCGGACGGCGCGAGGTTCCCGTGCAACATGGCCGTCAGCTCGCGGTCGGCCTCGCCCACCCCGACCTCGAGTCGATCACCCAGCACGCGCGCCACTTCCAAGCCGCGGAGCTCACCGGCGACGTGATCGTGCTCGTGAACCACTTCGAGCCCAGCGTGCTCGAGTAGGTCGATGAGCTCGAGATCAGCCGGGGGCTGCGGCGCCGGCAGGATCGGCTCGGGTTCGGTCGCGTGTAGGTCGGTGCCGTTGAGCCACCAGACGGTCGGCGGATCGGTGAACTGCGCGGCCCGCCGGGCGAGCACTCCCGCGTCGTCTTCGACGATGACGTGCAACTCCGAGAGTCCCTGCTGCCGGGCCCACGCCATCGCCTTGCCGAGCGAGCGCGCCGTGTCCGTCTCGACGAGGACGAAGCCACGGAGGTTCGCCGAGCAGGCGGCACCGCCGGGGAACGACGTGCGGGTGACGGTGTCGATGCCGAAATGGCTGCGCACCAGCGCGGCCAGCTTCGATTGGAGCAGCGCCCCGCGGCGCTCTGGCTCGAGGGCGTGTTGCGGTGTTACGACGACGACGACTTCTTGCGGCGCCCGTAGCGACGCTCGAAGCGGTCGATGCGTCCGCCCGAGTCAACGAGCTTCTGCTTGCCGGTGTAGAAGGGATGGCACTCGGAGCACAGCTCGACGTGGAGCTCGCCGCCCTTGGTCGACCGGGTCGTGAAGATGTTGCCGCACGAACAGCGGACTTCGGTCACGACGTAGTTCGGATGGATGTCGGCCTTCATAAGGTCTCGCAGTCTAGGGGTTTTCGTCGATCAACCCGCCGACGGAGCCTTGGCGATCTCGGCCAAGAACTCGTCGTTGGACTTGAACGTCTTCATGCGGTCGATGAGCAACTCCAAACCGGCACCGTTATTCCCGTCGCGCCCGCCCTCGCCCCCGAGGCCTGACAGCACCCGGCGCAGCTTCCACACCATGTTGAGCTGGTTGCGGGCAAAGAGCAGCTCTTCGTGCCGGGTCGATGAGGCATCGACGTCGATCGCCGGGTAGATCCGGCGCTCGGCGAGCTTGCGATCGAGGCGCAGCTCCATGTTGCCGGTGCCCTTGAACTCCTCGAAGATGTGATCGTCCATGCGGCTGCCGGTCTCGACTAGCGCGGTCGCGAGGATCGTGAGCGAGCCGCCCTCCTCGATGTTGCGGGCCGCACCGAAGAACTTCTTCGGCGGGTACAGCGCCCCGGCGTCGATACCACCGGACATGATCCGGCCGCTCGTCGGCGCTGCGAGGTTGTAGGCCCGCGCGAGGCGGGTGATGCCGTCGAGGATGATCACGACGTCTCTGCCCATCTCGACCATGCGCTTGGCTCGCTCGATCGTGAGCTCCGCGACGACGGTGTGCTCCTCGGACGGGCGATCGAAAGTGGACGACGCCACTTCACCGCGGAGCAACCAGCGCTTCATGTCGGTGACCTCTTCGGGGCGCTCGTCCACGAGCAACACGATGAGGTGCACATCGGGATTGTTGACCTCCACCGCGCGGGCGATGTTCTTCATGATCGTGGTCTTGCCCGCCTTCGGCGGCGACACGATCAGGCCGCGCTGGCCCTTTCCGATCGGTGAGATGAGATCGATGATTCGGTTGGTCATGTTGCCCGGATCGTCCTCGAGCTCCATCTTGAGCTTCTCGTCCGGGAAGAGCGCCGTGAGGTCTTCGAACCGACGGCGACCGCGCGCCGCCTCGGGGTCCATCTCGTTCACCGTGTCGATGCGCAACAAAGCCGGGTTCTTCTCGTTGCGCGATGCAGGACGCGCCGCACCCTTGAGGAAGTCGCCCTTGCGCAGACCGAACTGCCGCGCCTGCTTCACCGACACGTAGACGTCGTCCTTCGACGGCAGGAAGCCCTTCAGGCGAAGGAAGCCGTAGCCCTCGTCGCGCAGATCGAGGTAGCCCTCGACATCGACGGGCTCGCCGACGAAGGGAACGTCGCTCTCCGGCTGCGGGCCTTGACTCTGACGATCACCGCCGCGGTCGCGGTCGCGACCCCGCCGCCGGCGCCGGCGGTTGCCACCTTCGCCGTCGTCGCGCTGACCTTGTCCCTGACCCTGTCCCTGACCTTGTCCCGGACCCTGACCGCCTTGGTTGCGCTGGCCCTGGCCTTGTCCTTGCGGACGCGGCCCACGGTCCTCGCGCTCGCCGCCGTCGCTCTCGGCCAACGCGTCGGTCGACGGCGCTTCAGTCGCGTCGGGCGCGTCGGCAGGCGTCTCGTCGGACGTGTCCGCGGCGACGGCGAGCTCCCAATCCGCAGGCGGCTCGTCCTCGAGCACCGCCGGCGCGGGCGGCGCCTCGGCGCGCTCGTGCGCCTTCGGCGCTTCCGCGGTCGCGGACTCCGCGCTGCCGTTGCCGGAGCCGGCGAGTTCCAACACCTGGTCCACCAGATCCGCCTTCTTGGCCCGCGAGCCCGCCTTGCCACCCATCGCTTCGACGATGGTCGCCAGCTCGGTGCGGTCTTTCTGCTCGAGCTTGGAGCGTGAGAGTGCAGTTGCCTCGACGCTCATGCCGTACCCCATTTCGTAAGGAGGTTCCGCCGTGAAGGTGATCGCCGCCACGGCCGAAAGATCACCGACGCTCGATCAAGTCCGCGAGAACGGAAGAACCACCGGGAGTTCGTCGGCTGCGTCATCTCACCCGAGCGGGCGGTTGGCGCGAACTGCATGGTAGCGACGTCAGCGCGTCAGGAGCAACCACGGGGTATTTGAGTGGGGTCCCGCACAGCCGGTCAGCCAAACTGATCGACCTATGGGGGCAGTGCTCGACGCGCGCGGGTTGCGTAAGCGATTCAAGGACGTACAAGCGGTCGACGGCGTCGACCTGACCGTGCACGCCGGCGAACGCGTCGGATTGCTCGGACCCAACGGCGCGGGCAAGACCACAACGCTGCTCATGCTCCTCGGCGCGATCACGCCCGACCAGGGCTCGATCGAGATCATGGGCCATCGTCTGCCCAAAGGCCGCTCGAAGGCGATGGAAGCGGTCGGCTTCGTCGCCGGCTACCTCCCGCTGCCTGACCGGCTACGCGTGCGCGAAGCGCTCGGCGTGTTCGCGGGGTTCTACGGGCTGGATCGCAAGCAGGCCGACGAGGCCATCGAGCGTGGTCTCGCGCGCTTCCGCATCACAAGGCTCGGCGACCGTATGTGCATGGAGCTGTCGTCGGGACAGCGCACGCTCGTCGGCATCGTGAAGTCGTCGTTGCACCAACCGAGCCTGCTGGTACTCGACGAGCCGACGGCCTCGCTCGATCCTGATGTCGCGATGCGCGTACGCGCTGGTCTGCTCGACATCTGCGCGAACGAGGGCACCGCCCTGCTCGTGACGAGCCACAACATGCTCGAGGTCGAGCGCATGTGTGAACGCGTGGTGTTCATCGCCGGCGGACGCATCGTGGCCGACGGCACGCCGGACGATGTGGCGGCGATGTTCGGGCACGGCGATCTCGAGTCGGTGTTCCTGCAACTCGCCGGCACCGACATGGAGCTCGACGAGCCATGAGTTGGTTACGAATCAAGACTGTGGTCCGCAGGCACTGGTTCGTGTTGTGGCGCAGCCCGAACCGCTGGTTCGACATTGCGGTGTGGCCGGTGTTCGACGTGTTGCTGTTCGGATCGCTCGGCGCGTTCGTCGCGCAGGAGAACACCGCGTCACGCGCCGCCGCGCCCTACTTGCTCGCCGGCATCATGCTCTTTCACGTCTTGTTCCAGTGCCAGATCGCGGTGACGACCGGGTTCATGGAGGAGACGTGGAGCCGCAACCTGCTCAACATCATGACCACGCCGATCACCGAACTCGAGTACGCGGCGGGGCTGGCGGTCTACGCCGGCATGAAGCTCGTGATGGCGATGATCACCATCTCCGTCGTTGCGCTCGTCACCTATCAGTTCCACCTCGACAGCATCGGGTGGGGCTTGGTGCCGATCATCGGCATCCTGTTGATGGTCGGTTGGGCGATCTCGCTGTTCGTGATCGGGCTGATCCTGCGATTCGGGCAGTCCGCCGAGATCCTGGCGTGGGGCATCAACTTCGTGATGCTGGCGCTGTCAGGCGTCTTCAACCCGGTCACGGCGCTGCCCGGTGCGGTGCAGCCGATCGCCAAGCTGTTCCCGACGACGTACGCCTTCCGGGCGATGCGCACGCTGCTCGACGGTGGCGGCATTCCCTGGAGCGATGTGGCGTGGGGCTACGTCGGCGCGGTCGTGTTCTGCGCGCTCGGCTACTGGTTCATCGTCCGCATGCTCAACACGTTCCGCGCCCGCGGCTTCGTCACCCGGTTCAGCTAGGAACGATCAGGCGGCCCATCAACGAGTGGCCGGGGATCGCGGCGATCTCGGCCGTGCCTGACTCCGAGTAGAAGCCGCCGGGACCGTCGACCTGTGAATCGACGAGCAGGTACGGCACCGAGTCGGTGGTGTGGGTCTTCAACCGCACCGGCGTCGGATGGTCGGGCAGCAGCAGCAGGCGCCACGGGCCCATCGCGTCGAGCCCTTCGACGAGGCCACGCAGGATGCGATCGTCCCAGCGTTCCAACGCGGTGACCTTCTCCTCGAGGTTGCCCGCATGGCCGGCCTCGTCGGTGGCCTCGACGTGGATGAGGAAGAGATCGGCGCCGGCGGCCAGCGTGTCGAGCGCGGCGTCGCGCTTGCCTTCGTAGTTCGTGTCGAACCAGCCCGTCGCCCCGTCGACCTCGACGACGTTCATGTCGGTGAGCACGCCCAGCCCGCGGACGAGATCGACCGCCGTGCACAAGCCCGCCTCGACGCCGTAGGCATCGCGGAACGCGGGCATCTCGGGCTGGA
>JBEEFW010000096.1:0-24163 GCA_041166385.1 Acidimicrobiaceae bacterium | reverse complement strand
AACGATGGAGTCACCCCACCGCTGCAGGCACTTCCCCCGGAAGTAGGCGCGGGTGTCGGCCGGCGGCTCGGACATCGCGAAGTCGACTTCGTCCTCGGTTGTGAGGCGTTCGAGCCCGACGCGACCGGCGAGACTCTTGTCGGGTCGCAGGTCGTGGTACTGCAGATCCATCGCCGCGAGACGAGCGTCGTCCCACTCGAGACTGTGCCGCTCGCGATAGCCGTCGATCACGCGGTACTTCGCCACCCAGTCGAGCTGGGTGGCCAGCGACATGGGATCGGTCTCCAGCGCGGACAACACGGTCTCCCACTGCTGCACGATCTCGCGGCCCTGGTCGTCGCCGCCGACGCATTCGTACCCGACCTCTTCGCCGTACTTCTTCGCGCGATCGAACAGCTCCCACTGCACCTCGAGCGCCGTGACCGTCGAACCGTCGGTCAGCTCGAGGGGGCGTCGCAAGGACAGGTCATACGAGACTCGGCGCAACGTCTGCACCGGAGCAACGAACACGAACTCACGCGGCAGGAACTCGTCCTCGACCATCGACAGCACCAGCGCGGTCGTGCCGAGCTTCAGGAACGTGGCGATCTCCGACATGTTCGCGTCGCCGACGATCACGTGGAGCCGGCGGTACTTCTGGGCGTCGGCGTGCGGCTCGTCGCGCGTGTTGACGATGGGGCGCTTCAGCGTGGTCTCGAGACCGACCTCTTCCTCGAAGAAGTCCGCTCGCTGCGTCAGCTGGAACGGCACCTCCTCAGACGGAACCCCGCTGGCTTCCGAACCGACCTTGCCGGCACCGCAATAGATCTGCCGCGTGATGAAGTGCGGCATCACGTGGGCCACGACCCGACCGAACGGCACGCTGCGATCCATCAGGTAGTTCTCGTGGCAGCCGTAGCTGTTGCCCTTGCGGTCGGAGTTGTTCTTGTAGACGACGATCTCCTGGCCCGGCGGCAAGGTGCGATTGGCCGCCACCATCGACCGCTGCAGGATCTTCTCGCCAGCCCGGTCGTACAACAGGGTCGTGCGCGGATCCGCGCACTCCGGCGTCGACAGCTCAGGATGAGCGTGATCGACGTAGTACCGCGCGCCGTTCGTGAGCACCGCGTTCACCAAATGCGTCTCGATCTCGGGTGCCATCGTGCCCTCAGGTGCAAACCCGCGAGCGTCGTTGCCCGGCGACTCGTCCTCGAAATCCCATCCGACTTTCGGTGTGCCGGACGACGATGGCGCGCTGCGCGTCAGGTCGTTCACATACGCATTGATGAGCACGCTCGACGCGGCGATCGGATTGGAGTCCGCGGCCCCTCTGATGAGGATCCCGTACTCGGTCTCGATGCCGAGAATCTTCCGAATCGCCACCTTGTGACGTTACCGGCCGTTGGGCTGACAGTCCCACCATGAGCGAACCGTGGCCAACACGTCTGGAGGCTCACTGGCGTCGAGTTCCAGTACCGGTACGGAGATGGCCGCCCGCTGCTTCGCGGTGAAGTCAGGATCGTGCCGCGGCGTACATCCGTGTCGGGTCCGTGGGTCGGTCCGACCCTGCGGCGCCGGCGCTTGCGCCTCCGGGTCATCCGCGAGAACGCGCAGCCACTCGTATTCGGCGCGCTGGATCTCTTCCGCAGCTTCGGGCCAGGGACCTTTGGGCTCGTCGACCAACACGATTGCGGCCGCTCGCCCACCGACGGCGAGCAACACCGCAGCTGTCGACTGGACACCGACCGCGAGAACCACCGGAGGCTCACTCCACTCGATCTCGTGCAGATGTCGAAGCGGCGCCATCACGAGATGTGCCGGCTCGTAGAAGTCGGCCTCCCACGGCGCATCTGCATGGCCGGGTTGATCGGGCGCCGACCACGGTCCTTCCCACCCATCCTGCACGAGCGCGTCGCGCCACGCCGCGCCACCCCGTTCGTCGCCGAGACGGTGCAACACCAGAAGTGGAGTCACGGACCGACCTCCTCGATGAAACGACGCGCGTGCTCGACCACCGCATCCGGCTGCTCGAGGTGCACGTAGTGGCCGGCGCCGGCGATCTCGTGGTGGCGGCAGTCGCCGAGTGCCTCGATGCGCTCGACCCGCTCATCCGGCCCGAGGTCGTTCCACGTATCGGGCTCGCTGCCGGTGAGCACGAGCACCGGGCACGCCACCATGTGGTATTCGGCGAGCAACATGTCCTGGCTGAACGGGCCGCCGAGCCCGATGTTGAACATCGGATCGAACTTCCACTCGAACCCGCCGTCCCGCCCGGGACGCGACCCGTGCAGCACCAGATGCGCGGCCCACTCCTCGCTCATACGAACGTTGATCTTCCGCCGGCGCTGGGCCATGTCTTCCCGCGACGGGTACTGCCGCGGGCCCCGCTCCCACACGCGCTCGATCGCCGCGAACGCTTCCGCGGTCACCTCCGCGGGCTCGCGCATCTCGAAGGCGGCCGCGGGCGGACCGAGCCCGTCGATGCTCACCACCCATTTCACGTCCTCGGGAAAGGCGGCTGCGGTGCAGAGCGCCTGCCCTCCACCGAACGAGTGCGAGACGAAGCGCACCGGCGAGCCGAGATGACGCGCCAGCATCCCGAGGTCGAGGTTCATCGACAACCACGCGTTTCCCGACCACAGCGGTCCGCTGTCGCCGTGACCGCGCATGTCGACGGCGACGGCGTGATACCCGAGGGCGGCGATACGAGGCGCCAACTCGTCGAACATCCGACCATGATCGAACGCTCCGTGGACCATGATCACCGGCGGCGCTTCAGGATCTCCCCAGCACCAGAGGCGCAGGCGCGTGCGGTTGACGTCGACGAACGTCGAGCGATCGGGTTCCGCCAGCTGCATCGCCGGCGAGTCTTACGGACGGACGAAACGAAGACCTAAAGGTATTGGCCGGTGGCGACGCGCTCGATGGAGCGGCCGCCCGTGATCGCCTCGTCGTCTTCCTTCTTGATGAGCGTGCGCACGTAGACGATGCGTTCGCCCTTCTTGCCGGAAATCTTCGCCCAGTCGTCGGGGTTCGTGGTGTTGGGCAGGTCTTCGTGCTCTTTGAATTCCTGCGCGATCGACGCAATCAGATCGCTTGTCTTGATACCGGCCGGCTCGCCGGAGATCTGACGTTTGATCGCCAGCTTCTTGGCGCGGCGCACGATGTTCTCGATCATCGCTCCCGACGAGAAGTCCTTGAAGAACATGATCTCCTTGTCACCGTTCTGATAGGTGACTTCGAGGAATCGGTTCTTCTCGTCGTCGGAGTACATCGTTTCGACGGTGCGCTCGATCATCGCCTGGACGGCCTTGGCCGCGTCGCCGCCGCCGAGATCGCGCACCTCGTCGGTGTCGAGCGGCAGGTCGGTGGTGAGATACCGACCGAAGATCTGACTTGCAGCTCGCTCATCGGGCCGCTCGATCTTGATCTTCACGTCGAGACGGCCAGGGCGCAGAATCGCCGGGTCGATCAGGTCTTCGCGGTTCGATGCACCGATGACGATGACGTTCTTCAACGTCTCGACGCCGTCGATCTCCGCCAGGAGCTGCGGCACGATCGTCGACTCCATGTCGGAGCTGATGCCGGTGCCGCGGGTGCGGAACATCGAGTCCATCTCGTCGAAGAAGACGATGACGGGCCAGCCTTCCTCGGACTTCTCGCGGGCGCGCTGGAACACGAGGCGGATCTGCCGCTCGGTCTCACCGACGTACTTGTTCAGGAGCTCGGGGCCCTTGATGTTGAGGAAGTAGCTCCGCGCCGCCTTGTCGCCTGACACCTCGGCGACCTTCTTGGCGAGGGAGTTCGCGACGGCCTTCGCGATGAGCGTCTTGCCGCAACCCGGCGGGCCGTACAGCAGGATGCCCTTCGGCGCCGGCAGCTTGTACTCCTTGAACAGCTCGTGGTGCACGAACGGCAGCTCGACTGCGTCAGCGATCTGCTCGATCTGGCTGTCGAGGCCCCCGACGTCGTCGTACGAGATGTCGGGCACTTCTTCGAGCACGAGCTCCTCGACCTCGGGCCGCGGCAGCTTCTCGAGCAGCAGCCCCGACCGCACGTCCATCAGCAGCGTGTCGCCCGATCGCAGCTTCTCGCCGATGAGGCTGTCGGCCAGCTCGGCCACGCGCTCCTCGTCGGCGCGACCGAGAATCAGGGCGCGGGCGCCGTCGTCGAGCAGTTCCTTGAGCGTCACGACCTCACCGGTCAACTCACCCGACCGCGCAAGCACCACGTTCAGCGATTCATTGAGCACGACCTCGGCGCCCCGAGCGAGCTCTTCGTCTTCGAGCTCGGGGTGCAACGCCACGCGCATCTTGCGACCGCCGGAATACACGTCGACCGTGCCATCTTCGTTGCGTCCGAGCAAGGTGCCGTAGGCGGACGGCGGGCGCGTGAGCTTGTCCACCTCTTCGCGCAGCGCGGCAATGTGCTCGCGCGCTTCTCTCAGCGTGTAGGTGAGCTTCTCGTTCTGCGAGACAGCTTGCGCCAGCTGGCCCTTCGTTTCGAGGAGACGCTCTTCCAGCGTCCGAACCCGCTTGGGCGCATCCTGCAATCGGCGCCGCAGCGAAATGACCTCCTCCTCGAGCGCCTTCGACTGCTCGCGGATCTGTGCCATCTCGGCCTCGTAGGCGCCGAGTCGCCGCTCGTACTCGGGCTCGTTGACGGGGACCACCTCCTGAAGTTGGGGGCCGCGGGGACGATACATCGTGGGTCCGCGAAACTGCGCGCTCCCTACCTAGTGTGCCGAAAGTTCCACCGGCCGATTCCGGGTTTATTGGGCCCCGCGGGTTAGAGTGGCGTGCAGGTCCGGCAGTAGTGTCAGCCGCCGGTCAGCAGTTCCCGAGACAGCGGCGAAACGTTTCCGAGAGAGGAAGCCACAAGCATCATGAAGGTCTGGATCGACCAGGATCTCTGCACCGGTGACGGCCTCTGTGAAGAGATCGCGCCCGACGTGTTCACGCTGCTCGACGACGGCCTCGCCTACGTGAAGGAAGGCGACACGATCTACGCCACGGCCAAGGGCAACTCGCAAGGCGCCGAAGGTCTCGCGGTGGTCCCCGCTGGTCAAGAAGAAGCCGTCATCGAATCCGCCGAGGAATGCCCCGGCGAGTGCATCTTCATCGAAGTCGACTAGAGATCGCGAGGGGCTGGGCACGCCCCGCCGTCACTGGATGCAGGGGCCGGTACTTACCGCTTCTGTTCCTGCGCTCTCTAACACTGGCTTCACTTCGTCGAGGGTGAGCGCGTAGGCCACGTTGGGCTGGTCGGGTGCGATCGCGAAGGCGACGCCTTGCACGACTCCGTTCGGGTCCACCAGTGCACCTCCGGAGTCACCCGGTGCGAGATCGCTGCTCAGCACGAAGATGTGACGCGTCGTCCGGTGCTGGTCGTAGATGTCGAACCCCCGGGCGTTCGTGTCCTCCCCCACCTTGAACGGGCTGAGCGTGAGGTCGCCGCCGAACGGGTGGCCGAACACGGCACCCTGGCCGCCCACGGTGAACGAGCCATCGCCGAGCGGCAGCGCCGGCCGGTTGATGTCCGGCACTCGCAGGATGGCGATGTCGCGATCAGGATCGAACGCCACGACCGTGGCATCGAGCTGGGCGCCGTCGGGATGACGGAACACCGTCGGGTGCTTGCTCCCCGACACCACATGCGCGTTCGTGACGATGAGTCCATCACCGATCACCGCGCCGCTTCCGTCCTGGATGCGCGAGCACGCGGGCGCCTCGACCTTCACCGTCGACCTCGCGATCTGATCCGCCTGCTCCTTTGACAATCCGCTCTCGGCCGGGGGCGGACCCAGCTCTGGCGCGGGGCCAAAGCCTTCGAACACACGGGGGCCGAGCACGCGTCGCAGCGCCTGTGACGTGTCGGGCGCCTCGGGAAAGTGATCGTGGATGAACGACGCAATCTTCGAATCCCGGGTCTGCTCCGCCGGCCACGACGGTGTCTGCGCCAGCGTCGGTATCAGGAACCAGAACGCGGCGATCACACCGAGCACGCCGGCGGCCGCGCCACCGACGCGGTCGGCGGTGACGATCGGCTTGCTGCGGATCACCGTCCGCAGGCGGGCGCCGACGACCAGGCCCAGGACTTGGCCGATGATCGCGCTCGAAAAGAGAATCACCATTCCGAAGAGCAGGAGCCGCTGCGGGTCTTCCTCCGAGCTCCCGAGCGCGGGGATGATTCGCGTGCCGACGTAGATGCCGATCCCCATGCCGACCCAGGACGCGGCTCGCGCGACGAAGCCGAGTCGGTACCCGCCCACGCCCGCAGCGATGGCGAGCGCGATCACGATCAGGTCAAGCGTGTCCACGTCTGGTCGTACCTACCCGGCGAGCAAGCGAGCAGCCGTGAGGAATCCCGTGTGCGCCACCATCCGGTGATCGGGTCGGACGGATTGGCCCTCGATGTGCCACGAACGATGCAGCACCTCGATCGTCTCCGCCATCGTGAATCGACTGCCTTCGAGCGTCTCACGCAAGTGCACGGCTTGCAGGATCGTCGGCGTGTACGACACCAAGATCCCGCCGGGATGTAGCGCGCGTTCTGCGTGCTTCACGACCTGCCACGGCTCGGGGAGGTCGAGCACCACGCGGTCGAGCTCCGTCTCGTCGATGCCGTCGTAGCAGTTCCGCATCTCGACGCGATAGCGAGCGGTGTACTCGTCGCCCAGGAAACTACGCACGTTCGCCGTCGCGCGATCGGCGAACTCGTCCCGCAGTTCGTAGCCGACGATGTCCGCGCCGGCGCGCAGCATCGCCATCGACAGCGCGCCCGATCCGACGCCCGACTCGAGCACGCGCACGCCCGGGTGGATGTCGGCCAGGAGCAGCAGCGGACCGAGGTCCTTCGGATAGATGACCTGCGCGCCCCTCGGCATCTTCAGCACGAAGTCCGACAGCGTCGGCCGAACCGCCGTGAACCGTGAGCCGCGCGACGAGCGGAACGTCGTGCCCTCCTCCGCCCCGATCAGCTCGGCGTGGGTGAGCACACCAGTGTGCGAGTGGAACTCTCCCCCTTCAGTCAGGGTGATGAGGTAGCGCCGCTCCTTCGCGTCGATCAGCAGCACCTTGTCGCCGGCGACGAACGTCGACGTCATCGGCGCTCCCGCAGCACGACCGGTTCGTGACCGCTGGAGCGGTCGACGAGCTTGCAGAACGCGCACACCTCGCCGCTCGTCGGCGCTCCACAACGGACGCACGGCGCGAGTTCATCCTGCTCGGCCTCGGCTTCCGGCAAGAAGCGTTCGGATGCTCGCTTCAGGAACCCGAAGTAGAAGTCGTGCTTCGAACCGGGAGACTCCGTCTCGATCGCGTTCAGTGCTTCCTTGTAACCGAGGTGCTTGTTGCCGACGGCCATCGGACATTCCTCGACGATGTAGTCGATGCCCGCCAGCACGCAATACGCCGCCATCTCGCGTTCGCCGAGCCGCACGAGCGGTTTCACCTTTCGCGGGAAACCGTTGCGGGCGGGCAGCACGGGCAGCTGGCGGCCGAGATAGTCGGTCTGCCAGCGCAAGACGTTGCCGAAGAGCACCGCCGCTTCGTCGTCGAGATTGTGGCCCGTGGCGACGACGTCGTAGCCGTGCTCTCGAGCGGCCTCGTCGAACAGGTGGCGCTTCGACAACCCGCACGCGCTGCACGGCACGCGTTTGGTGGCCCTCGCCGCGGTCGGCACATCGAACCCGTAGTCACCACGAAGGCTGGCCTCGTGCAACTTCCAACCCCGTTCCGCCGCGAACGCGCGGGCGAACGTCGTCGACTCCTCGGAGTACTCGCCGATGCCGAGCCCGATCACGAACCCGTCGGCGTCGTATCCGAGCTCCCGCAAGATGTGCCAGCAGGCCAGCGAGTCCTTCCCGCCGCTCACGGCGACGAGCACCCGTTCGCCCTCGTGCAGCATGTCGAACTCGTGGATCGCCTTCGCCACCTGGTCGCGACACATGCGGAGGAAGTGATCGCGGCAGTAGTTGGCGTTCTGGCGACGAACATCGATGACCGCGGGGCCGCGGCACACGCGACACTTCATGTGCAACCGCCGGAGATGACCGGACGGATCTCGATCGTCTGCGCATCGTCGAGCATCGCGTCGCCGGGCACGAGCTCGTCGCCTTGGATCACCAGCACCGACTCGCGGTTGAGGTCGAGCCGGTTGAGCAACGCGATGACGCTGATCGGCCCTGCGATTTCGAGTTCACGTCGGGGATTGCGGAGCAGGACCTTCACGGCGGGACAGCCTAAAGGTCGGACTCCGGCGCACCCAGATCGGTGATCACCACGGTCTCACCGGGCTTGAGCTCGAAGCGCTCGACGACGGGCTTCGGCTTCATCAGCTTGTGCACTGTCTGCGCGGTGATGACGACGGCCCAGATGGAGAGCCAACGGCGATTGCCGCCGATCACGCCCTTACGCAGCCCTCGAGCGCGGAGGACCCCGACGAGGCGACCGATCAAAGACGCCGGACCTCGACGACCGTCGAGCGCTTCTTGCCGCGGCGTCGACCGAGGAAGTACGCGACGCCGACGACGGCGACCGCCGCGACGGCACCGACGACGAGCGCGTACGACTTCGCCGAATCACCCGCGGACGAGACTTCGCCTTGCAGCTCGCGGAACTTCGTCTCGAGGTCGCGTCTCGTTATCTCCTTGGGCAACGCGTTCATCGTGTCTCCTCGGTGGCTGCGCCCCCGGACCCCATCGCCGTCCGGCTCGCTGGCGCTCGCTCGTCCGGACCGCTGAACTCGCTTCGCTCGTTCATCGGTTACTTCCCTTCACCTTGATTCGACTGACCGCCAGAGCGATCAGCGCGCCCAACAGCACCAGCGCGGCCAGATACGGCACCCAATTGAGGTTGCCGTCAAGATGCCCGTCGTTGTGCGTCTGTAGCCCCCGGAGCCCCGCCAGCGTCAGGAGGATGATGCCGATACCGCCGAGCAACGCGGCACCGAGGCCGAACGCGACGAAGCGTCCGAGGCCCTTGAGCGGTTCGACCGTCTCCTGCTTCCCGTAGGAGACCAGCATCTCCCACAGCTCGGTCATGACCTGGGGTATCGACTTCTCCTCTTGCGGCACAGATCTCCTCGCTATCCCATCTGGAGCCGAGCGGAAAGGTAGTCGCTCTCCTCGGTGAGCAAGACGTCCAGCAGCCGCAATCGCTCGTCGGGACCGTCGGCCTGCAGGACCCGCTGTTGATCGGCTGGGCCGATCGGAGCCACGGCGGCAACTTGGAACGACCCCAGCGCGGGGTCGTCGCTGAGCTCGATGGTCGCATCGACGGCCGGCTCGGTCAGTTCGACCTTCAAGGCCAGGACCCGCCGCAACCGCCTCACGACGCCGCGGTAGACGTCGGCTGCGCCGGCACTCGGCTCGACGTCCTCCCACTCCTCGACGTCGGCACGCGGGTACGGGTCGTCCTCGAGCCATTTGCGCACGCGGATACGACGCGTGCCGACTGTGCCGAGCACCCAGCGTCCGTCCTCCAACTCTGCGGCCTCGAGGATACGAGCCACCGTGCCGACCGACGTGCGCACGTCGTCGCCGCCGACCTCACTGCCACGCTCGATGAGCACGATGCCGAACTCCTGGTCGCCGTCGAGGCAATGGCGGGCCAGTACCCGGTACCGAGGTTCGAAGACATGCAGCGGCAGGAAGATGCTCGGGAAGAGCACGGAGCCGAGCGGGAACATCGGCAGCTCGGCCATGCGGTCAGGTTGTCACGTCTTCGGACCGAGCTTCGCGACGTCGACCGTCTCCGGATACTTCACGAGGATCGAAGCCAGCTCCTCTTCCAGGTCGACGTCGTCTTGGGTGATCTTCTGGGGCGCACGGGCGTTCATGAGGAACGCGAAACTGACCTGCGACCCCTGCGTCGTCTGGAGAAAGCCGGCGAGCGCGGTCGCCTGGTCGAGCGTGCCGGTCTTCGCTCGCAGCCGGCCGACGAGCGGCGTGTCGACGAAGCGCTTGTCGAGTGTGCCGGTCTGGCCAGCCATCGGGAGACCAGCGGCGAGCAGCGACGTGGGCCCCTGCTGGTCGAGCAGTGCCTGCACGACCGCGCACGTCTCGCGGTTCTCGGTCGCCAACCCCGAGCCGTCGAACTGCGTCGTGCCGTCAAGAGGCAGCGACGCGGCTGCGAGCACCTTGGTGACGTCCGCGACGCCCGCAGCCGTCGAGCCAACGCCGCCATCGTGCACGCCGAGCTCTTTCGTGAGGAGCTCGGCGGTGCCGTTGTCGCTTTCGGTCAGCATCGCGGTGACCATCTGGCCGATCGGTACCGACTCGAGTTGCGCGATGTCGATCGAGCCGTCGGGTGCTCGTCCCGACGTGGGCGCACCGTCGACCCTCACACCCTTCGCGACGAGCAGCTGCGTCAGTTGATCCGCGGCGTGCACCGCGGCATCGTCCGCCAGTTTCACCGGCGGCGTGCGCACGTCAGGAGTTGGCGGGAACTCGACGAACGCGTCGTTGACCATCAGGGCGCTGAGCGGTCCGATTTCGGCCGTCAACGCAAAACGCGCGGGCCACTGGGGCAGGAAGCGTTGCGTGTCGTAGCGCGAATCGTCGCCGACCACGCTCCCGGTGATGTGTGTGATGCCGGCGGTCACGATTCGGTCGGCCAGAGCGCCGAGATCGGAGTGCGTCACCGGCTGATGCTTGAAGTGCTGAACGTATGGGTTGGTCATCAGCAACGGATCTCCGCCGCCCACCATCCAGAGGTTGCCGTTCAGCTGACCGTTCTGCGGCGTCTCGGTCGCCACGGTTCTCGTGGTGAGCACGGCGTCAGGGCCGAACACCGACAGCACGGCTTGCGCGGTCAACAGCTTCTCGATCGACGCGGGGATCAGTGGCTCGTTCGGGCGTTCGCTGAAGACCATGCGTCCACCGACGGCGACCGTGAGGCAGCGCGAATCGGGGGTGCGCGTCAAGAGATCGTTCAGCTGCACGATGAGCCGGTTGTCCGAGACCGGCGCGGCGATCACCTCGGGCACACGCCGCGCGGACAGCACTGGCGTGATCGGCGAGGTGATGTCGTGCGGCGCCGCGGCCGCGGGCGCCTTCTCCGCTTGGGCGACGATCGAGAGCCCCGACACGGCGGCAACGGCGAGCATCAGCGGCGCGACGTACCACTGCAATCGTCGTCGCGGGATGGAGTTCAGTCGAGGCCTCGCCGTTGACGATGGCGGGCGTAGTCCCACAGGTGCGACAGCGCGACGACCGCTCGGTTGGCGGATGCGTAACAGAGCTTGCCGCTCTCCCGGCAGCCGACGACGGCGGGGTTCGACGGATCGGCCATCGACAACTCCGTGGCGGTGAGGATCGGCTTGCCGACCGCGTTCGAGATCGAGGCGGCTGCTTCGGTGAATCGATGGTCTTGCCGTTCGTGGTAGCCAACGATGCGCTCGAGGCCGTGGTCCGGGTAGAACGGCCCGCGCTTCTCCATGCGGCCCTGGTTCCCCTGGATGCCCATGCCCAGGAAGATCACGCTGTCGACCGCCGGATGGCGCGCCGCGATCTCGAGCACGGTCGGAATCGTGTCCTTCGTTTCGCCGCCGGCCAGATCGATCGGGTTGTTGCGACTCCATCGGGGCGGCAGGTGCTCGTCGAGCGCGGCGCGGAGGTCGTCGGGCAGCGGCATGAGCTGCAGGTTCCGCGTGCGGCTGATGGCATCAGCAGTGACGACTCCCCAACCGCCGGCCGTCGTGACGACGCAGACGTTCGGTCCCTTCGGAAGCGGTTGCGTCGCGAACGTGGCCGCGGCCTCGTACGCCTCTTCGATTGTGGGGGCGCGCACGATACCCGCCTGCCGGCACGCGCCGTCGAACACACGGTCGTCGGTGGCGAGGCTGCCGGTGTGGCTCGCCGCCGCACGGGCCCCGACGGCTGACGCACCGCCCTTCACCACGACGAGCGGCATGCGTTCGGCGACCGACCGCACACGTTCGAAGAATTCGCGGCCATCGACCAGGCCTTCGACGTAGGCGAGACCGACGTCGGTCTCGTCGTCGTCTGCGAAGAAGTCGAGGTAGTCCGGCACGCTGACCATCGCCGCGTTGCCAGCGCTGATCGCCCGGCTGACTCCGACGCCGTAGTGCTGCGCGTAGTTCATGAAGCTCGACACGAAGTTGCCCGACTGGCTGGCGATGCCGATACGGCCGCGGGGCGGGAATGGCGCCACGATCTGCGCGCACATGCTCGACGGCGTCGAGATGACGCCCTGGCCGTTCGGACCGGCGAGCAGGATGCCCAGTTCATCGGCCACCCGCACGAGCTCGTCTTGTGCGGCGATCCCCTTCGGTCCGGCTTCGCCGTAGCCCGCGCTGGTGATGAACGCGGCGCGCACGCCCTTCGCCGCGCACTTCCGTAACAGCTCGACGTTGGCGCCGGCGGGCGTGCACACGAACACCAGGTCGGCCTCGCCCGCGGGCAGGTCGTCGATGTCGGCGACGGTGTCGATGCCGAGCACCGGCGTGCCCTCGAGGTTCGTGGCGAAGACCTTGCCTGCGTAGCCGTTGGCGAGCAGGTTGTGCAGCGCGACGAAGCCGAACTTGCCGGGATGCGTCGATGCGCCGGCGACGATGACGCCTTTCGGATCGAACAGCGCGTGGAACTGATCACGCTTCACGCGCGGAGCTCCACGAGGGCGTCCACCGCGATGGGCACACCGTCGACGACGATCAACGGATTCACGTCGGCGCTCGCTATCTCGGGGTTCGCCACTGAGGCGTCGGACAACCCGACGAGCACGTCGATGAGCTTCTGGCGTTCGACGGCGGGCTCCCCTCGGAACTCGCCGAGGAGGGGCTGCGTCGCGAGGTCGTCGATCATGTCGTCGGCGTCGACGCGAGTGATGGGCACCAGCCGAAACGCGACATCGGCCAGCGCCTCGGCCATCACGCCGCCCACGCCGAGCATCACGGTCATGCCGAACTGCGGATCGTCGGCCAGGCCCACGATGAACTCGCGGTTGCCCTTCACCATCGGCGCGATCAGCACGGTGACGTCGCCGTCATCCTTCGTCGCGGCGGCAAGCAGGTCGTCGGTGGCCGCGCGCACGGCGTCGGCGTCGGCGAGGTTCAGCCGGACCAGCCCCCGCTCGGTCTTGTGAGCGATCGCATCGCCACACAACTTCGCCACCACCGGGTAACCGATCGTGTCACTCGCCGCCGCGGCATCGTCCGCACTCGTGACGGCGCGCTCGTCGAGCACGGGCACACCGTGCTCCGCCAGCAGCCGTTTCGAGTCGCTCTCCGACAAGGTCCGCGCCATCGCTGGCAGAACCTACCTGGAGTCTCCGTGCGCACCGGTCGCAAAGGGGCGCGTAACGTCCGGCTGATGGCGTGGCCGATCGGCGGGATCATCGAGGGCTTCTACGGGCGGCCGTGGACGTGGGACGAGCGCGCCGACTTGATGCGCTTCTGTCACGAGCGCGGGATGACGCACTATGTGTACGCGCCGAAGAGCGATCCGAAGCATCGGGACGACTGGCGTTCCCTCTATGACGACGCCGATCTCGACGGCTTCGCTCGCCTGTGCGGTGAGGACACCCTCACCGTTGGGTTCGCCATCTCGCCCGGCCTGTCGATCGACTACGCGTCCGACGACGACCGCAGCGCGCTGGCGGCCAAGGTCGATCAGGTCATCGGCGTCGGCATCGGCCTCGTCGTGCTTGCGCTCGACGACATCCCGTTCGGCGGCGGCGACCAAGGTCGAGCGCACGCGGTGCTGACCACGTGGCTGCGCGAGCACCTCGGCGATCGTGCGGAACTCGTCTTGGTGCCGACGGAGTACGTCGGGACCGCCGCGACGCCGTACCTCGACGCGCTGGCCGAGGGTGTGCCCCGCGACGTGCCGATCGCGTGGACGGGCGAGGCGGTGGTGAACGACAGCATCACCGCCGCGCAAGCCTTGGTGCGGTCGGCGTCGCTCGGAGATCGCCCGCCGCTCGTCTGGGACAACTATCCCGTGAACGACGGCATCATGACCGAACGTCTGCACCTCGGACCGCTGTGGGGCCGCGAGAAGAAGCTGTCGGAACGGTGCAGCGGCTACCTCGCCAATCCGATGGTGCAACCGCACGCGTCGAAGCTGCCACTTGCATCGATCGCCGCGTGGCTCCGCGGTGAGGACCCGCTCGACGGTTGGGCCGCGGAGGCGGAGTCGTTCGGATGGCGCGTGTTCGCTGAGGCGTGCGACGGCTCGGTGCCGCAAGCGCTCGTACAGCACGCCATCGAATGGATCGACGACGACGATGGGTGGGATCGGGCCACCGAGCCGTTGCGCGACTGGTTGAGGGCCGCGACAGAGTGCACCGCGCCGGGCATCGAGCAGGAGGTCGGCGCGTGGCTCGAGCAGGTGCACACCGAGGCCCGGCTCGGTCTGGACGGGTTGAAGCTCGTGGAGCATGCGCGCAACGGGAAGTTCACGAAGGCCATCGATCAGGCCTTCGCGGCCGGCATCGTGTGGGCCTCGGTTCGTCGAGCCGACAAGTCGGTGATGGGCCCACGGTTCGGGCTGCAACCGATGCTCGGTCAGCGCACGGACGGCACGTGGTCGTTCCACGCGGAATCCATCCTCGAAGACCGCAATGCCATCGATGCGCTCCTGCGGACGTGTTTCAAGTACTACGCCCGCCGCTCGCTGACGTAACCCCACCGGCGAACGTTTGGGCGTTTTCCGGGCGCTACGCCTGCGAAACGCCCAAACGTTCGACTAGGGCTGGAGGGCGGCTCGGAAGAATTCGCGGATGTGGTCGCGGAGCGCGTCGAGGGCGGCGTCGGAGAGCGGGTTGCGGTCGAGTAGACCGACCAGGAACGGCACGTCGCTGAAGTAGCTCAGCAGCGCGCCGTAGCCGGTGACGATGAGCAGTTCTGGATCCTGGCGGCGGAAGACGCCTTCCTCCATCCCCTTCTCGAAGTAGACGACGCCCCGCAGGAAGATCGGCCGCAGCGCGGCACCGATGTCGATGCCGAGATGGTTCTGCCCGTCGAGGGCCTCCCGGCGCACGATGCGCACGAAGTCGGGGTTGGACTTGAAGAAGTCGAACGCAGCTCCGAGCACGTGGTCGACCTTGCTCCACCAGTCCTCGAGGGTCGGCTCCGTGATGGCCTTCTCGACTCGGATGAACCAGTCGGCCATGGCCACTTCGAAGACCTCGCGGTACAGCGCCTCCTTCGACGAGAAGTGGTGCAGCAGGCTGGGGCGTCGAATGCCGACGGCTTCGGCGATGTCGTTCAGCGACGTGCCGTCGAATCCGTTCTCCGCGAAATGACGGCTCGCTTCTCGCAGAATGCTCTCGCGCGTCGTCGGACCAGTCGGCGCGGGCATCGTGCCAGCGTACCGACGGGATCCCTCCACGGTCGCGGAACGGGGCATGCTCGTTGCCGTGGAACGCATCGCGGCCGCCACCATCGTGACGCCTCTCGGACTGCACGGACCCGGCGCGGTCGTGGTGGACGACGGCCGCATCGTCGACATCGAGCCGTCGCGAGGACTGGAACCGACCCCGACGCGCATCCTCGCCCCTGGCTTCATCGACATCCAGGTGAACGGGATCGGCCCGATCAACGTCGTCAACGCGGCGGACGACGACTGGGATGCGCTCGATGCGCGGCTGCTCGCGCAAGGCGTCACCACGTGGTGCCCGACGCTCGTCAGCGCGCCACTCGATCGATTCGCAGCGCCGCTCGAACGCATTGGAGCCGCGGCCAAACGGGACGACGGCACTGTGCGCCCCGACATCGCTGGCGCCCACCTCGAGGGACCGTTCCTCGGGGGCGCGCCGGGCGCGCACCCGCTGAAGTACTTGCGCGCACCCTCTCTCGAATGGCTCGAGCAGCTCCCCGACGTCGTGCGCGTGGTGACGCTCGCCCCCGAGATCGACCAGGCCCTGGACGCAATCCGCATGCTCGCGGCACGCGGCGTGCTCGTCTCGCTCGGGCATTCGACGGCTACCTACGAGGAGACGCTCGCCGCGATCGATGCCGGCGCGCGACTCGTGACGCATTGCTTCAACGGGATGGGCCCATTGCATCACCGCGAACCCGGACTCATCGGCGCCGCCCTGACCGACGACCGGCTCACGGTCTCCCTGATCACCGATCTCGTCCACGTACATCCCGCGGTCGTCTCGCTCGTGTTCCGCGCGAAAAGCCCCGGGCGCGTTGCGCTCGTCACCGACGCCGTCGCATGGGAAGGCGAGGGCGACGCCCCTCGGCTCCCCGACGGCACGCTCATGGGCTCGACGCTCACAGCCGACGGCGCGATCCGCAACGCCGTGCAGCGTTGTGGCGTGTCGCTGGACGACGCAGTCCGCGCCGCCTCGACGACACCCGCCGATCTGCTCGGTCTCACCGATCGCGGGCGCATCGAGCCCGGCGCCCGCGCCGACCTCGTCGCGCTGAACCCGGATCTCACCGTGCAGACGACCTGGGTGAGGGGTCGAGCCGCCGGATAGCTTCGCCGGGTGCGGATCATCGCCGCGGTGTTCATCGACACGATCCAACTGCGGGAGGCGCCTGGTCCATCGACGCGCATCGACCTGGGCGGCGTGAAGTTCTCCGAAGCGGCTCCGAGCCCCGTACCGGTCACCGTCGAGCCCCATCTGGTCGTCCTCGTGTACTGCCCGAAGGACCACAAGGGTGAGGCCGCGCTCGAGGTCACCTACACGCGCGACGGCGAACAGATCGCGCGCAACGTGCAGATGCTCGCGGTGGAACCTGGCAAGTTCAACTACCGGCTCGTGCGCGCCGAGCTGACGTTCGACGAGTACGGCACGGTCGAGGCGAGCTGTCGCATCGACCTCGGCGACCCCGTCATCGTGCCGTACACGTTGCTGGCTCCGGTGGAGAGCTGACCATGTCGTTCGCGGCGTCGATGTCGGAGCATCCGATCGCGACGCACGCGACAGGGGAAGTCGTCGGGCACGTGCTCGAGTCGATCGGTGACCGACCCGACCTCGCGGTGTTGTTCGTGACGGCACCCCACACCGGGGCGTTGGAGGACATCGCCAGCACGGTGCGCGAGCTCTTGCAGCCCGGAACGCTCCTGGGCGTCACTGCGGTGTCGGTTCTCGGCGGCGATCGCGAGGTGGAAGAGCAACCGGCGATCACGCTGTGGGCGGCCCGCCTCGGAGCGCCGGTCACGCCCGTTCGACTCGACGCATCGGTTCCGTCGATTGGCATCGCCATCTCCGGGCTGGACGATGAGCTGGCCGGGAATCACGACGAGCGCATCCTGCTGCTCCTCGCCGACCCCTTCTCGATGCCCGTCGACGGATTCCTCGATGCCGCGCCCGAGTCATATCCGGGCCTGCGCGTTGTCGGCGGCCTGGCGTCGGCCGCCCGCGGACCGGGCGGGAACCGACTCGTGCTCGACGGGCATCACTACACCGATGGCGCCATCGGCGCGTTGCTCCCGCGTGCCGACTCGATGAGCGCCGTCGTGTCGCAAGGGTGCCGCCCGATCGGCTCGCCGATGACCGTCACGAGGAGCGAGGGGCGGATCATCTACGAGCTCGCCGGGCGACCGGCGCTCGAACGGCTCGTCGAGCTCCTCGAGAGCCTCGATCCGGACGAGCGGGCCTTGGCACAGCGGGGCATCCATCTCGGGCGCGTGATCGACGAGCACAAGGTCGACTTCGAGCGCGGCGATTTCCTCATCCGCACGGTGCTCGGCGGCGACCGCGACGTCGGCGCCATCGCCGTCGGCGACGAGGTCGACATCGGCGCAACCGTCCAGTTCCAAGTCAGAGACGCCGAATCGGCAGATCACGATCTGCGCGAACTACTCGCAGGCCGGCGGGCGCAAGGCGCGCTCGTGTTCACGTGCAACGGGCGCGGGACCCACCTCTTCGGCAAGCCGGATCACGACGCACAAGTGATCAACGCACACGTCGACGGAGGGGCGACCGCCGGCATGTTCTGCGCCGGCGAGGTCGGACCCATCGGTGACCGCAGCTTCCTGCACGGGTTCACCGCGTCCATCCTCCTGTTCGGGGACTGATCTGGCTGGGTAGGGTCGCGCCAATGAGCGTGACCGCTGTCGACACGGACCTCGAGCAGCGGGCGATCAACGTCATCCGCGGCCTCTGCATGGATGGCCCGGAGGCCGCCAAGAACGGGCACCCCGGCACCGGGATGGCGCTCGCGCCGCTCGCGCACGTGCTGTGGACGCGCATCATGAAGTACGACGCGTCGTCCATCGAGTGGCCCGACCGCGATCGGTTCATCCTGTCGAACGGCCACGCGTCGATCCTGCTGTATTCGATGCTGTACCTGACCGGGAACAGCGACCTCACGCTCGACGACATCAAGCAGTTCCGGCAGTGGGGTTCGAAGACGCCCGGCCATCCCGAGGTGCACCACACCAAGGGTGTCGAGGTCACCACTGGTCCGCTCGGTCAGGGCTTCGCCAACGGCGTCGGCATGGGCATCGCCGAGCGGTATCTCCGGGCGCACTTCAGCGCCGACGCGTGCGACCACCACACGTTCGTCATCGCCGGCGACGGCTGCCTGGAAGAAGGCGTGAGCCACGAGGCCGCGTCGCTCGGCGGCCACCTCAAACTCGGCCGACTGGTGTACGTCTACGACGACAACCACATCACGATCGACGGCCCGACCGAACTGAGCTACAGCGACGATGCCGCCAAGCGCTTCGAGGCCTACGGCTGGCATGTCGACAACATCGGCGAGGTCGCCAACGACGTCGACGCGCTGGAGTCGGCGCTGCGTCGGGCGATGGCGGTCGACGACGCACCCTCGCTGATCATCCTGCGCAGTCACATCGGCTGGCCGTCGCCGAAGTACACCGACACCGAGTTCGCCCATGGCAACCCGCTGGGCGAGGACGAGGTCCGCGCTACCAAAGCGATCCTCGGGCTGCCGCCCGACGAGCACTTCTACGTGCCCGACGACGTGCTCGCCTACTACCGCGAGGCCGGTGTGCGCGGCCGTCCGTTGCGCGAAGAGTGGGAGAAGCGGCTCGCGTCGCTCGACATGGACCGAGCCGCGTGGGACGCGGCGCTGAACTGCACCGGGCTCAACGGGTGGGAAACGAAGCTGCCGAGCTGGCCGGTCGGAGAGAAGATCGCCACCCGCAAGTCGAGCGGCGCGTGCCTGCAAGCGCTCGTCGACGACGTGCCGGGCCTCATGGCCGGCGGCGCGGATCTCACCGGCAACACCGGCACGGTGATCAAGGATCATGGCCAGCAGTCGGCCGAGAACCCCGGCGGACGGCAGATCTACTTCGGCGTGCGCGAGCACGGCATGGCTTCCGTCATGAACGGCATGACGTTGCACGGCGGCACGTTGCCCGTCGGCGGCACGTTCTTCTGTTTCAGCGACTACATGCGCGGTGGCGTGCGACTGGCCGCGCTCAGCGAGGCCAAGGTCATCTACTCGTGGACGCACGACTCGATCGGGCTCGGGCAGGACGGCCCGACGCACCAGCCGATCGAGCACCTCGCGTCGTTGCGGGCGATGCCGGGGCTGCGGCTGATCCGTCCGGCCGACGCGAACGAGAGCGCCGTGGCGTGGCAGGTGGCGATCGAGTCGGGTGGCCCGACCGGCTTGATCCTCACCCGCCAGGATGTGCCGGTGATCGTCACTGCGGAGCAGGCGCAGGGGCTCCGACAAGGCGCGTACGTGCTCGCGGATTCCGACGGCGTCGAGAATGCCGAGGACGATCTCGACGTGGTGCTCCTCGGCACCGGGTCAGAGGTGCAGCATTGCCTCGCCGCGAAACCGCTGCTCGAAGCCGACGGGCTGAGGGTGCGGGTCGTGTCGATGCCGAGTTGGACGCTCTTCGAGGAGCTCGACGTCGACGCGCAGGAGGCGGTGCTGCCCGATGTGCCGACGCTGGCTGTCGAAGCGGCATCGTCGTTCGGCTGGGACCGGTGGGCCGACGACACCGTGTCGATCGATCACTTCGGGGCGTCGGCGCAAGGCGATGTCGTGATGGAGAAGTTCGGGTTCACCGCGGCAAACGTCGCGGACCGCGCTCGCCAGTTGCTGGCCGAGCTCGACGAGGAGGCGTGACATGAGCAAGTTGCACGACCTGTACGAGCAACAGGGGCAGAGCCCTTGGCTCGACAACCTGAAGCGCGGCTGGATCACGAGCGGAGAGCTGAAGAAATGGGTAGAGCGCGGCGTCCGCGGCATCACGTCGAACCCGACGATCTTCGCGAAGGCGATCGCCGGCGCGGCCGACTACGACGCGCAGTTCACGGAACTCGTCCACAAGGGCAAGTCCGTCGATGAATCCTATTGGGAGCTCGTCAAGGCCGACATCGAGGATGCGCTCGCGATCCTGCGGCCGACGTACGACAATTCGAAGGGCACGGACGGCTTTGTCTCCGTCGAGGTCGCGCCGAGCCTGGCGCGCGACACGACCGGCACGACTGCCGCGGCGCAGTTGCTCTGGCAACAGATCGACGAGCCCAATCTGCTCGTCAAGATCCCGGGCACCGCGGAAGGCCTGCCGGCCATCCAGCAGTGCCTCGGTGAGGGCATCAACATCAACGTCACGCTGCTCTTCGGTCTCGACCGCTACGGCGAGGTCATCGAGGCGTACATCACCGGTCTCGAGGAGCTCGACCGCAACGGCGGCGATCTCACGAAGATCGCCAGCGTGGCGTCGTTCTTCGTGAGCAGGGTCGACACCGAGGTCGATCGCCGCCTCGACGCCATCGGCACGCCCGAGGCGCTCGCGTTGCGAGGCAAGGCCGCCGTGGCCAACGCGCAACTCGCCTACGAGCTGTTCCTCAAGCGCTTCGACACCGATCGGTGGAAGGCGCTGGCGGGTAAGGGCGCATCGGTCCAGCGCCCGTTGTGGGCGTCGACGTCGACGAAGAACCCCGACTATCCCGACACCATCTACGTCGACAACCTGATCGGGCCCGACACCGTCAACACGATGCCGGATCAGACCCTCCTCGACTTCGAGGACCACGGCACCGTCGCCCGGACGGTCGACAAGGACCTCGACGGTGCCCGAGGCGTGATGGCCGACCTGGCCAAGGTGGGCATCGACATGGCTGACGTCACCAGGACCCTCGAGGAGGAGGGCGTGGCGTCGTTCAGCAAGTCGTTCGACGAGCTGATCACCAGCCTGGAGACGAAGGCGGATCAACTCAAGGGTTAGGGAACCCTCCGGTCCCTAGTACGTTCTCGCCCCAATGTTCGGAGAGCTCGTCATCGTCGACGATGTCGCCGCGGAGTTCGCCGAGCGCGTCATCGAGAGCTTCCACGCGCGACCGAGCGACGGGTTCTCGTTCGCACTCTCCGGAGGGTCGACAGCCCGCAAGTGCTACGAGCGGCTGGCCGACGACGCCGGCACGCAGATCGACTGGTGGAAGGTCGACGTCTACTGGGGCGACGAGCGGTGCGTGCCGCTCGACGACGAGAACTCCAACTATCGCCTCGCCCGCGAAGCGCTGTTGGATCGGGTGGGCGCGGCCAATGCGACCTACCCGATGCGGTGTGACGAAGGGCCGGATCCGTACCAGCTGCGAATCGGCGAGCTCGGCAAGTTCGATCTGATCCACCTGGGGCTCGGCCCGGACTGTCACACCGCGTCGATCTTCCCGGGCTCCCCGGCGCTGCAGGCCGACCCCGGGCGGCTCGTCGTGATGAACGAGGACCCGAGCGGCCGCAACAAGCTCCCGCGCATGACGCTCACGTTCGCGGGCATCGCCCGCGCCCGGCTCGTGCTCGTGACGGTGTCCGGTGAGGAGAAGCGCGAAGCGCTCGCCCGCGTGCGCAACGACGATGCCGAGTGCCCCGGCAGCCACATCCGCGCCGATCGCGTCGTGTGGCTCGTCGACCCCGCCGCCGCCGGCGACTGACACCCGCAAAATCCAGTGCACTACGACACAAAAGTGTGTCGTTATGCACTGGAATTCAGAGGCTGGTCGTGAAACGCACGTGCACGGTCTCTGGTGGTGTATCGGGATCGGGCGACCACGGCGAGATGACCCACTGGTAACCGGCTTCAGCCGCGGCTGCCTGTAGTTGTGGGACGAGGTCAACAGGATCGCCCTCGATCTCCACGATCGTGCAGCCCTCCCAGTCGTTGCGTTTCGCCCGGCGAGCGAGCGCCACTGCCGAGTTGCGCGCCGGCGTCAGATCTGGGACAGCAACGATGCCAGGCAGCAGGAGCCGAGGATCGGCGAACCGCCCCACCATCCCGATCATCCTCGAACTTGGGGTCGTTACGCCGGTCATGGCGGGCGCAATGACCCCAAGTTCGTGGGGGGTGGTGGGGATCCGCCACGTTCGGGACTCGTCGATGCGAGTGAGGGCGACGGCTTCGAGGTGGGCGGCGTACCACGGCGGATGCCAGGGACGACCGGTCGTGCCGGCGGCATCGAAGCCTTCGACGAGCACGCCGGGGTCGTCGGCGACCGTGAACGACGCCGGGCCCGTCATCGTCGTGCACCCGTGCTCGCGCAGCCAGGCCGCCGCCTGCTCGACCAACTCGGCGGTCACCGCGGGATCGTCGATCGCGTCGTAGAACCCGAACCAACCCTGCTCCTCGCCCTTGGCGGCGATGTGTGCCGCGATGCGTCCCGCCGCGTTCCCTCGGCGCCGGGCAAGGAAGTACTCGCCGTCGCCCTCGTCGAAGTACCGGTGGTGCGGATCGGTCCGTTTGCGCTCGTACACCACGAGTGGCGGCGACCACCGTGGCTCGGATATGAACTGCATGTAGGCGAACTCGAAGAACCGTTTGAAGGCCGCCCGCCCGCTGACCTCTTCGACGGTGACGAGGGCCACTGCGCCTGTTTAGCCCCGAGACGGTTATCGTCCCGGCTCAATGGCTGACCACGACGTGCTCGCCCTTCCGCTGGACGAGCTCATGGCGAAGGCCCGGGCGATTCGAGATCAGGCGCACGGCACCCGCGTGACCTTTTCGCCGAAGGTGTTCATCCCCCTCACGATGCTGTGTCGCGACAAGTGCGGCTACTGCACGTTCGCCCAGCCGCCCGCTCGCCTCGAGGCGCCGTACCTGACGCCCGACCAGGTGCTGGGTATCGCTCGGCGCGGCGCGGCTGCGGGGTGCCATGAGGCGCTCTTCACGCTGGGCGAACGCCCGGAGGACCGCTATCCGGTCGCACACGAGTGGCTCACCGCCAACGGCTACGCGTCGACGGTCGACTACCTCGTTGCGATGTGCCGTCTCGTCCGCGACGAGACCGGACTGCTCCCCCACGCCAACGCCGGCGCGCTGTTCGCCGACGAGCTCGCCGCGCTTCGAACGGTCAGCGCGTCGCAAGGGATGATGATCGAGTCGCTGCGTGCCGACCTGGACTGCCACCGCGGCTCTCCCGACAAGACGCCCGAGCGGCGCCTCGCGACCCTCGAAGCCGCCGGCGAGCTCGGTATCCCATTCACGACCGGAATCCTCGTCGGCATCGGTGAGAACCGCGACGATCGCATCGCCGCGCTCGACGCAATTGCGGCCGCTCACGCGCGCCACGGCCACGTGCAAGAGGTGATCGTCCAGAACTTCCTGCCGAAGCTCGGCACAGGCATGCACAACGCACCCGCGTGCCCGCACGAGGACTTCCTCGATGCGATCGCGCTGGCGCGTGTGATCCTGCCGGCCGACGTTCATGTGCAGGCGCCGCCGAACTTGAGCGACGACTTCGGTGTGTTGCTCGACGCCGGCATCGACGACTGGGGTGGCGTCTCGCCGATCACGGCCGATCACGTCAACCCTGAACGGCCGTGGCCGGCGCTCGATCGACTGCGCGAGGTGACCGAGCAGCACGGACACACGCTCGCACCCCGGCTCACGATCTACCCGACATTCGCACTCGCGCCAGAGCGCTGGCTCGACGAGGAGATGCGCTTCCCCGTCATGGATCGCAGCGACGCCGAGGCACTCGGTCGCGACGATCCCGGCGCGGTGTTCCCGCAGACCGTGGGCGAGGTGCGCAACGTCGGCGATGGTGCCGAGGTCGTGCTCGTGGGTCGCCGCTCGACCCAGTGGTACTCGGGCGCCGACATGGCCCCGATCGTGATCGTGCCCGGCTCCCCGTCCGTGCGCGCCGGGAGCCCGGTCGGCGAGGTGCTCGATGGTGTGCGCCTCGGCCAGGAGCCTGGCGTCGACGAGCTCGTGACGTTGTTCTCCGCCCGCGGGCGTGAGGTCGCAGCGGTCGCACAGCTGGCCGACGAACTGCGCGCC
>JBEEFW010000095.1:0-6557 GCA_041166385.1 Acidimicrobiaceae bacterium | reverse complement strand
CTCGCCACCGTCGCCGCGAGCTCGATGCCGCCTCGGCCGAGGGCCGCACGGGCCACGCCCAGCCCTACGACGGCTGAACACTCCGAGGGCTAGCGGTTGAAGAACTCGAGCTGATCTCGGGGCACCGGCCGCGAGAAGTACTTGCTCAACGTGCTCTGCTGACCTTGGTAGTTCGAGCCGATCGACTCGCCGTACAGCGTGTCGGCAGGCTCGACGAGTCGCTCGTATGTGAGGCGACACACCCGTTGGCGGTGCTGCACCATGAACGGAACGTCATGGGCGCGGACCTCGAGCGCCGCCTGGCTTCCTGCGAGGCCGCGACCGTCGTAGCCGAACCCCGGGTCGAAGAACCCGGCGTAGTGCGTGCGCAGCTCGCCGCTCGTCGGGTCGTACGCCGCCATCTCTGCCGCGAACTCACGCGGGATCGAGACCGCCTCCGCCGACAACAACAGGTAGAACTCCTCGGGCTCGAGCACGAGCTGGTCGCCGCGCTCGCACCGGACAGGTTCCCAGTAGTCGACGGGGTCGTGCCCACCGATCTTCGACAGGTCGAGGAGGCGGCTGTTGCGCTTGGCGCGATACCCGACGGTGCCACGCTCGTCGCCGGTGAAGTCCAAACCGAGAAAGACGCCGTCCGACAGGTGCAGCTCATCGTCGGCGACGCGCAAACCGTTGACGAACAGGATCGGCTGGCGCTGATGCACCAATGCCAGCTCCTCGTCGCTCACCTGCGCCCGACCATGCATCAGGCGCAACTGATTGAGCGCCAAGCCGGGGTGCACCTTGATCGTGAACGTGCTCGAGATGACCTCGAGGTACAGGCGACCGCGGTAGCCCGGTGCGATCTCGTCGAACCGTTGTCCGTTGTCGGTGATGAGGCGGGTGAAAACGTCGATCCGACCGGTCGAGCTCTTCGGGTTCGCCTTGCCGCGGATGTGGTCGGGAAGGTCGAGCTCCTCGATGAGCGGGATGAGATACGGACGGTTCGTCTCGAGCACCGCGCCGTCGCGGGTGAGGTCGACCTCACCCATGACGAAGTCTTCGAGGCGCTGCTCGACCGTGTGGTGCTCGCCGGACAGGAAGCTGCACCGGAGCCGGTAGGCCACGTTGCCGAGGTGCAGGTCGAGGCTCGCCGGCTGGATGGCCGCTTCGGGCAGCAGCGCGCGATCCCAACGAATGACACCGGCGTCGACCGCCGCGTGGAGCCACTGGGCGGGAAGCACGCCGGGCTTCGGCACCTCGAACGCCGTCATCGGGCGACCATACTCCCGCGCTCCCGCACCCCCGGTCGGCGTCTAGCGCTCGGCCATCTGCGTGACCGTCGCGCGCAGCTTCGCCTCCGTCATCTGTCCATATCCGGTTCGCTGCACCGTGCCGTCGCGGCTCACGAAGAGGAACGACGAGCGAATCGTTGCTCCGAGCCGCTGCCACAGCGAGCCGTCGACGTCGACCAACTGCACGAAGTCGCCGACCTTGAAGTCGTCGACGAACGACGCGACCTCTGATCGGTCGGCCTGGCTTCCCACGCCGATGAACGGGACCTTGCCGCCGAGTTCTGCTTCGACCGTTGCGACCGCAGCGGCTTCACGTTGACACGACGTTCACCACGGCGCCCAGAACCAGACCACGACATCGCGCCCTGCATAACTCCCGAGATCGATTTGGGTGCCGTCGACGCCCGTCGCCGTTGTCGCGAACGCGTCGGGCGCGAGCGCTCCGGCCGGGCGCACCTCTGCTTCACCGCCTCCACACGCGACCAGCACGACCGCGGCGATCAGGAGAATAAGATCGCGCGCTCTGCGGGTGTAGTTCAGAGGCAGAACACGAGCTTCCCAAGCTCGGAACGCGGGTTCGATTCCCGTCACCCGCTCTCCTCCACACCCTTGAATCGCCGGTTGTCGCGCCAACGGTCCTCCGCGGTCCGCTCCGGACCACGTCGCGCTCGACGAACGCGACGCCGCACGACGCGCAACAGACGGCGAGCTCGGCTACGGGACCGCCGCACGCGCTCCCTCTCGCTCGGCTCGGCGAGCGCCAGCAGGTCCGCCTCCGCGTCGTCCGCACCACGGATGCGTTCGAGCCACGCGGCCTGCTCATGGAACGGCCGATCGCGATAGACGTTCTCGCGCTTCGCCGCGCTGAGCTTCACCGCCGTGAGCCGCGGTAGCCATGTCGGGGCGCCGACGACGCTCACCATTCGCTGCAGCAGATCGGCTTCCGGGTCGAGGGCGCCGGTCTCATGGGGCATCCGCCAGCCCCCGACGGTCTGCGCCAACGTCGTGCGGTGCATCATCGTCGTCGGACGAACCCAAGCGCCGGGTGTCCACGAAGCATCGGGCGTGGGGCCGAGCCTCGGGACGCCGTCGACTCCCGGCAGCAACGCGTTCGACAAGACGACCTCTGAGCCCTCGTCGAGCGCAGCGACCAGCGTCTCGAGATGGTGCGGAAGCCAAACGTCGTCGTGTCCGATGTAGGCACTGATCGGAGCGCGCGCCTGCCGGAGTCCCTCGTTGTTCGCAGCCGACTGATGTCCGGCGTTCGCCGGGAGGTTGTGCCAGCGCACCCGTTCATCGGTGATCGCGCCGACGACCGCCTCGGACTCGTCCGTGCAGCCGTCGCCGACGACGAGCAACTCGAAGTCGGTGAAGGTCTGATCGAGCACGCTGCCGATCGAGTACGGCAGCACCGTCGCCCAGTTGTACGTCGCCATGACCACCGTCACCCGCGGCAGCGCGTGTGCGTGACTCGTCACCAGCGGAACGGAACGATGCGCTCTGCGGCAGCAGATTCGTACGGCAGGTCGAGCGCATCCGGGTGTGCGTGGTCGTACTCGCTCGACGGCATGTTGATGATGAAGGCCTCGTCGACGCCGATGTTCATCCAGCCGTGATACAGGTTCGGCGGAATCACCAGCAGCCCCGGGTTGCGCTCACTCACCTTGAACTCGTTCAAGCAGTTGTAGGTGCGTGACTCCTCGCGCCCGTCGTACACCACGATCGACACCAAGCCGCTGACCACGAACAGGCGGTCAGTCGAGGCCTCGTGGAGCCCCCACGCGCGCGTTCGGCCTGCGTAGGTGGTGGTGAGATGCACTTGGACGACCGGGAGGTCGATCTCGGGCCAGGACGCTCTCGCGATCTCGGCCAAGGTGCCGTCCTCATGCGGTACGGGACGCGTCGGTCGAAACTGCAGGCCATCGATCGGGTCCTGCCGGAGCGCGCCCTCGGCGTCGACCGCCGACCGCTTCCCTACGAGTTGCTCGTAGCCAGAGATCTTGGGCGGCTCCACCGCAACACCGTACGGCGTCAGAGATATTCGACGTTCGCGCCCTGCACCACGCGGTGCTGGCAGTCGAACACATACGCCGCCGAGGTGAGGGCGTCGTAGTCGAACGCATCGTGATCGACGAGCAGCACGATGGCATCCGCGGCCGCGATCTCCTCGGGGGTGCAGTCGACGCGCTCGACGTCGGTTGGCACGAACCGATCCTCGACGTACGGATCGGTCACTTTCACGTCAGCGCCCATGCTGACGAGTTGGCGCAGCACTTCGAGCGCCGGCGATTCGCGGGCATCGCCCGTGTTCTTCTTGTACGCCATGCCGAGCACGAGCACGCGGCGACCTTGCACCGACAATCCGCGACGGTTGAACGCGAGCACGAGGCGCCGGAGCACGTAGTCCGGCATGTGCTCGTTGATGTCGTTCGCCAGTTCAACGAAGCGAAAGGGCTGGCCGAGCGAGCGGCGCACGCGCCACGAGAGGTACGACGGGTCGATCGGCAGACAATGGCCCCCGACGCCGGGACCGGGCGTGAACCGCATGTAGCCGAACGGCTTCGTGTTCGCGGCGGCCAACACCTCCCACACGTCGATGCCCAGGTCGTTGGCGAACATCGCCACCTCGTTGACCAGCGCGATGTTCACATGGCGGAAGGTGTTCTCCAGCAGTTTCGTCAACTCGGCGACGCGTGTGTTCGCGACCGGCACCGTGACGTCGACGAACGCGGCGTAGAAGGACTGCACCGCGCTGAGTGACTCGTCGTCGATGCCGGACACGACCTTGGGCGTCGTCCGCAGCGTGTACACGCGGTTTCCCGGATCGATGCGCTCGGGGCTGTACCCGAGTAGGAAGTCGTGACCGACCGTGAGCCCGGAGGCGGACTCGAGAAGCGGCGCGACCAGCTCTTCGGTCGTGCCTGGATAGGTCGTCGACTCGAGGATCACGCACGCGCCCCGCTTCAGGTGCGTCCCCAATGTCGCGGCCGCTTCCTCGATGTGCGACATGTCGGGGGCGCCATCCCGTAATGGGGTCGGCACCGAGATCACGGCGACGTCGTAGCCCTCGAGATCATCCGCCTGGTGCGTGGCGCGATAGCGGCCGCTGTCGAGCGCCGCCCGCAGATCTTCGTCGCTGACGTCGTCGACGATCGACTCACCGGCATTGAGCCGCTTGACCCGGCGGACGTCCGTGTCGAAGCCGAGCACATCGAATCCGGCCGCCGCAGCATGGACCGCCACCGGCAAGCCCACATACCCCTGCCCCACGATCACGGCCTTCACCGCACCGAGCGTACGTCGCCCGCCCATCTGGCCCAGACACGGGGTTGACAGTTACCGCCAGTAACGTTACTGTAAGTAACATGTCGTCACCCGCCAGGCAGCGAGCGCATCTGCGCGAGCACGACCGCACCGCTCGTCGGGCCACCCGTCGAGCGGAGCTGCTCGACGCCGCGGTCCGGGCCATCCGCCGGGATGGCCCGATGGTCAGCATGGACGTGATCGCGGCCGAAGCGGGCGTCACGAAGCCGATCGTGTATCGGCACTTCGGCGACCGGGTCGGTCTCGCGACCGCCCTGGCCGATCAGTTCGGCGCCGCGCTCGTCGCCGATCTCGATGCCGCGCTCACCCAGGATCTGCCGCCGGAGCAACTGCTGCGAGCCACCATCGACGCGTATCTCGCGTTCGTGGAACGCGATCCGCAGCTCTACAGCTTCCTCGTCGGCCGGCTCGGCGCGCCCGTCGCCACGGACGTGGCGAATGGTTTGGTCGCCCAGGTCGGATCTCGGGTAGCGCTCGTACTCGGTGAGCAGCTGCGCGGTCTCAAGATCGATTCCGGCCCGGCCGAACTCTGGGCCTTCGGGATTGTCGGCATGGTCCATCTCGCCGGCGACTGGTGGCTGGAGCGCCGCACGATGACGCGCTCTCGCCTGGTCGACGACATCACCGCACTGCTCTGGAACGGCCTCGGAGGCCTCGTCCCCGCTCCACGTGAGGAAGAACAATGACGTTTGCCGCACAGCCCGGATCCCAACTCGAGCGTTGGGACGTCCTGATCATCTTGCTCGTCGCGTTCGCGGCCATCGTGGTCGCGCTCGCGATCACCGGTCGCCGCGTCAACCGCGAAGACGACTGGCTGCTCTGGGTGCCGAACGGCCTCGAGCGCGTCACGGGCATCCCTGGTTGGGCCGCCGGCATGATCGGCACCGCCGCATTCGGACTCCTCGTGGCGGGCATCGGCTTCTACAACGACGTCGCCTGGCACGTCGGCCGCGGCCGCGACAAGGAACTGTTCACTGCGCCGCACACGATGATCATCGTGGGCCTCGGTTTCATCGCGTTGGCCGCGGCGATCGGCGTGCTGTTCGCCACGATGCAACGCGTCGACACCGGACTACGGGTGAAGGGATTGCGCGTTCCGTGGTCGGCCGTGCCGCTCGGCCTGCTCGGCGTGTGCGCGCTCGGTGGCTTCCCGCTCGACGAGTTGTGGCATCAGACCTACGGCATCGACGTCACGATGTGG
This sequence comes from Acidimicrobiaceae bacterium, assembly GCA_041166385.1. Classification (GTDB taxonomy): domain Bacteria; phylum Actinomycetota; class Acidimicrobiia; order Acidimicrobiales; family JACDCH01; genus DASUCS01. The sequence goes on along the minus strand of JBEEFW010000095.1, from coordinate 758 downwards.
AGCCCGACGCACATGCTGATGATCTGCGGTGCGGCATTCAGCCTCATCGCCGCGTGGCTCGCGCTCGCCGAGGCGGGTGTCAGTTTCCGTCAGAACCGGTGGACGAAGATCGTTCACTTCGTCGCGGCCTGGTTCGTGCTGGCTGGCCTCAGCGCGCCGCTCGGTGAGTTCCGATTCGGCGTCCCTCAGTTCCAGCAGCTGTTCCACCCCTTGCTCGTCCTCCTCGCCGCCGCGTTCGCGTTCGTGCCTACGCGCATCGTTCTCGGTCGTGGTTGGGCCATCGTCTTGGCCCTGGCGACGTTCCTGCCGGAGAGCATCGGCCTCATGTCGAGCACCGCGAGCAACGGCTTCGTCCCGACGCGGACGCCCGGCGTGTTCATCGCCTCGGCGATCGCCGTCGAGCTGGCCGCCGCCCTGTTCGGCACCGAGCGCCGTCTGCGCTTTGCCATCACGTCTGGCATCGGGGTCGCGACGATCGGCCTCGCCGGCGAGTGGTGGTGGAATCGCAATGCAACGCAGCCGTGGAACGGCGCGCTGATGCGCGACGCCTTGCTCCTCGGTGTCGTCATCGCGATCGGCGCCGCCATCCTGGGTGCCGCCTACGCCGGCGCAGTGAACCGTGAACCGGGTCGACTTCCGCGCGTTGCAATCGTGGTCGCGGCCGCGGCCGTGCTGCTCGCGATCGTGCTTCCCATGCCGCGCCGCACGAGCAACGTCGTCGCACAGATCGACATGGTGCGCACCGGCGACACCGTCGC
>JBEEFW010000094.1:0-20912 GCA_041166385.1 Acidimicrobiaceae bacterium | reverse complement strand
ATTCACGACTTCTTGTTGTCGATGGTGTTGGAGAACCACTTCGTCAAGTTTCCGAACCTTCGCATCGCGTCGGTCGAGAACGGCGCGGAGTTCTTGCCGGACCTCTTCCGCAAGCTGCGGTCAACCGAGAAGAAGATGCGCGGTTGGTTCGCCGAAGATCCGGTCGAGATCTTCCGCCGTCAGGTGTGGATCAATCCCTTCTGGGAGGACGATCTCGAATCCGTCGTCGGGTGGGTCGGCGCGGACCGCGTGCTGTTCGGATCCGACTGGCCGCACATCGAAGCGCTGCCCGAACCGCTCGACTACCTGCGCGAGACCAAGCGCCTCGACGCCGCCGATCGCCGCAAGGTGCTCTACGACAACGCGATCGAGCTCGTCACGCCAGCACCACGCTGACCCGACCGCTCTCGGGCACGCGCACATGCACGCGCCAGACGGGCGCTTCCCACTCGAGATCGACACCGTCATCGGCACGCGGTGGGTGATCGGCCCAGCCGACGATGGTCACGAGCTCGCCGGCGCCGAGGACCGTGAACCGCACGCCGTTCTCGAGTGCTTCGACAGACGCGAGGCGGGCGTCACCCGCGGTCGCATACCGCGCCGGGTCGCCAATGACCGCGATGCCACCAGGAAGGACCGGTGCGAGCACGCGGAGGTCCCAGTCGAGCGGATCGAGCGCAATGCGCCACCCCTCGCTGGGATCGAGGCGCGTGACCGTGCCGGTGCGCCAGTCCCAACACACGACCGCGGTGGTCGGCGTGCTCTCACCGAGCGTCGACAGTCCGATCACCTCGTCGAGGCGCTCCTCGGCGCGTGACACGTTCAACGTGACGGCGTAGACCCACCGTCCGGCGGGGTGATCCGTCCACGCCTCGGCCACGAGCGGGACCGTGCGCGCTACAGGATGCGCCGCGAAGCAACGGTCGACGGCGGCGAGGGCCACATCCGGCCGCACGATGACGCCATCGTCGCGGCACGTGCGTAGCACGATGTCGCGGTCGGCGCGACCGAGCGGATCGCCGATACCAACCGGGCCGGTTGACAGTGCCGACAGCAGTGCCTCGACCTCGGCGTGATGCTCGGGATCCGCGCGGTCGGAGCGGAAGACGTCCTTGTAAGGACGGAGGTCGAGCGACCGCGCGAAGGCGTTGGTGATCAGGAACCAGGCCCACAACTCGCCCGGGCCGATGAGGTACCCGTGGTCGCCGCTCGTGCGAATCGACGTGAGCGTGGACAACGTCGTCGTCTGCAGGAAGTCGGCTGGCGTCGCCATGCACCACTGCAAGGTGAGGTCACGTGCGGCCGCCGCGCGATCGATTCCCTGTTGCCACGCTCGGGCGCGACCCGGTTCGGCTCGCAACCCGCGCACGCCGAGGTAGCTCTCGACGAGCCAATCGTGCTCGTACGTCGCGACGCCCCAGGCTTGCGCTTGGTCGAGCCAGCGCTCGTAGAGATCGGCCGTCTTCGGATGTGCGCGATCGGCATCGACCCAGCAGTCGTGTTCGTCGACGTAGGGCGACGAAGACGAGAGGTGGCGGCAGTGGGTGACCAGCGGGGGACCGCCGAGCGCGTCCCGCAGTGCGCCGACGCCGTCCGGTAGGACGTCGTCGCGAGGCTCCCACCGGATCAAGCCGGTGGGCGGCACGACCCAATCGTCGGTGTTGAACGGGCGCACGACCTCGTGCGGATACCACCAGGAGTCCAGCTGCACTGCGCCGAACGGGATCTCGCGCTCGCGCAGGTCGTCGATCGTCGACTGCAGCGTCGACGTGGTGTCCGTGTCGGGCTCGGTTCGGTACCAGTAGGCCGCACCGTTGTCGGTCCAGTAGGAGACGGTGCGCCCGAGCTCGTCGGCATCGCGGGGCGGACGCACCGTCTCGTTGCGTTCACGCAACAGCGCGCCGTACTGGTTCAGGCAGTCCCGCGGTCCGGCGCCGGCGATGAGCGCCAGCTCGGTCGCGAATCCCTTCGGGACGCGCTCGAGGTCACCGTGCCAACCGCACGCGATGCCGTGCTCGACGGAGATGACCTGGTCGTGAAAGGCATTCAACGGTCCGAGCAGGACGCAACGCCCGTCCGGCGCGACGACACCGAGCGGTTCGACGACCGGCGGCCGGAACGGGAGCAGCCGCCACTTCGCCAGCGACGAGTCGCTCTGTGTCGGCCAAGCGAACTCTGTGTACTGGAACCCGAAGCCTCGGCTGCGGTCGGGCAGACCATTCGCGCCGCGCGCGGACGGATCGAACGCGGGCCACGCGTACGACGGGGTCGCGAACGAACCCGTGGCGAGATCGTCGAGCGCAGCCAGCGACTCGATCCCGAACACGATGAGCGACTGCGCCGAATCTGTGCGAATCGAGATCTGCACAGCGCCGCCGCCTTCGAGCGTGACGGCATCGTCGCGGTGGTCGAGGACGGTCAGCGGCTGCCGCTGGCCGCCGACCATGAAGTGGCCCGGTCCGAACCAATCCAGGGGGCCGAACTCGACCCGGACGGCCCCGTCCTCGACGGCGACGGCCAGGCCCCCGGCGGCGGAGAGACGGATCGGGGCCACGGCGGGGCACCATAAACCGCCTGTTCACAGGCCTGTGACCAGCCCGCGTGCGGGGGTTCATCCGGAGCGACTAAACCGGCTCCCATCCCTGGCAGGGGACGCGTCTTCGGGCCTCGGCCATGCGCGGCCGAGGCCTCGGCGCGTAGCGACGCACGTGGGGGAGCACATGGGACAAGGTCCGCTCGAGGGGCTGCGGGTCATCGATCTCACCGACGACAGCGGACGGTTCGCGACCAAGTTGTTGTCCGAGTGCGGCGCGTCGGTGGCGCGCATCGGCCGTGGCAGTGCCGGGCCGGCAATGAGCACCGATGCGCTGGTCGCGCGCGGCGGATTGCTCGACTGGTGGTACGACGGCGGCAAGCAACGGCTGACGATCGACCTCGAGCGCGACGAGGATCGCGACGCCTATCGCCGGCTGGCAGCGTCAGCGGATCTCATCATCGAGACGGAAGCGCCGGGACGGCTCGCCGACCTCGGGATCGATCACGGCGACCTCGTCGGCACGAATGCCGCGTTGGTCCAGGTGTCGCTCACGCCGTTCGGGCGCACGGGCCCGCGCGCGAGCTGGCAGACGACCGACCTCGTCACTGCCGCGCTCGGCGGTGTGCTGTCGTTGTCGGGACTGCCCGATGAGCCGGTCAACCCCTGGGGGCATCAGTCCTTCAACGTCGGTGGCTTCATCGCGGCGATCAGCGGGCTCGCCGGTGTGCGAGCGGCGCGTGCCACCGGCGTCGGCCAGCTCATCGATCTCGCGATGCACGAGGCGGTGTGCACGACGATCGAGCAGCTCTTCTTCCAGTACTGGTTCGACGACGTGCAGCCGTACGCCAAGGTCGCGCCCCGCCAAGGTTCGTTGCATTGGATCGGCGCGTACATCGTCGTGCCCGCCAAGAGCGGATGGTTGATGATCACGCCCGCGCCGAATGTGCCGGGGTTGTTGCAGTGGATGTCCGATGAGGGGTTCGCGGAGGTCGACGACCTCATGGCGCTGCCGATCGAGGAGATCGTGGCCGACGTTCCTCGCCTGATGAAGACGATCACGTCGTTCTGCACGACGCAAGATGCGAACACGCTCTTCCACGCCGCGCAGGAGCGACACATCGCGTTCGGCGAAGTGCAGTCCGTCGCCCAGGTGGCCGCCAACCCACAGCACGCGTTCCGTGAGTTCTTCCGCCCGGTCGACTGGGACGGGCCGGCGGTGTCGATCCCCGGGCCGGTCGCACGTTTCCACGGCACGCCCGTCGCCGCTGCGCCACCTCCCGCCGCCTCATCCACCGATGTCGACGAGCTGCTCGCCGAGTGGGGCACTCGTCCGGCGCGCGACGGTCAAGCGCAATCTCTTCGCAAGCCGCTCGAGGGCCTGCGGGTCGTCGATCTGAGCCACGTTCTCGCGGGACCGTTCTGCACGCGGCTCCTCGGCGATCTCGGCGCGGACATCATCAAGTTCCAGACCGCCGAACGGGCGACGATCGTCAACGATCCAAACCATCCGTACTTCTACGTGTGGAACCGATCGAAACGAGCGGTCTCGCTGAACATGAAGGACCCTCGTGCGGGGGCGGTGGCCCGCCGCGTCATCGAGCAGGCCGACGTCGTGATCGAGAACTTCTCCGCCGGTGTGCTCGCGCGCTGGGGGCTGTCGTACGAGACGGTCTCCGAATGGAACCCGGCGATCGTCTACCTCAGCATGTCGGGCTGCGGTCACGAAGGCCCATGGTCGAGCCTGGTGACGTATGCACCCACGATCCACGCGCTGTCTGGGCTGACCTACCTGTCCAACCCGCCCGGCCGCGGCGACGTCGGGCCTGGGTTCTCCCTCAACGACCACGCCGCCGGATTGTCGGCGGCGTTCTCCATCCTCGCGGCGCTCGAAGCGCGGGAGCGGACTGGTCGAGGACAGCACGTCGACATCTCGCAGATGGAGACCGGCGCCTACCTCATCGGGCCGGCGGTGCTCGACTACCTCGTCAACGCCCGCGAGGCGCAGCCGGTCGGCAACGCCGATCCGTTCGGACAAGTGCAACCCAACAACTGCTATCCCACGGCCGACGGTCGATGGTTGGCCGTCAGCTGTCGCGATGACGACGAGTGGCGCCGGCTCGTCGCCGCGGTCGGAGCTGATCCCGGAGCCGAGCGATCCGACGGCGACGCGGTGGTCGGCCGGTGGGCTGCGTCCGTCTCGGGCGCCGAGGCCCAGGAGGTGCTGCAGAACGCGGGCGTGCCCGCGGGCGTCATCCAGGATGCCGGCGACCTGATGACCGACCCGCAGTTGCTCGCGCGCGACATGTGGCACACGTGCGACCACGGCGTGTTCGGCGAGCGTCCGTTCGACCGATTCCCCGCGCTGTGGAGCGCGATGAACCTCGAGCCGTACATCCCGCCGCCGTCCTATGTCGGCGAGCACAACTTCGACGTATACGCCGAGCTCGCGAACATCGACGCCGGCGAGGTGGCCGAAGGAATGGGCGACGGTCTCTTCAGTTAGTCAAGAGCAGCCAACGAAGAACCTGCGGCTAGCTGCGGGATGATCCGGGAAGACCGGCCCCATGCTGACGCTTCTACTGATTCTCTTGGTCGTGCTGTTGCTCACCGGTGGCCTCGGCTACCGCCGCAGTCGCTTCTAGCGTTGCTCGACGACGTGTTCCGCATTTGCGCATTGCAACGCGGAACGCGTAGTCAAACGGCGTGACCCAAATCGACGCGCTGCTCGAGGCCAACAAGGACCATGCCGCGGCTCGAGTGACGGTCGAGTCAAACCGCCCCGGGCGTCACTTGGCAGTGGTCACGTGCATGGATGCACGCATCGACGTGTTCGCGACACTGGGCCTGCATCTTGGTGAGGCCCTTGTGATTCGCAATGCGGGTGGTCGTGTGACCGACGACGTGTTGCGCAGTTTGGCGTTGGCGTGTCATGTGCTCGGCGTCGACACCGTGGTCGTGATGCAACACACGAACTGCGGTCTCGCCGGCGTGACCGACGCCGAGCTGCAGGCGCTCACCGGCGCTGACCTTGGTTTCTTCCCGATCGACGATCACGCTGCCGTCTTGCGCGAGGACATCGAGGTGCTCGCCGCGCAGAAGTACCTCGAGCCGCTGAAGTTGATCGCCGGCTTCGTGTACGACGTCGAGAGCGGCGAGATCGACGACGTCGTTCGCTGGAACCGCCCTGCGTAGATCCGGGTAGAGCCGCAGCCGCGATGATGGCTGCTTGGAAGGGATCACGCGCCGGCGAGTGCTGACGGGCGGGCTCGCGACGGCCGCGGTCGGCATCACCGGAGGCAGCGTGCTGGCGGCCCGCAACATCCACGGGACGCGCCGATTCCTACACCGGCACGGGCTGCTCGACGGTCCTGATCGGGCGCTCCCGGCAATCAATCCACCGGTGGAGTACGGCACGTTGCCGGCGCCGTTCGGATCCGTGAACTACGGCCTGTACCTCCCTGCGGGCACCGTGGCCGCAGTTCTGTACGGCCTGCACGGCCGGGGTGGGAGCCGGCGTGATGCATTCGAAGGCATCGGACTCCATCGATTCATCGCGGAGCGCGGGCTGCCCTGGGGAGTGGCGACGCTCGACGGCGTTGACACGTTCTGGCACAAGCGCAAGGACGGCTCGAACACCCAAAGAGATCTCCTCGAAGGGCTCATCCCGTTCGTGGCCGCCAGGGCACCCGCGGCGAAGTCCGCGATCATCGGCTGGTCTGCGGGCGGGTTCGGCGCCGTCCTCGCGATGCTCCAGCACCCCAACACGTTTGTGGCCGCGGTGGGGAACGGTCCGTCGTTCTGGGCGTCGTTCTCGTCTGCGACGCCGGGCGCGTTCGACGATGCGGCCGACTTCGATGTGAACGACGTGCTGGGCGACGCACAACTGCTTGCGGGCAAGGCGGTGCGAGTCGACTGCGGTGACGACGATCCGTTCGCCGATGGCGTCAACGATCTGAAGCGGCGCGTCCCGTCGATCGAGGGTGGGGTGCGATCCGGCTACCACGAGGACGCCTCATGGCGGAGCTACCTGCCGGACCAACTCGACTTCATCGCCCGCCACGTCGGCTGACCGGGGCGAACTCAGAACCACGCGATCGCGTGATCTCAGGCCGACGCGGCGTCGACAAGCTGCAGCCCCATGCCTGTCACCGCCGTGTCGACGTTCGAGCGCTTCTTCCGTGCCGCCGCCAGCTTGGATGTCGACAAGGACGACCTGAAGCGGTACCAGGACTTCATCCACCTGAAGATCGGCGACCTCCTCATTCGTGGTGAGGCGAACGCGAAGGCGAACATCCGCGACATCATCGAGCCGTGGGACCTGCCGATCACCAAAGGGCTTCAGGAGCGCGTCCACGAGTTCCGAAAGCTCGACGGCGACATCGAGCTCGAGCCGGTGCTCGACCGGTTGGCGACGTGGCCGCAGATGGAGCTCGAGCTCTCTGAGGAGACCAGAACACTGCTCCCCGAGATCGCCGGCGGGTTGAGCGTTGCACTCGCCAGGCTGTTCACGGTCCTCGACACGAAGCTGCGCAATCCGGCGACGGAGCACTGGGAGCGGGCGTTCCAGGCGTTCGATCTGCTGTTGTAGCCCGACTTCTGACGGACCGTCAGGTCTAGAGTCCGCCGCGTGGAGCCGCAGACCAACGGACGGAAGATCCACCTGCGCACCTGCCCCCTCTGTGAGGCGATGTGCGGGCTCGAGGTGCACGTGGAGGACGATCGGGTCGCGCTCATCCGCGCCGACCGCGACGATGTGTGGAGCAAGGGCTTCCTGTGCCCGAAGGGCACGACGCTCGGGCATCTGCATCACGATCCCGATCGGCTGCGAACGCCGGTCGTCCGCGATCGCGCCACCGACACGTGGCACGAAGTGAGTTGGGACGACGCGTTCCGTCGCTGCACGGAGCTGCTGTCGCCGGTCATCGCCGAGCACGGCATCACGGCCGTCACGGCGTACGTCGGCAACCCGCTCGCGCACGCGTTCAGTCTCAGCCGTTACATCGGGATCCTCATCGGGATGTCGGGCATCCCGATGATCTACTCGCCAGGCACGGTCGACCAGTGGCCGAAGAACGTCAGCTCGTACCTCATGTACGGCGGGATGTGGACCATTCCCGTTCCCGACATCCGCCGCACCGATCTGTTCGTGATCATGGGCGCGAATCCGCACGCGTCGCAGGGCTCATTGCTCGCGTGCCCCGACGTGATGGGGGAGATCGCCGCCATCCGCGAGCGCGGCGGTCACGTTGTCGTCGTCGACCCTCGCCGCACCGGCACCGCCGACGCCGCCGACGAATGGTTGCCGATCACGCCCGGCACCGATGCCGCGTTCCTGCTTGCCATTGCGCACGTGCTGTTCGCCGACGAGTTGGTCGACCTCGGCACCGTCGCGCCTTCGTTGGACGGCGTCGACGAGCTCCGCGCGCTCGTTGCCGACTGGGCGCCCGAGCGTGTTTCGAGCGTGACGGGCATCCCGACCGATCGCATCCGGCGCCTCGCACACGAGTTGGCGTCCACCGAGCGGGCTGTTGTGTACGGCCGCATCGGTCTGTGCAATCAGGAGTTCGGCACGCTGGCGAGCTGGCTCGTCGACGTCGTGAACATCCTCACGCGTCACTTCGACGTGCCCGGTGGCTTGATGTTCCCTCGGCCGTCGGCGTGGCCGATGACGAACCTGCCGATGCCCGGCCTCGAGGACGGCACCGCCAACTTCGGTCGATGGACGAGCCGGGTGCGCGGCGCGCCCGAGGTGCTCGGCCACGTGCCGGTGTCGTGTCTCGCCGAGGAGATCGCGACGCCTGGCGACGGTCAGATCAAAGCGCTGTTCACCGTCGCCGGCAATCCGGTGCTGTCGTCGCCCGGTGGCGATCGGCTCGACGCGGTGCTGCCGAGCCTCGATTGCATGATCACCGTCGACAACTGGATCAACGAGACCACTCGGCACGCCGACGTGATCTTGCCGGGACTGTCCGCGCTCGAGCAGGCGCACCACGACGATCTCATCTGGAACTTCGCCGTTGGCAGCGCGGCGAAGTACTCGGCTCCCGTGTTCGCGCCCGAGCCCGGTCGGCCGGAGGAGTGGGAGATCCTCATCCGCCTTGCCGGCGCCTGCATCGGGATGACCGCCGAGGACTGCGACGTCGCCCTCATCGACGACGGCCTCTTCGACGCCGTGGCGGAGTCACAAGGTCTCGACGGTCCCGCCGTGCGAGCGGGCTATGACCACGGTGGACCCGAGCGCTTGCTCGATCTCACGTTGCGCACCGGACCGTTCGGCGACCGCTACGGCGAGGTTCCCGACGGCATCACGCTCGAGAAGGTGAAGGCCGCGCCACACGGCCTCGACCTCGGGCCGATGGTGCCGCGCCTCGCCGAGGTCCTGCGCACCGCGAACCAGCGCGTCGCACTCGCTCCGCCGTACATCACGGCCGATGTCCCGCGTCTCGCGGATCGTCTCGACCGCGACGCTGACGAGCTTGTTCTCATCAGCCGTCGCCACCTTCGCTCGAACAACTCGTGGATGCACAACGTCTCCGTCCTCGTGAAGGGCAAGGACCGCTGCACGCTGCTCATCCATCCCGACGACGCTGCGTCGCGCGGGTTGGCCGACGGCGACGTCGCCTCCGTCAGCTCCGAGGCCGGCACGATCGAAGTGCCGGTCGAAGTCACGGACGAAGTGATGCGCGGCGTCGTGTCGATGCCGCACGGCTGGGGTCACGACAAGCCCGGCACGCGGTTGTCGGTCGCCCGCGAGCACGCGGGGGTCAACAGCAACATCCTGTCGCCCGGCGATTTCGTCGATGTGCTCTCCGGTAACGCGGCCGTCAACGGCATCCCGGTGACCGTCACGGGAGCGCTGGCGGCGGCCCGCTAGCCGAACACGAAACCGCTTGACTTAGCTGGGATCGCCGAGTCGTGGGATGACGTGCCCCTCGACACCTGACGCGCCGCGTTCCCGGTCGCTGCGTGCCATAACGAAACACTCGATCAGAGGTCCAGCCTTGAAGCGGCCTCGGGAGCTATTCACTCTGTCCTGATCACGGTCCGTCATTAGGGGGATCGACCGCTGCATTTCGAAGGGTCGCCATCACGGCATCGTCCGGCCAACCGTGCACCCGCCACCTGCCCGGTGAATAGTCCGGCTCGTCTCGGAGCGCGACACCGGCGAGCCGTACTGCGTCATCCCAGCGCACCCACACGCTCGCCTTGGAGTCGTTGTTGTCGCCGAGACAGACATAGTCGGTCTCCGGCAGGAGGCCGTCGGTCACCTGTCGCACCCACGTACACCACGACCAGACGGTCCTGTTCTCTCGCTCCATCAGCGTGTACTTCGCGACGTACACGTCGACTCCGGACTTCGCGAACAGATCTGTCAGCACGTTGAGCTGGAGGTCGTACTCCCGCATGGCGAGGATGCGATGAAGTCGATCAACGACACGCCGGCACGGATGATCGGCCGGGGGATCCCACGCGACGAGCCGATCGGACTGAAGCTGATACGGCACAGGAGATAGTTGTCGCGGCTCGGCGAGGTACTCCGCCTCGACACGGTTGAGCTCTTGTTCGAGTGCGCCAGCGTCGCGAGTGCTGATCAGGCGAAGACTGTCGCGGGACTTGGTTACCGCCACGAGTTCGTCACCGAGCGACGCACCGAACTGCATCAGCGCGTCGGGCACGACGAGCCACGAGGAGACGTAGCCGTCGGGACCGTGCACCTCGAGCCAAGGTGCGCCCTCGGGACCGCCAACCGGTGCGGGAGTCTTGGCAAGGTTTGCGATCGCCGTGGCGAGCACGGCTTCTTCGTCGACGCCCCACTCGCGGATGTCGTCGTCGGTGACGAACGACATGCTGTGTTCGTCGTCAACCGCCACCATGAGTTCCACAAACGGAGCGAACTCGCGCCGAAAGGGTGACTTCCCCATGATGGTGGTGGCAGCGGCCCAGCTCGCAGCGCGGAGCGATGGCATCAGTCGGGGTTGGGCCTCGGCCCATGTCTTCGGCCGGTCGGAGGGCGTCATTGCGAGCACGGCGATGCGGAGTCGCTCGTCTCGTGCCGCACCTTCGAGCCTTGATGCCTCGACGAAGATGTTCTGAAGGAACATGTGCGTCGGCTCGGTCTTGCCGCGGATTGTCAGCTTCAGCGAGAAGTCATCGCCACGCTCGACCTTCTGCACCGGCAAGAGCTGGGTGACCAGCCGCGAGACTTCATCAGCGAACGCGTCCTCGGGCGTCCGCTTGCCGCGCAATCGATCCTTCAGCCCCATGTAGCCACCGTACGCCCGACGATGGAAGCAGCTCCGGCCGTCCCAACACAATGTGCAACCGATTGGTTGCGAGCCAGCTACGTGCCATAACGAACTGAGATGGCTGTCAGCGGCGGTCAACTGTGGACAACGACGGTCAGTCCGTCGACGTCACGTTTCCGCAGGTGAAGCCTTGCTCTCAGCCTCCGCGGCCTTGCGTTCGTTCTCTTCCTGCATCGCCGTCAACACGGCCATCATGATCTTCTGCATGTCGTCGTCGAGGAACTTGCGGGCGCGGAACAGGATCGCGGCTCCGAGGAACGACAACGGAGAGACGAGCAAGAACGCGACGCGGAGGTTCTCGTCGAATGCCGACGACAGCAGGGCGACGATGAACGGTGCGGCCGCTTGACCCGCGATGACGGCGACGAGGTTGAACGCGCCGAATCCCGTACCGCGAAGGTGCGCGGGAAGTGCATCGGTCAGTCCCGCTCGAAGCCCCGGTATCGCCATCGCCACGATGAAGAATGCGAGGCACTGCAACACCATCACGACACTGATGGCGAGACTCGAGTATTCGGACGGACGCACGAGATACGAGGTGGTGAACAGGCCGGTGCCGATGAAAAGAAAGATCGCCGGCAACGCGAGTCGCCCGCCTTGCAGCTTCGGCGCGTACTTGTCGGCCACTCGTCCGCCGACGAGCACGCCGGGCACGCCACCGAGCACGATCATCAGGCCGAACAAACCCTCGCCCGAGCCTTCGGCCATGTAGAGGTGGCGTTCGTAGTACTGGGGCAACCAACGGGCGAGCGCGGTGACAGTGAACAGCAGTGCCGCCACGCCGACGAGCGTGTAGCGCATGGTGCGGATGTTCAGCACCGTTCGCATGTCGGCCTTGAGGCCGTCGACCATGTCGCGCACGAACTGTCGGAATCCGTGGTCGAACAGCCGGGCATCGGCTTCCTCGTCGTGTTCGATCTCGCCGCTGCCGAGAGCGGCCATCAGGTCTGCGGTCCCGCGCTTCGGCTCGCGCAGCCGGAACACCATCAACGCGACAAGGAGCCCGGGCAGCGCCATGATTACAAGGGCCCAGCGCCATCCGAGCGTGGTGCTGATCAGGCCGCCGAGTCCGACGCCGAGCCCGGTGCCGACGAACAACATCACCTGCTGGATCGAGAACGCGGTGCCGCGTTTGTCCGGGGGGTAGTAGTCGCCGATCAAGCTGTTGGCGGAAGGTTCGCTGATCGCCTGGCCGAAGCCGAGCATCGAGCGGAGCCCGACCAGCATCGGAAAGTTGAGCGCGGTTGCTCCGGCCGCGGTGAGTGCTGACCACGCGACGACGGTCTTGCCCATCGCCCGCTTGCGATTCCACCGATCGGCGAGATAGCCCGCCGGCACGGTGATCAGGCCGTTGAAGAGCAGCTGCATCGAGAACAGCAGACCGATGGCCGCGTCGCCGACGCCGAAGTGTTCCTTGAGGGGTGTGACCATCCCCGAGACGATGTTCTTGTCGACCTCGTCGACGAGCAGCACGAAACCGAGGACCCACATCGGTTCGCGGAAGATGAATGGGAGCCGTCCACGAGTGTGCACTACCGCCTCTCCCGCGGCCTCGTCCTCGAACGGTGTCGCCATGTCAGGCGTCGCGCCCATCGTGATCGCTGCGGGCGCCGATTCGGGCTCGTGCGGGAGGTGTCCGTGGATGTCGGTGCCCGGCACCTGATCGTTGCCCCCCATCGGACAGGGATTCTTCACTACCGATGCGGGTTCCTCCCAAGTCGGGCGGTGCTGCGAAACTCAGGTCGTGGCGCTGCAGGCTCTCATCGCCGTTGCGGTCGCGGCGATTGCCGGCGTCGTCGCGCTCGTGATCACGAGGCGAACCCGGGCGGATGCGCCCACGCAACCGGACTCGTACGAAGTGCCGGCCATGCTCGACCGGGCCGATTTCGACCGCCCCGAGGCCCCATGGTTGGTGGCGGTGTTCTCGTCAGCGACGTGCCTGTCGTGCCAGGACGCGTGGGAGAAGGCTGGTCAGCTCGAGAGCGCCGAGGTCGTCGTGCAGGACATCGAGGCGATCGACCGCAAGGACCTGCACGAGAAGTACGACATCGACGCCGTGCCGATGATCGTGGTTGCCGACGACGAGGGCGTCACGCGGGCCTCCTTCATCGGCGTTCCGTCCGCCGGCGACCTGTGGGCCGCCCTCGCGGAGCTCCGAACCTGAAACTCGAGGCAATAGGCGTCGGGTACCGACGCCTATTGCCTCGAGTTCGCGAGGGGGGAGCGTCAGCTCGGGGGGGTGCGGGAGATCGGGCGGCCGCCGTACGCCGGCTCGGCCGGTTCGACCGGTTCGTCGTCGCCATTGCCCGTGTACGGCGAGGGCTGGCTGAACCGGCTCGTGTCGACGCCGCGCGTGACGACCGTCTCGGGAGGGGCGCCGGTGCGCCCGAGCTCGATGAGGCGCTGCACCTCTTCGCCGTCGATCGTCTCGTGCTCGAGCAGCGCTCGGGCCACGAGGTCGAGCCCCTGGCGGTTGGCGCGCAGCGTGACGCGGCACCGCTCCTCCTGCTCGCGCAGGATCTTCTCGACCTCTTCGTCGATGACGCGGGCGGTTTCGTCGGAGTAGTCGCGCGTGTGCATCAGGTCTTCGCCGAGGAACACCTGCCCCTGCGAGCCCCACGCCATCGGACCGATACGGGCCGACATGCCCCACTCCCGCACCATCTTGCGTGCGAGCTCCGTCGATGTGACGAGGTCGTTGTTCGCGCCGGTCGAGATCACACCGAACACCAGCTCTTCGGCAATACGGCCACCCATGGCGACGACGAGGCGATCTTCGATGTAGTCCTGGCGATAGATGTGGCGCTCTTCCAGCGGCAGCTGTTGCGTGACGCCGAGAGCCATACCCGTCGGCAGGATCGTGACCTTGTGGACGGGGTCGGCGTGGGGGAGCACCGCGGCACACACCGCGTGACCGCCCTCGTGATACGCCACCGACTCCTTCTCCTGATCGGACAGCGCCATCGACTCGCGGCGCTGGCCCATGAGCACCCGGTCGCGGGCCATCTCGAAATGGCGCATGTGGATGGCGTCGTCGCCGGCGCGCACGGCGAACAGCGCAGCCTCGTTGACGAGGTTGGAGAGGTCGGCACCGGACATGCCCGGCGTTCCGCGAGCGACGACTTGCAGGTCGACGTCTTCGTGGATGCGCTTGTGCTTGCAGTGCACCAACAGGATCAGGCGACGCTCGTCGAGCTCTGGCAGCGGCACGACGACCTGACGATCGAAGCGTCCGGGCCGCAGCAGCGCGGTGTCGAGGATGTCGGGCCGGTTGGTCGCGGCCATCATCACGATGCCCTCGGTGGCTTCGAAGCCGTCCATCTCGGAGAGCATCTGGTTGAGCGTCTGTTCGCGCTCGTCGTGTCCGCCACCGAGACCCGCGCCGCGCTTGCGGCCGATGGAGTCGATCTCGTCGACGAAGATGATCGCCCGGCCGAGCTTGCGAGCGGTCTGGAACAAGTCGCGCACGCGCGATGCGCCGACACCGACGAACATCTCCATGAAGTCCGAGCCGGACACCGAGAGGAAGGGCACGCCCGCCTCGCCGGCCACCGCTCTGGCGATCAGCGTCTTACCCGTGCCCGGAGGGCCGACGAGCAGCACGCCCTTCGGGATGCGAGCGCCGATCTCACCGAACTTGTCGGGGAACTTGAGGAAGTCGACGACCTCGCGGACTTCTTGCTTCACCCCGTCGTAGCCGGCGACGTCGGCGAAGGTCGTGCCCGGTCGCTCGGTGGTGTACGTGCGGGCCCGGGAGCGACCGATGGACATGATCCCGCCCATCTGGCTCTGCGTGCGGCGTTGCATCCACACGAAGAAGCCGATGAGCAGCGCGATCGGCAACAGGACCGGCAGCCACGCCGCCCACAGGCTCGTCTCGGGCGTCTTGAACTTCACCTCGACGTGGTGATCGGTGAACAGCTGGCGATCGGCGTCGGAGGGTCCCGGGGGTGACGGCAGGCCGGTGGAGGTGAACTTCGCACCGTCCTGGAACGCGCCGGTGATGTGGCCGTTGTCGTTGTTCCACTCGATGCTCTTGACGTTGTCTCTCGAGACCTCGCCGAGGAACTCGGAGTACTGGATGTCTCGCCCTTCCGACGCGCTGAACAGCGACGGGAGGAGGAGCCCGGCGGCCACCAGCCCGAGCAGAACCCACAGCGACCAGCGCGGCCAGCTCGAGATCCCCATCCGCCCGCCCCCGGACCCACGCGAGTCGCGCGGTGGGGGAGGCGGCGGCGGAGGGGTCTGCGGACTCATTGGGCCACATGCTAGGGGTCATCCGCCGCCGAACAGATGCGCCATCCGCCACGGACGGCCTCTCACTAAGTACCGTCCAATGTTCATGAGCCGCCATTGCGCCCGGCCGAGTTGCAATGCCTTGGCCAACGCCACACTGACCTACGACTACGGCAACCGTGCCGCCTGGGTCGAGCGCCTCTCTGAAGAAGCGCATCCGATGACCCACGACCTCTGCGAGCGTCACGCCAACGGGCTCTCCGTGCCGCGTGGCTGGCGCCTCGAAGATCGCCGCATCGTCGAACCCCTTTTCCGCGAGCGCAACTACCTCGCTTCATAGCCTTAGGGTTTGGCCGGTCATGCCGGGCCAACCCACGACCGACGACGTCCGGTGGGGGTTGGGCGATGCCGCGCTCGCCTTCGTCCTCGCCAATGTCGTCGCGATCCTGCTCACGCCGGTCGCGTACTGGCTGACCGGACAGCCGCCGAGCAAAGACTTCAACGAGGTGCCCCTGTCGACGGTGGCGCTGATGCAGGCGCCGTACGCCGGGTCGATGCTCGCATTCGCTCTCGTCGTCGCAAGGCGCAAAGGTCGGGGCCCAATCGCCGATTTCGGCATCCGGATGCGGTGGATCGACGCACCTGTCGGCATCGTGCTCGGGATCGCGACGCAATACGCCGCCACGCTCCTGTATCTGCCGTTCGTCCGCTGGGACATCATCACGACGGACGACATCGAACAGCCCGCTCGAGAGCTCACCGATCGAGCGCACGGCGCCGGCGTCCTGCTGCTGTTCCTGGTGGTCGCCGTACTCGCCCCCATCGCCGAGGAGATCTTCTTCCGGGGCCTGGTGCTGCGCTCGATCGAACGCCGGCTCGGGACGCGCTGGGCGATCGCCGGATCGGCCGCCCTGTTCGGAGCCGCCCACTTCGAGCCGCTCCAATTCCCGGCGCTTTTCGTGTTCGGCCTGGTCGCGGCGATCTTGGTCACCCGGACCGGACGGCTCGGCCCTGCGATCTGGGCCCACGTCGCCTTCAATGCCGTGGCGGTGGCCGCCCTGTTGTTCTAGGTCTCAAGTGGCCCGGTTCCGTGTGCCGATGATTCCTACGTGCCCGAGTCGTGCCCCTTGTGCCGCGGCCCCTTGGTCTGCATCTCGTTGCGCCTCGACGGGCGTGACATGGACATGCGGTCCTGTTCGCGTTGCGACATGCGGTTCTGGCAACAGGCGGGCGAAGACGTGGCCCTTCCCGACGTGCTCGGCCGCGAGCCGGCACGGCAACCAGCCCTGCGCTGACCCCATCCCCGCTGAGGACCCGATTGCGGGGTCTGCCAGGATGATGGGCTGATGGAGACGCTGCGGGAGCCGCTGCACGACGAGCGCGTCGACCCGCGGCCCGCGCCAGAAGCGATGTCCTCTTTCGACTTCGGGTGGTTCACGACCGAGCGAGTCATCCGCATCGTGGAGATCACCATCGTGGTGCTGGCCACCGGGTTCATCCTCGGCCAGCTCGGCCTCGGCAACATCCTCACCGACACGACACCGGCGGGTGGCGACATGGGCGCCCACGTGTGGGGGCCGGCCTTCCTGCGTGATCACCTGCTCAACCACGGGCGCCTGAGTGGATGGACACCCGACTGGTACGACGGCTTCCCCGCGTACCAGTTCTACATGGTGCTCCCGGCGCTCATGATCGTGGCGCTGAACGCCGGATTGTACGGTTGGGCCGCGCTCATCCCCCTCGGCGTGGGAGTCGGGGTCGCTGCGTGGGCGCTGCTGCGGTACCCGGGAGGGTCGTCGGCACGGCGGGCTCTCATGGCCGCCGCGGTCGTCTTCACGCTGCTCTTCGTGGGGCTGCCGTACGGCGTGGCCTTCAAGGTCGTCACGGTGCTCGGCCTTCTCACGCTCCCCGTCGCGGCGTACGCGCTCGGCCGCCTGGCCGACCTGCCCTTCCCGACACCGTCGCTGTTCGCGCTGTCGATGGTGGTGTTTCTGTTCAACCGGGAGCCGGTCACGAACGGCACGGGCAACATCATCGGGGGCAATGTCACGTCCACGCTGGCCGGCGAGTTCAGCTTCTCGCTGAGCCTCACTTTCGGCGTGCTGTTCCTCGGCGTGCTGGTCGCGGGGTTCCGTACCGGGCGGTACCGGTGGCTGGCCGCCGTGCTCCTCGCGCTCACGGCGCTGTGCCACGTGATCGTCGGCATCTTCGTGGTCATCGCCGCCGTCGCCGCGCTGGTCGTCTGGCCCGGATGGGGGCGGGTCAAGTGGCTGGCGGCCGCGCTGCCGGTCGGCGGTTTCTTGAGCGCGTTCTGGACGTTCCCCTTCCTCGCTCGCAGCGCGTACGTGAACGACATGGGCTGGGAGAAGCTCCCGTCCGGCACCGGTTCACGCAGTTGGAACTATCTACTCGGTCAGCTCGTGACCGATTCGCATTTCCGCAACCAGATCTTCCACGACTACCTCGGTCCGCAGGGCCTGCAGTGGGTGCTCGCGCTCGCCATCGTCGGCCTGGTCGTGTCGCTCGTGCTGCGCATTCGGGCCGGCATGTGGCTCGGGCTCGTCGCGTTCCTGATGGCGATCGCGTTCGTCGTTGCGCCCGAGTCGCGGCTCTGGAACGCGCGACTCCTGCCCTTCTACTACCTG
This sequence comes from Acidimicrobiaceae bacterium, assembly GCA_041166385.1. Lineage (GTDB taxonomy): Bacteria > Actinomycetota > Acidimicrobiia > Acidimicrobiales > JACDCH01 > DASUCS01. Next base: position 3,189 of record JBEEFW010000094.1, on the reverse strand, counting down.
ATGTTGTGTCTGCTGGCCGCGCTTGGGATTGCCGAGCTGGCCCGCGCGGTCTCACTGCTCGTGGCCCGCGATCCCGATCGCCCGGTGACGTCCGTGAACATCGCGGCCACGGCGATATCGCTGATCGCCGTCATCATCGTCGTTGGGCTGCCGCTGAAGGCGTTGCCGGGGGAAACGAGCGACAACGAGGGCTTTCACTGGAAGCCCTCGTTCCTCGGCTATTCCATCCCGTTGGTACCGACGATCAGCACGGCGGCGGCCGGCAACCCCGCGCCCGACTGGGCCAGATGGAATTACACCGGCTACGAGAAGAAGCCGGCGTACCCCGAGTACTACGACCTCGTCTCCACGATGCAACGAGTGGGCCGAGAGCAAGGGTGTGGTCGCGCGATGTGGGAGTACGACGACCCGCGGCTCGAGCGCTATGGCACGCCGATGTCGCCGATGCTGCTCTCGCTGTGGAGCGACGGCTGCATCGGCTCGATGGAGGGCCTCTATTTCGAGTCGTCGACCACCACGCCGTTCCACTTCGTGAACCAGAACGAGTTGTCGACCAAGTGCTCGTGCGCGCAGCGCAATCTTCCGTACCACGGCTTCGACATCGAGCTCGGCATCAAGCACATGCAACTGCTCGGCGTGCGGTACTACCTCGCGTCGACCAAGCCGGCGGTCGAGGCCGCCGCCGCCCGCCCGGAGCTTCACGAGGTGGCTTTGTCTGGTGCATGGCACATCTACGAGATCGCGGACAGTCAACTGGTGGTACCGCTCGACAACGAGCCCGCGGTCGTCACGACGCACAACTCCGGGCTCGACTGGACCTACGGCACGAGCGACCCGCACACCGCGCCGAAGGACGATCAGGGGCGCAACATCCTGGCCAATGGTCCGGCGATGTCCTGGTATCTCGACCCGACGCGGTGGAACGTCTATCTCGCGGCCAGCGGGCCGTCGACGTGGGCGCGCGTCAAGGACGGCGAGACACCGCCCACGCGGCCGATCGCGCCGGCAACGGTGACCAACATCGCCACCGGTACCGACACGATCGACTTCGACGTCGACCAAATCGGCACGCCCGTCTTGGTGAAGACGTCGTACTTCCCGAACTGGAAAGTCGACGGGGCTGAGGGTCCGTTCCGCGTCACTCCGAACCTCATGGTCGTCGTGCCCACGTCGAAGCACGTGCACCTGCACTACGGCAACACGAGCGTCGAGTACGTGGCGTACCTGCTGACGCTGATGGGGATCGCGCTCGCGATCGTGCTCGCCCGCCGGCGTCCCGTGCCGATGCCCGAGCCGTTGCCGGCCAGCGGCGATCTGCTCAGCCGGCTCCTCGAGCCGCCGCGCGACGACGAGGAGGAAACGTCGCACGCCTGACCGTCGTCGTCCCGGCGTACGAAGAGCAGGATCGGATCGCGTCGGCCATCGCCGCGGTGCGCTCTGCTCTCGCCGGCGTCGAGGGCGGCGTCGAGTTGATCGTTGTCGACGACGGTTCGTCAGACGGCACGGCTGACGCGGCGCGCGCCGGAGGGGCGGACCGCGTCTTGTCGCATCCGACCAACCGCGGAAAAGGGGCCGCGGTGCGCACCGGTGTGCTCGCCGCGACGGGCGACACGATCGCGTTCACCGACGCCGACCTCTCCTACGCGCCTGAGCAGTTGGAAGGGCTGCTCGAGATCGTGGAGTCCGGCTTCGACGTGGTCGTCGGAAGCCGCAAGCACGACATGACCCGCACGCTCGTTCAGGCGGGAAGGCTTCGCGAGATCGGAGGGCGGGTCATCAACGGACTCACGCACATGGTGTTGCTCGGCAACTACCGCGATACCCAGTGCGGGTTGAAGGCGTTCAGGGCGGAGGCGGGGCGCTTCATCTTCGAACGCTCGAGGATCGACGGGTTCGCATTCGATGTCGAGCTGTTCGTGATCGCCGAGCGCAACGGGCTCACGCTGGCCGAAGTCCCCGTGACCGTGGTGAACACCACGCGCTCGACCGTGCGTGTGGTTCGCGACGCCGTGCGCCTCGTGCGAGATCTGTTCCGCATCCGGCGCTGGTCGCGCGCCGGTGCCTACGAATAGGTTGCAGTCATTGATGGGTGACTTCGACGCGGTTTTCAAGGCATACGACATTCGCGGCCTCGTTCCCGAGGACCTGGACGCGTCGATGTGCCACAGCATCGGTGCGGCGTTTGCTCGATTCGCCGGTGCACCGCGGGTGCTCATCGCTCGGGACATGCGTCCGTCGGGCGTCGCGTTGTCGGCTGCGTTCGCCGACGGTGTCCGTTCGCAGGGCGTCGACGTCGTCGATCTCGGCATGGCGTCGACTGACCTCATCTACTACGCGGCGGGGCGGCTCGACTCGCCGGGTGCGATGTTCACCGCGTCGCACAATCCGGCGCAGTACAACGGCATCAAGCTCTGTCTCGCCGGCGCGAAACCCGTGGGGGAGGAGACCGGCCTCGCCGAGATCAAGGCCATGGCCGTGGCGGGCGTCGAGCCTGCGGAGCGCGCGGGAAACCTCACGCAGCTGGATCTGCTGGACGACTTTGCCGCGCACGTGCGGTCGTTTGTCGACGTGAACGTGCTGAAGCCGTTGAAGCTGATCGCCGACACCGCCAACGGCATGGGTGGCCTCGTCGTCCCGATCGTGTTCAAGCCGTTGCCGTTCGACCTCGAGGTGATGTACGGCGAGCTCGACGGCACGTTCCCCAACCACCCCGCCGACCCGATCCAACCCGAGAACCTCCGCGACCTCCAAGCGCGGGTGCGCGAGACGAGCGCCGATGTCGGCCTCGCGTTCGACGGTGACGCGGACCGCGTGTTCCTCGTCGACGACCTCGGTGAGCCCATCTCGGGCTCGACGACCACAGCGATCGTCGCCAAGGCGGTGCTGGCCAAGGAGCCGGGCGCGACGATCCTCTACAACTGCATCTGCTCGAAGTCGGTGCCCGAGGTGATCCTCGAGAACGGCGGCGTGCCGGTGCGCACACGCGTTGGGCACAGCTTCATCAAGTCGGTCATGGCCGAGACCGGGGCCGCATTCGGCGGCGAGCACTCGGCGCACTACTACTTCCGCGAGAACTACCGGGCCGACTCGGGCTCCATCGCCGCGCTGATGGTGCTGGAGGAGCTGGCCCGTGCCGGCGTACCGCTCTCCGAGCTGCGCAAGCCGTTCGAGCGCTACGCCGCGTCGGGC
>JBEEFW010000093.1:0-4356 GCA_041166385.1 Acidimicrobiaceae bacterium | reverse complement strand
AACAACGGGAGTTGCTTTTCGGCCGCGCGTGATGCGACCGTCTTGTGCTTCCCGTTGAAGACACCGATGACCCGCTCTTCGCGCTTGGTGTCGATGTGCAGCTCGGGAGTGAACGTCAGCTCGAGGCCGCCGACGGGCTCCTTGTTGAACTTGTCGAGCTCGGCCGCAACGGCTGTCCCGTCGGTCGAGTTCGCCTTCTCCATCGCTTCCTTGATCGCGTACACGGCGATGTAGCCGAGGACGGTGAAGTAGGCCTGCGGCTGTCCACTCTTCGCCTTCACCTTCGCGACGAAGTCGTTGACCTGCTGGCTGGGATCGTCGCCCCAGACACTCGCGGACGCCGTGATGTAGAAGTCGCTCAGGTTCGGGACAGACTGCTTGTACCAGTAGTCCCCGTCCATCGCGCCGTTGCTGATGATCGCGGACTTCACGCCGGCATCACGCAGCTGCTTGACCGCGACGGCACCGCCGGGCGGGAACGAGCAGAGCATGATCAGGTCCGGCTCGCTGCTCAGCGACTTGATGCGCGTCACCTGTGCGGCGACCGACGGATCACTGTTCTTGAACGTGTCCTCGCCGAGGATCGTCCCACCGGCATCCGTCCACGCGGTCTTGAACGACTTGCACTGCGTCTTGTCGTAGTCGGTGATGTCGTCGAGGAGGAGGTACGCGGTCTTGAACTTCTTGTCCTCGATCCCCCACTCCGCGGCGACGACCGAGTCGGTCTGCGCTGCGATGCCCAGGGTGTAGGCCATCGAGCCGATGCCCTGGACGCCGAACTCCGGTGACCCGGCGCCCGGCGCGATGACGACCTTGCTTGCCTTCTGCGCTTCGCGCGCGGCGCCACCGCCGTAGTTGAAGTCGAGCGTGACGATCATCGCGTCGGCGCCCTTCGCGAGCACCTCCTGCCCTGCCCGCGCGCCCTGGTTGATGTCCGACTTCGTGTCCGCCTTGACGAGCTTGACGGGACGTCCGAGGATGCCGCCGGACTTGTTGATCTCGTCGATCGCGATCTGCGTTCCCTGCAAGGCCGGGAGATCGAACGCGGAGAGTCCTCCGGTGAGGGCGACCGCCGAGCCGATCACGATCGGATCCTTGGACGCGGTCGTGTCGCCGCCGCCGCCGGAGCTGTCCTTCTTGCCGCCGCACCCTGCCGCAACGAGCACGACCAGCGCAACCGCGACGAGGGCGAGCCAACGCGTTCGGTGCCAGGGCGTGCGGTCGAATATGCCTGCGCGCTTCATTGTTCCTCCTGATGGTGGGTCGTCAATGGCCGGGCGAAGCGAAATCGACTTGCCCAATGCGGACGATGCTTTGCAGCATGTCGATGAACCCGCGCTGCGCCTGCAGCTCGACTCCGTCGTCGCCGAGCGTCGGCCGTCCCGTACTTCCGTCGAACGCCCCCGCGTCGACGACGCCGCGCAGCATGCGCTCGAGCTCGTCGGCGTTGATCAGCGGCGCGAGGTCGCCCTTGAGGAACGCGAGCATTGCGGCGACGCCGTAGCCGCCCCAGTTCGAGATCGCCGAGACGAGGAACCGATCTGTCGAGATGTTCGACGCGGAACCGTCGCCGCACGGGCACACGCACTTGTTCCCGGCGGGCATGATCTCGCGCACCGCATCTTCGACCACGCCGAAGCCGACCTCGTTCCCACCGTCGCCGATGCCGAGGGTGACGATGCCACGTTCGCCAGCGCCGTCGAATAGGTAGCGGGGGTTCGCGTGCACGGGTGTGTAGTCGAGCCCGGTTGCGCCGTGGATGACGTTCTTGCGGTTCGGGGCGAGCTTCTCGATCCCGATCACGGCGGCTGGCTTCAGCGAGTCGAGGAGCTCTGTTGCCTGCGCGCGGTTCGCGTCGTCGTCGTTGTCGGTCATCGGGATGAACGTCACCGCGTGGTCGACCTCGTCGCCGTCGACACGGCGGAAGTTCAGGCCGGCGCCCCAGACCGCGGCGCGCACGGGCTCTGCCGCGCGTTCCTCGGTGAGGATGTACGGGACGGCGCCGAGCGAGAAGTGCACGGCCCGCGCGAGCGCGGCGGCACCGAGGATGCCGTCCACCTCCGCCTTCGGAAGCACGGGCGGGCCACCGGCGCCGGTGAGGATCAACACTGCGTCCCCCGGCTTCACGTTGTCGGCGAGCGCTTGTGCCATTCCGAGCGTCAGCGGCCCACCGCCGCCGTGCTCGCGTGCAGCGTCGTACAGGCGGTGGATCACGCCGCGGGGGAGATTGCCCTTCCCGGGGCGCATCTCGACAGTGCACAGTCGGTCGATGTATTCCGCGATTACTTCAGGCATGTTCAGAGCCCGCCGATCAGGTCAGAGGGGCAAGGGACGGAACGGGGTTCTCGAGCAGCGCACGTCCGCGCAGGTCGCCGGTCTGCGGCGGGCCTTGCACCTTCGTGACCTCTTCGTAGAGCGCCGGGTTCCGGTTGTAGAACGGGTGGTACGCGCCGCGGGCGGCGAAGATCAGGCTGCGGTCGAGCGTCGTCGTGAGGACCGCTTCCTCGCCCCGCGGCGCCTCGAACACGAGATCGCCGGTCGGGGAGAAGAGGCGGCTGCCGCCGAAGAGCTCGAAGTCCTTCTGCTTGCCGACGACCGACACGTGCAGGAACGGCACGCAGTTCTCGAGCGAGCGCGTCGCGAGGAAGCGGCCCCAGCCGTCCTCGAAGCCGCACACGGCGGCCGACACGTTGATGATCAGCTCCGCACCCTTCAGCGTGAGCGTGCGCGCGACTTCCGGGAACCAGTTGTCGTAACAGATCTCGATCCCGATGCGGCCGTAGCGTGTGTCGAAGACCGGCAGTTCGTTGCCCGGGCTCCACCACACCTTCTCGGCGGCGAGCTTCGCGCCCCCGTCGACGATGAAGGCCGCGACGTGCGTCTTCGAATAGACCCCGAGGAGGCCTTCCGGCCCGATCACGAGCGCGGAGTTGTAGCAATCGCCTGGGAACGCGCCCTTGTGCGTCGTCGCGCCCATGATGATGTAGACGTCGCGCTCGCGCGCCTCGCGGACGAGCGGCGCGACGAAGGGGTCGTGCTCGCTCTCGGCGACGGCGTACTTCGGCGTATACGGGCCCGACTCGTAGCCGTTCAGCATGATCTCGCCGAAGACCATGATCTTCGCCCCCTGGTCGTCCGCGGTCGCGATCGCGTCGAGCGCGTGGGCCAGGTTGTCGGGGCGCGGGTCGTAGTCCTCCGTGCCGATTCTCGATTCGAGCTGACAGATGCCGATCGGGACTTCGTTCACGTTCACCACTCCCTCCGCGGTTGCTTCGCCGACCATGCGGCACTATAAACAGATGGTCAGACCAATGCCAAGCGGCCAGATCTTCACCCCGATCGAGGACCATCGAGTCTTCAAGGCGATCCTCGTGCAACTCGAGGATGCGATCACCGCAGGCCAGCTCGTCGCAGGCGATCGCCTTCCGTCGGAGCGCGAGCTCGCGCAGCAGTTCAACGTCGCCCGCACCTCGGTGCGCGAGGCATTGCGCGTGCTCGAGGCGCTCGGGGTCGTGCGCGTGCGGCCCGGCCCCGAGCACGGCGCGATCGTCATCGCGGAGCCGGCGAGCGCGCTCGGCGACCTGCTGCAGTTTCAGCTCGCGCTCCGCCACATCAGCGTCGGCAGCTTCGTCGAGTTCCGGCTCGTGATCGAGACGTGGTCGGCGAGCGCCGCGGCCGAGCAGGCGTCGGTCGAGGGCATCGACCAGATCCAGGAACTGGTGGAGCAGATGAAAGAGAACGGCCTCGACGCATCGGGCTTCCAGGTCCTGGACGCGGAGTTCCACCTGGCGATCGCGCAGCTGAGCGGGAACGACCTGCTCGTGCTGATCCTCCAGGGCCTGCGCCACGCGATCGAGCGGATCATGCTCGAGGCAACGACCGCCGCCGACGACTGGGCCGCGGTTCGACTGCGCCTGGTGTCGGAGCACGAAGCGATCCTCGATGCGATTCGCGCGCGCGACGGCACCCTGGCGTCAGACCTGATGCAGCGTCACATCGATCTGTTCTACCGCAGCTCCGCCACGTCGCCCGCCGCCTAGTACCGGCGCTTCGGGCCGCTCGGCTTACGGCGCCACACGTGCAAGACGTACGCGGGCAGGACGACGATCATCAGGAGGAAGGTGCCGATCCCCCACGCCGTCGCGTGCTTGCTGCCGTGCTTGGTCGCGTGCGTGAAGACGACTGCGGCGACGACGGTCGCGACCGACCAGGCGAGGACGATGTTCGCCGTCGAGAGCGCTGCGATGTTCATCGGCCGCTCAGCTTGCGCCACAGCGCGCGTTCCCATGCGCGCGGCGGCAGGAGCCGCTCGCGATGGACGACGAGGACGACGCCGACGGAGATCATCAGCGCGAA
>JBEEFW010000092.1:0-4058 GCA_041166385.1 Acidimicrobiaceae bacterium | reverse complement strand
TCCTTGGTCGACACCTGTTCGATGTCGTCCCGTTGGCCGGAGACGAGGCCGGGCTGACTGCGGCCCTGCGAACGCTCGAGGAGAAGGGACGCTGGTTCGGTGCGGGCCAACAAGTCGCCCGCGACGGCTCCGTCGTGACCGTTTCCGCGTCGACGAGGCTGCTTCGAGACGACCACGGCGAGCCGGAAGTCTTCGTGTCTGTCAATCGGCGCCTCCCGCCGTCAGCTCTCGACGCGCCTCCGTCCGCCGACACTGACCTCGACGGCGAGATCTACCGCGGGATCGACCGCGACGAGTTCGACGTCTACTACCAACCCGTAGTCGCGCTCGACGACCTGCACATCATCACCGTCGAGGCATTGGTCCGTTGGAACCATCCGGAGCGCGGCCTCCTCACGCCTAATTCGTTCATCGACATCGCCGAGCGCAGTGGTGCGATCCTCGAGCTCGGACGCTTGGTCTTCGACAAGGCCTGTCGCCAGGCCGCCGAGTGGCGCCGCGCGGGCAACGGTCTCACGCTCGCCGTCAACCTCTCGACGAAGCAGCTCGCCGATGCTGCACTCTTCGACAACATCACAGAGACGCTCGAGACATCTGGGCTCGACCCGCACGCGCTTTGGCTCGAGGTCACCGAGACCGCGTTGGTCGAGGATCTCGACCAGGCCGCTGAACTCCTCCACCGCCTGGCCGCGGTCGGAATCGGAATCACCATCGACGATTTCGGCACCGGGTGGGCGAGCCTGACCTATCTCAAGCAGTTCCCCGTCCACGCGCTCAAGATCGATCAGAGCTTCGTGAATGGCGTCGACCACGACGCACAAGACGCGGCCATCGCCCGATCGATTCTGTCCCTCGGGGAGGAGCTCGACCTCCTCGTGGTCGCCGAAGGCGTCGAGACGATCGCGCAACAGGCCGCGTTGCGCGCTCTTGGATGCCAGCTCGGGCAGGGCTATCTGTTCGGCAGGCCCGTGCCGGCCGCCGCGGTCGAGGTCGGGCGCGCCCGCCGGCGCTGACCGTTGTCAACCATACCCTCCCGGGGTATGGTGCCTCCATGGTTGGCTACAGCGACAAGAAGGACTCCGTCCAGAAGCGACTGCGACGCATCGAGGGCCAGGTCCGTGGACTCCAGCGCATGGTCGACGAGGACAAGTACTGCATCGAGGTCCTCGACCAAGTCGCAGCAGTCACCAAAGCGCTCCAGGCCGTGGCCATCGAGTTGCTCGACGATCACCTGTCGCATTGCGTCGCTGACGCACTCACCACCGGGGGCAAGACCGCCGACGAAAAGGTCGCGGAGGCGTCCGCGGCGATTGCGCGCCTCGTGCGTTCATGATCTAGCGGTTTGCCATGCTGCAAACGCTGCTTGACGCCGTTCCATCGAACGTCGGTTTGTGGATCTACCTCGTCGTCTTCGCGGCCGCGGCGTCGGAGGCGGCGCTGTTCCTCGGGTTGGTCGTGCCGGGCGAGACCGTTCTCCTGGTGGCCGGCGTGCTGGCATCACGCGGCCAGGGCCACCTCGTGCCGTACATGGTCGCGGCCATCGCCGGCGCAATTGCGGGTGACTCGATCGGATACGAACTCGGCCGTCACTTCGGACCGCGACTTCGACGCAGCGCGCTCGGGCGCCGCGTGGGAGAGCAGCGGTGGGCGCGCGCCGAGCGGTACCTGCAAACGCGTGGCGGTCGGGCCATCTTCCTCGGGCGATGGATTGCCGTCGTGCGGGCCATCGTGCCGGCGCTCGCCGGGCAAGCCCGTATGCCGTACGGGCGCTTTCTGTTGTGGAACGTGGCGGGTGCCATACCGGTGGGCGTGCTGCACGTCGGCCTCGGCTACCTCGCGGGGCAGAGCTACACGACGGTCGAGCGCTACCTCAGCATCGGCCACTGGGCGTTGCTCGGCATCGTCGTCGCCATCGGAGGCCTCGTCTACTGGCGCCACCGCCGTTCGTCGAGGGCGGAGTAGCCGCGCTCCACGTCCCAGATGTGATGGGTGGGGTCGTGCAGCAGATAGGTGGCAAACGTCTCCACCGTGAAACGAGCACCGTCGCTGCGGAGGCCGGTGTGCGCCCATCCGGTCGTAGGAACCTCGTCGAAGCGATCCGCCAGCGCCGCTCCCGCGAGCGCAAGGTCACGCCCGACGGCGGTCGCGTCCTGCGAGGCGTAGTCGTCCTCGACGGCCGTGACGTCCTGATCCCAGTTCGAGAAGACCGCGCCATCTTCGTCGAGCATCAGCTGCAATCGAACGGCAAAGAGTCGAAAGACGTCGCGCACGTGGCAGGCGTACTCGACGGCCGACCACGTGTGATCGTCCGGCCGTTCGCTCACGGCGGGATGCATCAGCAGTGGCGCCCAGAGCTCGACGTTGTCCCGAAGGCCGGCTCCGACGTGGGCGGGTTCGATCGTCGCCGCGTCGTAGCCGCAATCGGGGCACGGTCGCTCGAGGACCCAGGTCCAATCCTTGATGTCCGGCTCGATCATCATCGGACCGTACGAGGGGAACGGCGCCGCCGCCGCCGGTCTTTCTGCCATTCGTCGATGGATTTCGGTCGGGCCGTCGATCAGTCAGTGACACTTGTTGCCGCGTGCGGGGCACCAACGGGCTTCGACTCGGGCGACCCCCGCTGCCGCAGATAGATCGAGAAGACGACCATCGAGCCAACGGCAAGGAACTCCGACTGCCAGTTCTGCAGTGTGCGGCTCCAGAAGTCGGGGCCCGCAACGTACTCCGCCCAACGCACCGGATCCTGCTGCTGCGCGAGCTGCTGCTCGTTGTACCGCGCCAGCCCCGCGATCGACTGTGCACCCCACGATCCGAAGAACAGCGTCGCCATCAGAAGCGTCAGCGACCATGAGTAGACCCGAGCGCGCAGACCGCCGGCGCGGGCCCACTTCGGCGAGTCGGCATCCGCATGTTCACCGATCTTCTCGTGGGCGTCATCCTCCATGCCCGCCTTGTCGAGCTCCTTCGACTCGGGCGAACCGCGTTGCACGAGCCACACCGTGGCGAGGATGTACAGCAGAAACTGCAGGTACTCCGATTGCCAGTTCTCCGTGACGTCGACGGCAAAGTCTGAAGATGTCACGTACTCGGTGTACGTGACCTCGGCCCGGCCGTCTACCCGCTGCTCCTCGTTGTACCGGGCCTCTCCGACGACGCTCTGCCCGAACAATGCGGCGAGGAAGATGACTCCGAAGAACAGACTGAGGCCGTTGTGCTTGAGCACGCGCAGCAGTGTCTTCACCGCTGGAGCACCCCGATAGTGACGCAGTACGCGAGTCCTGCGACGACCCCAGTCAGATAGAGCAGGAACATGACTCTCATGTCACCCTCCTTGGATCTCGCAGTCGTAGGGCAGGTCACCGGCCTGCGGTGTGCATCCGACCGCGACGATTCTCCAGGCGCCCCCGAAGTCCGAGACGAACACGGTGTCGCCGTCGGCGGCGACGCGCGCCTCATTGCCGTGGACGGTCGTATCGATGATGCGGCCGAGCTCCGCGGGCAGATCTTCGTCGGTGATGGCTTCGTCGCACGGTTGCTTTGCCGACTTTTCGATTTCGTGCTGGGTCCGCGGCGCGAGAAGCGCACAGGCGGCGGTGCCGTCCTGCTGTGCGAAGGCGCTGTAGAAGTCCGTGGCCGTTTGGCGGGCGCGCTGATCTTCATCGGTACGCGAGTTGCATGCCGGCCCGAGCGTGATCGCGAGCACAATGAGCAGAACGCGGACGGGCTTCACACCGGACTTCCTTTCGGGTGGCCCCGATCTACCCGCCGGCGTTGCTGACAAACCTCCGGCGGCGATGGCACGAAATCGGTCGAGCGGGGAAAGCCGGTTGCGTGTTCCGGCGACTGGCGCGTTTGGGTGACCAAATCGCCTTGCGTCGCGTGGTCACGTCGATCCCGGAGCCGGTGGGCGACACCATCACGACGATCGGGCGAAGCGCGTCGGGAGGAGCACTCTGGCTGGGCAGCGCGGCCGTCCTCGCGGCCTCGGGTCCGCGAGGGAGGCGGGCTGCGGGGCACGGGCTCGTGGCCGATGGGGCCGCGAGTGTCCTCGCCAACGG
>JBEEFW010000091.1:0-9193 GCA_041166385.1 Acidimicrobiaceae bacterium | reverse complement strand
CGCCACGTGAAGTCGATCGACAACGCGTTGCAGCGGATCAAGCGCAAGCTCGACCAGCATCTCCAGCTCGAGGCGGCCCACGAGGCCGACGAGCTCCTCACCATCGGCTGACTGTCGGGGTGCAGAGCCCGAGGTGGGAATCGAACCCACGACCTGACGCTTACAAGGCGCCTGCTCTGGCCGACTGAGCTACTCGGGCCAAATCCCACTCATGCGTATACAAAAGTGTGTACGTCTGAGTGGGATTTCGGAGGCTACTGGTTGGAGGGTCCTTCCTTCTTGTGGCGCCGCGGGGCAGCATGGAGGGCAATGGTGCTTACCGAGCGCGATCGTGCGATCCTCGACTTCGAACGCAGCTGGTGGAGTGAGCCCGGCCGCAAGGAACTTGCGATCAGGGAGCGATTCGATCTTTCGACAACTCGGTATTACGGGATCCTCAACGAGCTGCTCGATGCTCCCGAGGCGCTCGAGTACGACCCGCTCGTGGTCCGCCGCCTTCGTCGCGTGCGCGATCGTCGTCGCCGGGCGCGCTTCGAAGGCCGCACGATGATCGAGCCGCGCCAGTGAGTCGAAGGGCACCGCAACCTGCGAGCTCGCCGGCGATGCGGGGCGCGCTGCTCATCGCGGCGGCCGTGCTTCTCGGCGCCGGCCTGCTGGCGAACGGGTTTCGCGACGATCGCGTCGCGTCGGGATCAGGCTCCACGCCTGGCACGACCAAGACCTCGACTCCCAGCACCAGCACACCGGCCCCACAGGCGCACGACCCCGCGCAGGTGAAGGTGCTCGTGTTGAACGGCTCCGGCAAGACCGGGGTCGCGAAGTTGGCGAAGGACCTACTGGCGGGCGCGAACTACACGGTGCTCGATCCCGACAACATCAACGGTGGCGGCAGCGTCCCCTCGTCGATCGTCTACTTCGCGGCAGGGTACGACGCGGACGCCGGCACGATCGCCGCGAAGTTGGGTCTGCCGGCGAGCGTGGTGCAACCGTTGCCCAACCCGTTGCCCCCGACGATTGCCGACGCGCAGGGTGCAACGATCGTCGTGATCATCGGTCCTGACGCGCCGGTGGCCGGTGGCGCCGGCGCGGGCACCACGACGACGGCCGCCGCCAACTAGCCCGACCGCCGATCAGCCCGATCTTCGGGTCTCTGACTGCAGCTTCACCGTCAGCGAGCCCTTGATCGGCGCACCCGCCCGTCCCGTTGGCGGGTTGAGCATCACGTCGTAGCTCGCAGAAGTCGTCGCCGTCGAGTGGCGCACGGCTCCGTCGGCCAGGTCGTACACGACGGTGATCGTCGTGGTCTGTGTGCCGGTGAGGGTCTGCACGCCGTCCGACGTCGTGCTCGTCGCCGTCAAGGGCAGTGTCGTGGTCGATGAAACCGTCGCAGTCTTGTGTCCGTCGACGACGCCGAGCTGCACGAGGCGCCCGGTCCCGGAGAGTCGCGCCGGTGCGTCCATCCCCGCGAGCTGCACCTGATCGTCGATGACCCAACGGTCGCCGGGTCGTAGCCGACGGTCAGGTGGTGCGCCCGCCGCGACGGGGAAGATCTCCGACAGACCGAGCGACCCCAGCGCTTCCGCCGGAATGCCTTCCACGCTCTCGACCGCCGTGAGCTGCGCGGCGCGATCGAAGCGCATCACAAACGTGCGCTGGCCCAGCCCTTCGCGCTCGAGCTGTACCTCGACGCGCGTCGTGCCGTCGCTCGCGTCGAGCACACGGTGCCGCGCGGTGATGTCGGCCGGCACCACGGGAGGCTGTGATGCCGGCGAACCGGGAAACGCGCTCGTGGTCGACGAGACGACGTGGATCGTGTACTCGTACGCCGCGCCAGGCCGGGGCTGGTACGTGATCGTCACGTGATCGTCGCGGCAGCCTGTGGTCATCAGCGCGACGGTCGCCACGAGCAACCCGAGCGTCCGTCGCATGACGGCGAACGTAGCGGGAGTGCGAGGTACCGTCGTGGCGTGGCGCGTCGTGCAGCCGTCGGTGAGGTGTTCGAACGCCTCCACGCTGATCCAGCACACGCGGGAATCCTGACGGACTTCGACGGCACGCTGTCGGCGATCGTCGACGAGCCCGAGGCTGCGAGGCCCCTCGATGGTGTGCCGGCGCTGCTCGACGAGCTCGCCCACCGCTATGCGGTCGTCGCCGTGCTGTCCGGCCGGTCGGTGACGTTCCTCCAGCAGTTCCTTCCGCCGTCGCTGTTGCTGTCGGGGCTGTACGGGCTCGAGGTCGTCCGCGACGGCCTGCGCGACGATCACCCGTCCGGCGGCATGTGGCGGGAGGCGATCGACGACGTGGCCACCGTGTCGCGAGCGAACGGCCCGAGCGGGATGCGGGTCGAGAGCAAGGGTTTGTCGTTGACGCTGCACTACCGCGGCCACCCCGAGCTCGAATCGCGGGTACGCGAGGTCGCGGAGCGCCAGGCGGCGCGGTCGGGTCTGTCGATCCGGCCCGCGCGCATGTCGTTCGAGCTGCACCCACCGATCCCCGCGGACAAGGGCACGGCAGTGCGCGAGGTGGCTCAGGGTCTCGAGGCCGTGTGTTTCCTCGGCGACGATGTCGGCGACCTCCCGGCGTTCGCGGAGCTGCAACGCCTGCGCGGCGAGGGCGTTGCCACCGTTCGGGTGGCGGTCCGCAGCGACGAAGCCCCTGAAGAGTTGCTCGACGCTGCCGATGTCGTGGTCGACGGCCCCGAAGGCGCGCGCGACCTGCTGCAAGAACTGCTGTAACTGCTAGCCGGCGGCCGCGAGCTGCTCGCGGAGCCAATCACGTGGAGTCCGTGCGGCGACGACCGTTCGCAGCTGCGCGTGACGAGCCTCGCGTTCGTCGGGCGCCATGCTCAGCGCGGAGTGCAACGCGTCGGCAGTCGCGCCGACGTCGAATGGATTCACACCGATGGCGCCGGCGTGGCCGAGCTGTTCGAACGCGCCCGCCTCCGTCGACAGCACGAGTGCACTCGCGTGCTTGCTGGCGAGCACCCCTTCCATCGCGACGAGGTTGAGGCCGTCGCGGATCGGGTTCACGAGAAGCACGTCGGCGAGCTGCAATGCCGCCATCGATCGCGGATAGTCGTCGGTCGTCTTCATGTGGATGGGCGTCCAGTCCGCCGTGGCCCACTTGTCGTTGAGCCGCGCGACCAGACCCTCGACCTCCTGGCGGTATGCGAGGTACTCGGCCAGCCCTTCGCGGGACGGGTAGAGGAACGCGGCGAACACGACCCGCTGCCGCCATTCCGGATGACGTTCCAGGAGATCGTCGAACGCGTGGAAGCCACGCAGGACGTTCTTCGAGAGCTCGATGCGGTCGACCCGGACCAGCAGCTTGCGATCGCCGACGGCCTCGCGTAGGTCGCGACCGGCGGCCGCGCACTGCGGCGACGAGCCTGCCGCCGCGAGGTCGTCCGGATCGGGCGCCAGCGGTGAAACGGCGACGGATGGCTTCGCCTCCGATCCCAGCACGGCCCGGCACGAGGTCTCGAACGCGTCCGCCCACCGGTGCGTGTGAAAGGTGCTGGCGTGGTGGCCGGCGATGCCGCCGACGAAGTGCGCGGCCACGTCGTCGGGCAGCGGCCGCAACCCGTCGGGATCGCACCATGGAGTGTGCGAGAAGTGCACCGTACGGAGGTCGGGGCGTAGCGACCGCAGCCTCGGTCCCATCAGCGCAAGGTGGTAGTCCTGCACGAGCACGGCGGCGCCTTGCGGCGCGACCTCAGCGGTGGCGTCCGCGAACGAGTCGTTCATCGCGCGGTACGCGTCCCATGCCTCACGCCATCGATGATCGATGCGCGGACGCCTGGCGAGATCGAACAGTCCGTGGAGGCAGAACCACACGGTGGCGTTGCAGACGACGTCGTAGGCCATGCGATGCACGGTGGGATCGATGTCGAGGAGCTGCACGCGCAGGCCGTCGGCATCGGCGATGCCCTGGGTTGCCGCCTCGCGATCGGCGTCGGAGAGCGCCGCGGCGAGCCAGATCGCGTCCGTGCCGGCCACGATCGGCGCCAGCCCGGTCACCAGTCCGCCCGCGCCGCGCCGAGCGACCAACCGATCGCCATCGTGCTGGAAGGACACCGGACCCCGATTGGACACGATGACGACGGGTCGTTCGGCCTGCACCGAGTCAAACTAACGGTGATGCCAGACGCCGCCCACCGGAGCGCCGAACGAACGGCGATGCGTGTTGTCGCCGCCCCCGACAAGTTCCGCGGGACCGCGCGCGCCGCTGATGTGGCGGCGTCCATCGCGCGGGCGGCGAAGGGCTGCGGATGGGAGTGCGACGAGGTGCCGCTGGCCGACGGCGGCGAGGGCACCCTCGAGGTGCTCGGGGGCGCCAATCGCTTCACGCTGGTCACTGGCCCGCTCGGTGACTCCGTGAAGGCCGGCTGGCAGCTGCGCGAACGGCGCGCGGTGATCGAGATGGCAACGGCGTCTGGTCTCGAGCTCGTCGGTGGCGCCCGAGGCAACGACCCTGTCGCGGCCTCGACGTACGGCACGGGCGAGCTCATCTCGGCCGCGATCGATGCGGGTGCCCGGCGAATCCTCGTCGGCGTCGGTGGATCGGCGACCACCGACGGCGGGTTGGGCGCGCTGCGGGCGCTGTATCCCTTGCCGCGCGTTCGCGGCGTGGAGATCGAGGTTGCGTGCGACGTGCGCACGTCGTTCCTCGACGCGGCGGATCTGTTCGCGCCACAGAAGGGCGCGACGCCCGCGCAAGTCGAACTGTTGCGGCGCCGGCTGCAGCGGTTGGCGCAGGTGTACTTCGACGAGCACGGCGTCGACGTGCTGCAACTACCTGGCGCGGGCGCGGCGGGCGGACTTGCCGGCGGCCTCGCCGCGGCCGGAGCGACGCTCGTCGAGGGGTTCGACCTCGTCGCCGAGGAAGTCGGTTTCGACGATGTCATCGAGCACGCCGATCTCGTGATCACCGGCGAGGGCTTCCTGGACGAGCAGTCGTTCGACGGCAAGGTCGTCGGCGGCGTTGTCGAGCGCGCGCACGCCGCCGGGGTGCCGGTGTTGGTGATCGCCGGCGAGGTCTACGACGACGCGGCGGAGCGCGTCGACGCCGTGTCGCTGGTGGAGCGCTTCGGTGAGACGCGCTCGCGAGCCGAGACGTTGGCGTGCGTCGAGGAAGTGGTCAGCGCTCGGCTTTGCTCCCCAGCACCCAGCTGACGAGCGCGATCGCGAGGATCACGACGATCGCCACCTTCACCAGGCCCAGTACGAAGCCGACCACGACGCTCAGGACCCAGAGCGCCGCCAGCAGCGCGGCGAGCCCGACGAGTCCGTACCACCAGATCGGGGTCGTCGGGCGCTCGTTCGCAGCCACGACCGACACGCTACTGAGGGGACGAGACCTCGGACGGATCGCGGAGGTCGACCGAATCCGTCAGATCGAGGCGGCGGACCGCGCACAGCGCCCGGGCCACGATGGCCAGCGTGTCCTCAGTGGTCTGCGGCTCAGCGGCGATAAGGGTGGACGCAGCGACGGCATCGACGGCGGCGCGTGGCGCACAGCCGGTGAGATGCACGACCAGCTCAGCAAGGCGTGGGGAGCGATCCATTGAAGTAACTATTCGGACCGAGCTATGACGCGCTTGAGCATTGCGGAGAATTCACGCACCTCGTGCGAGTTGTGCATACGAAGGAACAGCCGCGAGTGGGGGCAATTCGGAAGCGAGGATGTCGAGGGGCTCGAGCCCGGGCCGTACCAGCGTGCTGCGGGCGGGTGCAGCCCGGCCGGCGCGCCGGAGCGTGGTCTGCATGATCGCCGTGGCCTGCGGCGAGAGCTCGTCGAGCGGACGGTTGCGATGCAGCCGCGTGCCGAGGTCGACCTGGGCGATCACGTCGGTGCCGAAGCCGGCGGCGATGTCGATCAACAGGGCGATGTCGACGCCGTAGCCCTCGACGAACGGCAATTGCTCGAGCAGCTCGCGACGTCCGGCGTACTCGCCGCCCAACGGCTGCACGATGGAGGTGAGATGGGGGAAGAGCAGCGCGAGCAAGGGTCGGGCAACGAGTTCGGTGACTCGGCCGCCGCGGTCGTTGGGTTCAGTGGAGGGCCGGTCATAGAAGCCCTTCACGAAGTCGATGTCGGCGTGCATCAGCAGCGGGCCGAGCAGCCCGAGCACGAAATGAGATTCGAACTCGAGGAGATCGGCGTCGCACCACACGACGATGTCGCCCTCGCTCTCGTAGAGCGATCGCCACATGGCCGCACCCTTGCCGGGCCCAGTGGCGTGCTCGGGGAGCACATCAGCCGCGGTCACGACCCGTGCACCGGCATCGGCGGCCACGGTCGCGGTGGCGTCGGTCGAGTGGTCGTCGACCACCAGGATCTCGTCGACCAGTTGGACGTCGTCGACGAGGTCACGCCGGATGCTCGAGACGATCTGGCCGACGGTGGCCCCTTCGTCTCGTGCCGGAAGGCAGACCGAGATGGTTTGCCCGGCCTTCGCGTCCGCCAGCGCACGAGCGTCGAACTGGGCGTGGTGGAAGGTCCGCAGGATCGGAGCCGCCGAGCGCACGGGCACAAGCTAGCGGGGGGATCTGCCGGATCGACCAGTTCGACCCGCCCACAGGTCGACCGAAGCCGCCGCTCGGAGCGGAGCGACAGGCGGCCGGTCGACAGCACCTTCGAGCGAGCCGTGGGCGAGTGAGATGGTGTCGAGGAGCGGAATGACCAGCGGGAGGAGGGGGTTACAGTGCCCCGATGGCCGTGAAAGTCCGGGTTCCGACGACGCTGCGCACACTCACGGGTGGCAAATCCGAGGTTGAGGTCGACGGCGAGACCGTCGGCGAGATCATCGCCGCCCTCGAGAGCGTCCACCCCGGGTTCACCGAGCGTCTCCTCGACGAGGACGGCAAGCTGCGCCGCTTCGTCAACGTGTTCGTCGCCGACGACGATGTCCGATTCCTGGAAGGACTGGACACGAAGGTCCCCGAGGGCGAGACGGTCTCGATCGTCCCCGCGGTAGCCGGCGGCTAGGAACGCGCCACGAGCTAATTCGGCTCAACGTCTGGCGCCTGCTGGTCGATGAACCAGCATGCGTGAGGTTCTGATCGTGGACGACAGCCCGGACCTTCGAGGCATGTTGGCGTTCACCTTGGGTGATCTGGGGTTCTCCGTTCGAGAAGCAAAGAACGGTGAGGACGCGCTCATCGAGTTGGCCGACCACGCCCCGGACTGCGTCGTGCTCGACCTGATGATGCCGGGACTCACCGGGTTCAAGGTGCTCGAGCAGATGCGAGCTCGAAAGCTCGCCCCCGACGCCCGCGTGGTGATCCTCTCCGCTCAGGACGACGAGCGTGCCCTCGTCCGCGGCTTCGAGCTCCACGCCGACGAGTTCTTCATGAAGCCGGTCGACCCGGATTTGGTCGCCCACAAGATCTCCGCACTCATCGAAGCGGGCTGAGCACAGCGAATTCCCACTCAGACGTACACATTTCTGTGTACGTCTGAGTGGGATTTGCTTACAGCAGGGCGAGGAAGTCCTCTCGGGTCTTCGGTCCCAGCTCCGGTTCCGGGGGACGATTCTCCCGATCGTTGTAGACCTCGATCACCCGTGAGATGAGCTCACCGTCGCGCATGAGCGCGTCGGGTGTGGTGAGCAAGTTGAACGTACGCAGGAACGCTCGGAACACGCGTTGGTCGATCCGCATTGCTGGCGCGAGCCCGTCGCGCAGCACGCTGCGGAAGAAGTTGCGAGGGTCCGACTCGTCGGCGATGGCCTCGCCTCGGTTGTCGCGATCTGCCAACACCGCCGCGTGGTACCACGGCTCGATCTCCGCCGCGGTCGCCGCTTCGAACGCGAGCGCTCGCTCGCGCGGATCGTTCGGGTGCGCGTCGAGCGCGTCGGCCAACAACGTGGCGTGGACCATCGCCAGCGAACAGCCGCGGCCGTACAACGGATTGGTGCACGTGTGTGCATCGCCCACCGCGTGAAAGCCGAGCACGGTCGGCTCGCCCCCATGGTCAAGAAAGCCGCGGATGCGGTTCAGCAGCTTCGCCATCACGTGCACGGGCGTGATCGGCTCGGCGCGCGTGGGCTCGACCCACGGCTGCGTGGCGGGTAGCACGAGCCCCGCTTCTTCGAACGTCTCGGCGTCGAGCAGCCGGGCGCGCAGCTCGCTGTCGTCGACCGGCGTTGCGAACGTGACCGAGAACGTGCGGTTGTCGCCGATGAACGTCGCGTACTTCAGATAGCCGAGATCGCCGCCGATCGGTCCGATCTGATCGGGCACGTCGGCGCCGTCGAGCAGCCGATAGAAGCGCGAGAGATAGATGATGCCGGTGTCCTCGACCGTCTCGGGACAGCTGACACCGATCCCCGCGAGCCACGCTGGCACATCGCCGCGCCGGCCATTGGCCGCGACCACGACGTCCGCGTCGAACACCTTGGTCGTGCCATCGACCGTCGCGTGCACGCCCGTCACCACGCCATCGCCGCCCGTGAGGCCGTCGACCACCACGCCGTCGAGGATCTGTACGTGGGGGGCCGCGAGCACGATCATGCGCAGCACCCACTCGAACGTCGTCCGCCGGCAGGCGAGCATCACGAGGTCGTCGTCACCGGGCTGCGGGCTCGGATCGTCGATGGTCGGCGGGAGGTTGGTCGTGAGCGGCCAATCCGTGACGCCCGCCGCGTAGAGGGCCTCGAGCACGTCCGGGTAGCGGTCCCGCAGCAGATTGCGGAGGCGGGCGAGCATGGCGTGGGAGTGCCGTACCTGCGGTGCGCCGCGGCGGTCCCACTCGAAGGCCTCGTCAGGGTTGTGGGGGAGCGGCGTACGGTCCCGCTCCAGCACCGTGACGTCGTGGCCTTGGCGGGAAAGGGCGAGGGCGGTGCCCAAGCCGCCCACTCCGGCCCCGATCACCACGACCCGCATCCCCCAGAGTTAGCACTCTGGCCTGCCGGTTGCTAAGTCGGCCCGAATCTGGTTGGATTTAGCAGTCTCAGTTCGAGAGTGCCAATACGGAGGACCTGCATGCCGAAGATCATCGCGTTCGAAGAGGAAGCCCGCCGCGGGCTCGAGGCCGGCATGAACAAGCTGGCCGACGCGGTGCGAGTCACGCTCGGCCCCAAGGGCCGCAACGTCGTGCTCGAGAAGAAGTGGGGTGCCCCCACGATCACCAAGGACGGCGTGTCCGTCGCCAAGGAGATCGAGCTGGAGGACCCGTACGAGAAGATCGG
>JBEEFW010000090.1:0-4443 GCA_041166385.1 Acidimicrobiaceae bacterium | reverse complement strand
GCCAGTGACGCGAGATCCGACCCCGCGCCCGGCTCGCTGAAGAGCTGGCACCACACCTCCTCGTTGCGCACGAGAGGAGGCAAGAAGCGACGCCGCTGCTCGTCGGTGCCGCACGCGAACAGCGCAGGCGCCGCGAGGTTGAGGCCGAGCGGGTTGAGGCGCCCGAGGTTGTAGCGCCGCAGTTCGGCGTCGACGGCCCGCGCTGTGGCCGGTGACAGATCGAGGCCGCCGTACGGCACGGGCCACGTCGGGACGACGAGACCGGATCGGCCGAAGACCGGATACCAGTCCTCGTACTCGCGCCGGCTTCGGACCTCGCGGATCGCGGCCGCACCGCCGCGCCCCGCCGCATCCCGCCACAAGCGGGGCACGTTCTCGTCGACCCACGCCTTCACCGCGGCGATCACGTCGTCGAGCGTGGAGTCGGGCCCGACGTCGAGCAGTCCGTCGCCCATCGTCATCGGCCTTCGAACCGTGGCGGGCGTTTCTCCGTGAACGCGGCCAGCCCCTCGCGGAAGTCCTGGCTGCGCGAGGACAGCTCGAGCGCGAACGCCTCGTTGCGCAGCTGTTCCTCGAGCGACGCGCTCGCTCCGGCGGCGAGCATCCATTTCATCAGCCCGAGCGCGACCGTCGGCCCGTTGGCGAGCGGCTGCACGACGGCATCGACCGCGGCGTCGAGTTCTGAAGCCGCAACGGCCTGATGCACGAGCCCCCACTCGGCCGCTTCCTTGCCGGTGACGGCGCGGCCGAGCAGCAACATCTCCCGGGCTCGGACGGTGCCGATGAGTCGCGGCAGCAGCCACGTTCCGCCGCCATCCGGGGTGAACCCCCGCTCGGTGAACGGCGCCCACAACCGGGCGTCGTCGGTCACAACCGCAAAGTCGGATGCGACCACGAGCTGGAGCCCGACGCCCGCGGCCCACCCCCGGACGGCGCACACGACGGGAACCTGCACCGTGGTGAGCAATGGAATGAGCCGGTGCGCCTGCGACGGCAGCCGGCGCTGAATGCTGCCGACCCGGGGTCTCGTCGTGGCGGCGTCCCGGCTGCGCCCGACGAAGTCGAAGCCAGAGCAGAAGTGATCGCCCTCCGCGGTGAACAGGATCACGCGGACGGCCTCGTCTCGACCGGCGGCATCGACGGCGTCGGTGATCGCCGCCACCATGTCATCGTCGAGCGCGTTGCGCTTGGCCGGCTTGTCGAGGTGGATGCACAGCACACCCGCAGCCGTGGTGATGCGCACATGGTCGGTCACGAGCGCTCGAACCTCACCGAGATCGCGTCCAGCGCTCCCTGCAGATCCGTGCTGTCACCCGGAGGGTCGGGGAGGCGCACCGGCCCGCGGTCGCGGCTCGGTAGCAGGATCGTGGCCCGGCCCGGGGTCGTGGACTCGCCCCGCTGGTTCGTGGCCGACAGCTCGAGGTCGACGGCCGGGCGATCGCCTTCAGCGAGGTAGGTGCGCGTCACCGTGCCGCGCAGCCACTGCGTGTCGCCGACGTAGTTGAACTGGCGGAACTCGCAGTCGAGCTTCCACAGCCACGCGTCGTCGCCCATCCAGTCGGTGCACAGATGGATGAGCCACGTCTCGCGCATGCGGCCGTAGTCGAACGTGGTCGGGTTGCCCGATCGCCGCGCGAACTCGGGGTCCCAGTGCACGCGTTGCATCACGTCGGGAACGTTGAGGTCGTCGCGGTGAAAGAAACGAGGGATGCGCTTTCGATTCTGCGCGCCGAGACGCAACGGCTGCACGCCGTACAGGCCCATGCCCATGCCGACGTGCCAGCAGATCATGTCGGTGACGGTGAGAGGGCCCTTCACCATCGGGCCGATCTCGTCGCCTTCGTGCACGTCCTCGAACCACCGCGGTTCGGCGCCGCGAGGTCGTTCCGCGGCGTACTGCGCGTCGATCTCCTCGATCGCATCGTCCTGGTAGGGCTCGATGGTGATCGCGTCGTACTTCTTCTTCTCGCGTGCCTTGGTGCGTTCAGTGCGGATCATGTTGCGGTACTGCCCGGCGAGCAGCGTTCCGTTCTCGTCGCGAAAGACCTGCGCAGTCCACTCGTGCACGGCGCGCTCCGCGAACTCGCTCGGCTTGTCCAACACGCCGACGAGCGCGTTGCGGCGGAACACCCGTTGATCCGGGGCGAGCGGGGCCCACCACTCGCGGGCGCTCGCGGCGTAAAACGCATGCACCCCGCGCAAGGGGTCGCCCTTCATCAGGTCGCGCTTGCCCGCATCGACTTCGGTGATCTCGTCCTCGCCGATGAGCGTGTCGCCGCCCACGAGCGGCGGCGGCGCGATCGGCCCGTCCCACCGCGTCTTCAGGCCATAGGCGGGATCGCACCACAGCGGGTTGTCGTCGCCGTACGCCACCGCGACGTGACGGAACGCGTCAGTACCCGGCCGCAAGTAGTGGGGCGGCATCGGGTGCGGTTCGGCAATGCCGATACGCGCCCGCAACTGGGCGATCGCTTCATCCGTGATCACGGAGTTGGTTGCGCCCCTCGCACCAGGCGGCCCGGCGTGGCGCCGGTGGACTCGCCGTTGCGGCAGACCTCGACCCCGCTCGAGAACGTGTGCAGGTAGCCGGTCGACTGCTGCAGCAGCCGCTTGCCCCCCGCGGGCAGGTCGAAGACGAGGCGCGGGGCGTGCATGCCGAGGTGCTCGAAGTCGATCACGTTGAGGTCCGCCTTGAAGCCGGGGGCGACGATGCCGCGGTCGAGCAGCCCGACCGTCTCCGCCGTCGCGCGGCATTGCTGTTGCACGAGCCACTCGGGCTCGAAGCGGACGCCGTGCGGCCGATCACGACCCCAGTACGACAGCAGCGTGGTCGGGAAGCTGGCGTCGCAGATCGTGCCGACGTGCGCCCCGCCATCGCTGAGACCAGGCACGGTGAACGGGTGAGCGAGCAGTTCCCCCGCGGCGTCGAGGTTGCCGTCGGCGTAGTTGAGGATCGGCCAGTACAGCAGTGCCTCACCGTTGTCGCCGAGCATGAGGTCGTAGAGCAGCTCGACCGGGTGCACGCCGGCGCGCTCCGCACGCGCGGCGATGCTGCTGTCGGGAGGCGGCTCGTAGTCGGGCGGGTCGCCCAGCTCGAAGATTCGATCGAGGATGCCCATCGTGCGGCCCCCCGGATGCTCGCTGACGTCGGCGATGACCTTGGCGCGCAGCCCTGGGTCGCGCAGCACCGCAACGCGTTCCGCGAGCGAAGGAGCATCGACAGAGCGGAACGTGGGCGAACTCATCAACGGGTTGACCGTGGCTTGGAGACCGATCAGCACACCGATGCCGCGCGCCGGGACCTGCGCCCGCATCCTCAGCCCTTCCTCGTTCGCCGCCGTCAGCAGGTCGAGGATGGCGCGGTGCGCGTACCCCCGAGCCGCGGACAGCGACACCGACAACGGCCGGCCCGACACACGCATCATCTCGAGCAGCGTGCCGGCCTCATCGTCGAAGTCAGGCCAGTCCGAGACGACCTGCATCACCCCCGCGTTGATCCCGCCGAGCGCGCGTGCGATCCCGACGAGCTCGTCGCGCGCCGCCGTCAGCGTCGGTGTCGGCTCGCCCTTGCTCGTGCGGTGGTTCAGCGTGCGCGACGTGGTGAACCCGAGCGCGCCGGCGCGCACACCTTCTGCGGCGATGCGGCCCATCTCCGCGATCTCCTCGGGGCTCGCCGGCTCGCGGTCGGCACCGCGCTGGCCCATCACGAACAAGCGCAGTGGACCATGGCACACCTGCGCGGCGAAGTCGATGTCGTGCGGTCGGCGCTCCAGGGCATCGAGATACTCGGCGATGCTGCCCCAGTCCCACGGCAGCCCTTCGTGCAGCGCGGCGCCAGGAATGTCCTCGACGCCCTCCATCAACTCGATGAGCTGGCTGTGGTCGGCTTCGCGGACCGGCGCGAACCCGACGCCACAGTTGCCCATCACGATGGTGGTGACGCCGTGGCCCGATGAGGGCTGCAGCCGAGGATCCCAGGTGGCCTGGCCGTCGTAGTGCGTGTGGATGTCGACGAAGCCCGGGGTCACGAGGGCGCCGTCGGCGTCGATCTCGTTCGCCCCTGACTCGTCGATGCGTCCGACCTCGACGATCTTGCCGTCGGCGACGCCAACGTCTGCGGTGCGCCTCGGCGCGCCCGTCCCGTCGATGAGCGTCCCGCCTCGGATGACCAGATCGAGCATGTGGGCCTCCCCCAGAGACCCCCATCCTGCCGCGCGCGCTGCGTCTGGTGCGCACCCGAGGGACGGGACCGTCCTGCCGGTGCGCACCAGTCGTCGAGGTCAGCAGTCCGCGGGTTCGGGAGGCCGGCCGCCGCGGGCCTTGATGTCGTCGAAGCGCTCACCGAAGTGCCAGCGATGGCCCTCGGGATCCGTGGCTTCGTAGCGCCGCTCGCCGAAGAAGGCGTCGTCGATCTCCATCGTGATGTCGGCTTCCGCGGCCACG
>JBEEFW010000089.1:0-6839 GCA_041166385.1 Acidimicrobiaceae bacterium | reverse complement strand
TGCCATCCGAGAAGCATCGTGAGCACGTTGTTCGGCAAGCGTGTGTTGCTGCGGCCGATGGTCGTGTCGGACTTCCCCGCGTGGCAAGAGGTGCGCCGCCGCAACGCGGAATGGTTGACGAAGTGGGAGGCCCAGCGGGTGGCTGGTCAACCCGATGTCGTCGAGGACCGGGACGCGTACTCGGTGCGGTGCAGCGCGCGGCAGCGCGAACGTCAGCTGGGGACCGGCTACGGCTTCGGCATCTTCGTGAACGGCGACTTTGCCGGCGAGATCAACCTCACCGCGGTGCAGCGCGGCCCGTTCCAGAGCGCGTACGTCGGTTACTGGATCGACGAGAAGCACGCCGGCAATGGCTACATGCCGGAGTCCGTGATCGTTCTCTCGCAGTTCGCGTTCGAGGAGCTGCACCTGCACCGCATCCAGATCTCGATCATCCCGCGCAACAAGGCGAGCCGCCGGGTGGTGGAGAAGCTCGGCATTCGCGACGAGGGCATCGCCCTGCGCTATCTCGAGATCAATGGCGTGTGGGAAGACCACGTCCGCTATGGGCTCACGTCCGAGGAGTGGGACGAGCGCAGGGAGAGCTGGCTGCGCGACTGGGTCGTGTGACCAGGCGCACCCAAGCAGAGCGATCGGCGACGACGCGCGCGGCGTTGCTCGCCGCGGCGCGGGAGCTGTTCGCCGCCGACGGCTTTGCTGCGACAGGCCGTGAGCAGATCGCCGAACGCGCGGGCGTGTCGCGCGGCGCGCTGTATCACCACTTCGGCAGCAAGGAGAAGTTGTTCCGCGCGGTGGTCGAGGAGCTGGAAGTGGAGATCGGCGAGCAGGTGATGATCGCCGCGTCCCAGAGCGACGACGCCGCCGAAGAGCTGCGGCTCGGGTGCATGGCCTTCCTGGACGCCTGCCTCGATCCCGCGGTGCGACGCGTGGTGCTGATCGAAGCACCGGTCGTCCTGGGCTGGGAGCAGTGGCGCGAGATCGACGCGCAGCACGGCCTCAGCCTCGTGACCGCCGCGCTCAGTGCCGTGGTCGAGAGCGGGCAGATGACCGCGGTCGCGGTCGAGCCCCTCGCGCACATGTTGCTCGGCGCGCTCAACGAGGCGGCGATGCTCGTGGCCCACGCGTCGAAACCGAAGGCGGCGCGCGCCGAAGTCGGTCGCACCGTCGAGCTCCTGCTCGACCGTCTCCTCGCGTCGTGACTGATGCCACGTTGACGCCACCGCGACGGCGTGGTGAAGATACATGCTCACCGCACGTAAGTGAGAGGGGACTTCCATGACGTTGCCGCGCGAACAGGTCGTTGCCGGATTCCAAGACGAGCTCGCACGGTTCGCCGATCTTGTTCGTTCGATCGATGCGAAGGAATGGCAGACGCCTTCTCGGTGCGACGGGTGGACCGCGGCCGATGTCGCCGGTCATGTGACCGGCCAGCTGTCCGACATCGTGAACGGGCGGTTCGATGGGCTCGGTACGCCGGAGGTCACCGAGCGTCAGGTCGTGGAGCGCCGCAGCAAGACGCCCGAGGAGATCGCCGACGAGCTCGATGAGGCCGCCAAGATCGGCGCCGACATCCTTGCCAGCTTCGATGACGCCGCGTGGGCCGGTCCTGCGCCGGCGGGTGTGCCCGGGACCCTCGGCGAAGGCGTCGAAGGGCTGTGGTTCGACGCCTGGGTTCACGGCGACGACATCCGCTCCGCCATCGGTCGTCCGTCAGAACCCGGCCCCGGCGTGCGGGCCTCGGTGTCGCACCTCGCGGATCTGCTGACGCAGAGGGAGTGGGGGCCGGCGACGATCGCGGTGTCGGGCGTCGAGGAGTTCCCCGTATCTGGTGGCGGTGGTCAGCGCGTCGAAGGCGACGCGATCACGTTCGTGCTCGTCGCCAGCGGCCGTCAGGAGGCCAGCGCCCTTGGTCTCGATCCCACGGTCAACGTCTACGCCTAGCGCGATGCGCCACACTCTGGCGCATGGGACTCGGCAAGAAGTTGAAGGGGCTGCTCACCAAGGCGATCCCCCGGCCAGGTGGCGACGTCGGCGGTGTGCCGGCGCGCGGCATCGTCGTCGAAGTGGTCAGCGTTCCTCGGGGCGATGGCGACTTCGAGGCGACGTTGTGGAGCAAGGTCGTGGTGCGCCTGCGGCTGGCCGACGACGGCCCGGACGGCCCCGCGACCACCGTCGACACCTGGCTGCAGACATTCGCGTGGGGCGAGATGGATGCCGGTCACGAGGTGCCCGTGCGGATCGACCCGGCATCCCGCCGGCTGCTCGGACTCGATGCTGAGGCCTACGAATCCGAGGTCGACGCTCGCCGAGAAGCCGCGAAGCGGAGTCCGACGGGCTACGACGTGACCGCGCCGTTCCCGAGCACCGACACGGACGAGCTGGAGCCGATCGAGGGCGTGTCGCTCGAGCTGTGGGCCACGACCTACGCCCGGATGATGAAGGACGGCATCGTGATGCCGGCCGACCAGGACGCGTTCGCGGCATCCCGGGGCGTTCCCGTTGGCCGATGGGCGGCAATCGTGATGCAGTGGCAGGCCCGCTCGAACGCCGACTGGAAGATCAGCAGCAAGTTCGCCACGGCCTACGCCGCGGAGATCGACCGCAAGACTTAGCTCTTCTTGATCTTGGCCTGCATGGCGGCGAGGCGCTCGCGGAACGCCGGTTGCGCGACCGACCACAGCTGCGGCTCGAGCTCGCGATCGACGGCCGCATCGTGATTGTCGATCGTGGCCATGTCGCGAATCGACGCCTTGGTCTTGATCACGAGCTCGCGGGGCGCGGCGGCCGCCCGTCCCGCCATCTCGCGTGCAGTGTCGAGGAGCTGATCGTCGTCGACGCATTTCCACACGAGCCCGATGCGCTCGGCTTCTTCGCCGTTGAGCACCTCACCGAACACGACCGTCGCGAACACCGCTTGCGGCCCCGTGATGCGATGGAACATCCACGTGTGGCCGCCGCCGGGGTGCAGGCCGAGCTGTAGGAACCGTGTGTCGAACTTCGCTCGCCTCGCCGCCAGCCGGACGTCGCACACGAGCGCGAGGTTCATTCCCGCGCCGACGGCCGCACCGTTCACCGCGGCGAGGGTGGGGAGCGGTGATCGACCCACGCGCAGGAATCCCTCGTACACACTGCGGAGGCCTTCGCGCTGGGATCCGCCGAGGTGACCGAGGTCCGCGCCCGCGCAGAACGCCGGTGGCGCACCAGTGACCACGACCGCGCCGACGCTTTCGTCGGCTTCGAGCTTGTCGAAGGTGGCGACGATCTCGTCGACCATCTCGAGGTTGAGGGCGTTGCGCCGCTCGGGATCGTCCAGCGTCACGACGGCGACGCCATCGGCGACCTCACATCTCACAAGACTCATGCGTCGATGTCCCTCACAACGGCCGGAGAATGGCGGAAGAATTGCTCAACATCGCGTTCGTAGTGGTACGAGGGTGCGCGGTCGCCGACCGTGCGTCGCAGTCTGAGAGCTTCGACGAACGCCTTCACCGTGCCCGCGGACGTGTACTGATACTGGAAGCCGGCTCGCTTGAAGCGTCGATTGTCGACCCCGCGGCCGTACTTGAGCAGCGACAGCAGTTCCGGAGGCAGTTCCACGCCGATGCGACGCAGCGGCGCGATCGCGATGCTCATTCCGAACGGCGGCAGCGGCGCAGTGCGCTTGCCGCAGATCTTTGCGACCTCGCTCCACGGCAGCTGGCCGTCGCCGGCCACGTTGTAGATGCCTGGCACCTCGTTGTCGAGCACGTACATCAGCGCTCGAACGACGTCGTCTTCGTGTACGAACTGCAGGCGCGGGTCGAAGCCGAACAGCGACGGGACCAACGGCAGTTCGAGCGCCTTGCTCGCCGGAGTGACGATGTCGGGGCCGAGCACGTTGGAGAAGCGCAGGAGCGTGACGTTGACATGCGGGTTGTCCTCGGCGAAGTCGCGGACGTACCCCTCGACGGCCAACAGGCTGCGCTCGACGGGGGTGCTGGCCGGCGACGTGCGCGGCGCCTCCTCGGAGAACCACGTGGGATCCTGCTTGCCGGATCCGTACACCAGCGTCGACGACTTGACGACCACGTTGCGCACGGTGCTGCCCGGCGCCGACGCGGCAGCGAACAAGTTCATCGTGCCGATCACGTTGATCTCGTGCATGGTGCGCGAAGACATCGTGGTGGAGTCGACGACCAGGAACGTGTGCACGATCGTGTCGACCTTCGTGGCCTTCACGATGCGGGACAGGATCGAGTAGTTCTCGTCGCTGCGCACGTACTCCGTGCGCTCGAGCTCGACCGACGGCTCCTCGCGGTCGAGGCCGACGATCACCTCGACTTCCGGCTCGCGCTCGAGTGCTTGCGCGACGCGACCGCCCCAGAACGTCCCCAAGCCAGTGACGAGTACGCGGCGCCCCATCAGCCGAACCAGACGGATCGGCGTTCGCGCAGCATCTCGTACAGCGCCTCTTGGATCTTCTCGCGAATCGCCTCCGACTCGTCCATCACCTTGCTGCGCGAGTAGCGCGGCTGGTTGGGAGCGACGTCGAACGTGATCGGGTCGAGCACCTTCAGCTTGAACTTGGCCGGGAAGTAGAGCACCGAGCCGAGGAGCGGCCCGAATGCGACCATGTTGGCGGTGATCGGTACGTACGGCATGCCGAGCGCCTTGGCCAGGCCCGGCAACTTGAACATGATCGGCATCGACTCTTCGGCGCCCATCACGGCGATCGGCACGATCGGCACGCCGGCGCGCATCGCGATCTCGACGAAGCCACCGCGACCAAAGCGCCGCAGGTGGTAGCGCTCGTTGTAATTCTTCGACGTGCCCTTCGTGCCCTCGGGGAAGACGAGCACGAGTTGCTTCTGCTCGCGCAGCAATCGGTACGCGTTGTCGGGCTGCGCCGTGACGCCCCCGACCCGCGACCACATCGTGCCGACGACGGGCATGTCGCGGAAGATGTACTCGGCCAAGCCGTAGACCGGGCGACCGAGCTCGGTCTCGATGCCGTGCATGATCACCGGCGCATCTGAGGGAATGGCTGCGGCATGGTTCGACACCAGCAGCGCGCCGCCGTCCGTGGGGATCTTCTCGAGTCCCTCCCACTCCGCTCGGAACCAGCGCCGATACATCGGATCGAAGAGCCGGCGAGCGATCTCCCGCATGTGCTCGGAGCGCCCCCACTCGTCGACATCGCTCTCGCGCGGATCGGCGAGCGGTTCCGGCTCGGTAGCGGTACGCGGGACGGGTACGAGCGCGCGAGTGGTGGGCTTCACCTGCGTCTTGCGCTCAGAGGGCGGCACGGACGGCGAGCCTACTGCGAGGATGGAACCATGCCGCCGGGTCCGCGTCGCTCTACCGCCGCGCTGCGGCACCGGGACTTCTCGCTCTTCTGGTGGTCGTCGCTGGTCTCCAACAGCGGCACCTGGCTCCAGAACATCGCCGTGCCGTTCGCGCTGTTCCGCCTGACGCACAGCGCGGCGTGGGTGGGCTTCGCCGGCTTCGCTCAGTTCGCTCCTGGCGTGTTCCTCGCACCGCTGGCGGGGTCGTTGGCCGACCGGTTCCCGCGGCGCTCCGTGCTGCTCGTGAACCAGACCCTGCTCGGGCTCGTCGCGCTCGCGCTGTGGGCGGAGTGGGCCGCGGGATGGACGTCGCCGTGGACGATCACGGCCACCGTCGCGGTCAGCGGCACGATCGCGTCGATGGGCATCGCCTCCTGGCAGGCGTTCGTGAGCGAGCTCGTGCCGCGAGAAGATCTGCTCAACGCCGTCATCCTCAACTCGACGCAGTTCAACGCGGCGCGGGCGATCGGTCCAGCGATCGGCGGGCTCGTGCTCGGCGGGTTCGGACCCGGCTGGGCCTTCCTCCTGAACGCGATCTCGTACGGCGTCGTCGTGGCCGCGCTGGCATCCATCCGGCTACGGCGGCCGGCGGCCGACACCAGTGCGCGGATCGGGGTGCTGCGCGAGTTCGCGTCGACGATCCGGTACGTGCGGCGCAAGCGCGGGATTATCGCCTGTTGCACGCTCATCACCGCCGTGGGTCTGTTGGGGTCGCCGATCTTCTCGCTGGTCGTGGTCTTCGCCGACGACGTCTTCAAGGTGAGTGGCACGTTGTACGGGCTGCTGAGCGCGTGCTTGGGCATCGGCGCGGTGCTCGGTTCGCCGTTCATCGCGGGTCGGGCTCCCGGCCTGCGCCGATCGCGACTCGTCGGCGGAGGCCTCCTCCTCTACGCGCTCGCGCTCGCCGCGTTCGGCGCGGCGCCCACGTATTGGGTGGGAGTGGTCTGCCTGCTGGTCGCCGGCTGCGCGTACCTGGCGATCGCGTCGACGAGCAACACCACCGTGCAGCTCCAAGTCGACGAAGCGATGCGCGGCAAGGTGATGGCGTTCTACTTGATGACGTTCACTGCGGCGATCCCCGTCGGGTCACTCGTGCAGGGATGGACGGCGCAGACGTTCGGCCCGCGCGAGACGACGATCACGGCGGGGCTGTTGCTCGCCGCGCTCGTGACCTTCCTGCGCGTCTCCGGCCGACTGGCGGCGATGGACGACGACGGACCGGCGTGGATCGAGCCGTCACCACTCGTCGACGGTGGCGAGATGTTGGCGGCCGCCGTCGCAGTCCGGGAGGACGGGACACCAGCGACACGACGCGCTCGGCTTGAGGAGGGGGACGAGCCGACCGGCCCGCAGCTCGAGCCAGCGGTTGACCGCGTCGATGACGCGGACGGCGGCTGACGTCAGCAGCGCCTCGGTCACATCTTCCGGGACGAGGTTGCCGCTCTCGAGGTAGTGCGTGGCCACCCGGCGAGGCGGTACGCCGACCTTGATCGCTTCGACCAGCGCGTAGAAGCG
>JBEEFW010000088.1:0-62605 GCA_041166385.1 Acidimicrobiaceae bacterium | reverse complement strand
TCATCATCATTTTGGTGATCGTCGTGGTGCTGGTCCTCGTGGTGATCGGCTCGTACAACGGTCTCGTCAAGCTGCGCAACCGGGTGGACAACGCCTGGGCGCAGATCGACGTCCAGCTCAAGCGGCGCTACGACCTAATCCCGAATCTGGTCGAGACCGTGAAGGGGTATGCCGCGCACGAGCGCCAGACCCTCGAAGCGGTGATCGAAGCTCGCAACATGGCGATGAGCGCGCAAGGCCCGGCGCAGCAGGCCCAGGCCGAGAACATGATCAGCGGTGCGCTGAAGTCGCTGTTCGCGTTGTCGGAGGCGTATCCCGACCTGAAGGCGAACCAGAACTTCCTCAACCTGCAGGAGGAGCTGACCGGCACCGAAGGCCGCATCGCCTACGCGCGGCAGTTCTACAACGACACTGTGCAGAAGTTCAACACGAAGATCCAGACGTTCCCCACGGTCGTGCTCGCCGGGATGTTCCACTTCACGCCACGCGAGTACTTCGAGGTCGAGGAGACGGCGCGCGACGCCGTGCGCGTCTCGTTCGACACGCCGCCCGCGCCTCCGCAACCGCAGCCGTAGTCCGGATCACTCGCTCTGTACGACCAGGTCTCCTCCAACAAGCGGCGCTCGGTGCTGCTCATCGCAGCATTCGTCGTGCTCGCGGTGCTCGTCGCCGTCGCGCTGAACTTCGTCCTGCGGTTCGGCGTCGTTGGCGTCGTGATCGCCTTCGTGATCGCCATCGGGTTGTCGGCGGTCTCGTACTGGAAGTCCGACGCCGTCGCGCTGCGCATGAGTCGGGCCCGGCCCGCTGACCCGGTCGAGTACGCCCGGCTACACAACATCGTGGAAGGGCTGTGCATCGCTGCGGGCTTGCCGAAGCCTCGGGTGTTCATCGTGGACGATGAGGCACCGAACGCGTTCGCCACCGGACGCGACCCGAAGCACGCGGCGATCGCCGTGACGACAGGGCTGCTCGAGAAGATGAATCGGGTCGAGCTCGAGGGCGTACTCGCCCACGAGCTCAGCCACATCAAGAACTACGACATCCTCGTGTCGACGATCGCCGTCACGCTCGTGGGCTTCATTGCGATCATGTCCGACATCGGCATCCGCACGCTGTGGTGGGGCGGTGGTCGTGGCAATCGAGACGACCGAGACGGCGGAGGCGCGGGCGCCATCCTTGCAATCGCGGGGTTCGCGTTGTTGATCCTGGCCCCGCTCATCGCCCAGCTCATGCAGTTCGCCGTGAGCCGTCGGCGCGAGTCGTTGGCCGACATCTCCGGTGTCGAGCTCACGCGGTATCCGCCTGGACTGATCGCCGCGCTGGAAAAGCTGCGCGACGACCAGACTGTGGTGCACTCCCATTCACGGGCGACCGCCCACCTCTGGATCGAACAGCCGATGCCGACGTCACCCAGCGAGGGCAAGCTGTCTCGGCTCAACCGCATGTTCGACACCCATCCGCCGCTTGAAGATCGCATCGCCGCACTCCGGGAGCTTTGATCTGATGATTCGCCGTTCAATCGTCGTCGTTGTCGCGCTCGGCCTGTTGGCCGGATGTGGCGGCGGGGGCAAGAAGGCCGCGTCCACGACGACCTCGACGACGATTGCCACCACGACGACTGCACCGCCACCGGTGTCGCCACTGACCGGGTTGCCGATCACGGACCTGGGCACGCTCAAGCGTCCCGCCCTCGTCGTGAAGATCGACAACGCCGACGGCGCCGGCTCGAACAATGCGCGTCCGCAGATCGGGCTGAACCAGGCCGATGTCGTGTACGAGGAGATGGTCGAGGGCAGCGTCACGCGACTGGCTGCGATCTTCCAGTCCGGCGACTCTGATCCCGTGGGGCCGATCCGGTCCGCCCGCACCACCGACATCGCGGTGTTCAGCCCGTTGCACAATCCACTGTTCGCGTGGTCCGGCGCCAACACCACGTTCGCAGCGATCATTCGTGATTCCGCACTCATCGACGTCGGATACGACGCGCACAGCGAGATCTACCAACGTCGCGATGTCTTCCATGTCGCACCGCACGATCTGTATTCCTCGACCCCAGAGCTCTTCTCGCTCGCGCCGGCTGAGGCGGTGCCACCGGATCCGCTGTTCCTGTACCGGAGCGCCACCGAGACGACGCCTGCGTCGGCGCAACCGGTTGCGTCGATCCACATCGAATTCGGCGGCGGCGCAGGTAGCTCGCCCGTCGACTGGTATTGGAGCGTGCTGAAGGGCGGGTTCGATCGCAATCAGAAGGGGACGCCCCACGTCGACGAGAACGACGTGCAGATAGCGCCCCAGAACGTGATCGTGGAGCTCGTCGACTACGTCGACACCGGTTTCGTCGACATCTCGGGAGCACCGGTGCCCGAGGCGCAGCTGGTCGGAACCGGTGAATGCTGGGTCCTCACCAACGGTGTGCTCATCAAGGGCACGTGGACGAAGAACGCCATCGACGGGATCACGACCTACACCGATGCGGCTGGCGCTCCCATCAAGCTCACGCCGGGCCGCACATGGGTCGAGCTCACCCCAAATGGAGGAGCTTCGATCACCGGCTGACCTTTTAGGATGGAAGTCATGAGCCAGCCGCACGAGACCGGCACGTTCCGCGTGAAGCGAGGACTTGCAGAGATGCTGAAGGGTGGCGTGATCATGGACGTGGTCACGCCCGACCAGGCAAAGGTCGCGGAAGACGCTGGTGCCACAGCCGTCATGGCCCTCGAGCGCGTGCCCGCCGACATCCGTCGCGATGGCGGGGTCGCTCGCATGAGTGATCCCGAGATGATCGAGGGCATCAAAGCGGCCGTCACGATCCCCGTCATGGCGAAGGCGCGCATCGGCCACTTCGCCGAGGCGCAGATCCTCGAGGCACTCGGCGTGGACTACGTCGACGAGTCCGAGGTGCTCACCCCCGCAGACGAAGCGCACCACATCGACAAGTGGCGCTTCACCGTTCCGTTCGTGTGCGGTGCGACGAACCTCGGCGAGGCGCTCCGCCGCATCAGCGAGGGTGCCGCGCTCATCCGCTCGAAGGGCGAGGCCGGCACCGGCAACATCGTCGAGGCCGTGCGACACCTGCGGTCGATTCTCGGCGACATCCGCAAGATCACGCAGGCCGACTCGGCCGAGCTCTACGACTGGGCGAAGCAGCTGCAGGCGCCCGTCGGTCTCGTCCAAGAGCTCGCCGAGGCGGGAACGTTGCCGGTCCCGCTGTTCTGTGCCGGCGGCATCGCGACGCCGGCCGACGCGTCGCTCGTCATGCAGCTCGGCGCCGAAGCCGTGTTCGTCGGATCGGGGATCTTCAAGGCGGACAATCCGCCGGCCCGAGCCAAGGCCATCGTCGAAGCGACCACGCACTTCCAGGATCCGGAGATCCTCGCCAAGATCAGCCGAGGGTTGGGCGACGCGATGAAGGGTCTCGAGATCGCAGGCCTCGAAACGAAGCTCGCCGATCGCGGCTGGTAGCTACGAGATCTCGTCGATGTGGTGGACGTGCCCGCTGTCGCGGGTGAACAGCACGTCGTTGTAGCCCTCGCGCGGGCCCATCATCTCGAAGGTCAGCGGCGGCACGTAGGACACATACAGCGCGCGACGGCCCTTTGCCTTCTTGCTCGTCGGGGGCGGCGCGGCGTGGAGGGTGTGACCCCAGTGCACGGTGACATCGCCTGGCTCCGTGACGAGGGCGAGCGTCGGCAGCTCTTTCGTCTCGACGTCGGTCGGCAACCTCGACGTGCCGCGATGGGAGCCCGCGATCATGTGCAACTGACCGGTCTGCGGGGTCGCGGGATCGAGTTGGATGCCGATGTTGAGCATCGGGCACTTCACCGGGTGGCCGCCCATGCCGCAGTCGCGGTGCCACGGAAGATTCGCGAGTCCGCCCTCCGCGCCGGGCACCTTGATCACGACACCGTTGCCGTCGAGACGATCAGAGCACACGCGCAGCTCCGGCCCACCGAGCGCGCCGATGCGCTGCAAACGAGGATCGGTGTCGAGCGCTTCGACCAGCGAGCAGTCGTCGTTGAGGTAGTTGACGCGGTTACAGACGTCTTTGCCTTCGACCGTCGTCCACCACGAGCGGGCGTCGTCGGGGCGAGCCAGTGCGATGGCCGAGTTGATCTGTTCCGACAGCGCCTCGATCTCCTCGGGCGCGAACACTCCGCGCAGATGGATGTAGCCCGCCCGTTGCAGGAAGTCGCGCATGTCGTCGTCGCTGTCGTCGAGTGTGAACGTGCGGGCGAGGTCGAGCGGCTTGCCACCGCGTCCGAGCACGGGCAGCGGGTCGGCCAGCTCGTAGATCTGCTGTCCGTCGAACACCGCGCGCAGCGCGGGCTCCCAGCGAGCCAGATGTCCGAAGCTGCCAAGCGGGATGCGCACCCTGTCGGCGTAGAAGAGCGCAAAGCAGGAGCGCAGCTCCCACACGAACTCGCACCAGTCGGCGTGCTCGAGCTCGATGATCGTGCGGGCCGTCTCGTGGCCCGGGGTGATGGCGACGCTGTCGTCGGTGGCGGAATACGTGTACGCGCGTCCGTCCGGCAGCCGGAAGGCGAGCGGGCGCACACCGTCGAGATCGACGCGTGCCAGTGCGCCATTGCCGGATGCGATTCGCTCCGGGAGGTCAACGAGATGGAATTGGTCGAAATCGATCGGCCCGAACCGGGCAGTCGTGGAGAGTGGAGCTGTCATCGCCCTCTCATCGTCCCATACCGTGTGGGCAGTCGTCGCCTTGGGCGGGCTGCGGCGCACCTCTACACTCAGGCCTCGATGCGTTCGAGGCCCCCAGGTGAAGGTCGGCGTGCTGGCGTTGCAGGGTGCGTTCGTCGCGCACGCCCGGGTCTTGCGCTCGCTCGGCGCTGAGCCCAACGAGGTCCGTACCCCCGACGACCTCGAGCGCGTCGATGCGCTGGTGATGCCCGGTGGTGAGTCGACGACGATGTCGCTGTTGCTCGCGTCGTCGCGATTGCAGCAACCGATCGCGGAACGTCTCGCCGGCGGCCTGCCGGTGTTCGGCACCTGCGCCGGCTTGATCCTGCTCGCCGACGGTCTCATCGACGGGCGGGCCGATCAGCACAGTTTCGGTGCGCTCGACATCGACGTGCGCCGCAACGCGTTCGGCCGGCAGGTCGACAGCTTCGAAGCCGAGCTCGACGTCGAGGGTCTCGATGC
This sequence comes from Acidimicrobiaceae bacterium, assembly GCA_041166385.1. Lineage (GTDB taxonomy): Bacteria > Actinomycetota > Acidimicrobiia > Acidimicrobiales > JACDCH01 > DASUCS01. Next base: position 57,445 of record JBEEFW010000088.1, on the reverse strand, counting down.
CCCGTTCCACGGTGTGTTCATCCGCGCACCGATCGTCGAGCGCGCCGGTGACGGTGTCGAAGTGCTCGCTGAGGTCGAAGGGAAGCCGGTGCTCGTCCGGCAGGGTCCCGTGCTCGCGGCGGCGTTCCATCCGGAGCTGTCCAACGACGATCGCATCCATCGCATGTTTCTCGAGGAGGTCTGAGTGTCCGGCCATTCGAAGTGGGCGACGATCAAGCACCAGAAGGGTGCGAAGGACAAGGCGCGCGGCAAGCTGTTCGCCAAGCTGATCCGCCAGGTGGAGGTCGCCGCGCGGCAAGGGGGCTCCGATCCCGAAGCCAACCCGACGCTGCGGACGATGTTCCAGAAGGCGCGTGACGCCTCGGTGCCGATGGACACGATCGATCGCGCCATCAAGCGGGGTAGCGGCGAGCTCGAAGGCGTCATCTACGAGCAGATCACCTACGAGGGCTACGCCCCGGGTGGCGTCGCGGTGCTGGTGGAAGCGCTCACCGACAACCGCAATCGCACCGGAGCAGACATCCGCAGCATCTTCAGTCGCAGCGGCGGGTCGATCGCCGAGCCCGGCGCGGTGGGTTGGCAGTTCGATCGCAAGGGCCAAGTGCTCGTCGATCGCAAGGTGGAGGAGGACGACCTCATGCTCGTCGCGCTCGAGGCCGGGGCCGACGACCTGGCCGACGACAGCGAGCTGTGGCGCGTGATGTGCCCGCCGACCGAGCTTCACAAGGTGCGCACCGCCATCGAGGACGCAGGGATGGCGGTCGACTCGTCGGATCTCACCATGGTGCCGCAGTCGACGATCGCGCTCGAGGACGCCGAGAGTGCCAAGAAGGTGCTGCGGTTGATCGACGCACTCGACGAGCACGACGACGTCCAGAACGTGCACGCCAACTTCGACATCCCCGACGAGATCCTCGCGACAGCTATGTAGCGCGTCGGTATGGCCGGATTGTCCGTTTCGGTCTCGGACGGCACGAAGCCGGGCAATGCGGAAGCACACCTCCAGACCTCGGGTGCCAACCAGAAAGGCATTCATGTCGGAGCAGTGTTCGATACGAACGAACAATGACGACGGGACGACGACGATCCGGCTCGGCGGGGAGATCGACGTCGCTTCCCGACGTGACCTGCTCTCAGTGGTCGCGGATTCGGTCTTCGGCGAGCGACCTGAACGAGTGGTGATCGACCTCACGGACACCACCTTCGTGGACTCGAGTGGCATCGAATTGCTTTCGCTCGCTTGTCATGCCGCCGACTCGGTCGGTGCTGACTACGAGGTCACGGCTGGGCCCCGAACGGCGACGCGGGTGCTCGAACTCTCCGGTGTGCGCTTGATCTCGTAGTAGACCGACGTCTGTGTCCCCACCGAAAATCGGCGATCCCGCGCCGGACTTCGAGCTTCCCGGCACGGGCGGTCGGAAGTACTCGCTGTCGGAGTATCGAGGGAAGCCCGTGGTGCTCGTGTTCTATCCAGGCGACAGCACGCCCGTGTGTACGCGCCAGCTCAACGCCTACACGGGCGATATCGACAAGTTCGCCGATGTGGGCGCGCAGATGCTGGCGGTCAGTCCGCAGTCGGTCGAGAGCCATGAGCGCTTCTCTGAGGAGCAAGGCGGGTTCGGGTTCCCGTTGCTCGCCGACGAGGACAAGGCTGTCGGCGAGGCGTACGGCATCATCGGCCCGGTCGGGTTCTACCGGCGCTCGGCGTTCGTGATCGATGGCGAGGGGATCATCCGCTACGCACATCGAGCCGTCGGCGGCACCAGTTTCCGCTCAACCGACGAGTTGATCGCGGCCGTCCGCGCCGCGACCTGAACGTCAGGCCTCGTCGGCGACGCCGAGGAGGCGGGCGCGGGTGACGGCGCGCATTCCTCGGGACAACCCGATGCCGGCGGCGATCCACGCGATGCCCCCGATGATCCACGACACGCCGGCGGCGCCGAAGAGCGCACCGGTCGACTGCGAGTACGCCACCATGATCAGCGGCAAGCTGACGAGCCCCGAGGCCTGTTGCGCCGCGGCCGTCGACTTCACCCGGGCGGACAACCGCAACACGAGTGACAGCGTCAGGGCGAGGAACGGTGGCACCACCCAGAGCATCAGCACCCACCACTGCGGGGTGGGGAAGAACCACCCGCCGACCTCGGGACCGACGATCGTGTTGACGATCAGCGCGTAGCACCCGAACCCGACGATGGTCGTGAAGTAGCCAGGCACGAGGCTGGCGATGAGCTTGCCGAGATAGATCTCGCGGACGCCGGCGGGGGAGTGGGCGAGGAACTCGCCCGTACCGCGCTCGCGCTCACCGACGATCGTCGCCGCACCGACTGCTGTCGAGATCGTCAGCGGCACCACGACCGCAACGGGAGCGAAGAGGTAGACGGCCATGGCGTACGCCGCCCGCGCTTGTCCGGTCGAGCCGCGGATCGCCTGCTGCGCTTGCTGCGGCAGGACCGACAGCGTCGTCGACAGTTGCTTCACGATGTTCACGTCGCTGACGCGCGTGATGACGAGCAGCAGGATCGTCGGCACGACGAAGAAGAAGATGGCGCCGAGCGCCAGCATCGGGATCCAGAAGTCGCGGGCTTGGATCAGCTGCTTGAGGTCGGTACGGGCCACGCAGAACACGCGGGGCCAATCGAGGCCGCGACGGCGTGACGGAGCCGCGGCGGGGGAGATGGTGGTGGCGGTCATGATGCGGAGAACGGGTCTTGAAAGCGCCGGCCGAGGCGGTTGCCCGACGACAGCCGCTTGCTCTCGAGTGGGGTCTGGTCGCGCGGCACCACACCAGGGCGTGAGCGCCCGCGGACGGCGAAGTACAAGTCTTCGAGCGTCGGTGTGTGCGGCTCGACGCGGGTGAGGCGCACGCCTTCGCGTGCCAACGCGAGCACGAGGTCCGGCACGCGGCCCATGTCGTCGAGTTGCACGGTCGCCGGGTCGCCGTCGACACGCTCGTAGGCGAGCACGCCCTCGGCATTCGCGAGACGATCGAGCACCGACGGATCCTCGGCGTCGAGTCGCACGACGGCGCCCGGCCAGAAGCGTGCCGTCAGCTCCTCGGGTGTGCCCGAGATCAGCGCGTGGCCGTCCTCGAGCACGACGACTTGATCGGCGAGCCCTTCAGCCTCCAGCAGGAGGTGTGTGCACATCACGACGGTCGCGCCGGTGGCGGTCATCTCGCGGATCAGTTCGAGCACCGCGTACGACGACTCGGGATCGAGTCCGGACGTGGGCTCGTCGAACAGCAGCAACTCGGGGCTGTGCAACACCGAGCGAGCCAGCGCGAGCCGTGTCTTCATGCCGGTGGAGTAGCCGCCGGCCTGTTGATCGAGCGCGTGGTCGATGCCGAAGCGCGCGGCCGATCCACGGATGAGGTCGGCCGCCTTGGCGCCGCGTCCGAGGCCGTACAGCTCGGCGGAATAGGCGAGGTTGTCATAGCCCGAGAGCCGGTCGTACAGCGACGGCTTCGCTGACACGACGCCGCAGCGACGGCGAACGTCCTCGCCGTCGAGGTTGGGGTCCTGACCGAACACCCGCACCGATCCGGCATCGGGGTTCAACGCGCCCGTGATCATGCGGATCGCCGTGGTCTTGCCCGCGCCGTTGGGGCCGAGCAGCACCGTGATCTTGGCGGCGGGCACTGTCAGATCGAGTTCACGAAGCGCCGGGTTGTCGCCGAAGGAACGGGTGACACCGAACATCTCGACGGTGGGCGGCGGAAGCACGGCAGAGACCGTAGAGCGACGCGCGTCGAGGGCAGCCTCGATGATGGCCATCCGGTCTTATCGGTCGCGGTGACCACTGGCTGAAGCCCTGCGATGATGGTCACGTGGTGCGGACGAACGTCCCGTGGATGACGGCGAACCTCTTGCTGGCCGCGGTGCCGTTCATCCTCGTGGCGTTCCTGTTCGTGCCGCAGCGAGCGAGGACGGCGGGCTGGTGGATCGGCGTGGGCGCATTCGTGGCCTTCCTCCCGAACGCGCCCTACGTGTTGACGGATGTGATCCATCTCGGCGAGCAGGCGCGCACGACCACCACCAACGTGCAGGTGATCGCCCTGCTCGTGCAGTACGGCATCCTCATGGCGACGGGCCTCGCGTTCTACGGCGCGTGTCTCGCCGTCGTTCGGCGCCGGTTGCTGCTCGACGGGCGGGCCCACTGGCGCTGGCCCGTGGAGCTCGGGCTGCACGCGGTCTGCTCGATCGGCATCTTCCTCGGCCGGTTCCTGCGCCTCAACAGCTGGGACCTGGTCGTCCGACCGGGTGAGGTGCTGCGGTACGTGGGCGTGCCGCGCGCGGCGACCCTCGTCGTCATCGCCTTCACGTTCTGCGTGCTCCTCGCCGCGACGGTGGCACTGCGCGTGCCCCTCGCCATCCACGACCTCCGCCGGGCCAGCCGCTAACGTCGTACGCGTGTTCGTGCTGGGCATCGACCCGGGGTTGTCGCGCTGCGGCTACGGCGCGCTCGAGGAACGACCTGGAGGCGGAGCCAAGCCGATCGCCGTCGGCGTGCTCACCACCCCACCCGCGTCGCCACTGCCCGAGCGACTGGCCGAGCTCCAGCGTGAGCTGCGGTCGCTGATCGAAGAGACGAAGCCCGATGTGGTCGTGGTGGAGCGCGTCTTCTTCCAGGTCAACGTGCGCACGGCGATGTCGGTCGGGCAGGCGAGCGGTCTCGCCATGGCCGAGGCCATCAACGCGGGCTGCGAGGTCGCGCAATACGGTCCCAACGAGGTGAAGCAAGCGGTCGCCGGGTGGGGCGGCGCCGGGAAGGACGAGATGGAGCGAATGGTGCAGCTGCTGCTGGGCATCGACACGCCGTTGCGGCCGGTCGATGCCGCCGACGCGGTCGCCCTCGCGCTGTGCCATCTCGCCCATGCGCCGCGGCTGCGCATGGTGGCCGGGCGATGATCGGCTCGCTGCGCGGGCGGCTCACCGATCGCGGAGCCGACGAAGTCCTCGTCGAAGTCGCAGGCATCGGTTACCGCGTCACCGTCACGCCCGCGACGGTCGTGGCGATCGGCGACCTGGGCGACGAGGTGTTCTTCTACGTGCATCACCACGTGCGCGAAGACGCGCAGACGCTCTACGGCTTTCCGACCCGCGACGAGCGCGGGTGCTTCGAGGCGCTCATCGGCGCGCACGGGGTTGGTCCGGCGCTGGCGTTGGCCATCTTGTCCGTCCACTCGCCCGATTCGCTCCGACGCACGCTGGCCGACGACGACCTCGACTCGCTGTGTCTCGTGCCCGGCGTCGGCAAGAAGACCGCCGTTCGGCTGCTCGTGGAGTTGAAGTCGCGGCTCGCGGTGCCCGACATCGATCTTGCGGCCATCAGCATCTCGTCGGCGTCGCCGACACAACCGAACGTGCGCGCCGATGTGCGTGAAGCACTCACCGGGCTCGGCTACAGCTCCGAAGAGATCCGTGATGCGCTGGCTGACGTCCCCGACGAAGGCGACCCGGCCATCGTGCTCAAGCACGCGCTGCGGCGCGTGTACGCGAGGCGATAGCGATGCGCGAAGAGCTCCTCAATCCCGAGCCGATCGAGGACGACGCCGAGATCGCCGCCGAAGTCGGCCTGCGGCCGCGGCAACTCGCGGAGTTCGTGGGACAGAGCGAGATCAAAGAGCATCTGTCGATCATCCTCGAGGCCGCGGCACTCCGAGGGCAGGCGGCCGACCATCTGCTCTTTGCCGGCCCACCGGGCTTGGGCAAGACGACGCTGGCGCACATCGTGGCCGCGGAGCTCGGGGTGCGGCTGCACATCACGTCCGGTCCCGCGATCGAGCGTGCGGGTGATCTCGCGGCGGTGCTCACGAATCTCGACGAAGGCGACGTGCTGTTCATCGACGAGATCCACCGCCTCGCACGCGCCGTTGAGGAAGTGCTGTATCCCGCGATGGAAGACTTCCAACTCGACATCGTGTTGGGCAAGGGGCCCGCCGCCCGCTCGATCCGGCTCGACCTTCCCCGCTTCACGTTGGTGGGGGCCACCACACGCACTGGCCTCATCACCGGCCCGCTGCGCGACCGGTTCGGGCTCGTCGCGCGCTTGGAGTACTACGAGCCAGGCGATCTCGAATCCATCGTCGTGCGCGCCGCCGGCATCCTCGGCGTGCAGACCGACAGTGACGGTGCGCGCGAGATCGCCCGCCGCGCTCGAGGCACGCCGCGGATCGCCAACCGGTTGCTGCGGCGCACGCGCGACTTCGCCGAGGTGCGCGGCAACGGCATCGTCGACGGCGCAACTGCGCATGAAGGGCTCGCCGTGTTCGGTGTCGACGAGCGTGGTCTCGACAAGGTCGACCGTGCAGTGCTGTCCGCGTTGTGCGAACGGTTTGGTGGTGGGCCTGTCGGGCTGAAGACACTGGCCATCGCGGTCGGCGAGCCCGAGGAGACGGTCGAAGACGTGTACGAGCCGTTCCTCATCCAGCAAGGGCTCCTGATGCGCACCCACAGGGGACGGGTGGCAACGCCCGCGGCGTGGCTGCATCTGGGCGTGCCCGCCCCGAAGACGGCGCCGAATCTGTTTACCTAGACGTCGGTGCACATCGCCTTCAACGCCTCTGACGGCCCGACGCTGGGAGTCGAGGTCGAGCTCGAGGTCGTCGATGGGTCGACGCGTCAGCTCGCGAGCGCGGCGACCGACCTGCTCACGGAGTTGACCGGCGGCAGTGGCGAGCACCCGAAGGCGAAGCACGAGCTCTTCGAGTGCACCGTCGAGATCATCACCGGAATCTGCACGACCGTGGGCGAGGCCCGTCACGACCTCGAGGGAACGCTGGCCGAGGTGTCCGCGCTCGCGACCAAGCGCGATCTCGCACTGATGTGCTCCGGCACCCATCCGTTCTCGTCGTGGCGCGATCAGACGATCAGTCCGAACCCCCGCTACGCGCGACTGATCGAAGAGATGGCGTGGATGGCGGAGCGCCTACAGATCTTCGGGGTGCACTTCCACGTCGGCGTGCGCTCCGCGGAGAAGGCCGTCGCAATCTCGAACGCACTCGCGTTCTACATCCCGCACTTCCTCGCCGCCTCGGCGTCGAGCCCGTATTGGAACGGACGCGATACCGGCCTTGCGTCGTGCCGCAGCAAGGTCTTCGAGGGACTACCGACCGCAGGCTTGCCTGAGCCGATCGAGTCGTGGGACGACTTCGAGGCGTTCATGGAGACGCTCGTGTCCGCCGAGGCCATCTCGACCATCCGTGAGGTGTGGTGGGACATCCGGCCGCACCCGGACTTTGGCACCGTCGAGCTGCGGATGTGCGACGGCCTGCCGACGATGTCCGAGGTGGCGGCACTGGCCGCGCTCGCCCAGTCGTTGGTTGATTGGCTGGACTCGTTGATGGATCGCGGGTACCAGCTGCCGGTGGCACGAGAGTGGATCGTGCGCCAGAACAAGTGGTGGGCGGCGCGCTACGGACTCGACGGCGATCTGATCGTCGACGCGCACGGCAAGCGTCGACCAATGCGGGAAGCGCTCGGCGACTTGATCGAAGAGCTCACGCCAACCGCCCGTCGCCTTGGCTGCGGCGAAGAGCTCGGTTCGTTGCGCACGACGTTGGAATCAGGTTCGAGCGCAGCCCGTCAACGGCGGGTCGTGGCCGACGGTGGCTCGCTGGTCGACGTCGTGGACTCGCTGGTTGCAGAGCTGGCGACCGGCGAGATCAGTTCCTAGAAGCGGGCGAGGCAGAGAGCGAGCTCGAGCGACGGTACGACGACGCAGCCGTTGTTGGCCGTCGTCGGAACCGTGACCTTCGGTGCCGGTGTGGCATCGGCGCGCACGCCGGCGCCGACGCCGAGCAGCAGCAGCAGGAAGGTGGTCGCGACAGCGACTCGGGCGCGAAGCCTCACGAGGTGCCTCCGGGAAGGTGGTTGGTGGCGTCGTTCAGGATCTGACCGGGGTTCAGTCCGGCCTCGACCACGGCCAAGTCGACCTGCACCGGCTGCTCGGCGTTGGTGGCCTGCGCCGCTTCGGTCGCTTCCTTGCCGGAGTAGACGGCCACCGGGCCAGCGGCGGCGACGGGCGCGGCTGGCGCGGCAGTCGTGGTGGGCGCGTTGCTGGCGACGGCCGGGGCGGCCGGTTCCGGCAACACGATTGCGATGGCAGAAGGAACGGTGGTGGGGGACGACGCCCGCGCGACCGCCGCCGGCGGCCCGGTCATCGTCGGAACCGACGGCGACGGGCCGAAGGGGTTGAGCACGAGTCCTATCGCCGCCACCCCCGCAGCCGCGGAGCCGGCGAGCGGGACGAACTGACTCGCGGTGCGCCCCGAGACCTTTGCTCGCATCCGGGCGATGCGGACGAGGACCCATCCCATGATCGGCATGCCGGCCAGGCGGCTGCCGCCGGACACCGCGAGGAACTCGCGCCTGAGCGCTTTGCGCGCACGATGCAGCAGCGCTTCGACCGTCGTGACCGGAACCTCGAGGTGCGCAGCGATCTGCTGGTAGCTCCAAGCCTGCTGCTCCCGTAGCTCCAGCACGTCGCGGTGCCGAGGTGCGAGCTGTGCCATCGCCTGGGTGAGGTAGTCGCGGTCGACGGCGGCGAACAGCGCGTCGTGATCGGCCTCGACGGTGCCGAGATCGATGTCGTCGGACGGCTCGACCCGAGACGTGCGGCGATGATGATCGATACAGAGCCGCTGGGCGATGACCGTCATCCAGGGGTAGAAGCGCCGCTCGCCCGCGAAGCGGGGCATGGCACGCAACGCCCGGAGGAACGCCTCTTGCGCGAGCTCCTCGGAGGCGTGCGAGTCGCCGACGCGGCGCTTGCAGTACAGGTGGAGGCGGGGGTAGTAGCGGCGATAGAGCTCGTCGAATGCGGACTCGTCGCCCCGCTGATACCGCAGTACGAGCGAGCGGTCACGATCCAGGTCAACCGCACCTGGATCCTGAATCTCCTCTGCCCGTAGTGCCACGTGCCCCTCTCATGGCCGACCTGCCCTCGGTCGGTCCGGACCCCGTAAGGTTCGGCACCGCCTCAGGCCCTTCCTGCCGGGTTTTCTCCATGGATGTCTCTGACCTCGACTATCCGCTCCCCGAGGCCTCGATCGCTCAGGAACCCGCCGAGAAACGGGACGCGGCCCGACTCCTGGTGGACCGGGGCCCGGCTCGAGCGCCGGACCACCGACTGGTGGCCGACCTGCCCGATCTGCTCAGGAAGGGCGACCTCCTCGTGGTCAACGACAGCCGCGTGTTGCCGGCGCGGCTCCGTGTCCACAAGCCCAGCGGCGGAGCCGTCGAGGTCCTCCTGCTCGAGCGGGCGGGCGACGACACCTGGGAGGCGCTGCTCCGGCCGGGTCGGCGCGTGCGGCCGGGCCTGCACCTGTCGGCGGATGGCGACCTCACGGTGGACGTGATCGCCGATCTCGGCGACGGTCGGTGGCGCGTGGCGGTCGACGGGAACATCGAGGCGAACGGCCAGGTGCCGTTGCCGCCGTACATCCATCAGCCCCTCCACGAGACCGAGCGCTATCAGACCGTCTACTCGCGCCGGCCCGTGTCGGCGGCCGCGCCGACAGCCGGGCTGCACCTCACCCAGGAGGTGCTCGATCGCTGCCGGAGCAAGGGCATCGGTGTCGCCACGGTCGAGCTCGCCATCGGCCTGGACACGTTCCGACCCGTGACCACCGCGAACCTCGAGGATCACGTGATCCACTCCGAGGCGTACGACGTACCGGACGCGACGCTCGAGGCATGCGCGGCGGCCGACCGGGTCGTCGCGGTCGGGACAACGGTGGTGCGGGCCCTCGAGTCCGCCGTCGCAACAGGAGCGCGCACCGGACGCACCACACTGTTCATCCGGCCGGGCTTCGAGTTCCGCGCGGTCAACGTGCTGTTGACGAACTTCCACCTGCCCAGGACCACATTGCTGGCCATGATCGATGCTTTCGTCGGACCGCGATGGCGCGCGTTGTACGAGACCGCTCTCTCGGAGGGCTACCGCTTTCTCTCGTTCGGTGACGCGATGCTCATCGAGCGGTCGTCGTGACGATCGCCTTCACGATCGAGGCGCGCGACGGCGATGCCCGCGCCGGCCAGGCCGTCACCGCATCCGGTCGGACGTTCGCCACGCCCGCGTTCATGCCGGTGGGGACGCGCGGCGCGGTCCGGACGCTCGACAGCGACGATCTCGCGGGCTTGGGCGCGGAGATCGTCCTCGCCAACACGTACCACTTGATGCTTCGACCCGGCGCCGATGCGGTCGCCGCGGTCGGTGGGCTGCACCGCTTCACCGGATGGGCGGGCCCAATGCTCACCGACTCGGGAGGCTTCCAGGTCTTTTCGCTGCCAGAGGGCAGCGTGAAGGTCGACGACGAGGGCGTCACGTTCCGATCGACGTACGACGGCAGCTCGCACCGACTCACGCCCGAACGGGCGGTCGAAGTACAAGCGCTGCTGGGCGCCGACGTCCAGATGGCGCTCGACGTGTGCCCGCCATTGCCGTCACCACCCGAGATCGTGCGCGAGGCCGTCGAACGCACCGCCGCGTGGGCCGCACGCGCCAAGGCCACTCCACGGGCCGACGGGCAAGCGCTCTTCGGGATCGTGCAAGGAGGGATCGACGAAGCGCTGCGCATCGAGAGCGCGCAGCGCACGCTCGACATCGGCTTCGACGGCTACGGCGTCGGTGGCCTGTCGGTGGGGGAGACGCGTCGGGAGATGGGGCCCGCGCTCGCGGCCGCGATGAGCGTGCTGCCCGACGATCGCATCCGGTACCTCATGGGAGTCGGCGACCCGGCCCGGCTGGTCGACGCCGTGGCGGCTGGCATCGATCTGTTCGACTGCGTGCTGCCCACGCGGCACGGCCGGCACGGCACGGTGCTGACCGACGCCGGTCGCTACAACCTGAGCAACGCCCGCTTCCGAACCGATTCGGGCCCGCTCGACGCGACGTGTCCTTGCCGCGTCTGCCAACAGTGGTCGAGGGCGTACCTCCGGCATCTGCTGTCGGTCCACGAGCCGACCGGGGCGCGACTGGTGACGCTGCACAACCTGGGCTGGCTGCTGCGCTTCGTCGCGAACATGCGCGCCGCCATCCAGAACGGGACGTTCGCGGCTTTCCACTCAGCGACCCTTGCGATCTGGAGCTGACGCGACCCTGGACTACGGTGAACGCCGCCATATCCCCCGCACCCAGGTAGACCGCCGCAATGGGGCTGATCTTCCTCCCTCTGATGTTTCTCGTCCTCTGGGCGATCGTGATCCTCCCGCAGCAGCGGCGCATGCGCGCCCATCGGGCACTCGTGTCAGTGCTGCAAGAGGGCGACGAGGTGATGACGACTTCCGGAATCCTCGGCACGATCACCGCGATCGACGACGAGGTGCTGCATCTCGAGGTCGCGCCGGGAATCAGGCTGCGCATCGTGCGCGCCGCCATCGCCCGACGGATGAACGAACCGGAGCCCGACGCCGAACCAGAACCGGAACCCGTCGCCGAGCTCGAAGGCGCGCCCGTCGAGGGAGAGCCATCGGGTACTGACGGCTGATGCGTCGCTCGGGAGCGACGCCGCTCGTACTCACACTCCTGATCGCCGTCGGCTGGCTGACGTACACACTCACGCTCGGAGGCCACACACCGCAGCTCGGCCTCGACCTGCAGGGCGGCACATCGGTTGTGCTCGGCGTGAAGGCGGGTCAGACCGCGACGAGCGCCCAGCTGGATCAATCCATCTCGATCATCCGTCGCCGCGTCGACGGTCTCGGCGTCGCCGAGCCAGAGATCACGCGGCAGGGGAAGTTCATCGTCGTGTCGCTGCCGGGAGTGAAGGATTCGCAACAGGCGATCGAGCTCGTCGGCCGCACGGCCAAGCTCCAGTTCCGGCCGACGTGCACGAACCTGCCGACGAACTTGCCCGACAGCACGTACACGCAATCGCTCGATCCCGCGTTCGGCGGCCTGTGTGTGAAGCCGACCGACACAGGCCCGGCGGAATCGGCGACCACCACGACCGCGACGACCGCTACGACCGCGCCGACCGCGCCGACCGCGCAGTCCAGCATGGGCGCGCGACCGGCCGGCCACCTCTCGGCGACGCAAACGCCGACGAGTGATACGACCACGAGCGTGCCGGCCGCGACGGATACGACTGCGCCGGGTGACGCGACCACGACCACCGCGGCCGCCAACCCGCTGGCGTGCGGTACGGCGGGCGAACAGGCCAGCGTCACGCAGGACGGCCAACCGATCGTCGCGAAGGAGGACCGGGACAAGGACGGCACCACGGATGTGTGCTCGGTGCTCGGGCCGACGGCGCTGAGCGGCGAGGCGGTGTCGAGCGCGCGGGCCGCGATCCCGCAGGGCTCCTGGGTCGTCGAGCTCGAGTTGAAGGGTTCGGGGCTCGACGGTTTCAACCAGCTGTCCGGCCACTGCTTCGCCAAGGACTCGACGTGCCCGGCGGGCACCACGGCGATCGTGCTTGACGGCAACGTCGAGTCGAACCCGGCGCCGCAGACAGCCACGTTCACGAGCACCTCGATCGAGATCTCGGGCAAGTTCAACCAGAAGCAGGCGGAGGAGCTCGCGCTCGTCCTCAACTACGGCGCGCTGCCGATCCAGCTCCAACAGGAACGCGTCGAGACGGTGTCGGCGACGCTCGGCCACGACTCGTTGCGCGCCGGCCTCATCGCCGGGATGGTCGGCATCGGAGCCGTCGCGATCTACATGATCCTCTACTACCGCGCGCTCGGCGTCGTCGTCATCGTCGGGCTCGGCGTGTGGTCGGCGTTGAGTTACTCGATCATCACCGCGCTGTCGAGCTCTTCCGGGTTGGCGCTGAGCCTCTCGGGAGTCACCGGCATCGTCGTGTCGGTCGGCGTGACCACCGACTCGTACATCGTGTACTTCGAGCGCATGAAGGACGAGATCAAGACGGGCAAGACCGTGCGCTCTGCGGTCGATCACGCGTTCAAGCGGGCATGGCGCACGATCGTTTCCGCGGACTTGGCGTCTTTCATCGGCGCAGCGTTGCTGTTCTGGCTCACTGTCGGCGCGGTGCGCGGCTTCGCGTTCTTCCTCGGCCTCTCCACGCTCCTCGACCTCATCACGGCCTACTTCTTCAAGCGACCGATGGTCGCGTTGCTCGCCCGAAGCCGGTTCCTCACCGAAGCTCGCTGGATTGGCATCCGGTCAGGTCTCGGCGACGCAGAACACCGCGTCGCTGCTCCCGTCGTTGGTGGCCGGTGATCGTCGCCGACGCGGACCTGCGACCACCGAAGAAGCGCGGGCGCCTGAGCCGGCTGTATCACGGCGACACCAACATCGACTTCATCGGGCGTACAAAGCTGTGGTTCGCCATCTCCGGCGCGTTCCTCCTCGTCGGGCTCGGCTCATTGCTGTTGAACGGCCTGAACCTGGGTATCGACTTCGAAGGCGGAGCCGTCTACGAGGTTCCCACCGATACGTTGACGGTCAGCCAAGTGCGCGACGTGCTCGGCACGGTGGGGATCGGCGAGCCCAAGGTGCAGGAGCTGCAGAGCCAGACGCTCCGCAAGATTCGGGTGCAGACTGCGACGCTCGATCCGACGAAGGCAACGCAGGTACAGCAGGCGCTCGCTGATGCCGCGCACGTCACCATCGGTGAGGTGAACCGCGACGAGGTCGGGCCTTCGTGGGGCAACGAGATCAGCAACAAGGCCCGCAACGCGTTGATCGTCTTCCTCCTGGTCATCACGCTGTACATCTCGCTGCGTTTCGAGTTCAAGATGGCGATCCCGACGCTCATCGCGCTCGTGCACGACGTGCTGATGACGATCGGCGTGTACTCGATCAGTGGACTGGAGGTGACGCCAGCGACCGTCGTCGCCCTGCTCACCATCCTCGGGTACTCGATCTATGACGGCATCGTCGTGTTCGACAAGGTGCACGAGAACACTCGGCTCGTGTCGGCGACCAACCGCATGTCGTATGGCGACATGGTGAACCTGTCGCTCAATCAGACGCTGATGCGATCGCTGAACACCTCGATCACCGCGCTCATCCCCATCACATCGCTGCTCGTGATCGGATCGCTGATCCTCGGTGCGACCACGCTCGAGGAGTTCGGCCTCGCGTTGCTCATCGGCCTCGCGTCCGGCGCGTACTCGTCGATCTTTGTGGCGTCGCCGCTGCTGGTCGTCTTCAAGGAGCGCGAGCCTCGGTATCGCGACATTCGGCGGCGGATGGAGGCTCGCCCAGCCGGACGGCCGGTGGTGTCGGAGATCGACGACGTCGATGACGCTGACCAACCCGTCCCCGCGGCGGCGAAGACCGCGGCGCCGCGGCCCGCGGGTGTTCGGCCCGCCGCCAACATCCCGCCTCGGCCCCGGAAAAAGGGCAAGCGCAGGTAGCGAATGAACGTCGACGAGCTGCGTGACTGTGTCCGCGACATCCCGGACTTTCCGAAGCCAGGGGTCATCTACAAAGACATCACGCCGCTGCTGTCCAACAGCGAGGCGTTCCGGTCGACGATCGATCTCATTGCCGACCACTTCGAAGGCATGGAAATCGATCGCGTGCTTGGCGTCGAAGCCCGTGGCTTCATCATCGCTGCACCTGTCGCCTACCGGTTCAGCGCGGCATTCGTCCCGGTCCGCAAGGCGGGGAAGCTGCCCTGGGAGATCGAGCGCGAGGAGTACGAGCTCGAGTACGGCACCGACCTCCTCGAGATCCATCGCGACGCGGTGGAACCGGGCGATCGCGTCGTGGTGATCGACGACGTGCTCGCCACCGGTGGTACCGCGGGTGCGACGATCCGGCTGGTCGAGAAGCTCGGGGGCACGGTCGTCGGGCTGGGATTCGTGATCGAGTTGGGCTTCCTGAACGGCCGCCAGAAGCTCGACGGCTACGACGTGCTGTCCCTGATCACCTACGACTGAGCGGTATCCGCCCGTAGAATCAAGCGATGGCAACGGTGACACGGGTTCTTCCGTGGCGGCGCAACAGCGTTCCGCCGGCGGAAGAGGTCGCGCCGCTCGTGAGCGCCTTCCGGGCGCATCACCCCAAATCGAGCCCGGTCATGATCACGCGGGCGTACGAGCTGGCCGCCGACGCTCACCGTCAGCAGGTCCGCAAGTCGGGGGAGTCGTACATCCATCACCCCCTGGCGGTCGCGGCCATCGTGGCCGAACTCGGCCTCGACGACATCACGATCGCCGCCGCGCTGCTCCACGATGCCGTCGAAGACACGAACATCACGCTCGAGCGGGTGGTTGCCGAGTTCGGGCCAGACGTCGCCGGCATCGTCGACGGTGTCACGAAGCTCGAGCGCATCCAGTTCGACTCCAAGGAAGCTCAGCAAGCCGCCACGATGCGCAAGATGCTCGTGGCGATGGCCAAGGACGTACGCGTCCTTATCATCAAGCTGTCCGACCGGCTGCACAACATGTCCACGCTGGCTGCGCTTCCGGCCAGCAAGCAGGAGCGGATCGCCCGGGAGACGATCGACATCTACGCACCACTGGCCCATCGCCTCGGCATGCAGGACATGAAGCAGCAACTGGAAGACCTCGCGTTCGCCACGTTGCATCCGAAGCGGTACGCGGAGATCGATCACATGGTGTCGAGCCGCACGCCCGAGCGCGAGCTCTACCTCGCGCAAGTGCTGGAAGACGTGCGCGGCCGCCTCGAGGAGCTGCGCATCGTCGGCGACGTCACCGGTCGGCCGAAGCACATGTGGAGCATCTACGAGAAGATGGTGGTGAAGGGCAAGGAGTTCACCGACATCTTCGATCTCGTCGGCATCCGCGTGATCGTCGAGACGGTGAAGGACTGTTACGCCGCGCTGGGCTCGATCCACGCCACGTGGAAGCCGGTGCAGGGGCGATTCAAGGACTACATCGCCATGCCCAAATTCAACCTGTACCAGTCGTTGCACACCACGGTGGTCGGGCCCGGAGGCAAGACGGTCGAGGTGCAGATCCGCACGCGCGAGATGCACCAGCGCGCCGAGTTCGGCGTGGCCGCGCACTACAGCTACAAGGGCGACGACTCGTCGTCCGACATGCCGTGGCTCAACCGCATCATCGACTGGCAGCAGGAGACGTCAGACCCAAGCGCGTTCATGGAGACGTTGAAGGTCGACCTCGATCAAGACGAGGTCTACGTCTTCACACCGAAGGGTCAAGTGATGACGTTGCCCAACGGTGCCACTCCCATCGACTTCGCCTACTCCATCCATACGGAAGTCGGGCACGCGTGCATCGGCGCGCGGCTCAACGGCCGGCTCGTGCCCCTCGACTCAGTGCTCGCGTCGGGTGACACGGTCGAGATCTTCACGTCGAAGGTGGAAGGCGCCGGGCCGTCGCGCGACTGGCTGCAGATCATCGCCACGCCGCGGGCGGCCAACAAGATCCGTCAGTGGTTCTCGCGTGAGCGCCGTGAAGACGCCATCGACAACGGCCGCGACGAGCTGATCAAGGCGCTCCGACGCGAAGGCCTCCCGGTGCAGAAGATCGCGGCCTCGAATCTGCTGAATGAGGTGGCGACGACACTGAACTACGCCGACCTCGACGCGCTGCACGCGTCGATCGGCGAGAACCACGTGTCCGCGAAGTCGGTCGCATCGCGTATCGCCAAGAACCTTCGCGACGGCGAACCTGAGCGCGAAGAGCAGCTGCCGACGACCGTCCGTCAGCCACGGGCCCGCCGGGAGCGGCCGGCCATCGGTGTGCACGTCGAGGGGCTCGACGACGTGATGGTCCGCTTGTCGCGGTGCTGTACGCCCGTGCCCGGCGACGAGATCATGGGGTTCGTCACGCGCGGGCGCGGCGTGTCCGTGCACCGGTCGGATTGCGCGAATGCGGTGTCACTGGCGGGCGGCAAGGGCGAGCGGCTCATCGAGGTCGAGTGGGACACCGACATCACCGGCATGTTCGTGGCGTCCATCGAGGTGAAGGCCCTCGATCGGGCCCGGCTCCTGTCCGACGTCGCGAAGACGCTCTCCGATCAGCACGTGAACATCCTCACGTGCACGTCGAACACCGGCAGCGATCGCATCTCGAAAATGCGCTTCGACTTCGAGCTCGGCGATCCCTCGCATCTCGAGTCGGTGCTCTCGCAGATCAAGCGGATCGAAAGCGTCTACGACGCCTACCGAGTGGTGCCCGGCAAGGGCGCGTAGTCAGACGCCAGGAAAGGCGCGGCGCAATGCGTTCAGGTCCCCGTTGGAGCCCTCGACGGCCGGGGTGTGGTCTGGATCGAGCCGTCCGTAGACGAGACGAATCAAGGCTTCCGACGGCAGCTCGAGGTCGGGGTGTTCGGCATCGTCAGTCGGCGAGAGTGACACGCCATCCGCAGTTAGCTTGATGACGAATCGTCGATCGGGCTCCGTGGTGGCGACGAGCAGCGACGTCGTCTCGCCGGTCGGCTTGCCGGCAAATCCCGCGATCATTGGGATCGTCTCGAGCACGAGGCCGACGGCGTCTCCGGCGAGCTCCGCGTCAGGCGTGAAGGTCACCGCGATGTCCCAGCTGTGGAGCGTGTGCTCATTCAGGCGCAGCCGCAGGAACATCGGAAAGTCGAGCGTCATCGGTCCCATCTGCGCCGAGAACTGCTCGCGCTCGTTGTCGGTCATCGCTTCGAGACGCTCGATGAATGCTCGATCCGCCGCGAGGGCGTCGGTGGTCTTCGCGTCCGGGTCTTTGGCATTCCATTCGGCCCAGATCGGCTCCGCCTCGACGGCGTGACCACCGAGGACCTCGTCGACGCGACCGGTCGAGATGACTGCTCCCGATCCAAGATGAGAGAGCACATCGGCAACGGTCCATTCCGACGGATACGCCTGCGCCCGTCGCTCGTCGAGGCCGAGGGAACTGACGAGCTCTCGCAACCGCTCGACCGACGCGGTCAATGCCGTGAGCTCTTCGGTGCCGGTGATGTTGCCCATCCGGCAGGCTACGGGTGTGACAGCGACGGCCCGCACATCGTCCTGAACCGGGCGGGATCCTTGTGGCGCGTCGGCGGGGCTGGCAGCATTGCGGCCCACGCGCCGCGGGGGTGCGGGAAGGTGGGGGTTCGCCCGATGGACAAGGCACGCTGGATCATGCGGCTCGCGTGCGTGGGCCTGTTCGTGGCGGCCAGTCTCGTGGTGTCGGGCGGTCCCGCGAGTGCGGCCGTCACCGGTATCGCTGAGCTGCGACTGGCGGTGACCGAGGCCAATTTCGACTCGGGGAACGAGACCATCAACCTCGCGCCCAGTGCCACCTATTCGATCAGCGGCGACGAGTGTGAAGCGGGCGGAGAAGACGACGACGCCAACACGATCGGCGACCTCGACGTGTTCCTCCTCGACGAGTCGAACAATCCGCAGGATCTCACCATCCAAACGCCCTCGGGCATGCCCGCCGTCATCGTGGTGTCGTGCCCGCTGACCCGAGCGATCGAAGTCGTCTCCAACGTCGGCGACGTATCCGCGGCTGAGAACGCAAACGTCGGCACGCTCACCCTGAGGAACGTGATCGTCCGTGGCGGCCGCGCCCCCGACGACAGCCAGCCCGAGAATACCCAGCCCGGTGACGACGACTTCACCGCCGGCAGCGGCGGCGGTGTCTTCGCACCTCTCGCCAACCTGGCGTTCACCGATGTGGTCTTCGACGACAACCGCGCTGGCGACGGCGAGGACGGCGATGACAACAATCCGAACGGTGAGAGTGGTGGCTTCGGCGGCGCCGTTGCGCTCCTGGGAGGCACTCTGACCGCCACGCACAGCACGTTCACGAACAACGGTGCGGGCGACGGTAACGATGGCTTCACGAACACGTGCGATCCGCCGTACGAGTTCCCCGCAGGAAATGGCGGTAACGGCGGCAGTGGCGGTGCGATCTTCGCCTTCGCGTTCGACGCCCCGATCGAGCTGTCGGTCGAGACGTCGACCTTCTCCGGTAACTCGGCCGGCGACGGCGGCGACGGCGGCGACGGCACCCCGGCCGTGTGCAATGCGCCCGGCTTCGGCGGCGACGGGGGGACGGGCGGCGATGGCGGTGCCATCTCCGTGTCGCAGCGAGGCACCACGTTCAGCATCGGCCACTCGGCGTTCTCGCAGAACGCGGCCGGCGATGGCGGTGACGGCGGCGACGGCGCGGACGGCGCGGACGCCATCCAGGCGGAGGACCTCAGCGCTGCGGCCACTGGCGGCTCTGGTGCGTCCGGCGGGTTTGCTGGCGACGGCGGTTCGGGTGGCGGCGTGTCGAACTTCGACAACGTTCGTGGACTGCAGGCCGAGCCGACGCCCGACCGGGTGATCGTCAACTCGACGTTCGACTCGAACGCCTCCGGCAACGGCGGCGACGGCGGCGACGGCGGGAACGGCGGCGCGGGATCCGGGACGGACCCCGACGGCATCGGTGGCGACGGCCGTGACGGCGGTTGCGGCGGTACCGCGGGCGCGATCACGGACGTGCCGACCCGCGCCCTCTGCGCCCCCGAGCCAAAGATCGGGACCCAGCAGGTCGAGGGCGCCCTCCTTCTGGCACACCTCACGATCACCGAGAACGGCAACGGTGGCAGCGGAGGCGCCGGCGGCACTGCGGGCACCGGTGAGACCGATGGCACGGACGGCGCCGACGGCTCGTCGGCCGGCGGCAGCATCAGCAGCTCCGACCTCGAGGCTGTCGGCGTCGTCGTCGGCACCTCTGCCGAGGACGCGAACGACTGCAACTACCCGGAGATCGTGGGTGGGCCCTTGTTCGTGGAGTCGTCGTTCTCCACGGACGACTCGTGCGGGTTCGGCGACGGGTCGGTGCAGCCGTTCGCGACGTTCGCGTTGACGGCATTCGGTGATCACGGCGGTCCGACCGACACGCGCGTACCGCAAGCCGGCTCGGTCCTCCTCAATTTCATCGCACCCGCCGACTGCTCGGTTCCCGACGATCAACGCGCGGTGAGCCGACCGCAGGAGACGGGGTGCGAGGTTGGTGCGGTCGAGGTGACGCCGGCCGTCCCGGAGACCACGACCACGACCACCGCGCCGGGGGTGGGGGCCGATGAGCTCGCCCGGACGGGCCGGAATTCGCTGCCCCTCGTGCAGATCGGCGCCGGCCTACTCGGCATCGGCACCGCCCTGGTGCTCAAACGGCCGTACGGCAGGCATTACGGCAAGCGCGCCGCCCGGAAGTCGCGCGGGCGACACTTCGCCGCTCGCTAACGTCGCTCGGCATCGCCGACAACGAGGTCTTTCGAGCCCCGAAGGGCACACACGACGTGCTGCCGCCGGAGTCATCCCGGTGGCAGGCGTTGATCGCGCGCTTCGCCGAGGAAGCCACGCGCGCCGGGTACGGCCTCCACATCCCGCCGATGTTCGAGCACTACGAGGTGTTCGCGCGGGTCGGTGAGTCGACCGACATCGTCCGCAAGGAGATGTACGACTTCGAAGACCGCGGCGGACGGCACCTTGCGCTGCGGCCCGAAGGCACGGCTTCCGTGGTGCGGGCCTTCGTGGAGCATCGGCCGACGACGCCGTGGAAGGTCTGGTACGTCGCGCCCAACTTCCGAGCCGAGGCCCCGCAGGCGGGCCGCTTTCGCCAGCACCACCAGCTCGGGGTCGAGGCCATCGGCTCGGACGATCCCGACATCGACGTCGAGGTGATCGCGCTCCTTGCGCGCTTCTACGACGCGATCGGATTGCGGAGGGTGCGGCTCCTGCTCAACTCGCTCGGCGACAGCGGGTCTCGGGGCGTGTACCTCGACGCGCTGCGAACCCATCTCGAGGCGCACAGCGGCGAGCTCTCTGCACAGTCACGCGAGACCCTCGTCGTGAACCCGCTGCGCGTGCTCGATTCAAAGCGTCCGCCAGACCAACCGATCATCGCCGCCGCTCCGATGGTCGGCGAGTACCTGTCCGACGAGTCTGCGGCCCAGTTCGAACGAGTACAGGCCGGACTGCGATCGCTCGGCGTCGACTTCGAACTCGCGCCGCGTCTCGTGCGTGGCCTCGACTACTACACGCGCACGACCTTCGAGTTCGCGGCCGACGCGCTCGACGCCGCGCAGAACGCAATCGGTGGCGGTGGTCGTTACGACGGCCTCGCCGAACAGATGGGTGGACCAGCAACGCCTGGCATCGGGTTCGGAGCCGGCATCGAGCGGATTCTCATGGCCTGCGACGCAGAAGGCGTCTTCCCGGGCGAAGCATCGACCGCCGAGGTCTTCGTGATCGACGTGGTCGACGGCACACACGCGTTGGCGCTCACCCATGAGTTGCGCGCTGCCGGGCTCCGCGCCGACCGCGCGTTCGACCGACGGTCGATGAAGGCACAGATGAAGCAAGCGGATCGCGCGGGCGCGAGCCTGGCGCTGATCATCGGGGACCAAGAGACTGCAGACGGCACCGTCACCGTGCGCGATCTCCAGTCGAGTCAGCAGGAATCGGTCTCGCGGGCCGACATCGTCGATCACGTGAGGAAGCGGCTCCAATGAGCATGCGCACGCAATGGGCCGGCGAGTTGCGCTCGGAGCACGCGGGCCAAGAGGTGGTGCTCTGCGGCTGGGTCGCGGGCCGTCGCGAACACGGCGAACACCTTGCGTTCGTCGACCTCCGTGACCGCAGCGGCATCGTGCAGTGCGTTGTGGACGGCGCCCACGACCTCCGTTCGGAGTACGTCGTGCGCATCAGCGGCACAGTGCAACGACGACCCGACGGTTACGAGAACCCGAAACTGGCCACGGGCGACGTCGAGGTGAAGGACTGCACCGTCGAGATCTTGAGCGTCGCGGAGCCTCCGCCGTTTCCGCTCGACGACCGCATCGACGTCGATGAAGTCGTCAGGCTGCGCTACCGCTACCTCGATCTGCGCCGCGACAGGATGCAGCGCAACCTCAACGTGCGCGCCACGGTGAACTCGGCGCTGCGCCGCGCCATGGAACGCCAAGGCTTCACTGAGGTGGAAACACCGCTCTTGATGCCGTCGACGCCCGAAGGTGCTCGCGAGTTCATCGTTCCGTCGCGACCGAACCCCGGCTCGTTCTACGCCCTGCCTCAGAGCCCGCAGCTGTTCAAACAGCTCCTGATGGTCGCGGGCGTCGAGCGCTACTACCAGATCGCTCGTTGCCTCCGAGACGAAGACTTGCGCACGGATCGGCAATACGAGTTCACGCAGTTCGATCTCGAGGCCAGCTTCGTCGAGCAGGACGACGTATTGGCGATCACCGACGAAGCCGTGCTCGACGCGGCCGAGGCCGTCACGGGCGTACGCCCCGAGGCCATCCCACGCATCACGTGGCACGAGGCGATGAACCGCTTCGGCGTCGACAAACCCGACCTGCGATTCGGGATGGAGCTCGTCGACCTCGGGGAGGTGTTCGCCAACACCGAGGCCCGCGTGTTCCAAGCGGAGTGCGTGAAGGGCATCAGGGCTGCGGGCAAGGCCACAGAGCTGACGCGCAACAAACTCGACGCACTCACCGATCGCACGAAGCAACTCGGCGCGAAAGGCCTCGCGTGGTTCAAGGTCGGCGAGGGCGGAGCGCTCGAGTCACCGCTGACGAAATTCCTGTCCGCCGAGGAACAGCAAGCGCTGATCAGCGCGATGGAGGCCGACGCGGGCGACGTCCTCCTCCTGGTCGCCGACGAGTGGATGACGGTGTGTGAGGTGCTCGGTCAAGTCCGCAACGACCTCGGGCGTCCTCCGGTGAGCGAAGGTCCGTACCGCTACGTCTGGATCGTCGACTTTCCGATGTTCGTCGGCGTCTCAGAGGAGGGGCATCCGAAGCCTGCGCATCATCCGTTCACGCGCCCGCACCCCGATGACGCCGACAAGCTCGAGACCGATCCGATGTCGGTGCGCAGTCAGGCATACGACCTCGTGCTCAACGGATGGGAGCTCGGGTCGGGCAGCATCCGAATACACGAACCCGAACTGCAGCAGCGCGTCTTCAACCTCCTCGGCATCGACGAGGAAGAGGCCAACAAGCGCTTCGGTTTCTTCCTCACGCCGTTCCGCTACGGCGCACCGCCCCACGGCGGCTTCGCCATCGGCACCGATCGTCTCATCGCGATCCTCGCCGGCGAGGAGAACATCCGCGAAGTGATCGCGTTCCCGAAGACGCAGTCCGGAACCGATCCCATGACCGGCGCGCCGACGCCGATCGACGAGCGACACCTTCGCGAGCTGGGGTTGAAGGTGATCGCTACGCCGGAACCCAAGTCTCGATGACGACCGAGTGCTCGGGGACCGTCGAGAACGCCAGCTGATCGCCGATGACGGCGCTCGCACCGTCGGCATGGATCATCACGAGCAACCGGGCACCGTCGCGTTGCGCGGACAGCGTGCGCTCATCGAGGGGCTGCACCGTGTAGCCCAATCGCTCGAGCTCCGCGGCGAACGCGGGCCCGACGATCTCGGCGGGGGCACGATCAGTCCAGAACGCGACACGATCCCCGACCGCGGGGCGGGCCAGCATCGTGGTGAGCGGCACGAGATCGTGCGGCAATGAGATGCCCGACAGGTAGGAAGCCACCGTGGCTTCAGGAATCGGCTGGATCGCTTCGACGACAGGAGTGGGCGGAGCCGGAGTGGGTGTCGCCGCCGGTGACGGAACGGGCGCAGCTGACGCGGCCGCGGCGGTCTTGGCGGTCTTGGCGATCGCGTCGGACATGGCCGCGTCGGTGACGTCTTGCGCTTCCTTCTTGCGCTTCTCGACGCGGAAGCGCCACACGACGAACCAGATGTACGCCGCGACCACAAGCCCGGCGAGCACCCACGTGGTGACGAGGACGACCTTCGGATCCATCGCTCCCCGTTGTCTACCACCGGCGCGGCGTTAGCCTCCGGATCATGCCCAAGGGTGACGATCTCTTCGCCGCGGTCGCGGCCGAACGGCTCGCGTCTCGGGCGCCGCTCGCGGATCGCCTTCGCCCCACCCGGCTCGACGAGATCGTGGGCCAGCAACACCTGCTCGGGGCCGGCGCGCCGCTCCGCGCCCTGATCGAGGGCGACCGGCTCTCATCGGTGATCTTCTGGGGCCCTCCCGGCACCGGGAAAACGACGATCGCGAAAGTCATCGCCCGTGTTACGGCCAAGTCGTTCGAGCAACTGTCTGCAGTCAGCGCTGGTGTGAAGGACGTGCGCGAGGTGCTCGAGCGTGCCGAACGGCGACTGGGGGAGCAGGACCAACCCACGATCCTGTTCCTCGACGAGGTCCATCGCTTCAACAAGGCGCAGCAGGATGCACTCCTCCCCTCGGTGGAGAGCGGCCTCATCGTCCTCATCGGCGCGACGACAGAGAACCCGTACTTCGAAGTGAACGCACCGCTGCTGTCGCGGTCGACACTCTTCCGGCTCGAGCCGCTCGATGCCGAAGCCACCGACGCCCTGATCATGCGCGGGTTGGAGGCCGAGAACGCGACGATCGACGATGACGCCCGCGAACACCTCGTGCTGCTCACCACTGGCGACGGACGCCAGGCCCTGACGACCATCGAGGTCGCGGCCGCGCTCGCGCGTGCCCGCGACGAATCGGCGACACCGCGGGTCACGCTGGGCGACGCCGAGGCGGCCATTGGCACGAAGGCGCTCCGCTACGGACGCGATGAGCACTACGACGTGATCAGCGCGTTCATCAAGAGCATCCGCGGTTCCGATCCCGATGCTGGGCTGTACTGGATGGCTCGCATGCTCGAGGCCGGAGAGGACGCGCGGTTCATCGCTCGACGGCTCGTCATCCTCGCGTCGGAAGACGTCGGCATGGCCGATCCGATGGCGTTGCTGGTGGCCGATGCGGCGGCGCGCGCGGTCGAGTTCGTCGGGCTGCCTGAAGCGCAGCTGAACCTGGCGCAAGCGGTCGTCCATCTCGCGACGGCGCCGAAGTCGAACAGCTCGGCCACCGCGATCTGGTCCGCCCTCGAAGACGTCCGCAACGGGGTGGCGGGCGAGGTGCCGCCCCACCTGCGGGGCACGGGTTACTACGGCGCCGCAAAGCTCGGGCACGGTGCTGGATACCAGTATCCTCACGACGACCCCCGGGGCTGGGTGGAGCAGCAGTACCTCCCGCCTGAGAGCGAGGGGCGGACGTACTACGAACCCTCTCCGCACGGCTTCGAACAGGAGATCGCTACGCGCATGTCGAGGAAGAGGGACGATGGACGCAAGTGACGCCGCCGCGGTCGTTGTCGCCGTCGCGAGTGGACTCGCGGTGGCGGTTCTGGTCTTCGCGATCGTCGCCCTGAACCGCACGCTCGCGCAGTTGCGCTCCGCGATCGAGGACCTGCGCAGCGAGACGCTGCCGGTGGTCACCGAGATGCGGCTTGCGGTCAGCCAGGCGAACGTCGAACTCGAACGTGTCGACAACCTGCTCGGGACGGCAGAGTCGATCTCGTCGACGGTCGACTCGGCATCGCGTCTCGCGTACCTCGCGTTCTCGAACCCGGTCATCAAGGGGATCGCCTTCGCGTCCGGGACGGGCCGGGCGGCGCGGCGTTTCCGCCGCCGGCGCGAGGACTGATGTTCAAGCGTCTGTTCTGGCTCATGATCGGGGTCGGCTTCGGCTTCGGTGTCTCGTTCTGGCTCATGCGGTTCGTGCGCGACACGATGGCCCGCTACACGCCCGAGCGAGTGTCGTCCGATCTCGCCGGGGCGATGAAGGGCCTCGGGGCCGACCTGCGGGCGGCGGTGGCCGACGGGCGGGAGGCGATGCGGGAGCGGGAGGCCGAGATACGAGCAGAGCTGGCGCCCAGCCGCCGGTAGCCTCATTAGCTCTATGAAGTCCGACGAGTTGCGCCGCGCGTGGACGGACTTCTGGCGCGAACGAGAGCACACGATCGTGCCGTCGGCGGGATTGATTCCCCACCATCCGACGGCTCCGATGTTCGTCAACTCGGGGATGATGCCGTTCGTCCCGTTCTTCCTCGGCGAGGAGCCGGTTCCGTTCCACCCGCCCCGCAGCGCCTCGATCCAAAAGTGCGTCCGCCTCGCCGGCAAGCACAACGACATCGCTGAGGTCGGCCGGACGCGTCGGCATCTCACGTTCTTCGAGATGCTCGGCAACTGGAGCTTCGGCGACTACTTCAAGCGCGAAGCGATCGGCTGGGCCTGGGAGTTCGTCACGAACGTGAGCGGGTTCGACGGCGATCGGATCTGGGCGACGGTGCACGAGACCGACGACGAAGCCGAAGCGATCTGGCACGAGGAGATCGGGCTGCCCATGGAGCGCATCCAGCGCATGGGCAAGGAGAACTACTGGGAGATGGGGGAGACCGGCCCCTGCGGTGTCGACTCCGAGCTGCACTACGACACCGGCGCAGAGTGGGGCGAGGAGGGCGGTCCGAAGTTCGGTGGTCAGGACCGGTACATCGAGTTCTGGAACCTCGTGTTCATGACCGACTTCCGGCACGGCGACGGCCACCTCACCGAGCTACCGGCCAAGAACGTCGACACGGGCGCCGGGTTCGAGCGGTGGCTGATGCTGCTGAACGGCGGTCGCACGGCCTTCGACGTCGACCACTTCCAACCGTTGCTCGAGACCGCACAATCGGTCACCGGCAAACGCCTCGGCGCCGACGACCAGACGGACTACGCGCTCCGCATCCTCGCCGACCACACCCGCACGATGACCTTTCTCGTGAACGACGGCGTCGTGCCGAGCAACGAGGATCGCGGCTACGTGCTTCGGAAGGTGATCCGGCGCGCCATCCGGTTCGCGTATCTCCTCGGGGTGCACAAGCCCGTGCTGCCCTCGCTCGTCGCCAGCACGATCGAGACGATGGAAGGCGCATACCCCGAGCTCCGTACCAACGAGAGTTGGATCTCGAACATCCTCGCCAACGAGGAGGGGAGCTTCCGCGCCACGCTCGAGCGCGGGATGACGTTGCTCGAGGAATCGCTCAGCGCGCGCTCCGACGCAGTTCCCGGCGATGTCGCGTTCCGGCTACACGACACGCACGGATTCCCGGTGGAAGTCACGCAGGAGATCGCGGCGGAGCGGGGCGTCGACGTCGACCTCGACGAGTTCGAGCGCTTGATGGGCGAGCAGCGCGATCGCGCGAAGCAAGCGAGCAAGAAGGGCGACGTCTACGCGAACCTCACGAGCTTCCAGGAAGTGCTCGACGAGTTCGGCCCGACGGAGTTCGTCGGACGCGAGGAGTTCGAGACCAAGGCCAAGGTCATCGCCGTCGTCGATGACAGCGTGTTCCTCGACCGCTCACCGTTCTATGCCGAGTCCGGTGGCCAAGTGGGCGACACCGGCACCATCTCGACCGACACGGGCCGCGCCGAGGTCACCGACACCACGCACGCCCTGCCGGGGCTCCACCGCCACGCGGTGCGCGTGGTCGAGGGGACGATCACGCCCGGGCAGGAGGCGACGGCGTCCATCGACGTCCGGCGCCGCGACGCGATCCGACGCAACCACACGGGCACGCACATCCTGCATTGGGCATTGCGACAGGTGCTCGGCGAGCACGTGAAGCAGCAGGGCTCGCTGGTCGCGCCCGACCGGCTTCGTTTCGACTTCGGACCGGCCGAGGGTCTCACCCCGGCGCAGATCCGCGAGATCGAGGACCTCGCCAACGAAGAGATACTTGCCAACGATTCGGTGCGTCACTACGAGACCACGAAGGAGACGGCGGCCGAGCTCGGCGCCATCGCGTTCTTCGGCGAGAAGTACGGCGACGTCGTGCGTGTGCTCGAAGCCGGTCGTCACTCGCTCGAGCTGTGCGGCGGCACTCATGTGAAGGCACTCGGCGACATCGGTCCGATCAAGATCGTGAAGGAGGAGTCGATCGGCGCCAACCTCCGCCGCATCGAAGCCGTCACGGGCACCGGTCCGATCGAACGGCTGCGCCAGGAGGAGGATCTGATTGCCGAGCTGGCGGACGTGCTCAACGTGCCCGCCAGTGACGTGATCGAAGGGGCGCGCAAGCGGCTCGACGAGATCAAGGGCCTGCGCGACGAGATCAAGTCGCTGCGACAGCAGGCGGCCGTCGGCCGCTCGTCGTCGCTCGCGGCAGCCGCCGTGGATGGCATCATCGTGGCGCGTGTCGACGACATCGATCGCGACGCGCTGCGCGATCTTGCGGTCGCCGTGCGGGATCAACCGGGCGTGCGCGCGGTCGTGCTGGGCGGTGCGCCCGCTGGCGGGGGCGCCACGCTCGTCAGCGCGGTGAGCAAGGACAGCGGACTGAACGCCGCCGAGCTCATCGCCGACGCGGCCAAGACGATCAAGGGCGGGGGCGGCAAAGACCCGGTCCTGGCGGTGGCGGGGGGCAAGGACGCCGGCGGGATCGACTCCGCGTTGGAGCAGGCGCGGGCGGCGGCCGGTATTCCGGCTTCGTGAGGGCGCTCGGCCTCGATCTCGGCGGGCGCCGCATTGGCGTCGCCATCAGCGACAGCGACGGGCGGGTGGCCACCCCGATCGCCACGCTCGAGCGGGCTCGGGGGAAGGGCCGCACCACCGATCACCGGGCCATCGCCGGACTCGTCGCCGAGTGGGAGGCCGAGATCGTGGCCGTCGGGCTGCCGCTTTCGCTCGATGGGACCGTTGGCCCCGCCGCCGAGGGCGTGCTGGCGGAGATCGCCGAGTTGGCGCAGGTGCTCGCGGTCCCGATAGAGACGGTGGATGAGCGATTCACGACCGTCACCGCGGACCAGCAGTTGAGGGCCAGTGGCGTGAAAGGTCGCGACCGGTCGAAGGTGATCGACCAAATGGCCGCCGCGGTGCTGTTGCAGGCGTGGCTCGATCGTCGGGAGTCGACGCCTTGTTGACCGACGAGGAGCGAGATGAGGACTACGAGGTGCTGCGGCCCGAGATGTCGCGCCGGCGCAAGGTCGCCGTGGTCGCTCTCGGTGTGTTCATCGTCCTGGCGCTCGTTGCGGGCCTGATCAGTTTTTGGGCGTACCGACAGCTGTTTCCGTCAGGCAAGGTCGGCGAAGAGATCGTGCTCGACATCCCAACGGGGTCGTCGACGAGCTCGATCGCCGACTTGCTCGAGAAGAAGAACGTGATCAACAACGCGTTCTTGTTCAAGCTGTATGTGAAGGCGAAGAGTGGCGGGCCGTTCCAAGCCGGGGTCTACCGCATGCCGTTGCACGACTCCGCGTCGGATGTGCTGCGGCGGCTCAAGGCCGGGCCTCTGCCGCCACCGACCCGCAAGTTCACGGTCACGCCGGGGCTGAACCTGCGGCAGATTCCGCAAGCGATCGTCGCCAGCATCCCGACCTTCTCGGTCGACAAGTTGAACGCAGTGCTCGTCGCCGGGCAGGTGCGCTCGCAGTTCCAGCCGGCCGACAAGTCGATCGAAGGGTTCCTCTTCCCCGACACCTACGAGATCGGCGAAGGCGCCGATGAGACGGCGGCGATCCAGGCGATGGTCACCCAATTCGACAAGGTGGCCGCCGAAGTCGGATTGGCCGACGCAGAGGCGCTCGTGGGCCACACCCCGTACGAGGTGCTCATCGTCGCGTCGCTCGTCGAAGAGGAGGCGAAGGTCGACGTCGACCGGGCCAAGATCGCGCAGGTCATCTACAACCGGCTCGACAAGCGAATGGCCCTCGGCGTCGACGCCACGCTGTGCTACCTCCACGACGAGCGGCCGTGCGTGCTGCGCCAGAGCGATCTCGCACGCGACGACCCATACAACTCGCGCATCAACCTCGGGCTGCCCCCGACACCGATTGCCAGCGTCAGCCGGGCGGCGCTCGAAGCCGCGTTGCATCCAGAACCCACCAACGCCATCTTCTACGTGCTCGATCCGAACCTTCCGGCCGGGCAGCATTTCTTCACGGCGAGCGCCAGCGAGTTCGAAGCAGCCAAGGCGAGGTGCAGAGACGCCGGCCTCGGCTGCGGCTAGGTGCCTTCGATGCGCGAGTTGAGCGGAACGACGCGACTCGCCGGCGTGATCGGCGCGCCGATTCGGCACTCGCTGTCACCGGTGATCTTCAACGCGGCGTTCGAGGCCTGCGATCTCGATTGGGTGTACCTCGCGTTCGAGGTGGCCCCGGGCGAGGCGCATCGGGCCCTCGACGCGATGCGCGCGCTGGGAATCGGCGGCCTGTCGGTGACGATGCCGCACAAAGATGCCGTTGCGGAACTCGTCGATCACCTCACTCCTGAGGCCGCCGCGTTGCACGCGGTGAACTGTGTGGCCGCCACCGCGGACGGACTCGTCGGGGAGAACACCGATGGGCCCGGCTTCCTGGATGCGCTCCGAACTGAGATCGACTTCGACATCAACGGCCGACGCGCCGTGGTGTTCGGCGCGGGAGGCGCTGCTCGCGCCATCGTGCTGGCGTTGTCGCGCGGGGGTGCGATTGACGTGGCCGTCGTCAACCGCACGGCCGTGCGCGCCGATGCCGCGGCCGCCCTCGCGGGGCCCGTTGGTCGGGTGGCCACTGCCGGCGCGATCGGCGAGGCCGACCTCGTGGTGAATGCGACGTCAGTCGGCATGGGCGACGGCCAGTTGCCCTTCGATCCGGCTGGCCTCGTGGCCGGGCAGGTACTGGCCGACATCGTGTACCACCCCTCACCAACTCCCTTGCTGGCGGCCGCCCGGGCCCGTGGCGTCGTGGCGATCGATGGCCTGGGCATGCTCGTCCACCAGGCCGGCCATGCGTTCCGCCTGTGGACAGGCCTGGAACCGCCTGTCGGGGCCATGACGGAGGCCGCTCAGCGCACGCTCAGGGGACGAGATCAAGAATCGCACTGAAGAACATCCTCCGAAATGCCGATGAATCGGCGAAGCACTGGCCCGCATTTGGACAAGTCCGGCAACTCGGAGGTCACCGTGGCCCTTCAGGGCACCCTCGACACTTTCGCTCTTCCCGACGTTCTGCGATTGCTCGCGTCGACGAAGAAGACGGGGCGACTCGTGATCGCCGGCAACCGTGGCACCGGCAGCGTCTGGGTCGACGGCGGCTCGGTCGTCGGGTCCGAGGCGACGGGCGCCATGGCCGACGCTGGCGCGGTCGACGTCCTCTTCGAGTTGCTGCGCTACGCCGACGGATCGTTCACCTTCGAAACCGGCACAACGACACCGGATCCGTCGCCCTCGCGCGCCGTCGAGCCGCTGCTGGTCGATGCCGAGCGTCAGTTGGACGAGTGGCGTGAGATCGAGGCCGTCGTCCCGTCGATGGACGCGTGGATCAGCCTGGTCGCAGACCTCCAGGGTGACGAGATCCTCATCGCCGCCGAGCGGTGGAAGACGATCGTCGCGATCGGAAGCGGGACGAGCGTCTCAGGTGTCGGCCACACCTTGAAGCTCGGCGAGCTCGACGTGTGCCGGCAGGTCAAGGAGCTCGTGGAACTGGGCCTGGTGAAGGTCAGTACCACGCCGATGCCGGCGCTGCGCTCGCTCGAGGACATGACCTTCGGTGCGGACACCGACTCGCAGCCGTCGGGGGCGACGTGGGATCCGTTCGCCATCGAGATCCCCGGCGTCGACCCCGTCGTCGTGGCCGAGGAGGAACCCGTCGAGGACGAGCCGGTCGTCGACGACGTCGTTTCTGTCGTCGAAGAGCGGATCACCTCCCGGCAGGAGACCGCCGAGGAAGAAGCTGAGGCCGACGAGGTCGCGAAGCAACTCGCCAGCCTCAGCCCGAAGGCCGCCCGCGCCGTCGCCGCCGCCGCCCGCGCCGCCACCGACGAAGAGCGCGATGCGGCCCTCGCCGAGGCCGCCGAAGAGGACGAGGAGCCGATCAACCGCGGCCTCCTCCTGAAGTTCCTCTCCTCCGTCAAGAGCTAACTTGACCATCTAATATCCGGATTTGTACTGTCCGGATATGCAGCTCGGGCAGGGCGTTGAGTGGGCGTTGCACTGCTGCACCGTCCTGGCCCTGGTCCCGCCTGACAACGCGCTGCCCGCCGCCCGCCTGGCCGAGTACCACGGCATCCCGCCCGCGTACCTCGCGAAGCATCTGCAGGCGCTCGCCAACGAGGGGATCGTCGAGTCCGTGGCCGGTCGGAAGGGCGGGTACCGCCTCGCCAAACCGGCGCACGCGATCTCGCTGATCGATGTGATCGACGCCGTCGAAGGTTCCGGGCCCGCCTTCCGCTGCACCGAGATCCGTCGACGAGGTCCGGCGCGGGGAACGGCAGCCGACTACCGCAATCCGTGTGGCATCGCCCGCGTGATGGCACAGGCTGAGGATGCATGGCGTGCGGAGCTCTCGCGCGTGACCATCGCCGATCTGCTGCAAGAGCTGTCCGTCAGCGTGAGCCCGGTGGCCATTCGCAAGGCCGCCGGCTGGTTCGAGGAGGTGCTGCGATGAACAAGCGAAGCGAGTTCGGCGCTCCGGGCGAGCGAGCGCCAGCGAGCCGACCGGTGATGGGTTCGGGGCGCAGCCCCGCGGAGGGTTTGCGATGAGGGTGTTCGTCACGGGTGCCACCGGTGCGATCGGGCGATTCGTCGTACCGGAGCTCGTGCGCGCCGGCCACGACGTGACCGCGCTGGCGCGGACCGACGAGAAGGCCGCGCAACTCGAGCAGCAAGGGGCGCGTCCGGCGCGCGTCTCACTGTTCGACGAGACCGCGTTGAAGGAGGTGTTCGCCGGACACGACGCCGTGTGCAACCTGGCAACCGCCATCCCGTCGGTCGCGAAGTCGAGCTCGATGAAGAACTGGGCGGAGAACGATCGCATCCGCCGCGAAGGGTCGACGACCGTCGTCAACGCCGCCCTCGCCGCGGGCGTGGGACGCGTGGTGCAAGAGTCGATCACCTTCATGTACCCCGACCGGGGCGACGAGTGGATCGACGAGTCGGTGACGATCGACTGGCCCCTCCTCGGCGAGGCGGTCGCGGCGGCCGAGGCGAACGCCGCCCGATTCACGCATGGAGGCGGCGTTGGTGTCGTCTTGCGCTTCGGACTGTTCTACGGGGTCGGCAGCGACCACGCAGAACAGTTCCTGATGGCGGCGCGCTGGCACGTCGGTCCGGTCGCGGGACCACGTCGTGCGTACCAGTCGTCCATCCACCTCGCGGACGCCGCGACGGCGGTGGTAGCCGCCCTCACAATCCCCGCCGGCACGTACAACGTCACCGACGACCAGCCGCTGACGAAGAAGGACTACACGCTTGCGCTCGGCGCAGCCGTCGGCAAGCGGCCGTGGATCCGGTTCCCAGGCCAGCTGATCGCCCTCGCCGGCAAGAAGGCAGATTTCATGCGGCGGTCGCAGCGGGTGTCGAATGGCGCCATCAAGGCGGCCAGCGGCTGGGCGCCCACGTATCCATCGGCCCGCGAGGGCTGGGAGGCGATCGTCCATGCGTGATCTGACGACCCGGGTGCTGTTGATCGTGATCGCTGCCGGCAACGCGCTGGTCGGTTTGTGGGCATCGGTCGCGCCGGAATCGTTCTACGACGAGTTTCCGGGCGCGGGTCGCCACTGGGTGGCGGTCGACGGCCCGTTCAACGAGCATCTCGTCCGCGACGTCGGGGTGCTGAACCTGGCGCTCATGGCGGTGGTGATTGCGGCATTGGTCCGTCCTGCCCGGTACCTCTTGCAGGTCGTGGCCGGTGCCGAGCTGATCTACTCGCTGCCCCACTTCCTGTATCACCTCGCCCATCTC
Organism: Acidimicrobiaceae bacterium; assembly: GCA_041166385.1. GTDB lineage: Bacteria > Actinomycetota > Acidimicrobiia > Acidimicrobiales > JACDCH01 > DASUCS01. The sequence continues at coordinate 23,976 of JBEEFW010000088.1, read as the reverse complement.
GACCCCTACGCGAGCAGCGACAAGGTGGCCCTCATGGGATCGCTGGGGGTGTCCGTGATCGCCCCGATACTCCTGCTGGTTCGCTCAAGTCGGGCCTCCGACCGGGCGATAACGGTGTGATGCAACTGCCCTGGCAAGCCGCGACCGAAGAGCGAGATGGCCTGACCTGGGCCGAGCTGTTGGTGGTCGTGCTCGTGCTCATGGTGGCTCTGGCGATCGCGGTTCCGGTCGTCCTGGCCCGCTGACCCAATCGAAATCCAGTGCACTACGACACAAAACTGTGTCGCGATGCACTGGATTTGGCCATCGCACGTTGACGTCCGACGACTGACTACCTTCGACACGTCATGGACGCGCCCGCGGTCGCGCTGAGCGCCGTACTCGGATTGCTGGTCGGCTGGTTCGTCGTCGTCCCCGTCGTCGAGCGCATCCCGGAGCCGTCGCCGCTCCCACGCCGCGCCCAGATCGTCGTCGCGCTGGTCAACGCCGCATTGTGGGCGGCCGATGCGAACAAGTTCCTTCGCTGGTGGGCCGTCGTCACCTTTTTCGTGGTGTTCTCCACGTTGCTCGCGGTGTCGGTCATCGATCTGCGCATCTTCCGCATTCCGGACCGCATCGTGTTCCCCGCGCTCGGCGCCACCTTCGTGCTCATCGTCACGTCGTCGTTGGTGCTCGCGCCGACGACGTCCGATGCCGTCGAGGCGATCAAGTTCGCGCTCGTCGGCGCGGTCGCGTACTTCGCGATCCTGTTCCTGTTCCACATCGTGTATCCGCGCGGAATGGGGTTCGGCGACGTGAAGCTTGCGCTGTTGATGGGCCTCAGCGTTGGCTGGCTCGGAAGCACGAACTTCCAGTCGGCGTACCTCGTGCTCATCGCGCTCTTCCTCGGCTGTGTGTTCGGCATCGTCTTCGGGCTCGCGATGCGCGTCGTCAAGGGAAAGGGCGGCGCCTTTCCGTTCGGTCCCGCATTGGCATTGGCCACGGTGTACGTGATCCTCACGTTCGAGAAGTACCTCACCAACCTGCCGTAGCCCCGTAACTGTCTCCGAGCCGGGACGACCCCGCCGGTACGCTTCTCGGCGATGTTGCGATTCCTCACCGCGGGAGAGTCACACGGCCGCGCCCTGGTCGTGATCATCGAGGGCCTGCCCGCGGGCCTGTCGGTGTCGGCTGACGACATCGGCGGCGAACTCGCACGCCGACGACTGGGCTACGGCCGCGGGCCCCGAATGCGATTCGAAGGAGACGAGCTCACGCTCGTCGGCGGCATCCGCCACGGGCGCACACTCGGCTCGCCGGTCGCGATCGAGATCGGGAACTCCGAATGGAACAAGGATCCCGACAAGTGGCAGAAGGAGATGTCGCCGTCAGCCGACGACGGACCGACGGCATCACCGTTGACGCAGCCACGGCCGGGTCACGCGGATCTCGCCGGCATGCAGAAGTACGGCTTCCGCGACGCGCGCGACGTGCTCGAACGCGCATCGGCGCGCGAGACGGCGGCGCGGGTCGCCGCCGGTGCGGTGGCCAAGCTCCTGCTGCGCGAGATCGATGTCGACGTGTTGTCGCACGTGATCCAGCTCGGCGCGGTCCGCTCGAAGAGCGTCGAACGACCCACGGCCGCAGATCTCGAGCGCGTCGACGAGTCTCCGGTCCGGTGCTTCGACGCGGCGGCCGAGACGGCGATGATCGACGCGATCAAAGCGGCGGCGAGCGAGGGCGACTCGCTCGGCGGCATCGTCGAGGTGCTCGCGTACGGCTTGCCGGTCGGGCTCGGCAGCTATGTGCACTGGGATCGCAAGCTCGACGGCCTCCTCGGGCAAGCGCTCATGAGCATCCAAGCGGTCAAGGGCGTGGAGATCGGTGACGGGTTCGACGTGGCCGGACGGCCAGGCTCCGAAGCCCACGATCCGATTGTCTGGGACGACGCCGAGGGGCGCTACCGCCGCGAAGGCACGGCGTCAGGCGGGCTCGAAGGGGGCATGACGACGGGCGAGTTGCTCGTCGCCCGCGTCGCGATGAAGCCGCTGGCCACGTTGAATCGTCCCGTGCTGAAGACCGTCGACACGGTCACCAAGGAAGAGACCGTCAGCTTCAAGGAGCGCACCGACGTCACCGCCGTACCCGCGATGGGTGTCGTGGCCGAGACGATGGTGGCGCTCGTGCTCGCGAACGAGGTGATGCGCAAGTTCGGTGGCGACTCGGTCGATGAGCTGGTGCGCAACCACCGGTCGTATGCCGAGTCGCTTCGCGAAACGTGAAGGGCCACGTCGTCCTCGTCGGATTGTCGGGGACGGGCAAGACGAGCGTCGGTCGACGCATTGCGGAGCGGTTGAGCGTGCGCTTCGTCGATGCCGACGAGGAGATCGAGGAACGCACGGGCAGAACGGTGCGTGGGATCTTCGCTCAGGATGGTGTGGCCGCCTTCCGCGAGCTCGAGGCACACGTGATGGCCGATCTGCTCGGCGCCGCCGCTTCGAGTGTCATCGCCGCGGGCGGGGGAGCGGTCGTGACGGAGGGCACCCGCAAACTGCTGACCCAGCCCGATGTCTTCGTGGTCTGGCTCACCGCAACACCCGAGTTCCTCGCGTCGCGCACGTCGAAGAAGGCGCACCGTCCGCTGCTCGATGGCGACCCGGTCGCGGCCCTCCGTCGGCTCGCAGACGAGCGCACCGCGTGGTACGAGGAAGTCGCCGACGCCACGTTCGATGTGCAGCCCGCACATCACGCCGCGCCGAAGGCCGAGGCAAAGGACAACATCGCGCGGACGATCGCCGCCATGGTGCCGGCGTGATCACGGTTCCCGTCGACCTCGGCGATCGGTCCTACGACGTGCTCGTCGGCTCCGGCACTCGCGAGTGGCTGCCGTCGGTGCTGCCGGCTGGGGCGAAGCGGGCCGCGTTGGTCACGCAAGCAGGCGTCGAGTTCGCGGTCGACCCTGGCATCGAGAGCGACGTGTTCACGATCGCCGATGGTGAAAGCGCCAAGGCGCTGAGCACGGTCGAACAGCTCTGCAGCGCGTGGGCACGCTGGGGTCTCACTCGTGCCGACGTCGTCGTCGGGGTCGGCGGTGGCGTCGTGACCGACGTCGCCGGGTTCGCGGCGGCCGTGTACCACCGCGGCGTTGCCGTCGTGCACGTGCCCACCACGATTCTCGGCATGATCGACGCGGCGATCGGCGGCAAGACCGGGGTGAACCTGCCCGAGGGCAAGAACCTCGTCGGCGCCTTCTGGCAGCCGGCGGCCGTGCTGTGCGACACCGATGCGCTGGCGACCTTGCCGCCGCGTGAGCTGCGCAGCGGCATGGGCGAGCTGGCGAAGTACCACTTCCTCGACGACTCGGGCACCGACCTCGACGCGTTGCCCCTCGACGAGCAGATCGCCGCGTGCGTGCGCATCAAGGCGGCGGTCGTCGCCGCGGACGAGCGGGAAGGCGACCGGCGCGCCATCCTCAACTACGGCCACACGTTGGCGCACGCCCTCGAGACCGCTGGAAGCTACGACCTCCGTCACGGCGAGGCCGTCGCCATCGGCCTGGTGTTCGCAGCGGAACTCGCCAAGGTGCTCGGACGCATCGACGAGGCGCGCGTGCGCGAGCATCGTCGGGTGGTAGGTGCCTATGACCTCCCGGCGGCATTGCCGGGCGCCATCGATCGCGACGAGCTCGTGGCGTTGTTCGCACGCGACAAGAAAGCCATCGGGGGCGTGATGTTCATCCTCGACGGCCCGAACGGCGTCGAACCCGTGCGCGACGTGTCTCGGGAGGCGATCGACGCGGCCTTCGATCGGCTGGCGGCCACATGAGCAAGATCGTGCTCGTCCTGAGCGGGCCGAACCTCAACCTCCTAGGCGATCGCGAACCGGAGGTGTACGGGCGCGACACGATCGATGATCACGTCGCGGCGTTCACCAAGGCGCTCGACGGAGCGGCCGAGGTCGAGCACGTGCAGTCGAACCACGAGGGCGAGCTGGTCGAAGCCATCCATGCCGCGCGTGGTCGCTGCGCGGCCATCGTGATCAACGCCGGCGCGTTCACGCACTACGCGTGGGCGATCCACGACGCGCTGGCGGCCTTCGAGGGGTTGATCATCGAGGTGCACCTGTCCAACCCCAACGCACGTGAACCGTGGCGCCACACATCGGTCATCGCGCCCGTCGCCACCGGCTCGATCACCGGGTTCAAGGGCGGCAGCTACTCGCTGGCGGGGCATGCCCTGAAGAAGATGCTCGGTTGACGCTTCCGGCGATGGATGTGGCCGGCCGCGCGCCGCGCCTACGCGAGCGGCTCGACGTCGATGCGCTGCTCGTCACCAAACTCGTGAACATTCGCTACCTCACCGGATTCACGGGGTCGGCGGCGCTGTTGCTCGTACTGCCCGACGAGCTGTTGTTCGTGACGGACGGGCGCTACCGGGATCAAGCCGCGGAGCAGCTCGCGGCGGCGGGTGTCGACGCGACCATTCGCATCGGCCTGACGATTGACGCGCAAGCCGAGATCCTCGGCACCGCGGCATCGGATCTGCCGCGTCTCGGGCTCGAAGCACACTCCGTCACGTGGGCCCAGCAGCGAGCGATGGCGGGCACGTGGTTCCCGTCCGTCGGCGAGTTGGTGCCGACCGAGAACGTCGTGGAGTCACTCCGAATCGTGAAGGACGACGGCGAAGTCGCCCGCATCGAAGCGGCCGCCACCATCGCCACCACTGCGCTCGTGAATGTGCGTGATCTGCTCGAGGAGCATCCGACCGAGCACGAGTTCGGCCTGGCGATCGACATGGAGATCCGACGCCTCGGTGCGGACGGCAACAGCTTCGACACGATCGTTGGTTCCGGTCCGAACGGCGCCAAGCCGCATCACCGAGCGTCGTCGTCGCCACGACCCATCGGCGATGGTGAGCTCGTGGTCATCGACTATGGCGCACTCGTCGACGGCTACTGCTCGGACATGACGCGCACGATCTGCACGTCAGCGCCGAACGAGCTGCAGCAGCGGATGATCGACGTCGTCATGGCTGCCCAGCAGGCCGGCGTCGACACGGTGCAGGCCGGAGCGACGGGCGTGGAGGTCGATCGAGCGTGTCGAGACGTGATCGGCGAGGCCGGTTGGGCCGACGCGTTCTCGCACGGCACCGGCCACGGCGTCGGCCTCGAGATCCATGAGGACCCGAGGGTGTCGTTCGCCTCCACTGCTACGCTCGCCGCCGGTCACGTCGTCACTGTCGAGCCCGGTGTGTACCTTCCCGAGCAAGGTGGCGTCCGGATCGAAGACACGCTCGTCGTGACTGCAGACGGCTCTCGGCCGCTCACGCACGCATCGAAGAATTGGGATTTGCGCACATGGCCATCACCACCAACGACCTGAAGAACGGCATGACCCTCAAGCTTGACGCGGGGCTGTACCAGGTCGTCGAGTTCCAGCACGTGAAGCCCGGAAAGGGCGGAGCGTTCGTTCGCACGACGCTGAAGAACGTCCGCACCGGTGCGGTCGTCGACCGTACGTTCCGTGGGGCCGAGAAGGTCGAGCAAGCGGTCATCGACAAGCGGGAGATGCAGTTCCTCTATCGCGACGGCAACGAGTTCGTCTTCATGGACAACGAGAGCTACGACCAGCTGCAGGTCGCCCCCACGGCCTTGGGCGACTCGGCCAACTACATCGTTGACGGATCGACCGTCCAGCTTGCGATGTACGACAGTGAGATCGTCGGCGTCGAACTGCCCGCATCGGTCGAGCTCGCCGTGCGTGAGACCGAGCCCGGCATCCAGGGTGATCGCGTCTCCGGAGCGAAGAAGCCCGCGACGATGGAAACCGGGCTCGTCCTGCAGGTTCCGCTGTTCGTCAACATCGGGGATCGCCTGAAGGTCGACACACGCAGCGGCGAATACATCACCCGCGCCTAGTGGGCTGCTAATGCAGGGCCGGCGAGCTGCCCGTGAGCGAGCACTCGAGCTGCTGTACGAGGCCGAAGCAAAAGACTCGACCGCTGGCGCGGTGATCGATGCGCTGCCCGTTGCGCCTGATGCGTACGCGAGCATGCTCGCGGTGGGCGTCGACGACCATCGCCCCGAGATCGATGAGTTGGTGGCGCGCTATGCGAAGGGCTGGGCACTCGATCGCATGCCCGCCATCGACCGTGCGTTGCTACGGCTCGCCACGTACGAGTTGCTCCACCATTCCGAGGTGCCGGTGGCCGTCGTGATCTCCGAAGCGGTCGAGCTGGCCTCACAGTTCTCGACTGACGACTCGAGCCGGTTCGTCAACGGCGTCCTGAGCGCGATCGCGAAGCGCGATGCCTGACCTCGACGCCTTCATCGTCGACCTCGACGGTGTGATCCGCAACTGGCACGGCCACGAGTTGAACGCGCTGGCCGAGTCGGTCGGCCTGACTCGAGAGGACCTGGGTGAGATCGCGTTCGAGCCTGAGTTGTTGAACGCGGCAATGATCGGCACGGTCGTGTTCGAGGACTGGGCGGACGAGATCGGTCGGCGGGCCGGCGCGCTGCACGGCTGCGACGCAGCCACGCTCACGGCCGGCTGGGCCGCACTCGGCTGGACGATCGACCATGACGTCCTCGATGTGATCCGAGAGGTGCGGGCTGCGGGTCGTGTGAAGGTCGCGCTGTTCAGCAACGCAAGCACCCGGCTCGAAGTCGATCTCGAGTCGTGCGGGATAGACACCGAGTTCGACGTGGTCTTCAACTCCGCTCGGCTCGGGGTCGCGAAGCCAGACATCGAAGCGTTCACGAAGGTGGCGAATCTGCTCGGCGTGCCGGTCGAGCGCTGCCTGTTCGTCGACGACACGATCCCGAACGTCGAGGGCGCGCGAGCGGCCGGCCTGCAGGCGGAGCCGTTCACTGGCGTGGCGGAGTTGCGAACGCTGCTGGAGCGGGCAGGCTTGTTGGATGGCGCTGCCGCTTCCTGAGCCGCCGCTGACCGATGGCGTCGTTCGCCTCCGGCCGTGGAGTGCGCACGACGTCGATGCCCTCGTGGCCGCGTGGTCCGATGAGGAGATCCGGAAGTGGACCCGGGTTCCGGCGCAGCGAGACGCCGAGGCCGCGTTGCGGTGGATCGCCGCCGAGCACTTGCGACGAGACCGCGGTCTTGCCCTCGATCTCGTGATCTCGCCCGCCGCACTCGGCGACGACACCGTGCTCGGCGAAGTCGGCATGGTGCCGCTGGCCGGCGGACCGTCCCGCGCCGAACTGGGGTGGTGGGTCGCGGCCGCGCACCGGCGGCAGGGGATCGCGACCCGGGCCGTCGGCCTGTTCGGCGGGTGGCTGCAGCAGGCGCTGGCGTTCACCGATCTCTTCGCCGAGGTCGACCCCGACAACCCCGCCTCCGTCTGGGTGGCCGAAGCCAACAACCTCCGCCTCCGAATCCGCCAATGACCCGAAATCCCACTCAGACGTACACAGATTTGTGTACGTCTGAGTGGGATTTGGACTGCTACCCTCCACTTCTGACCGTGAAGCGGGTCCTGTGAGGCCCGGACGGACAGGAGTTGCCAGTTGGCTGAACGTGAGCGCCGCTCGACGCCCCCCTACGGGGGCGTTTTTGTTGCCCGTAGTCGGGTCATGGACGCCGATGACGTCCAACGAGCCATCTGGCGCATGGCCCACGAGATCATCGAACACAACCACGGCCTGACCGACGTGGTGCTGGTTGCACTGCAGACCGGCGGCGTCACGATCGCCCAACGGTTGGCCGACGCCCTCGAGCAGATCGAAGGCATCACTGTCGACGTCGGCACGCTCGACGTCGCGCTGCATCGCGACGACTATGGCCTTCGGCCTGTCCTCCCGGAAGCGGTCACCAACATCCCGGTCGACCTCACCGGAGCGATCGTCGTACTGGTCGACGACGTGCTCTTCACGGGACGCACGATCCGCGCCGCACTCGACGCACTGACGTCGTTCGGCCGGCCGCGAGCCGTCCAGCTCGCGGTCATGGTGGACCGCGGTCATCGCGAGCTGCCGATCCGCCCCGACTACGTGGGCAAGAACCTCCCCACGCGTCGCGACGAAGTCGTCGATGTGAACGACGAAGGCGTCGACCTCGGGGAGACAGTCAAGTGAAACATCTGCTCTCGATCGAGGACCTCGGCGGGCGGGACGGGATCAACGAGGTGCTCGACGTCACCGACTCGTTCGTCGAAGTCAGCGAGCGCCAGATCCCGAAGGTGCCCGCGTTGCGAGGCAAGACGGTCGTGTGGCTCTTCTACGAAGACTCGACCCGCACCCGCCTGAGTTTCGAGCAGGCCGCGAAGCGACTGTCGGCCGACACGATGAACTTCAGCGTGAGCACGTCGTCGGTGAAGAAGGGCGAGTCGCTGCGCGACACCGTGCTGACCATCGAAGCGATGGGAGTCGACTGCATCGTCGTGCGCCACGGATCCGCCGGCGCACCGTGGCGCATCTCCGAATGGGTCAACGTGTCGGTCATCAATGCGGGCGACGGCTGGCACGAGCACCCGACCCAGGCGCTGCTCGACGCGTACACGATCCGCCAGCACCTCGGCACCGTGGACGGCACTCGTATCGCCATCGTGGGCGACATCAAGCACTCGCGGGTGGCCCGCAGCGACGTCCTTGCGTTCACCGCGCTCGGCGCTGATGTCACCCTCGTCGCCCCGCCCACGCTGTTGCCCGCCAGCCTCGATGGCTGGCCCGTGAGCGTGAGCTACGACCTCGACTCGGTGCTCCCGAAGTGCGAAGTCGTCTACTTGTTGCGCATGCAGCGGGAGCGGATGACCGAGGCGCTCATTCCCTCTCTCCGCGAGTACACCGCGTCGTACGGCCTCACTCGGCGGCGCGTCGACCTGCTCGACGAACGCACGCTGGTCATGCATCCCGGCCCGATGAACCGGGGCGTCGAGATCGCCGCGGAGGTGGCAGACCTTCCGCGCTCGGTGGTCGTCGATCAAGTTCGCAACGGGGTCGCCGTGCGCATGGCGGTGCTCTACCTGCTCGTGGGCAGCGGAGTCGACCTGCGGAGCGTCTCGTGATCGTCCTCAAGGGTGGACGGATCATCGACGCGACAGGTGAACGCGTCGCCGATGTGTTGATCGACGACGACGGGCGTATCGCCGCGATCGACGCCGACTTGTCCGCTGGGCGCGTCATCGACGCCGGAGGCTGTGTGATCGCACCGGGCCTCGTGGATCTGCACACACACCTGCGTGAGCCGGGACGCGAGGAGTCCGAAACCGTGGAGACCGGCTCGCGCGCCGCCGCCCTCGGTGGTTTCACCGCGGTGGTGGCCATGCCGAACACGGACCCGGCCATCGACTCCGCGGCCGTGGTGCGCGACGTGCTCGAGCTCGGACGCAAGGCACTGTGCGACGTGCACGCCGCCGGCGCGATCACGGTGGGCCGCGCCGGCGAACAACTGGCGCCGATGGCCGAGATGGCTGCGCTCGGCGTGCGGCTCTTCACCGACGACGGCAACGGCGTGCAGGACAACCGCCTCATGCGCCGAGCTCTCGAGTACGCGTCTGGCCTGGGCGTCACGCTGGCGCAGCACTGCGAGGATGAGTCGCTGTCGGCTGGCGGCCACATGCACGAGGGCGAGTGGTCGAGCCGTCTCGGTATCCCCGGCATCCCGTCGGAGGCGGAGGAGCTCATGGTCATGCGCGACATCGCGCTGGCGCGGCTCACGGGTGCGCGCGTCCACTTCCAGCATCTGTCGACCGACGGCGCGATCGCCATGGTGCGCGCCGCGAAGGCGGGCGGTCTCGCTGTCACGGCCGAGGCCGCCCCACATCACTTCACACTCACCGACGAGTGCTGCGCTTCGTACGACCCGGTCTTCAAGGTGAACCCGCCGCTGCGCACCGCCGTTGATGTTGCCGCGGTGAAGGCGGGGCTTCGCGATGGCGCGGTTGACGCGATCGCCACCGACCACGCGCCGCACGCGCAAGAGCTCAAGGAGCAGACCTTCGACGAGGCACCCCCGGGGATGCTCGGGCTCGAGACTGCGCTCGCGTTGGCCATGACGGAGCTCGACATCGAGCTTGCGGAGATCCTGGCACTGCTGTCGTGGCAGCCTGCGCTGATCGCGGGCCTCAGCGCGCAGCACGGCGGCCCGCTCGAGGCCGGACGTCCGGCCAACCTGTGTGTGATCGACCCAACGGCCACATGGATCGTCGAAGCCGCGAAGCTCGCGAGTCGGAGCCGCAACACGCCGTACGCCGGGCGCACCCTCATCGGCCGGGTGCGACATACGTTCCTGTGGGGCGAGCCAGTGGTCCTCGAGGGAGAGGCAACCCGTTGAAGGCGTTTGTGCGGTTCTCGCTCCGCGATTTGCTGGACGATCACCGGCAGAAACGGAGAGTGGCGTGAAAGAAGCGCTCCTCGTGCTGGCTGACGGCACGACGTTCGAAGGCGAGGCCATCGGCGCTGAGCCCGTCGGCGGACTCAGCGCGGGCGAGGTCGTGTTCAACACGGTGCTCACCGGCTACCAGGAAGTGATCACCGACCCGTCGTACGCCGGTCAGATCATCACCTTCACGTACCCGCACATCGGCAACTACGGCGTCACGCCCGATGATCGTGAGAGCCGCAAGCCGTTCTGTCGCGGGGTCATCGTCCGCGAGCTCGCCCGACGGCGCAGCAACTGGCGCAGCAACGCCGACCTCGAGTCGTTCATGCGCGAGCACGGCCTCGCCGGAATCGCTGGGGTCGACACGCGGCGGCTCACGCGTCACATCCGCGACGCCGGCGCGATGGCGGGCGCGTTCGGCACGGCCGACGAGACCGCACTCAAGGCGGCCGCCACCGCGGAGCCGGGAACCTCCGGCGTCGACCTCGTCACGACGGTCACCACTGAGGAGCCCTACAGCGTCGGCGACGGTCCGTGGCGCGTGGTGGCCTACGACTTCGGTATCAAGACGACGATCCTGCGCCACCTTGGGAAGCTGGCGACCGTTGAGGTGGTGCCGGCGTCGACGAACGCGGCAGAGGTGCTCGCGCGCGAGCCGCAGGGCGTGTTCCTGTCGAATGGCCCGGGCGATCCCGAACAGGTGCCGTACGCAGTGCAGGCGATCAACGATCTGCTCGGACAGGTGCCGATCTTCGGTATCTGCCTCGGGCACCAGTTGCTCTCGCTCGCGATCGGCGCGCAAACCGAGAAGCTCGCGTTCGGACACCATGGCGGCAACCATCCCGTGCGTCGCCTGTCGACCGGAGCCATCGAGATCACGAGCCAGAACCACAACTTCGCTGTCGTCGCGGACTCACTCGCCGGCCGGGCCGAGATGACCCATGTGAACTTGAACGACGGTGTGTGCGAGGGGCTGCGGGTGCTCGATGCGCTGGCGTTCAGCGTGCAGCACCACCCCGAGGCCGGTCCCGGACCGCACGACGCGTCGTACCTCTTCGACTCGTTTGTCGAGCTGATGCAGCGGGGCGCCTGACGTGAGAGCGAAGCGAGCACGGCAGGTCGACCGAGCGAGCGCTAGCTCGCCGGTCGAGATGGGTGTGGGGCGCAGCCCCACGGGAGGTAGGCATGCCGAAGCGGACTGACATCGAGTCGATCCTGCTGATCGGGTCCGGTCCGATCGTGATCGGGCAGGCGTGCGAGTTCGACTACTCCGGGACGCAGGCGTGCCGCGTGCTGCGGCAGGAGGGCTATCGCGTCATCCTCGCCAACTCGAACCCGGCGACAATCATGACGGATCCCGAGTTCGCCGACGCGACGTACATCGAGCCGCTCGACGTCGAGATCCTCACGCAGATCATCGAGCGTGAACGCCCCGACGCGGTGCTGCCCACACTCGGCGGGCAGACGGCGCTCAACCTGGCGATGGCACTGCACGAGCGCGGGATCATCGGCGTGCCCGGTACTCCGGAGATGATCGGTGCGAACGCGGAGGCCATCTCCACCGCGGAAGATCGCGAGCAGTTCAAGGTCGCGATGCAGGAGATCGGGTTGTCCGTGCCGGACTCCGGCATCGCCCACAACATGGACGAGGCTCGTGAGGTCATCGCGCGGATCGGGCTGCCGGTCGTGATCCGCCCGGCGTTCATCCTTGGCGGCAAGGGCACCGGTATCGCGTCGACGCCCGAGGAGCTCGAGCAGCGAGCGCAGTACGGTCTCGACGCCAGCCCGATCAGCGAGATCCTCCTCGAACGCTCCATCGCGGGATGGAAGGAGTTCGAACTCGAGGTCATGCGCGATCGAGCGGACAACTGCGTCGTGATCTGCTCGATCGAGAACCTGGACCCGATGGGCGTCCACACCGGCGACTCGATCACGGTCGCCCCCGCGCAGACCTTGAGCGACGTCGAGTACCAGCTGATGCGAGATGCGGCGTTCGCCTGCATCCGGCGCGTCGGGGTGGAGACGGGCGGGTCGAACGTGCAGTTCGCCCTGAACCCCGCCAACGGCGACATGGTCATCATCGAGATGAACCCGCGCGTGTCGCGCAGCAGCGCGCTCGCGTCGAAGGCCACCGGGTTCCCGATCGCCAAGATCGCCGCCCGCCTCGCCGTCGGGTACACGCTCGACGAGATCCCGAACGACATCACGAAGAAGACGCCCGCCAGCTTCGAGCCGGTCATCGACTACGTCGTCACCAAGGTCCCGCGGTGGGCCTTCGAGAAGTTTCCGGGCACGAAGGGTGTGCTCGGCACGTCCATGCAGTCGGTGGGGGAGGCGATGGCGATCGGCCGGACCTTCCCCGAGTCGTTGCAGAAGGCACTGCGCTCGCTCGAGCACGGCCGGCGCGGACTGAACTGCGATCCCGCCGAGGAGTTGCTCGACCTGCTGAGCGACGACGAGCTCGTCACCCGCGCGGCGATCGCCACGCCCGATCGGCCCTTCCACCTCGAAGCCGCGTTGCGACGAGGGATCTCGATCGAGCGGCTGTACGAAGCGACGAAGGTCGATCCGTGGTTCCTCGACCAGATCGCGCAGATCATCGATGAGCGCGAGCACCTCGCGCGCGTGGGGTTCGACGCGCTGAGCCGCGCGGACTGGCGTCGGGCCAAGCGCCTCGGGTTCGCCGACGCGCAGCTCGCGTGGTTGTGGGGCGTCGACGAGGCCGCTGTGCGCGCGGCCCGGTTGGCCCTCGGTGTCGGGGCGACGTTCAAGACGGTCGACACGTGTGCCGCGGAGTTCGAAGCGGCGACGCCATACCACTACTCGACATACGAGGACGACGACGAGGTCCAGCCGAGCACCAAGCCGAAGGTGATCATCCTCGGATCGGGACCGAACCGAATCGGGCAGGGGATCGAGTTCGACTACTGCTGTGTGCACGCCGCGTTCGCACTGCGCGACGCCGGGTTCGAGACGATCATGGTGAACTGCAACCCGGAGACGGTGTCGACCGACTACGACACGTCTGACCGCCTGTACTTCGAGCCGATCACGAACGAGGACGTGCTGAACGTCATCGAGGTCGAGCAGCGGTCGGGCGACCTTCGGGGCGTCGTGGTGTCACTCGGCGGCCAGACACCGCTCAAGCTGGCCGGGCTCATCCCGCCTGAGCTCGTGCTCGGGACGTCAGCGGCGTCGATCGACCTGGCCGAGGACCGCGACCGCTGGAACGACCTCTGCGCCCGCCTGGAGATCCCACAACCAGCGGGCGGCACGGCCAGCACGGCCGACCAGGCCCTCGCCATCGTCGACCGGATCGGCTATCCGGCCTTGGTACGCCCGAGCTACGTGCTCGGCGGGCGGGCAATGGAGATCGTGTACGACGACGAGTCCTTGCGCGCCGCCATGAACGAGCTGGCCGGCTTCGGCACGCTCGGGCGCGAGGGCGGGTTGTCGGCCGAGCGTCCGGTGCTCGTCGACCGCTTCCTGGAGGACGCCACCGAGGTCGACGTCGATGCCATCCGCGATCACACCGGCGACGTGTTGATCGGGGCAGTGATGGAGCACGTCGAGGAAGCGGGTGTGCACTCCGGCGACAGCGCATGCGCGATCCCGCCGTACTCGCTCTCCGCCGAGACGATCGCGGTCATCGAGGGCCACACGCGAGCCATCGCCGACGCGCTCGAAGTGATCGGGCTCGTGAACGTGCAGTACGCGGTGAAGGGCAATCAGGTGTTCGTGATCGAGGCCAACCCGCGCGCCAGCCGTACGGTGCCGTTCGTCGCCAAGGCCACCGGCGTGCCCCTGGTGAAGGTGGCGGCGCGGGTGATGGTGGGCGCAACGCTGGCGCAGCTCCGCGACGAGGGCCTGCTTCCGGAGCCGGTCACCGGACACGTCGCGGTCAAGGAGGCGGTCCTCCCGTTCAACCGGTTCCCCGACGCGGACTCGGTCCTCGGGCCCGAGATGCGCTCGACGGGTGAAGTGATGGGAATCGACCGCACCTTCGGGCTCGCGTTCGCGAAGAGTCAGATGGCCGCGGGGGATCGACTGCCGTCCGACGGCATGGTGTTCCTGTCAGTTGCGGATCGCGACAAGGAGACCGCTATCGGCGCAGCGCACAAGTTCATCGATCTCGGCTTCACCGTTGCCGCAACCGCGGGGACGGCGGCGTTTCTCGAGGAACACGGCATCCCGGTTGCGACGGTCGTCGCCAAGCTCGGCGAGGCGACTGGTGTGGATGCCGTCGACCTCATCGCCAGCGGCAAGGTCGATCTCGTGATCAACAGCCCGCGCGGTCGCGGCGCACGCGCCGATGGCGCGCACATCCGCGCGGCCGCCGAGCAACATGCGATCCCGTGCCTCACCACCGCCGCCGCGGGCGTGGCGGCCGCGGAAGGCATGGCCGACTGGGCACATCACGAGCTCCGCGTGCGCACGCTGCAGGAGTGGCACCGCGGCGCCACCGACCAACTCGAGCTCCCGCTGTGACCTCGTTCCGAACGTGGGGTCACAAAGCACGCTCTGGCGTGCACAACGACCCCGAGTTGGCGACGCGGGTTGGATCCATCGAGTTGCCGAATCCGATCATGACGGCGTCGGGGACGAGTGGGCACGGCGCGGAGTTGGAGGCGTACTTCCCACTCGAGCAACTCGGCGCGGTCGTCGTGAAGTCGCTGTCGGCCGAACCCTGGCCCGGCAATCCCGCGCCGCGCTTGCACGAAGCGGGCGAGGCGATGTTGAACAGCGTCGGCCTACAGGGTCCAGGCATCTCTGCGTGGTTGAGCGACGACCTTCCGCCGTTGCAGCGTGCGCACGCGCGCGTCGTTGTGAGCATCTGGGGACGCACGGTCGAGGAGTACGAGAAGGCGGCGATCGCACTTTGCGGCGCGCCGAGCGACATCGTCGCGGTGGAGGTCAACCTCAGCTGTCCCAACCTCGAAGGCGGGAAGCACCTCTTCGCGCACTCCACCGCCGACACCGCGGCGGCGATCGGCGCGGTCTCCGCCGCGCTCGACCGTCCGGTCTGGGCCAAGCTCACGGCCCACGTGACGAACATCGTCGACATCGCCGAGGCTGCCATCGCCGCGGGAGCGGACGCGGTCACGATCACGAACACGATGCTGGCGATGGCGATCGACCCTGAAACCCGCCGGCCCCGACTGGGCGGCGGTGGTGGAGGGCTGAGCGGAGCGGCGATCCACCCGATCGCAGTGCGGGCGATCCACGACGTCCATGCGGCGCTTCCGGAGGCAACCATCGTGGGGGCCGGCGGCGTGATCACTGGGGTCGACGCCGTCGAGTTGTTGCTGGCGGGAGCCAGCGCCGTACAGGTGGGCACGGCCACGTTCGCGAACCCCCGGGCTCCCGTCCGGGTGCTGCACGAGGTGTCGGAGTGGTGCACGCGGCATGGTGTGAGCGCCGTGCACGAGATCATCGGAGGATTGGATGGCTGATGTCCCGGAGGAAATCCGGAAGAAGCTGGCGATCGTGCTCGACGTCGACGACCTCGTCGTCGCGTTGCGGCTGGCGCGTGAGCTGCGACCGTGGTTCGGCACCGCAAAAGTGGGGCTCGAGCTCTACAGCTCGGTGGGCCCCGACGCGGTCACCGCGTTGACCGACCTCGGCTACGACGTGTTCGCCGATCTGAAGTTCTATGACATCCCGACGACGGTGAACAAAGGTGCGCGTGTCGTCGGTTCACTCGGTGCGCGGTACCTGAACTTCCACGCGCAGGGTGGCGCCGCGATGTTGCGCGCCGGCGTCGAAGGATTCAAACAAGGCGCGATCGACGCGGGCTTGCCCGAGCCGCTCGCCCTCGCGGTCACGGTGCTCACGAGCGACAGCGACGCACCGCCGCACATTCTCGGCAAGCGCGTGCAAGCCGCGTTGGAGAGTGATTGCGACGGCATTGTCTGCGCCGCGAGCGACGTGCACGAAGCGAAGCAATACGGCCCGCGGCTCATCACCGTCGTGCCCGGTATCCGGCCGGCCGGCTCGCCCCGACACGAACAGGCGCGCGCTGCGACGCCTCGCGAAGCCGTCGATGCGGGTGCCGATCTGCTGGTCATCGGGCGGCCCGTCACGGGGGCAGACGACCACCAGGCCGCGGCGGCCGCGATCGTCGCGGAGTTGATGTAGGTTCGCCGCATGCCTCTTCCTCCCACTCTGACTCCGGAGCAGCGACAGGCGGCGCTCGACAAGGCGGCAGCTGCCCGTCGTGAGCGCGCCGAGCTGAAAGAGAAGCTCAAGATGGGTTCGGTCAATCTGCGCGAGCTCCTCGCACTCGCCGACAACAACGACGTCGTCGCGAAGATGAAGGTGCTCGCGGTGCTCGAATCGCTCCCCGGCGTCGGCAAGGTGAAGGCGCGCCGCACAATGGATGAAATCGGCATCAGCGAGACGCGTCGCGTGCGCGGACTCGGTGATCAGCAGCGATCGAAGCTGCTCGACACATTCTCTGGCTGATCCCCACCGCTTGCTGATCACGATCTCGGGCCTGCCCGGCGCCGGCACCAGCACGGTGGCCCGCCTCGTCGCCGACGCGCTCAGCATCGAACGCGTCGACGGCGGCACGGTGTTCCGTGCGATGGCCGCAGAGCGTGGGCTCGACGTCGGCGCGTTCTCGCGCGTCGCGGAGAACGACCCCGAGATCGACCTCGAGCTCGACCAGCGCCTGGCCAACCGAGCCCGCGAGGGCGACCTCGTGCTCGAGTCACGCCTCGCCGGATGGATCGTCACGAACGAGGGTTTGCCCGCGGTCCGCGTGTGGGTCGATGCCGACGAGAACGAGCGGGCCCGCCGCGTCGCCACCCGGGAAGGGGTCGATCCGGCGACGGCCCTGGAGGCCAATCGGGCCCGGGAGGCGTCGGAGCGCCTCCGCTACCTCACCTACTACGGCATCGATCTCGACGACCGAACCGTGTACGACCAGGTCATCGACTCCACCGGGATCGAGCCCGGGGCCATCGCAGAGTCGATTGTCGCGGCCATCAGCAAGTAAACTCACCAGCCGGTTCCCCCCAACCAGAGGTGTAGAGGCGCGCATGGCCGCAGGACGACACGACACGATGATGAATCCGCCGATCGAGGGTCTCCTCGCGGCCGCCGACTCGAAGTTCCGCCTTGTCACCCTGGGAGCCAAGCGGGCCCGCCAGATCAACTCGTACTTCGGCCAGCTCGGCGAAGGCCTCGGTGCGATCATCCCGCCGCAGGTCACCTCCGTCGCTCGTAAGCCGCTGTCGATCGCCTTCGAGGAGGTGGCTGCCGGCAAGATCGTCCCAGTCGAGCCGGAGCCCGTGCTCGAGGACGAAGCCGGCGGGGGCGAATCCGCCGAATAGGCGACCGATCATGCTGCAAGGGCGTCGCATCGTCCTGGGAGTGTCCGGGGGTATCGCCGCCTACAAAGCGGTCGAGGTCTGCCGCCGTCTCGTCGACGCCGGCGCCCACGTGATCCCCGTGCTGAGCGACGGCGCATTGCGCTTCGTCGGCCGCACGACGTTCGACGCCCTCGGGTCTGAAAAGGCCCATACGTCGTTGTGGGACGACGATCACCCGATCCCGCACACCCACCTCGGTCAGACCGCGGATCTCGTGTTGATCGCACCGGCCACGGCGCGCGTGATCGGAACGTATGCCGCGGGTATCAGCGACGATCTGCTCACCAACGTGCTGCTCGCGACCAGAGCGCCGGTGGTGGTGTGCCCGGCCATGCACACGGAGATGTGGGAACACCCCGCGGTGCAGGACAACCTGCGCACGTTGCGAGCGCGAGGGGTGCATGTTGTTCCGCCCGAGGAGGGCCGCCTCGCCGGCGGCGACGTCGGTGCCGGCCGTCTCGCGGACCCGGCGGCCATCGTGGCCACGGTCGAGCGGGTGCTGGCCGATCCCGATCTCGCGGGCCTGCACGTCCTCGTCACCGCAGGCGGCACCCGGGAAGCGATCGACCCGGTGCGGTACATCTCGAATCGCTCATCCGGCAAGCAGGGCCACGCCCTCGCCGACATCGCCGCCCAGCGGGGCGCGAAGGTCACGCTTGTCACCACCACGGACCGACCGGTCGGTCCGGGCGTCGAGATCGTCCGCGTACAGACCGCGGCGGAGATGGAGCAGGCCGTACTCACGCGTAGCGACGCGTGCGACGTCGTCATCATGGCCGCGGCCGT
Source organism: Acidimicrobiaceae bacterium (assembly GCA_041166385.1). GTDB lineage: Bacteria > Actinomycetota > Acidimicrobiia > Acidimicrobiales > JACDCH01 > DASUCS01. The sequence continues at coordinate 5,499 of JBEEFW010000088.1, read as the reverse complement.
CGCCGACTTCCGTCCGATCGCCACGGTCGATCACAAGATCAAGAAGGACGGTGGCGTTCCCGAGATCTTGCTCGAGCCCACCGCCGACATCCTCGCGGCCCTCGGCGCCCGCAAGCACCCGGGTCAGACGATCGTGGGCTTCGCCGCGGAAACCGACGAGGTCGTCGTCAACGCCCGAGGCAAGCTCGAACGAAAGGGCGCAGACCTGATCGTGGCGAATGATGTTGCAGCCCCCGGCGCTGGGTTCGAGCACGACACCAACGCCGTCGTCATCGTGTCCCCGCACGCCACCACCCCCGTCGCGCTGCGCGACAAGCGAGCGATCGCCCATGCCGTGCTCGACGCGGTACTCGAGACCAGGAGAGTGTTGTGAACACCCGCTTCACGTTTACGTCGGAGTCCGTGACCGAGGGTCACCCCGACAAGATGGCCGACCAGATCTCTGATGCCGTCCTCGACGCCATCCTCGAGGCTGACCCGAACGGACGCGTCGCCTGCGAGACGATGGTCACCACCGGGCTTGCCATCGTCGCCGGCGAGATCACGACGACGGAGTACGTCGAGATCCCCAAGATCGTGCGCGAGACCATCGTGGGGATCGGGTACGACCGCGAGTCCTTCGGCTTCGATGGCAACACGTGCGGCGTGATGACGTCCATCGACCCGCAGTCGCCCAACATCGCGCAGGGCGTCGACACGGCGTACGAGACCAGGGCCGGCACGTCAGGCGAAGACATCCTCAACAGCCAGGGCGCGGGCGACCAAGGGATGATGTTCGGGTACGCCTGCGACGAGACCGACGACCTCATGCCGTTGCCGATCTGGCTCGCGCATCGGTTGGCCCATCGCCTGAGCGAAGTGCGCAAGGCCGGGATCCTTCCGTACCTCCGACCGGACGGGAAGACGCAGGTCACCTTCGACTACGAGGACGGCCGGCCCGTGCGACTGAGGACCGTGTTGATCTCCACGCAACACGCTCCCGGACTCGATGCCGAGACGCTCATCAAGCCTGACCTCATCGAGCACGTCATCCATCCGCTCGTGCCCGCGCAGTTCGCGCAGGATCACTACGACGTGTGGGTGAACCCCACCGGCACGTTCGAGCTCGGCGGCCCGCACGCGGACTGTGGCCTCACGGGCCGCAAGATCATCGTCGACACGTACGGCGGCATGGCCCGCCACGGTGGCGGCGCGTTCTCGGGCAAGGACCCGTCGAAGGTCGACCGTTCCGCGGCCTACGCCGCCCGCTGGGTGGCGAAGAACATCGTGGCGTCGGGCGCGGCCAGCCGCTGCGAGATCCAGGTGGCCTACGCCATCGGTGTGGCCCAGCCGGTCTCCGTGATGGTCGAGACGTTCGGTACCGAGAACGTGGAGGTCGACAAGCTCACCGCCGCGGTGTGGGATGTCTTCGATCTGCGCCCGGCCGCGATCATCCGCGATCTCGACCTCCGCCGGCCGATCTACCGCAAGACCGCGGCCTACGGGCACTTCGGTCGACAGGAGAAGGAGTTCACCTGGGAGGCCACCACCCGGGTCGACGATCTGAAGTCCGCCCTCGGCCTTTGATCATCACCGTCGTCCCGGATGTCGCCGGGCTCGACGGCAAGGAGTTCGACTACCTGGTCCCGGAGAAACTCCGGGACCAGGTGCGCGTCGGGGGCATCGTGCGGATCGCGCTCCAAGGGCGACGGGTGCGCGCCTGGGTCACGGCTGCGGACGTCGCTGCCCCCGCTGGCATCGCCCTCAAGCCGATCGCGATGGTGTCGCGCGGCGGACTGTCACCTGACCTCCTCGAACTCGCGCGGTGGGCGTCGTGGCGCTGGGCCGGACGGCTCGTGCACGTTCTCGACACGGCCTCGGGGGCCACGGCCCGAACGGGCAACGGCGACGCCGTCGCGGAGCCGGGCGTCACCGTCGTGCGCGTTCCCCCGGGAGCGCGACCACCCCGGTACAGGAATGCGCTCGTCGTCGATGGTCGCCGGTCCGCCGTGTGGGCGTCGGTGCCCTACTTCGATGTGATCGTCGTGCACGACGAACACGACGAGGGTCTGAAGGAGGAACGTGTGCCGGCATGGCACGCGCGCGACGTCGCCATCGAACGCGCTCGGCGGGCGGGCGTCCCTTGCGTGCTCATCTCACCGTGCCCGTCGCTCGAGGCGTTGGCAGCCGCGGATCGCGTCGTCGAGCCATCGCGATCCGAAGAGCGCGCTGGCTGGCCGATCCTCGACGTCGTCGATCGCCGGCAGGACGATCCCCGCTCGGGCCTGTACTCGCCGCGCTTGGTCGATGCCATTCGCCGGCACGAGGGGCAACCGGCGCTGTGCATCCTGAACCGCAAGGGCCGTGCCCGTCTGTTGGCCTGTCTCGCCTGCGGCGAGGTGGCCCGCTGCGAGCGGTGTGACGCCGCCGTGGTGCAGCCGAACGACCTATTGGTGTGTGAGCGCTGCGGCACCGAGCGACCGGTGCTGTGTGTGGCCTGCGGCTCGACGTCGTTGCGCAACCTGCGGGTCGGGGTCGGCCGGGTGCAGGAAGAGATGGACGCGATCCTCGGCGTGGGCAAGGTGCAGGTCGGCACCGAAGCGTTGCTCCACCAGCCGCCGTCAAATGTCGGGGTCATCGCGTTCGTGGATTTCGATCAAGAACTGCTTGCGCCGCGGTACCGCGCGAGTGAGCAGGCGATGGGGCTGCTGGCCCGTGCGGCGCGCATTCTCGGACCGAGGCAGCAGAGCGGCCGTCTCATCGTGCAGACGCGCAACCCGAAGCATCCCGTGCTCGACGCGGTGTTGCACGCCGACCCGAGTCGCATGACCGCAGACGAGCTGGGGCGGCGGCGCGAGCTCGGCTTCCCCCCGAGCACCGCTCTCGCCGCGGTATCGGGCGCGGCCGCCACCGAGTTCATCGCCGCGTTCGGCTCGCCTCTCGGCATCGACGTGCTCGGACCGGCGGATGACCGTTGGTTGCTACGAGCGCCTGACCACCGCACGCTGTGCGACGCGCTGGCGGCCACCCCGCGTCCTCCGGGACGGGCTCGCGTCGAAGTCGACCCCTTGCGCGTCTAGAAGCCGGTGGTCGCCCAGGGGGCGCGGGCCGTGCGGAGGCCGCGGTCGAGCGTGGCGACGGCGCCCGGCGCGAGCTCGTGGATGCGCCCGGCGGCGACGTACGGCGCCAGTGGGGCGCCGCCGAGGTACCCAGCGCCGAGTATGTCGACGTCGACGGCGACATCCGGAGACTCGTCGGTGGAGCTGCACGTCGCGCCGTTGGCGTCGCCTTCGAGCCGGTAACGGCCACTGCCGAAGAAGTCGTCGCGCACCTCGAGCACGACCGACACCGGTACCTCGTAGCGCCGCGCCGCGAGCGCGGCCGGTACGTCGAGTAGTCGAACCCACATGTGATCGCTGCGATCGGCTTGCCGAGCGACACGGCCATCGACGAACAGCGGTCGCAGATCCTCGTCGACGGCGCGCACGTGCGCGTGGATCTCGGAGACCCAGTCGATCTCGCACAGGTATCGCCACAACGCGACCGACGCCTCGTCGGTGAAGGCGATCAGCTCGTGCACGTCGAGCTTCACCTTCGGCCGGTTGTGCACCCAGTCTTCACCGGCGCCATACATCGCGTACCCGTCGATCGTGCCGCTCTCGTCGCGGTGAACGACGTGGAATCGCCGCTTGGGCCGCTCTTCGTCCGGTCGAGGGATGACTCCGAGCACGAAGTCCCACATGATCGGTTCACGGGAAATTGCCCCTGGCGTGACGACGCGGTGTCGATCGAACGGCTCGGGCGCGACCGCCCGGAGCGTCTGGAGGTCGACGACCTCGATTGACCCGAGTCGGCGCTCATCGCGGAACCGCGCCGCAGAGGCATCAACGATCGTGCCCGCGGCCTCGACGGCCATGCCGTACCCGAACCGTCCGTAGATGGGCCATTCGGCCGCGACCAACATCGCGACGATCTCGCCGCGCGAAACAGCATCGTTGAGCTGCGTGTGCATCATTTCGCGCAAGAGCCCCCGGCGGCGATGCGTCGGCATGACGGTCACTTGCGTCACTGCCGCCATCGGCACCGTACGACCGCCGGGCACGGTGAGCTCTGCGCCGAACGAACCCGTGGTTCCAGACAGCCTGCCGTCGACGAATGCACCGAGCCGGCGACTCAGGTCGGTCATGTAGAGGCGGGCGTTCTCGATGCGCGCCTCGTCGACCTCGTTCCCGAACAGGAACCCGGTCCCGACGCAGCGCAAGTAGTCCGCGATCTCCTCGTCCTCGATGCCCCGCACGACAACGTCACTCATTCGGACTCACCCACTCCCGCCGGCGCGCTTCGTACAGCGCGATCGATGCTGCAGTCGCGACGTTAAGGGACCCGACCTTCCCGAGTTGCGGGAGATACGCGACGTCGTCGCAGGCCCGCAGCGCCGCCGCGGAGATGCCGTGGTCCTCGTTCCCGACGACGAGGCACACCGCGGCGCCGAGCTCCAGATCGTGCATCGGCCGCGCGCCGTCGGCCAGCTCGACACCGATGACGCGAAAGCCCTCGGCCCGGGCCGCTTCCACGGCATCGACGCCCCGCTCGACCGCTGTGATCGTCAGGTAGCGATCAGTGCCCAGGGCCGTCTTTTGCACGCTGGCGCTCTCGACGGGCGCCGTCGCGCCCGCGAGCCACACCCTCTCGACCCGGTACGCGGCCGCGGTGCGCAGGATGGCACCAACGTTGAACGGGCCCTGCACCGCATCGAGCACGAGGGCGAGCCGCCCGTCGACGCGATGACGCCACTCGCGATGCAGCCGCTTCAGGCCCGTGGGATCGAGCGGCTTCATCGCCGGTGCACGGCGAGCACGCGGTAGCCCGAGCGCGAGCGGACTCGATCGGCCGACCATCCGTGCTCCTCGAGCCAGCGCGCGAGCGAGTCGGACCCGAGGTGCTTCTGCACGACGAGCCAGGCGCGGGCATCCGCGTCGAGCCGCTCGAGCCACGACAGGAGCAGCGTGTGGAGCGCGTCTTTCCCGACGCGAATCGGTGGGTTGGACCAGATGCCGGCGAAGCGGACGCCCGGGGGCACACCGTCGGGCGGCACGACCCGCACGTTCGTGAGCCCGTTGGCTTCCGCGTTCGCCGCGCACAAACCGAGCGCTCGCTGGTTCACGTCGACGGCCCACACTGTTGCCTCCGGCGCGCGCCGGGCGAGCGTCAACGCGATCGGGCCATAGCCGCATCCGAGGTCGAGGAGATCAACCGCGCCTTCCGGAGTGGTGGTGGGCTCGAGCAGCAGGAGCTTCGTACCGGGGTCGACGGCGGCCGCCGCGAACACCCCTCGATCGGACTGCAAGCGCAGGGTTCCATCGGGGAGCACGAGTTCGAGCGTGCGTCGTCGTGACGCGACCGAGGGCTCTGGTTCGAAGTACTGCGATGTTCCGGCCACCGGTGGCCGACGGTAGCCTCGTTCCCCATGCCGCCCTACAGCATCCGGCTCTTCGGCGACCCGGTTCTCAAGCAGAAAGC
>JBEEFW010000087.1:0-89979 GCA_041166385.1 Acidimicrobiaceae bacterium | reverse complement strand
GTCACCACCGGGGTCGGCGCCGCGCTCAACACGGCCCGTGTGCAACCCGGCTCCACGGTCGCGGTCGTCGGGTGCGGCGGCGTCGGCCAGTCGGTCATCCAGGGCGCCCGCATCGCCGGCGCGTCGCGCATCTTCGCCATCGATCCCGTCGAGATGAAGCGCAAGACGGCCGAGCAGCAGGGCGCGACGGATCTCATCGATCCCGGTGATGGTGATCCGACGGCGCAGGTGCAGCAACTCACCGGCGGCCGCGGGGCGGACTACGCCTTCGAGGTCATCGGCCTGCCCGAGACGATCCTGCAGGCCTACAACACGGCGCGCCGCGGTGGCACCGTCGTGATCGTCGGCATGCCCCGCATGGAGGCCACCGTCACGTTCCCGGCGATGCAGCTCTTCTACGACGAGAAGAAGACGCTCGGCTGCCTGTACGGGTCCGCGCAGGTCCGTCGCGACTTCCCGAAGCTCGTGAACCTCGTGGAGACCGGCCGGCTCGACATCGGCTCGATGGTCTCGCGTCGCATCAAGCTCGATGAGATCAACGACGCCTTCCGGGCCATGGAAGCCGGCGAGGTCATCCGCTCCGTCATCTGCTGAGATCTGACGACCCGTCAGGTCCGCTCCTAGAATCGCCGCCGTGAGAGGGATCCTCAGCGCGGGCGCGTATCTGCCGCACTTCCGGCTCGATCGGTCGACGATCGCACCGGTGGCCGGCTCCGGTGGTGGCAGAGGGACGCGCACCGTCGCGTCCTACGACGAAGACACCACGACCATGGGCTTCGAGGCGGCGCGGCTCGCGCTGCGTTCGGCGCCCGATGCCGGTTCGCCTGACGCGCTGTGGTTTTCGACGGTCACGCCCGCGTACGTCGACAAGACCAACGCGACCACGATCCACGCGGCACTACGCCTCGACGACGACGTCGCCGCGTTCGACTTCGGCGGGTCGCAGCGATCTGCGTCCGGCGCCTTGCGCACCGCGCTCGCCGGTTCGGGCACCACGCTCGTGGTCGCGGCCGACATCCGCACTGGCCTCCCTGGTTCGGGTGACGAAGCCACGGGAGCCGACGCCGCCTCTGCGCTGCTCATCGGCGACGGCGATGGCGTGATCGCGGAGTATCTGGGCGGGGCGTCGGCCACCGAGGAGTTCGTCGACCGCTGGCGGTCGCCCGGCGCGGAGCGGTCGAAGTTGTGGGAGGAGCGCTTCGGCGAGACGCGCTACCTGCCGCTCGGTGAGCGCGCGTTCCAAGGAGCGTTGAAGGCGGCCGAGCTCAGTCCGGAGCAGGTCGACCGGCTCATCATCACGAGCATGCACGGCCGCGCCGCGAACGCGATCGCGAATCGCTTGGGCGTGCCCACCGAGAACATCGTCGACAACCGGGCGGCGACCGTCGGCAATTCAGGGGCCGCGCACCCTGGCCTGCTGTTGACGTCGGCGCTCGAGTCGACTGGTCCCGGCAAGGTGATCGCGCTTGTCGTGCTCGCCGACGGCGCCGACGTGTTGCTCTTCCGCACGACCGAAGCGATCTCGTCGTTCCGGCCGACGCGTTCGATCGACGATCAAGCGGCCGGCGGCGGCCCGGTGGCCTACGGCAAGTTCCTCTCGTGGCGGAAGATGCTCACAGTCGAGCCGCCGCGCCGGCCGGAGCCGAATCGTCCTTCCTCCTCAGCCGCGGGTCGCGCGCTGGACTGGAAGTACGGCTTCGTCGGTCAGGCCGACCCCGACACCGGCGCCCCGCAGATGCCGCCGCGGCCGAGCGGCTCCGACGCCATTCCGATGGCTGACGTGCCGGGCACGATCGTGACCTACACCGTCGACCATCTCGTGTACTCCGAGAGCCCGCCCGTGATCTTCGCCATCGTCGACTTCGATGGCGGTGGCCGCCTGCCGATCGAGATGACCGACGTTGCCGAAGCAGATGTCGCCGCCGGTGTGCGCGTCGAGATGACGTTCCGCAAGCTGTTCACGACCGACGACATCCACAACTACTTCTGGAAAGCCAGATTGCTGAAGGAGGCCTCGTAGTGGGATCACACGGCATTCGCGACCGTGTCGCGATCATCAGTGTTGGGTGCACGAAATTTGGTGAGCACTGGGATCTCAGCGCTGACGATCTGATGGTGCAAGCCGTCAACGAAACACTCGCGCCCGTCGGCCTCTCGAAGCAGGACATCGACGCGTACTGGCTCGGCACCGCACAGCGCAGCTGTGGCATCACGCTGGCCAAGCCCCTCGAGCTCGAAGGCAAGCCGGTGAGCCGCGTGGAGAACTTCTGCGCGACCGGTTCGGAGGCGTTGCGGCAAGCGTCGTACGCGGTTGCATCTGGTGCGTACGACATCGCCATGGCCGTCGGCGTCGAGAAGGTGAAGGACGCCGGCTATCAGGGTCTGCCCGCCACGCAGCCGCCGAACGACGGCACGGTGCGCAACCTCACCGCGGCAGCGATGTACAGCATGATCGCCCCCGCCTACGCCAAGAAGTACGGGGTCGGCGAGAGTGAGATCCGCGACGCGCTGTCGCACGTCGCGACGAAGAACCATTTCAACGGCGCCCGCAACCCGCGTGCGCAGTTCAAGCGCGAGGTCAGCAAGGAACAGGTCGAGAAAGCTCCGAAGATGGCGGGCACGCTCGGCGTCTTCGATTGCGCCGGAGTCGCCGACGGCAGCGCGGCGGCGATCGTGGTCCGCGCGGAAGATGCGTCCAAGTTCGTTTCAAATCCGCTCTACATCAAGGCACTGTCGCTGGTCGCCGGTAACGGCAGCGGCCTGCAGGATCCGCACTACGACTACACGACCTTCCCCGAGGTCGTCGACAGTTGTGAGGATGCGTACCGGCAGGCGGGCATCACCGATCCCCGCGGCCAGCTCGCGATGGCCGAGGTGCACGACTGCTTCACGCCCACCGAGATGGTGCTGATGGAAGACCTTGGGTTCGCAGAGCGCGGTACGGCCTGGAAGGAAATCCTCGCGGGCACGTACGACCTGGGCGGCGAGCTCCCGGTCAACCCGGACGGCGGCCTGAAGAGCTTCGGACATCCGGTCGGCGCGTCGGGTCTCCGCATGATCTTCGAGTGCTGGCTGCAGCTGCGCGGCGAGGCCCCGGAGGAGCGGCAGCTCGGCAACGATCGCAACCTGGCGTTGACGCACAACCTCGGCGGCTACCCCGGCGAGATGGTGTCGTTCGTGTCGATTCTCGGCACCGAGCTCGGCTAGGTATCCGCCTATGCGCGTCGGCGAGGTCGGCAACGCGGACGCGGCCGCCTACGGCAAGCCGCTCGACGGCATCCGAGTGCTCGCCGCCGAACAGATGCAGGCGTTGCCGTATTGCACGCAGTTGCTGGCCCGGCTCGGAGCGGATGTCGTGAAGGTCGAGCCGCCGGCCGGCGAATCGGGCCGCGGCTCGCAGCCGTCGATGCTGGACCCGGACGGCCGCATCGTCGGGGCCACGTTCCTGCGGAACAACCTCAACAAGCGCAGCATCACGCTCGACCTGAAGTCTGATGCGGGGCGGGAGCTGTTCCTCGACCTCGCGGCCAAGTTCGACGTCGTCGCCGAGAACTTCAAGGCCGGCACGATGGACCGCCTCGGGCTCGGCTACGACGTGATCGCCGAGCGGCATCCCGCGGCCATCTACGTCTCCGTGTCCGGCTTCGGCGCCAGCGGGTCGCCGTACGGCTCGTGGCCGGCCTACGCCTCCATCGTCGAGGCCATGTCGGGCATCTATGAGTTCTTGAACCCGCCGGGGCAGCCGCCGCGCGCCAACCCGGTGGGGGCGCTTGGCGACATCAGCGCGGCACTGTTCGCCACGATTGGGGTGATGGCCGCGCTGCGGCATCGCGACGCGACGGGTGAGGGGCAGCAGGTCGACATCGCGATGTTCGACGCCGCGGTGGCGATGACCGACATCGTGATGAACCTCACGTCGCTCGGGCAGCCGGTGCAGCCGTTCCCGAAGCACTTCATCCTCGACACGTTCCGCGCCGCCGACGGGTGGTTCGTCATGCAGCTCGTGCGTGAGCACCAGTTCGGACCGCTGGCCGACATCGTCGGCCGGCCGGAGTGGAAGGACGATCCCCGTCTGGCGACGCGTCAGGGCTGGGGTGAGCACCTCGAAGACGTCATCCGTCCGGGTGTCGAGGCGTGGAGTAGCGCGCGCAGCATGGTCGAGGCGTCGAAGGAACTCACCGCCGCTGGCGTCGCGGCCGGCCCGTGCTTCCATTCGTCCGACGTGATCAGTGATCCGCATCTCGAGCGGCGGCGGATGATCGTCGAAATGGAACGCGTCGACGGTGTCGACGAGCCGGTGCTGCTGCCGGGCAACCCGGTGAAGCTGTCGAAGGTGGCCGAAGGGCCCGAGACGCGCGTGCCGTGGACCGGCGAGCACACGCGCTCGGTGTTGACCGCAGAGCTCGGGCTCAGCGACGAGCAACTGGATGCGCTGACCGAGCAGGGAGTGATCGCATGAACTTCGAGTTTTCGCCGGAACAGCTCGCGTTCGCGGAGGAGGTCGAGCGCTTCCTCGACGAGCACGATGACCCCGAGGTGTTCGACGTCACCCGCGAGAACATGGCGCAGATCGTCGACACGCCGAAGCGGCGCGAGTTCATGGCGACGCTCGGCGAGAAGGGCTGGCTCGGCATCACGTGGCCGACTGAGTGGGGCGGCCAGGACGGCGACGGCGTCTACGAGTATCTGCTGAACGAGGCGCTCGCCGGGCGCGGCGGCCCGCAGATCGGCAAGGGCGTCGGCATCATCGGCAAGACGATCCTCGCTCACGGCAGCGAGAAGCTGAAGCGCGAGTTCCTGCCGAAGATCCTGCGCAACGAGGTCGAGTTTGCCGTGGGGTACAGCGAGCCGGACGCCGGGTCGGACGCGGCGTCGATGAAGCTCAAGGCCACCCGCGACGGCGACGGCTGGCGGCTCAATGGTCAGAAGACGTGGACCACCTCCGCTCACTTCGCCGAGTGGTACTGGGTCGGCGCTCGCACCGATCCCGATGCACCGAAGCATCACGGCATCACGCTGTTCCTCGTGCCGCTCGATCATCCCGGCATCACGATCAACGGCATCTGGACGATGGGCGATGAGCGCACCAACGACGTGTTCTTCGACGATGTGTTCGTGCACGACGACTACGTCGTCGGCGAGTTGAACCACGGCTTCCAGTACATCTCGGAGGCGCTCGACCTCGAGCGGTTCACGATGTTCACGTTCTCGCCGATCGAGCAGCGGCTCGACGTGTTGTGCAACTACGTGCGCACTGCGTCGATCGACGACGCGCCGTTGAAGGACGACCCCGTCGTCCGCCAGCGCATCGCGCGTTTGGTGACGGAAGCCGAGGTGGCGCGTGTGCTGGGGCTGCGGGTGGTCGCGGAGTCGATGAAGGGCGGTGCGCCGCCGACGACGGAGTCGTCCGAGTACAAGTTGTTCGCCACCGAGTTGTCGAAGCGGCTGGCGAACGCGTCGATGGACATTGGCGCGCCCGGATCGCAGCTGCGGGTGAAGACGAAGGAAGCCCCGATGGAGGGCCGCTCGGAGTCGACGTACCGCTACACCGTGATCGACACGATCGGCGGAGGCGCCTCCGAGATCCAGAAGAACATCATCGCCCGCCGCAAACTCGGCCTCCCGAAGAACTTCTGATGCCCGCGCCTATCCCCGTTTTGACAGTACATACGACACACTTTTGTGTTGCCGGTACTGTCAAAACGACGTTGTGATGGGGATGCTCGACGGGATCACGGTGCTCGACCTCGCGTCGGTCGGTCCGGCGGCGCGGGCGTCGCGTTGGCTGGCCGACTACGGCGCCACGGTCGTGAAGGTCGGCCCGAAGGATCCCGCGTTGCAGATCGAGCCACCGTTTCACGCGTACAGCGCCCACCGGGGCATGTCCCGCGCCGAGTTCGATCTGAAGGACCCCGACGATCTCGCGGCGTTCCTCGACCTGGCGGCTGACGCCGACGTGCTCATCGAGAGCTTCCGGCCCGGCGTCGTCGCCAAGCTCGGCATCGGGTACGAGGACGTGAAGCGCCGCAGCCCCGGCATCGTGTACTGCTCGACCTCCGGCTACGGCCAGGACGGCCCGCGTTCGCAGTGGGCGGGCCACGACCTCAACTACCTGGCGGTCACCGGTTTCCTGGCCACGACGCAGCCGCGCGGCGACGGTGGGCCGCCGATTCCCGGAGCGACGGTCGCCGACAGCGCGGGCGGCGGAATGCACGCGGTCATCGCCATCCTCGCCGCGCTCGTACGGCGGGCATCGACCGGCGAGGGCGCGTACCTCGACGTGTCGGTGGCCGACGGCGTGCTCGCGCTCATGGCGCTGCACGTCGACGAGTACCTCGCCACGGGGGTCACGCCGCACAACGTCCTCACCGGTCGGTACGCGTGTTACGACACGTACCAGGCAGGCGACGATCGTTGGCTGGCGGTGGCCGCGATCGAGCCGCGGTTCTGGGCGAACCTGTGTCGTCTTCTCGGTCTCGATCGATGGAGCGAGCATCAGACCGACGACGCGCTTCAGGATCAGATCCGTGCAGACCTGCGCGAGGTCTTCGCCACGAAGCCGCGCGACGAATGGACCGCGCTGCTGGCCGCCGCGGACACATGCGTGTCGCCCGTGCTCGAGGTCGCGGAGGTGGAGGCGCCGGTCGTCGACGCGACACATCCCGAACACGGGACGTTCCGGCAGTTGGCGCCGACGCTGGCGGGGACCGTCCGATGAGCTCGACCGTTCCCGATGAGGTGATGAAGCTCATCGACGAGGTGCAGTACGAGGAAGCAGGCGAGTTCCCCGTCGAGCGCGGCTACATCTGGACGACCTGCTCGTCGGTGGAGAACGGCAACCCGCTGTTCTGGGACGACGTCGTCGCCGCCTCGATCACCGATGGCCCGATCGCACCGCCGACGATGCTCTCCGTGTGGTTCCGCCCGCATCGGTGGAAGCCGGGACGCACGGCGGAGGCGGTCCCCTTGCAGGTGCATTTCGACATGAAGGAACGGCTCGACCTGCCCGAGGCGATCATCTCGGAGAACACGATCGTGTTCCACGAACCCGTGCGCGTCGGCGACGTGATCACGTCGGGCCAGCGGCTGCGGTCGGTCAGCGACGAGAAGACGACCAAGCTCGGCACCGGGCGCTTCTGGGTGATCGACGTCGAGTACCGCAACCAAGACGGCGACCTCGTCGGTGTGGAGTCGTACACCGCCTTCGGCTACCGCAAGGCGTCGGCGTGATCCCGGCCGAAGGCGACATCCTCCCGCCCTTCACGTACGACGTGACCGCGACCACGATCGTGCTCGGGGCGCTCGCCAGCCGGGACTGGCGGCCGATGCATCACGATCACGACTTTGCCGTCAACCGCAACGGCACACGCGACATCTTCATGAACACCCCGAACCAGGCGGCGTGGTTCGAGCGCTACCTCACCGACTGGTCGGGCCCCAAGGGGCGGCTGGGCCGGATGACGTTCCGCATGAAGGGTTCGGTCTTCCCCGGCGACACGATGCAGCTCGACGGGGTGGTGACGGCTGCTGAGGTGGACGACGCCGGCTGCGCATGGGCAGAGATCGATGTACGTCTGAGCGTCGACGGCAACGTCTGCACGACGTGCGCCGTGCGCATCGCCCTCCCGATCGATGACGACGACAACCCATGGGCCCGCCGTGGCGACGCTTGGAGGCCGTAGCAGTGGACCTCGAATTCACCGACGAGCAGCAGCTCCTACGAGAGACCGTGCGCGGCGTGTGCGCGCGGCACGCCGGCCTCGACGTGGTGCGCGAGCTCGAAGACGACCCGGTCGGCTATCCGGAGAAGCTGTGGGTGCAACTGGCCGAGCTCGGCCTGATCGGGCTCACGATCCCGGAGGAACACGGCGGGTCGGGCATGTCGATGCTCGACGCGATGATCGTGTACGAGGAGCTCGGGCGCTCGCTCGCGCCGTCACCGCACTTCGTCAGCTCCGTGATGGCGGGCGGCGTGCTGTCACGAGTGGGGGAAACCGACTGGCTGCCCCGCATTGCGTCGGGCGATGCCATCGTGTCGGTCGCGTGGCTCGAGCCGGAACGGGGCTTCGGAGCGAGTGGCGTGCAGGCGTCGTTCGACGGCGGGCGGCTGACGGGCACGAAGCGGCACGTGCCGTACGCATCGAGCGCCGACCGGCTCCTGGTGCTCGCCAGTAACGGCGAGCACGTGAGTCTTGTCCTCGTCGATCCGAAGGCCGAAGGTGTGACCGTCACGCAACAACAGACGATCGCCTCCGACACGCAGTACCGGGTCGACTTCGACAACACCCCCGCGGAGGTCGTCGCCGACGACGGCTGGGCGATCTGGAACGACACGATGCGCGACGGCGCCATCCTGCTCGCCGCGCAAGCCGTTGGTGGTGCACGGTACGCGCTCGACATCACCGTGCAGTACGCCAAGGACCGCTTCCAGTTCGACAAGCCCCTCGGCGCGTTCCAGGCGATCGCGCACTACCTGTCCGATGCAGTGACAGCGCTCGACGGAGCGGAGCTGCTCGTGTGGGAAGCGGCGTGGGCCCGCAGCGAAGGGCGCTCGATCGATCGGCTCGCGCCGATGGCGAAGCTGTTCGCGTGTTCGACGTACCGCGACATCACGGCGATGGCGCAGCAGGTGTTCGGAGGTGTCGGCTTCACGGTCGAGTACGACATCCAGCTCTACTTCCGCCGGGCGAAGCAGTTGCAGCTGACGTGGTGGGACGACCGCTATCTCGAAGAACTCATCGCCTTGGAGGTGTTGGATTGACATACAACCCGTTGGAAGCGGGCGGGGTCGAGGACTATCCGGTCAAGGTCGGCAGCATGCTGCTGACGCTGGTGGACCCGAACAAGGGCTTCGAGAGCGCCTACAACCGCTGGTACGAGCGCGACCACTACTACGGCGGGTGCCTCATCGGCCCGCACTGCCTTGCTGGTAGTCGCTGGGTCGCGCCCCGCTCGCTGAAGGACCTGCGGTGGCCGCAGCACGACGGCGTGGTTGCCACGCCGTGGGACGCGGGTTCCTACGTCGCCATCTACTTCGTCGAGGCGGGCCATCACGGCGACTTCTTCGGATGGGGGAGCACGCAGGTCAAGGCGCTGTACGGCGACGGCCGAGGCTTCAACGAGCGCACGCACGTGCACACGATCCTCTACGACCACGTCGGCGCGTCGTACCGCGACCCCGACCCTGTACCAGTCGAGCTTGCGCTCGACGCGGCGTACGACGGGCTGGTGATCGCGTGGTTCGACGCCAGCGAGGGTCGGACGGCCCGCGACGTCCACAACGCGGTGGTGAGCGGGCCGCTGGCCGAACTGCTGGCCAACACCGACATCGAGATCGCGTCGACGTGGCGGCCGTCCCGCGGACAGGAGCGTCCGCCGGGCACACCGATGGACCTGGGTAGTGGCCCCGGCGGAAAGGAGCGGCTCGCGCAGCTCTTCTTCGTGCGAGGTGACGTCACGAGCGCGCTGGCCGCGATCCGCCAGTACACCGACGCCATCGAAGCCGACAGCCTGGCGACGACCCGGCTCGTCGCCCCGTTCTTCCGCACGGCCGTCGGCACCGACAAATACGTCGACGAACTCTGGTGACAACGGGCTTTTGACAGTACATACAACACAAAAGTGTGTTGCGGGTACTGTCAAAACGGGTCAGTCCTTGAACTCGGGGGTGCGTTTCTCGCGCCTCGCGCGGATGGCTTCCTCGAAGTTCTCGGTGGTGAGGCGGACGTAGAGCTGCGCGTGGCCTTCGTGGTCCATGTGCGACGAGAGGCTTCCGGCGTCGAGGCTCGACCACAGCAGGCGCTTCGTGACCTCGATGCCGACGCGGCTGAACCCCATGATGCGATCGGCCAGCTCGTAGCAGGTGTCGAGCAACTGCTCCTGCGGAACCGTGCGCGACACCAACCCGATCCGCTCGGCTTCGGCGGCATCGACATCGCGGCCGGACAGCATGATGTCGAACGCCCGCGACGATCCGATCGCCCGCGGCAGGAGGTAGCTGAGGCCGAGCTCGCTGGCCGTCAGCCCATTGTTGATGCCGGCGGCGCGGAAGTACGCGCTGTCCGACGCGATGCGGATGTCGGTGGCGAGGCTCAAGCACAGCCCGCCGCCGATGGCCGCCCCGTTGATCGCGCCGATCACCGGCTGGTGCATGCGGCGCAGTGTGAGGATCACGTCGTCGAGCAGCTCCAACGCCCGCCGGGCGATCGACGTGAGCGTGAGTCCGTCGACTCGAGGCAACGTGCCCGGGTCTTCGAGGTCGGCGCCGGAACAGAAGCCGTGCCCTGCGCCCGTTATCACCACGACGCGGACCTCGTTGTCGTAGCTGATCTGCTCGAGCGTCTCCTTGAACGGGATCATCACGTCGAACGCCATTGCGTTCATGCGCTCGGGTCGGTTCAGGGTGACGAGAGCGATGCCAGGGCGCGGTCGGTCGATGAGGACGAAGGACATGGCGGGATCCTAGATTCGCGGGGATGCCGACCCCCATGGACGAGTACCCCATCCATCAGGTCCCGTTGCCCATCGCACAGCCAGCCTCGAGCGATCGCAACTTCTACGACCGGTGCTACTTCAACGCGCACGATCGCACGGGGGAGACCTTCCTCATCACCGGTCTCGGCGTGTACCCGAACCTCGGGGTGATCGACGCGTACGCCACCGTGCTCCGCGGTACCACGCAGCACACGGTGCGCATGTCGACGGCGCTCGGCGACGACCGCATGACGCAGGCCGTCGGACCGTACCGGCTCGAGGTCGTCCGGCCGCTCGAAGAGATCCGCATCGTGTGCGACGGCGACGACCACGGTGTGGGCTTCGACCTCACCTGGCACGGCTCGTTCCCTCCGGTACAGGAGCCCGCGCACGTCTTGCGCCGCGACGGGCGCATCCTGCTCGACGCCTGTCGCTTCGCACAGGTCGGCACGTGGTCGGGCGAGCTGCGCGTCGCGGGCGAGACGATGTCCGTCGACGACGACACGTGGGTCGGCAGCCGCGATCGGTCGTGGGGCATCCGCCCGGTCGGCGAGCCCGAGCCGCCGGGACGGGGTGCGGCCGAACCCGATCCCGATTGGGCGCTCTGGTGGACCTACGTGCCGCTGCGGTTCGACGACTTCGGCATCGTGCTGATCATGCAGGAGGACGCCGACGGTCATCGCACGCTCAACGACGCCGTACGCGTGTGGCCGTCATCGAGCGGCCGTCAGGCTGAGTCCCTCGGATGGCCCGACATCGAGATCAAGTACCGCTCGGGCACGCGAATCCCAGAGCGAGCGGCGATCCGTCTGACCCAGCGCGACGGCAAGCCCATCAACCTCGACATCGAGTCGAAGGGCTACGCCGTCCTGAGCGCCGGCCCCGGGTACGGAGGCGATCCCGATTGGAATCACGGGCAGTGGATGGGGCGCGACTGGGTGCAAGGGGTCACGCACGACCTCGACGATCCCGCCGTCATGGGCCGCACGCCGTTCGGCATCCTCGACCACGTCGCACGCGCCGAGTGCGATGGGCACGAAGGTTGGGGCTTGTTCGAGCACGGCTCCGTCGGGCGGCACACGCCATCAGGGTTCGACGACTTCGGTTCGGTGGCGCCGTGACGCTGTCCGTCCAGGAGATCTCCGACCGGCTCGAGATCCAGGAACTGATCGCGCGCTACAGCTACGCGTTGGACAGCGGCGACTTCGACGCACTCGACGAGCTCTTCACCGATGATGCGGTGCTCGACTACCGGGCGACCGGTGCGATTCGCGGCAGCCTCAAGGAGATGAAGGAGTTCGTGGCCGACGCGTTCACGATGTTCGACGCCACGCAACACCTCACCACGCAGACGCTGTTGCGCTTCTCCGACGACGGCAACACGGCGTACGGCAAGAGCACCTGCCACAACCCGATGGTGTTCGGCGGTGACAACAAGCCGAAGATGATGGTGATCGGACTCTGGTACATCGACACCTACGTACGAACCCCGGACGGCTGGCGGTTCAAGGAGCGCACCGAGGAGCAGCTCTACAGCAGCATTGTCGACAAAGTGCGCCAGTGACGGCGCTGCTCGACGGCAAGGTCGCCATCGTTTCCGGGATCGGACCCGGGATGGGCCGTGACATCTCGCTGCAGATGGCCGAGCACGGTGCCAAGGTCGTGGCCGGCGCCCGCACGATCGCCAACGTCGACGCCGTCGTTGAAGAGGTGCAGGCCGCCGGCGGCGAGGCGCTCGGAGTCCAACTCGACATCACCGACAACGCGTCGTGCGAGGCGGCCGTGGCCGCCACGGCGGAGCGATTCGGGCGGGTCGACGTCCTCGTGAACAACGCGTTCAGTGACGGTGATCATCGGTCGTTCACCAGCGCCGACCTGGACGACTGGCGGCGCACGATGGACACGAACTTCTTCGGCACGCTCCAGCTGACCCGGGCGGTGGTCCCGGCGATGAAGGAGCAGGGCGAGGGTCGCATCGTGATGGTCAACTCGATGTCGGCCGTGAAGATCGAGCCTCGGTTCGGTGCCTATGCGGCCTCCAAGGCGGCGCTGGGCGCCGCCACGAAGACGCTGGCGGTCGAACTCGGCCAGTTCGGCATCCGAGTCAACGCGATCCACCCCGGCTACATCTGGAGCGACAAGCAGAAGATGTGGTTCGAGTACCTCGCGCAACGAAACGGCCTCACGTACGAGGAGCAGTTCGACGCGATCGCCGGGACCGCCGCGTTGCGATACTTGCCCGATTCATCAGAGATCGCTGGAGCCGTGATCTTCTTCGCCTCGGATCTGGCGAAGCCGATCACCGGCCAGGCCCTGCACGTGAACGGCGGCCACTGGCTCGGCGGCTTCTAGCGCGTAGGACTACTCGGGTCTAGTCACATCGGGCCATGCGCGCGCCCATCTGCGCGCGTTCCGGCCGACGCAAGAGTTCGATGGGCCTATGTGCTGGGCCGTGCTCATCCCCGATCATGGAGAGCAACCAGCGGCGCAACCCAGCGCAGCAACCGAGTTGGAGCCCAGCACCATGCTCACGAGCACGTACATCAACACGATCTGGCTGCGAGATCGCCTCAGGGAGTTGGTGCGCGAGCGCACGGCCAGCGACCGGGGTGCGGCGCTCGTCGAGTACGCGTTCCTGCTGTCGTTCATCGTGATGGTCTGCGTCGCGGCCGTGACGCTGCTCGGCTCGACGAACAACGCGAGCGCGACCCGCTCGGCGAACTCGATCGTCGCCTCGAACTAGTGCCGTAGCAGGCAATGCTTGCCTCGTTGGGTGGCGTGACTCCGAGCCGGCGTTTGGTGGCACCCCGGGGACGAGCGTTACCGGACGATTCGTCGCTCGTCGTGTTGGCGCGCGAAGTACGCGCGATCGGCACTTAGCGCGCATGCAGCGGCGGGCACTGAACCCCCGCTCGGCCGACCAAGTCACAGAACGTGCCGCGCTCCATCAGCCATTGACCGTCCTGGCGTACAGCTCTGCCTTCGAGGACGAAGCCCGCTCGTTCCGTCCGCCGCCGCGGGCCGGAGGGCGAACGGCTGGAGACACCCGACTGTGGGAGTTCAACGCTGCATCGCACCACTGCGGACACCTCGTTGAGAAAGAAGATCTCGCGGACGCGAAACGACGAATACACGTGACCAGCGAGTCCGAGACGACTCTCGCGGAGGCAAGCACCCAAGGCTTTGCCCTCTTGAACGAAGTCAAGGTCGTCTGGAACCTTCTCGGCAGCCATCGAGGCAAAGACCACCCGAATCTCCGCACTCGCGGATTCGACGTCGCTAGGAGGCGAGCCAGTGGCTACGTGAATCTCACTCAAGGGCAATGCCGCATCCACAAGTCACGATCCTCGCAAAGCAGAACGCCGACGCCAAGAGTCGTGCGAGATCGGCACTTCTGAGCGCGTGTGGATCAACGGCGTTCGGTGAAGACCCGCATGAACTGCCCGAGCAGGGCGACGACTAACAGCGCGGTCCAAAGGACAAGGGTCAGGGCGTGTGTCCGGCCGAGAGCGACCGTCGAGATCCACGCCGCCGGTAGCAGGACGACTACGGCGAAGAATCCGATCACTTGCGCACGCGTGAGCCTGCGCTCGACCGGGCCGCTCAACTCGTTCTCACCGCCGTCTGCCACTAGCGCATGATGCCGGGTCGCGCGTGAAAGCGCTCACTGGAAGAACCACCCTGTATCACACAGCTCACCATCGACGCGAGCCGGCGTTGTGGGGCAACCTCCTCGCTCGTGCGAGCAATGCCCGGCAGCCGGCGGTGCTCAATATTCCAAGGTCGCCTGACGCGGTACTAGCTCGTCACTTGCGGGAGAGCGCCGGCCGCTCGACCAGGAAGTAGGACACCGTCGCGATGGCGACCGTTCCGACCACGGCGACGATCAGCATCGGCAGGAACGCTCCAGCGAAGGGCCTGATGTCGCGCGCCCTCATCCAGGCGTCGAGCACGCCCTCGTGCCAGAGGTACACGCCGTAGGAGATCAGTCCGCCGGCGACCATGACCCGCGACTGCAGCAGGCGCCGTACGAACCCCTGATCTTGGGGCCCGAACACCGCCGGCAGGATCAGGCAGAACGCCGTGGCGGCGTAGAGCAGCTGCCGTGCCATCCACTGACCCGGCGTGTCGGCCCCCACCCCGAGCGTGAGGTTGGCCTGGGTCGACACGGCCCAGTAGGTGACCCCGGCGATGGCCCAACAGACCCCAGGGTGCCGGCCGATGGTCTCGATGAGCCGGACTGGTTCCCGCCTCCTCAGCGCCCACTCGCGCGTCACCGCCAGCCCCATCCCGAGAGCGAACAGGTCGGCGTTCATCGGCAGCCAGTCGAGGCGGTGGTCGACGGCCACGTTGCCCGGCGGAAAGCTGCGGACCACCAGCCAACGAGCGACGATGCCGACAACGAAGAGCAGGCCGAGGCCCATCAGCTCCAACGTGAGCCCCCGGTCGGGACTCTCGGTCTGACGCCGCGTGCGCTGCATCGCGAAGGCCCAGAAGGGCAGGAAGACGTAGAACGTCATCTCCGTGCACAAGCTCCACGCCTGCTGTAGCCCGCCCACAACCGTGCTGTCGGAGTAGATCTGCAGGAAGCCGTAGTACGTCACGACGTCGGCGAACGACGAGATGTCGTGACGCTCGCGCGTGTCGAAGATCACCACGAGGATCGTCAGCGCCACCCAGTAGGCGGGCAGGATGCGCAGCGCGCGCCGCCGGGCGTACGAGCGCAGGCCCGGCCCAGGCGCGTGGTCGAAGCGGGCGGCCACGAACGGCCGGTACAGCAGGTAGCCCGAGATGAGGAAGAACAGGTACACCCCGGCCTCGCCCCGAGCGAAGTACGGGCCGACGGAGTCCGACTGGCGAAGGGTGTACCCGGAGATGAGCGACACGTGCAGCACCACGACCGCGCCGGCCGCGATGGCGCGCAGGCCATCGAAGCACGGGAACCGCTCGCGGGAGGTCAGGGTCGATGCCGGGTCGACCGCGATCATTGCGCGGTCCTACGACTAGCGACGGCGGCGTCGATGGCAACGGCGGCCAAGACGACGAGCGCGACCTCCGCGGTCGCGCGATACCGGCTCAGTCCAGACGCGATCATCGTTGTGAGCAGCACGAGAAGCGGGATCGCGAGCAATGGAAGGACCGGAGTCCCTCGGCGGCGCAGCACGATCGTGCCGGGGACGGACAACCCCGCCAGCACGAAGAACGACCACCAGGCCACCCACGCCAGCTCGGTCTCGCGGCCGCCAGGGAAGTGATCGAGCGCGGCCTGCTCCCGCAGATTCCACGTACCCGTCATTCGCCCAACCCTCGCGACCACCACGATGGGGAGTCTGCTCATGTTCCCGCGGATGAACTGCACGGCGTCGTCGCGATACATCGCCGCCAACACAGAGCGATCGGTGTCCTCGGGTAGCCCGGACCTGGCGAGCGCGTCAACGACGCACGTGCGCGACCAGTAGCCGGTGAAGGGGCCGTAGAACGTCCCGTGGCAACTCGCCGAGTCGACGACGACCTCCAGCCCGGTCGACAGGAACACGGGTCGGTCGAAGCGGGTGAGGTTGTAGATGCACCACGGTGCGAGGAGCACGGCGGTCGCCGCGCCTGCCGTGACCAGCTGGCGGACGCGCTCGCGACGTTGCCGGCCCGCGCCCGAGAGGATGAGCGGCCCCACGAGCAGGACGACCAACAGGATGACTTCAGCGCGCGCGAGCGCGCCGAACGCGATGGCGCCGCCGAGGAGTGCTGCGCCGCGACGGCTGGGCACTCGCCACCAGGCGTAGGCCGAGAGCAGGATCAACGCGATACCGAGTTGCGCCATCGTCTCGGACTCGAGTGCGCCGTCATAGGCCCAGAGGTTCGGGTACAGAGCCGCCAGCGCGGCGGCGATCAAGCCCGCCCGCGGTCCGGCCAGATCGCGCGCCACGAGCCCGACGATCACGACGGTGATCACCCCCACGAGGGCTGACGCCAGCATGTGGGCCGTCGCTCCCTTCAGCCCGACCAGCGAGAAGGCCCCGAGGTAGACGATGTACAGGGGCGGATGATCCGCGGCCTGCACGGTCTTGCCGGCATCGAGGTACAGGAACGGCTCGATGAATCCCTTGCCCCGCGCGAGCAGATTCGCGCCCTCGTGGTAGTAGCGCGAGTCGCCGCCGACTGGGAGCCCGCGACGCCAGAACCAGATGTAGATGACCCGGATCGCCAGGGCGCCCAGCGCCGTCACCGCCAGGCCGATCCAGAACCGGTTGGGCTTCACCAGCCGGTGAGGTTGAAGGCCGTGTGGTCGATCGCGAGAACGTAGTGGTCCAGCAACTAAAACGGCGGGCAATGAAAGTGGTCGTTCTTTTCGAGTCGATGACAGGGAACACGCAGCGCGCCGCGGAGCTGATCGGGGGCGCGGCCGCAGCCGCAGGCGACGAGGTCGCGGTCCGCCCGGTCACCGACTTCGATTTCCACGAGCTGGCCGTGGCCGACCTCGTGTTTGTCGGCACGTGGGTCGACGGTTTGGTTGCCTTCGGCCAGCGGCCCGGCCGCGCCGGACGGCTGCGAAACCTGCCGGTGCTCGATCGCAAACCGGTCGCCGTTTTCTGCACGTACGCCATCAACGCCGGCAAAGCGCTCGACAAAACTGCGGCAATCCTGCAGGCAAAGGGCGCGCAGTTGGCGGGACAGCGTCAGTTCCGGCGCGACCGCCTCGAACGCGGCATCGCCGAGTTCGTCGACGAGGTGCGCGCCACGGTCAGTTCGTGGGCGCCGGCGCCGAGCAGTCGCGAATGATGCGATAGGCCGTCAACGTCACTGATTGGCTCGTGCGCTCCACGCGCAAGCCGTTCACACACCCTGCGCTTCCGGTGGTGGCTGCCATCGCATCCAGCAGCGCTTGCTCGTTCGTCTTGAACCGTTGGTACCGGTAGTCGACGACCACGTACTGAACCTTCCGGTCGGTCAGGAACTTCGCATAGGCCGCTTCGTCTCGGAAGCTGCGCCGGTTGATGCTCTCAGGGAAGAACTCCGAGTCGAGACGTCCACCGGCGCGAACCACCGCGTACATGCCGTACTTGCTGTCGCCGAACGTGAGCACGCGATACGTCGCGCCATGCTCGACCGGAATGGCGTGGGGGATCGCGGACGTCGCGGTGTCAGGTAGACGGTTCAGGGCACCCCACCCAGCCGCCATGCCCGAGATCGGAATCGTGATGAGTTGTCCGACCACCATCACGGCCGCGGCGATCACGGGAGCGTTCGGTCGTGCCCCGCGGCGTTGCAGCAGGAGCAGCCCGAACGGCACGATCAGGACGAGCGACCGCAGCGCCAGCGTCTCGATCTCCACCCAGATGCTCCACAACATTCCGGTCTGCGAGGTGACGGGCGACGCGAACACGAGGTAGATCGCGGGAAGCGCCGGGATGACCGACAGCACCCACGAGCGGATGAGTGCTCGACGATCGGGCTCGTACCGCGACCAGCCGAGCACGAACAGACCCACCATCGGGATCACGATCGGTGCGTGGGTGATCTGCGCGAGCGCCGCGAACACGATGGCCCACCCGCGGCGATCGCGGCGCCAGCAGCCGATCGCCAGCAGCAACATGGCCGCCGCCCACAGGAACGGCAACTGGCCGAGAAGCAGGCCTTCGACGAAGGCGGGGTTGACCAGGACGGCCACCGCCCACCATCCGCGCCGTAGCTCCGGGACCGCCCAGAACGTGGCGAGCACCATGCCCACGAAACCGACGCCGAGCGCGAGCGTGACGCTCCACTCACCCATCACGGGCCACAGCAGCACAGCGAACATCCACGGGACGAAGCCGTAAGGAAACGCGAGCGCACCCCCGTGTGCCAGCACGGGCATGTGGAATGGCAAGCCGCCGCCATGCCAGAACTGGTCGGCCACGAACCAGACGTGGACGTAGTTCGACAGCGTGTCGCTCGAGATCACTTCACGATGTCGAAGCAACAGCACGAGGATCAGGGCCCAGCACGCGATGAGGCCGCGTTTCACGTTGCGGCCGGCGCGCGTCTCGACGGCACACGGGGCGCTACCGTCCTGCGCGGATGCCATGGCCAGTGCCAGTGTCATTGCTGCTCGCGATTCTGGTCGCGGCACAGGTGGCCAAGCTCGTTCCGCGCCCTCGATTCGCAATCCTTGGGATCGTGCTCGTCGCGGTGGCAGTGGTGCTGTATCGAGTCACGCCCCGCGGCGTCCTCGATCTCTCGATTGGCATCGTCCTTGGTGTCGGCGGGGGCCTCGCAGCCGGCGGGGCGATGACGCTGTTGACAGGAGGAGCGGCTCGGGCGCGCAGCCCCCGACGCGTCACCGTGATCGCGACGGCCGGGTCGATCTGGTGCGTGGCGCTCGTGCTGTGGGTGGGAGGCAACGACCCCACAGTGCAGTGGTTCGGTCACGTCACGACGCATGGCGACCGGGGCGATCGCCGTGTGGCGCTCACGTTCGATGACGGGCCGGACGATCCGTACAGCCTGGAGGTGAGCGCCATCCTCGATCGGTACGGCGTCAAGGGCACGTTCTTCGAGGTGGGCAAGGCCATCGACGCGCGGCCCGAGATCGCGAGGGCGTTGTACGCCGACGGCCATCTCCTCGGGAACCACTCGTATCACCATGACTACTGGCGCTGGCTCGATCCGCGATACCCGGAGCTGGATCGCACGCAAGCCGCGTTCCAACGGCACTTGGGCACCTGTCCGGCGTTCTTCCGCCCGCCCCACGGCCAACGCACGCCCTTCATGCTCGCGCACGCGTCCGACAACAACATGGTCACTGTCACGTGGGACGTGTCGGCAGGGGACTGGTCGACGACCGACGGCGCCGAGGTGGCCCGACGCGTCCTCGAGCACGTCCAAGCGGGCTCGATCATCCTGCTGCACGACGGCATCGACGGCACCGTGACCGCCGACCGGTCGGCACTGATCGACGCGTTGCCGCTCATTCTCGACGGCCTGAAGGCAAAGGGGCTCCAGCCGGTTCGCCTCGACGAGCTCCTCGGCCGGCCGGGCTACGTCGACTGCTAGCGAAACCAGCGCAGCACTCGGCGCACCACGCCGAGGCCGATCACTGCACCCGCAGCGGTGACCGCGATGGGCGGCACCAGGCTCGGGACGTTCGTGCCGGGAGGCTTCCGGGTGCTGACCCGAACGGCGGCGAGCGGTATCGCACCGAGATCGACGAACACGTCATACATGCGCGTGCGGCTGCGATACACGGGGACGGGAACGAGGATGTCGTTCCGCACGCGGTAGCCGAGCCGGCACATCACGACCGCGACCTCGACGGTCTCCGAGTACTTGTAGCCGCGGTAGTACGTGAGCGAGTCGGCGAGCGCCCCGAGCCGGAAGATGCGATAGCCCGACTCGACGTCGTCGAGGCGAGCGCCGGCCCACAACGTGGCCCATGCGGACAGCAGCCAGTTGCCCGCCTGCTTGTACGCCGGATACGTCGACAGATCGCGGCGGACCAACAGCGCGTCGAGCTTCTC
The DNA here is from genome assembly GCA_041166385.1 of Acidimicrobiaceae bacterium. Lineage (GTDB taxonomy): Bacteria > Actinomycetota > Acidimicrobiia > Acidimicrobiales > JACDCH01 > DASUCS01. The sequence goes on along the minus strand of JBEEFW010000087.1, from coordinate 70,012 downwards.
GTCGACGGTTCGCTGGTGCAGGTCGTCGAGGACGTCGAGATCGTGCTGACCGTCGGCGTCGATCGTGTACACGAGGTCGTCGGGTGACAGCTCGCCCGCTCGCATTCGCCGGCGAAGATCGGTGAATGCGAGGTAGTACGCCGCCGACATGCCCTGGTTCTCGTCGAAGCTGAGCAGCCGGCAGTGGTCGTGGCCGGGCAGCCAGGCCTGGATGGCGCTCCGAGTGCCGTCGGTCGATCCGTCGTCGACGACCACGAGCTCGTCGACGAGATAGCTGAGCTTGTCGAGCACCTGCGCGACGGTGGGCTCTTCGTTGTAGGCGGGGACGACGGCGATGCGTCGGGTACCGCCCGGCCGATCGATGACGGAGCTCATTTGCGACGGCTATTCCTCGCTGAGGGCCAGCGGCGTGGCGGCGGCCAGCTCGCTCGCCTCGGCTGCGGCCTGCGCCTGGTACCAGGCGTACGTGCGGGCCAGTCCGTCCGTGAAGGACGTGGTCGGCTCCCAGCCCAGCTCGGCGCGGGCTCGTGCGCCGGAGACCGTCCGGGCCTTGAGATCGCCAGGCCGGGGCTCACCGAACTCGACGACGCCCGTGCCGATCAGCGAGGTGACCGACTCGGCGATCTCGCGGATGCTGACCGGGACTGCCCCCTCGATGTTGAAGGTGCGGTTGACGGCGGCGTCGTCGAGTGCCTTCACGTGGGCCTGCGCCAGATCCTCCACGTACACGAACGAGCGCTGCTGGCTGCCGTCGCCGTCGATGCGCAACGGCTCGCCTCGCATGCAGCGCTTCATGAACGCCGCCACGACGCAGTTGTCGCGCATCCGCGGGCCGTACGGAATGCCGTAGCGCAGGACCGTGTACGGACGGCCGTAGAGCGTGTGGTAGTCGCGGCACGCCATCTCGGCAGCAACCTTCGACGTGACGTAGAGGTGGCGGTCGGTGTTGGGATCGAAGAGCGTGTCTTCGTCGACCTCGTCGCCGGTGGTGGCGGCGTAGACCCAGACCGTGGACGCCAGCACGACGCGGCCCGCCTCAGCGAGCCTCGCCGCCTCGAGGACCCGCGCGGTGCCCAGGGTGTTCACCTGGATGGCGAGCGTCGGGTCGACGATCACGTCGTTGACGTCGGCGATGGCCGCGAGGTGGAAGATCACCTCGGAGCCCGCGACGGCTTCGACGAGCCCACTCGTGTCGAGCACATCGACGGGCACCCACTCGGCGTCCGCCCGGTGCGGTGGCTTCGGATCGAGCACACGCACGATGCAACCCGCATCGAGCAATGCGTCGACGACATGCGTGCCGATGAACCCCGACCCACCGGTCACGGCGACGATTCTGTCCAACGATCGGTCCTTTGCTACTAGTGCGACTGGCGGTCGAGGGCCGACCGCAGCGAAACGATGACGTGCTCCGCCTGTTCCTCGGTGAGGGCTGCGGAGATGGGCAAGCAGATGTGTGATGCGCAGATGTGCTCCGCACCGGGCAGCGGACCGTCCGTCCACGGCTCGAACACCGGCTGGAGGTGGAGCGGCAGCTCGTAGACCTCACCGGAGAGCGCGACCCCGAACTCGAACCGCAACGTCTGCTTCAGCTCGGCGCGGTCGATGCCCTCGGGCAGGTAGGCGACGTACTTGTAGTAGTTGCAGCTTGCGTCGGCAGGAATCGCAAGGGGCGTGAGAGGCAGCTCGCTCAGGCCGCCGTCGTACACCTTGGCGATGCGCTGCCGGTTGGCGATGAACTCGTCGAGGCGGGCGAGCTGGCTGACGGCGATCGCCGCGTGCGGCTCGCTCATCCGCCAGTTGTAACCGAGGTGCGTGTGCACGTTGGCCGTGAAGCTGGCCTTGCCCTGATCTCGGTACGCACGGGCTTCGTCGGCGAGATGCTCGTCGTCGGTGAGGATGATGCCGCCCTCGGCCGCAGTGATCACCTTGGTCGGGTAGAAGCTGAACGAGCTCGCAACGCCGAACGTGCCGGCCGACTGGCCGCCGAACGTCGACCCGTGGGCGTGGGCGGCGTCTTCGAAGAGAAACAGACCGTGCTCGTCGCACAAGGCTTTGAGCGCGTGGATGTCGGGCGTGACGAGTCCGCCGATGTGCACGACCACGAGCCCGGCGGTGTTCGGTCCGATCGACGTGCGCACCGACTCGACGTCGACCGCCATCGTGGCCGGATCGCAGTCGACGAACCGCGGTGTCGCGCCGGCGGCGATGACGGCCGCCGCGGTGGCGAAGAACGTGTTGGCCGGGACGAGCACCTCTTTGCCTTGCACGCGGAGTGCCCTGAGCGGAATCTCGATCGCGCTCGTGCCGGAGTTGACGGCGATGGCATGCGCCGCGCCGTGGTGTGCCGCGAACCGCTCTTCGAGCTCGCGGCCGATGGCGCCGAGCGTGAGCTGGCCGGACTGAAGCGCCTCGTCGATCCGACGCAGGATCTCCGCCCGATCTTCGGGCGGAAAGACCACATGAACAGGAGGTACGCGCAGCGGTGCTGGCTCGCGCTGACTGGCGCTGGATGCGGTCATGGCTGGGGAAGAACTCTAGTGAGGTTGGCCGATCCGGCCGCTGATCCCGCCGGGGAGGACGGGCAAACGCTACAACCTGTGGAGATGGGGCTCGGAAATTCGACGAGCGAACGGTGTCGTCATCGTCAATGTGGGGCGTAAAGTTGCTCCCGTGCTCGTCGAACGGTGCTGGCTCTGCCTCGAACAGCCAGCGGTGACGACGGTGCGGTCGGCTGACGGCCGCGAGTATCCGATGTGCGACGTGTGCTCGATGGAGCACCCCCATGGTCCTGACACGGCAAATCGGGCGATCTCCGACGACGACCTACGTCGCATCGTCGGCGATTCCGTTTGATCAAGTACCTCGGGTCGAAGCGCCGTCTGGTCCCTGCCCTGACCGCGATCGCTCGTGCCGCGGACGCTCGCACGGCCGTCGACCTGTTCACCGGTACCACCCGCGTCGCCCAGGCCTTCAAGGGGACCGGAGCGCACGTGACCGCGGTGGACTCCGCCCGCTATGCCAACGTCTTTGCGCATTGCTACATCGAGACCGATGCGGCGGCGGTCGATGCCCACGAGTTGGCCGCCGTGCTCGCCGGGCTCGATCGCCTGCCAGGCCGGCCCGGGTACGTCACCGAGGTCTTCTGCCGGCAGTCCCGGTTCTTCCAGCCGGACAACGGCGCGCGCATCGATGCCATCCGTGATGCGATCGCGAACGACTGGGCGGGGAGCCCGCTCGAGCCGATCCTGCTGACCAGCCTGATCGAAGCCGCCGATCGCGTGGACTCCACGACCGGCGTGCAGATGGCGTATGTGAAGCAGTGGGCGGATCGCTCGAAGCAGCCGCTGCGATTGCGGGTGCCGGAGTTGCTCGACGGGGGAGGCACCGCACTGCTCGGGGACGCGCTGACGGTGGCGCCGACGCTTCCGGCGGTCGACCTCGCCTACCTCGACCCTCCATACAACCAACACCGATACACAGCGAATTATCACGTGTGGGAGACGTTGGTCGCGTGGGACGCGCCATCGCACTACGGCGTCGCGTGCAAGCGTGCCGAGCTGCGTGAGCCCGAAACGCGGTCGGTGTTCAACGCGCGCCGCGGCATGCCCGTTGCACTCCGGAGTGTCATCGAGGCGCTGGACGCGCGCTTGCTCGTCGTGTCGTGTTCCGATGAGGGATGGGTCACGATGGACGACCTGCGCGAGTGGTGCGCGCCGCGCGGGCACGTCGAGGTGCTCGGTTTCGACTCGCGCCGGTACGTCGGCGCGCAGATCGGCGTCTTCAACCCGCAAGGGGAGCGCGTCGGAGAACCGACACGGTTGCGCAACGTCGAGTACCTCGCGCTCTGCGGCGACCGCTCGACCGTGGAGCGCTGCGTCGCGGCTGTTGCCCAGATGAGTGCGCCCGCCCTCAGCTGAACGTGATCTCGACCATCGGCGCGTTCGCGACGAGGTCGTCGACGGAGGTCTGACCGCGGTACCACGTCGCCGCCAGATGCTCGATGACCGAGCGGCGCGTCGCTTCGTCGGTCACGTCCGTTGCGTGTGCGGCGAGGTCAGCGGGCTCTCTCGTTTTGAGATGAATGGTGAGCTCCGGGTTCGCGCGCAGGTTGGCCAACCAATCGCGTCGTCCGGGCGTACCGGTGATGAAGAAGCGGCCTTCGACGTCGAGCATCCAGATCTCGATGCGTCGCGGTTGATGTGAGCGCCGGCCGATCGTCGTGATGTCGATCGTGGGATCGGCAGCCAGTGCGCGGCGGAGGAGGTCGCTCATCCGCCCGTGCTACCACCGTTGAGCAATGTTCGGCTCGACGCGAGACCATGTGTGCGTGCCGGCCGACGAGACAGAGCTCGAACGCACAGGCCGGGTGGTGGGTGCCGCCATCCTGTCGTCGGTCGCGCTCGGGGTCGCCGTGGTGTTGTTGCTCTGGCCCCTCGGCTCGATCTACGACAGCGACTGCGGGTCGCTGTTACAACATCCACCGTCGCAGGGCACCTGCGCGGATCGAGCGGGCACCCGGGTCGTCGCGATCGTGATGGTGGCGATCATCGCCGCCGCGTTCTTCCTGTTCGCGCTGCGGTCTTCGCGACGCAAGCCCTACATCGCGTCGGGCGGCCTGCTGACGGTCGCAGTCGTCGCCGCGCTGCTCCTGATTGGCGCTCCCTATGCGGTGAGCACGACAACCAGCCTGGGCCGCTCGTTCAACCTTCATTGTCCGGGGCGGTTCACGGAGTACGGCGGCTACGAGCATCCTCCGCCCGGCACCGCGCACGACTGCGGCGAGGAGGCCAACCGCCGCCTCGGGGTCAGCGTGGTGATCGTCGGGCTTGCTGCGGTCGCGAGCTTCGCTCTCCTTCGCAGACGACGACACCCGGACGGCGATCAGTCGAGTAGCGACGCCACCAGCGAGTCGACCTCCGCCAGAGGCGCGGCATCGATCGATCGCTGATCGGGGATCACGATGGGGTCGCCTTCCCTGTCCATCGTCGCCACGACGGCGTCGGTGAGGAAGCGGCTGCGCTGCGCGTAGCTGTGCCGGTCGCTCCACCATGCTCGGCCGACACCGGTGTGATACCGCAGTGGGACGTAACACCACAGCCGGTCGCGCGCCCGCGTCATCGCGACGTACAGGAGGCGGCGTTCCTCTTCGATCTCCTCGTCGTTGCCGGTGGCCATGTCGGACGGCAGGCTGCCGTCGGCGAGATGGATGACGTGCACCGCGTCCCATTCGCCGCCCTTCGCCGAGTGGATCGTCGACAGCGTGAGCCAGTCGTCGTCGAGGTGCGGCGGCCCCGCGAGCTCGCCGGTCGACGACGGCGGGTCGAGCACGAGGTCGGTGAGGAACCGTTCCAACGACGGCGCGCTCGCGGCGGCGACTCCCAACGCGTCGAGGTCGGCGATGCGGGCCGCGGCGTTCGCGTGGTGGCGTTCGATGATCGGCTCGAGCCACACCCGCAGGCGCTCCACGGCGGCGCTCGGGCCTTCGTGGTTGGCCAGGCGTCGTGCGTCCTCGAGCGCGGCGAGCAGCTCGTCCGTTCCGGGAGCATCGATCGCGCCGCCGAGTGGCGCCAGCTTGCGAGCCGTGGCCGGACCGATGCCGTCGACCAGCTGCAGCACCCGGAACCACGCCAGCTCGTCGCTCGGGTTGATGACGAGCCGCAACGCGCACACGAGATCCTTGACGTGAGACGCCTCGAGGAAGCGCAGCCCGCCGAACTTCACGTACGGGATGCGGCGCGCGCCGAGCTCGAGCTCGAGCAGATCACTGTGATGCGCGGCGCGGAAGAGGACGGCCTGACTCCTCAGCGCCACTCCGCGCTCGTGTTGCTCGAGGATGCGAGTGCACACGGCCGCTGACTGTGCGCCCTCGTCCGAGCACACCACCATCGCCGGAGGCGGCCCGTCGCCGCGCGTAGACCACAGCACCTTCTCGTGGCGATGTTCCGCCTCGGCGATCACCGCGTTGGTGGTGGCGAGGATCGACGGCGTCGACCGATGGTTGCGGTCGAGCACGACGATCTGCGCGCCGAACCGATCGGGGAACTCGAGGATGTTCTTCGGCGTCGCGTTGCGGAAGCCGTAGATCGCTTGTGCATCGTCGCCCACCGCGGTGATCGTGGCGCCACCGCCCGCCATCGCCGCGACGATCTCGGCTTGGAGCGCGTTGGTGTCTTGGTACTCGTCGATCAGCACGTGATCGAACTGGTCGAGCAGCGGGGCTGCGCCAGGAGAACGCACGAGCGCGGACCAGCACAGCAACAGGTCGTCGTAGTCGAGCACGACTGTCGAACGCTTGCGGGCGGTGTACGCCTCGAACGTGGCCTTGAGCTCCGCCTGCTCCTCCGCGCACCACGGGAACGTCTGCAGCAACACCTTGGACAGTGGCGTGGCCGTGTTGATCACGCGGCTGAGGATCGCCGACATCGTGTCCTTCTTCGCCCGCCGCCGGTCGGAGGGCAGCTCGCCGTCGTGGGCGTGGAGCTCCGAACGGACGAGCGCGAGCAGATCCGCGGCGTCGGCTTGGTCGAGCACGGTGAAGTCAGGGTCGAGACCGAGCAGACGCCCGTGCCGCCGGAGCACGCGGTTGCCGACCGCGTGGAACGTGCCGCCCCACACGCGTCGCGCGACATCGTGGCCGGCGAGCGCCTCTGCCCGACGCAACAGCTCTGACGCCGCCCGGCGGCTGAACGTGAGGAGCAGGATGCGTTCAGGGGCCGCGCCGCGTTCGACGAGCGCGGCCAATCGCGACGCCAGCGTCGTGGTCTTGCCGGTGCCGGCACCGGCGACGATGAGCAGATGCCCGTCCATGTGATCGACGGCCGCCTGCTGTTGATTCGTGAGAGAGGGGAACACACGTTCGAGCGTACCAATCAGGTTGGTGCCCCGCCGGCGACCCGACAGGATTCCCGCCCGATGGCATCCGACGACTCGCGCCTGTTGACGGGTGGGTTCGTGCGGATCACGGCGTCGGCGCTGGCGTACTTCATCGCCATCGGCGTGCTGGCACCGGTGCTGCCCCTTTACGTCGAGGACCGGCTCCACGGCAGCGGAGCGGCGGTCGGCCTGGCCGTGGGGGCGTTCGCGGTGTCGGCCGCGCTGCTGCGGCCGCTCGTCGGACGGATCGGCGACGAGCACGGCCGCAAGGTGCTCGTCCTCGGCGGCGGCTTCATCGCCGGTGTGTCGGTGCTGGGCTACACGCTGGCCACCAACCTCCCCGTGCTGATCGGCATGCGGTTGCTGACCGGGGTCGGGGAGGCGGCGATGTTCGTCGGTGCGGCGACGGCCGTGCAGGACCTGTCACCCGCCTCCCGGCGCGGCGAGGCCACCTCGTACTTCTCGATCGCGGTGTACGGCGGGCTGGCCATCGGCCCGCTGCTCGGCGAGGGTGTGCGCACGCAGTGGGGTGTGCACGCCGCGTGGTACGTGAGCGCGGCGATGTGCCTCGTTGCGGTGGTGGTCGGGCTGGGCATGCCGACCGTCCGACCGCCAGCGGTTCCGGACGACGTGGTGGTGCGCAGGCACCTACTGCACCCCGCGGCGCTGCGCCCTGGAGTGATTCTCGCGCTCTCGACCACGGCGTTCGCCGGCTTCTCGGCGTTCGTGCCGCTCTACGTCAAGCAGGTCGGGCTGACCAGCTCCGGCACGGTGTTCGCCGAGTACGCGGTCGCGGTGTTGGTGGTGCGCATCTGCTTCGCGCGGTTGCCCGATCGTTTGGGCTCGGTGCGTGGTGCGTCGGTGGCGATGACCTTGCAAGCGGCCGGTCTCCTCGCGATGTGCGCATGGCACTCGGCGACGGGGCTGTACGTGTCGACGTTCGTGTACTCGATGGGTGTGTCACTCCTGTATCCGTCGCTGTTCCCTTTGGTGGTCGACAGCGCGCCGGAGCACGAACGCAGTCAGGCCATCGCGACATTCACACTGTTCTTCGACATCTCGCAGGGGCTCGGCGCGTTCGTGCTCGGCGTCGTCGTCACGTTGTCGAGCGAACGGTGGGCCTTCGGCACGGCGGGATTGCTCTCGCTCGCGGGGCTCGCGCTGCTGCGTTCGACGACCCGACGCGCCGCGGTCGAGCCCGCTCCTGCCTGACTACACGGCGACGCGCTGCACGAAGACTTGCTGGGCGACGGTGCGCCCGAGGGTGCGGTCCTTGCCATCGACCCGCAGCACGAGCGGACCGTCGAACGGGTGCTTCTCGCGCACTTCGACGCGTCCCCCGGGACGAAGACCGAGTGTGTCGAGGAACGCCACGACGTCAGGGTCGGTCGATCCCGGGACGGCGACCACGGCCACGTCTCCCGGCTCGAGGTCGTACAGCGGCGGCATGTCGGGCAGGTCGTCGGTCTCGAGCGCCGGGATCGGGAAGCCGTGCGGGCACGTCTCGGGGCGGTCGAGGGCGATGAAGATGCGGGCCTCGACCTCCTGGGGCAGCTCGTGCTCGAACGACGTGGCCAGGCGATCGGCCTCGTTCCAGGCGTAGCCGAGCATGTCGGAGAGGAAGCGCTCGACGATGCGGTGCCGGCGGATCGCGCTGATGGCCTCGCGGCGACCTGCGGGCGTGAGGTCGACGCCCTTGTAGAGGACGTGCTCGACCAGACCCCGGTCGGCGAGGCGCTTCACGGTGGTCGTGACCGTGGAGGGGCTGACCTCGAGCTTCTCGGCGAGATCACCGGTGTGTGCCGGCTCGTCGCCCTTCGTCAGCCGGTAGACGGCCTTGAGCGTCTCGCGCTCGGACTTGGTCAGCTTCATGAACTCCATGTCGGCTGCGGAGCATGGATTTCGGAGCCCCGAAAAGTCCAATCGCGGGGCTTCAGCCGTGCTGGCTGGGGCCGGCGCGCTCGACGGTGATGCGCAGGATGACCCGTTGGTCCCGTTCCATCGCGCCCCGGTAGTCGTCCCAGTCCGGATGCTCCTCGCCCCGCACCTGCCGGTAGTAGCCGACCAGGAGGTCCATGGCCTCGGGCAGGTGGACCACCTCGCAGGTCCCGTCCACGTAGGCCCAGTCGCCGTAGAAGTGCGGGTTCAGCACGCACAGCGACGCCCTCGGGTCCCGCAGCAGGTTCTTCGTCTTGAAGGCGGTTTCGCGGCTGGAGATGATCGGATGCCCACCGTCGTCCACGCCGACGGTGATCGGCGACAGCTGGGGCGAGCCGTCCGGGCGGTAGGTGTGCAGCACGGCGTTGTGGTTGGCGCGCATGAAGGCGACGGCCTGATCGATGTCCATCGACGTACCCTCGCGCATCGCTCGCCGGGACGACATCGACCCGGGGCTGCCGATCAAGCTGGCGCCCTGTTCCAACGGCGAGTTCGTGCCGCCACCGCCGACGGACCTGGTGCGCGAGGCCGTCCGGCGCACCCGTGCCGAGTCCGACGCCATCGCTCGCCGGCTCGGCATCAGCCGCCGCCGGTTCCTGCTCTCATCGATGGGCGCGGCGCTCGGGTTGATCGTGCTCGACGGATGCTCGAAGGATCGCGCCGGGCCGGCGCAGCCACCGAGCGGGTCGTTCTCGCTGCCGCCGGACGCGGCCACGGAGTCCGGCGCCGCGCAGGCGGCGATCGGCGGCGTCGAAGCGATCGTCGATGTGCAGACGCACTTGCTCGACTACGCGCACGTTCCCGGCGCGGCGGACTTCACGGGCTTCCCGCAGCGCAACTGCGGTGACGCAGACCCGAAACTCTGCTTCGGGATCGATCACTGGATGGAGGAGCTGTTCCTGCGGAGCGACACAGGAATGGTGGTGCTGTCAGCCATCCCGATCGTCGGCGAGGCCGATCCGTTGTCGATCGAGGTGATGGAGCGCGCTCGAGCGTTTGCCGGGCAACTGTGTGGCGATGGGCGCGTGCTGCTCCAAGGACATGCCGTGCCGAACGTCGGCCGCCTCGACGCCGCGCTCGCGGCGATGGAGGAGGTGCACACCACGCACCCGATCGCGGCGTGGAAGGTGTACACGCATGCGCCCGGTCCGGGATGGACGTTCACCGACGCGATCGGGCAGGCGTTCCTCGATCACGTGTCGGATCTCGCGAGCCGCGGCGCCACGCGCATCGTCTCGGTGCACAAGGGGTTCTCGGGCGGCGCGAGCGCGGCGTCACCGATCGAGATCGGACCAGCCGCCGTGGCGCACCCCGATCTGCGGATCGTCGTGTACCACTCGGGCTACGAGGCCGGGAACATCGAAGGCCCGTTCGCCGAGAACGGCAAGGGCGTCGATCGCCTCGTCAAATCGCTGCGCGACGCCGGCGTCGGGCCGGGCGGCAACGTGTACGCCGAACTCGGGTCGACGTGGAAGTCGGTGATGGCCGACCCGGACCAAGCCGCACACGTCATCGGCAAGCTGCTCGTGGCCGTCGGCGAGGACAACGTCGTGTGGGGGACCGATTCGATCTGGTACGGCTCGCCGCAAGATCAGATCCAGGCGTTCCGGGCGCTCGAGATCACGGCCGAGTCGCAGGAGCGGTTCGGCTACCCGGCGCTCACGCCCGCGGTGAAGGCCAAGATCCTCGGCCAGAACGCCGCCCGCCTGTACGACATCGACGTGGCAAAGGTGGCTGGCGCCGCGTGCACATTCAGCGCGGCGGACCTCGAGCAAGCCCGTCAGGAGACCGCGCTCGGCAACCGCACGTACGGGCCGGTCACACCCGCGGCCGTCGCGGCGTCGTTCGCCGCCGATCACCCGTGGGCGGTCTAGGACACCAGGAAGGCGGTCAACGCGCGTCGGTACAGCGCGACGTCGGCCGAGCCCATCATCTCGCGGGCCGAGTGCATCGACAGCTGCGGCGCGCCGACGTCGACCGTCGAGATCCCGAGTCGGGCGGCGGTGATCGGTCCGATTGTCGAGCCGCAGGGCAAGTCGTTCCGGTGCACGTACTGCTGTACCGGTACGTCGACGCGGGCGCACGCCTCGATGAACGCCGCCGCCGACCGCGCGTCGGTGGCATACCGCTGCGACACGTTGGTCTTCACGACCGGACCGCCGTTGAGCGCGATCCAGTGGCCCGGCTCATGGCGCTCGCGGTAGTTCGGGTGCGTCGCGTGCGCCATGTCTGCCGACACACAGATCGATGCCGCCAGGGCGCGGCGCCACTCGTCGCGGCCGCCACCGAGACTGAGGTTCACCCGCTCGAGCACCGACTCGAGAATCGTGCTCACCGCGCCGCGGTTGCTCGAGCTGCCGACCTCCTCGTGATCGAAGAGCACCGCGACGCCGATGCTGTCGTCGCTCGTCGCGGCGGTGAGCGCCTCGAGTGCAGCCCACGACGAGCAGAGGTTGTCGATGCGGCCGGCCGCGACCAGCTCGTTGTCGCGCCCTAGCAATGTGCCGGGGGTGACGTCGTGGAGCATCAGGTCCCAGGCGAGGATCTCGTCGATGGCGACGCCGAGCTCGGCGGCGACGAACGCGGTGAAGTCGCCGTGGTCGATCGCCCACAGCGGAGTGAGGTGTTGTTGTGGGTTGAGCAGCAGACCGGTCGTGTTGACGGTGTTGTCGAGGTGGATCGCCAGCTGGGGAATGCGGGCGATCGCGCGATCGACGTGCAGCAGCCGGAGCTCGCCACCGCGCACCGCCACCCGTCCGGACAGACCGAGGTCGCGGTCGAGCCACGTGTTGTACAGCGTGCTGCCGTAGACCTCGACGGCGATGAGCTGCGCGCCCGCGCGTTCGACGTCCGCATGCGGTTTCACGCGCAGGTTGGGGCTATCGGTGTGGGCGCCCACGATCCGGAACGGCGTCGTCGGCGTCGCGCCGTTCGGTGCTGACCACCCAACCAGGCTCCCGTCGCGCACGATGTACGCGCGCCCGAGGGGCGCCGGCCACTCGTCCGCCTCGTTCACCCGTGTGAACCCGGCCGCCTCGAGTCGCGCTGCCGCGGTCGCGCACGCGTGGAACGGGGATGGTGAGGCGTCGATGAACGAGATGAGGTCGCGAGCAGCGTCGAGATCAGGCATGCGGGGGAGACGCTACCCAGGGCACCCACCGGGGGGATCGTCGAAGCGACCGTCGGCCCGCCAGCTTCCGGTAGTCAACGTCGGCGCGTCGATGCCGAGCTCCGTGATCACCGCACTCGCAATCGCGGCAGCGCCGTCAGGGCACAGGTGCCACCCGTCGGGCTTGCGCACGTCGCCCCTCGCGTTCGCGAGCGGCGTGGCGATGTCGACGTACTCGACCACGCCGGGGAACCGCGCGGGAAGTGCGGAGTAGAAGCGATCGAGCTCGGTTGCCTGCACGCGCCTTCCGGGCAGGACAGCGTCGCCTGGCAATACCGACAGCCAGACGATGCGAGCACCACGGGCCGAGAGCATCTTCACGGTGGCGTCCACCTCTGCTTGGTACGCGGCGTCACCGTGGTCGGCGATCCAGTCGTAATCCCACGCACCGAGCATGACGACGACGAGGTCGGGTCGGTACTGATCGATGGTCGTGGCCCAGCTGTCGCGCACTCCCGGCGGCGTGGTGAGTCCTTCGCCGGCGAATGCGGTCGAGATCACCTGCGCGCCGACGGACGTGAAGCTGGCGGTCAATGCGGGCGTCACGTCGTACATCCCCGAGTCGCCGATCACCATCACGCTCTGCAAGCCGACGCCGCTGAAGGCCGGTGGGGCGACGACCGGGGTCGGAATCGTCGTCACATCGACGTCGGCGTATGCAACCACGTGCTGACTCGGCAGAGTGAGCAGACAGACGGCGGCAAGTGCGATGCCGCCTGCGGCCAGTGGGACGGCGCGCCGACCGGGGGCCCGACGATAGGGACGCTCGATTAAGAGCCAGGAGATCGCGGTCGCGCCCGCGATCAAAGCGGCGCGGAACAGCAACAACGTGATGCCGCGTAGCGGCGTGGTGTCGTCCGTGATCAGGACGATGACCGGCCAGTGCCAGAGGTAGATGCCGTAGGACACTCGACCGATGAGTCGCAGTGGGCCACGGTCGAGGAGCCGAGCCAGCGGTCCGGGTTCCGTGACGGCCGCCACGACGACGGCGGCGACGAGCGCAAAGCCGGCGAATCCGCCGCGGTACAGCGTTCCGGTCGCGTCCTCGAGCGCGAACAAGGCCAGCATCAACACGAACGCCGGCACCGCGATCTTCTGGAGTAGCGCCGCACCGAATCGGCGGACCGCGATGACGGCGACGGCGCCGATGAGGAACGCCTGGGCGCGCGTGTCGGTGCCGTAGTACAGCCGGAGGGGGTCGTGGCCCGGCTCGAACCACGCCGCCATCAACGCCGCCGACACGAGCGCGCCGGCGAGTGCGAACAGCGCGAGCGGTCGTCGCCGGCCGCGAGCCAGGAACAACAGACCGACGACGACCGGCGGCCAGATCACGTAGAACTGCTCCTCGATCGCGAGCGACCAGAGGTGCAGCAACGGCGACTGCCCGCTTGCCAGTGCGCCGTAGGTGGTGCCGTCGTGGACGAGCTTCCAGTTGCCGACGTACAGCAGCGACGCGAGCCCTTGACCTCGCACTGTTGGCCTGATCAGGGCGGGCCCGGCGATGCGTACCCACAGCGCGACGCCGACGAGCACCGCCAGCAGCGCGGGCACGAGCCGTCGGAAGCGCCTCATCCAGAACGCACCGAGGCGCACGCCACCCGTGCGAGCGCGTTCGTCGATCAGCAACCCGGTGATCAGGAAGCCGGAGAGGACCATGAACAGGTCCACGCCCAGGAAGCCCGCGGGCAGCGCATCGGGCCACAGGTGGTACGCGACGACGGCGAGCACCGCGACGGCGCGCAGCCCGTCGAGGCCACCGATCCGGCGCTCCTCGCTCGGTGCGGTCGGGTGCTGTACTGGCGCATGGTCGTGCGGCGATCGCTCGAGCAGTTGCGCAGCCGAAGTGCCAGGCACCGGACCATCGTCGCGCTCATCGCGGCGATGGCCGTCGCCGTCGTCAGTAGTTGCGGCGACGATCGTCCGCCTTCGGCGGTTTCGTCACCCTCGTCCTCGTCTCCGACCTCGCTCAGGTACCGCACCCCTTTGGTCACCGATGTGGTGATCTCCCGTGATGTCATGTACGCCGACCCGCTCCGGCTCGACGTGTACGAGCCCGCGGGCGACACGGCGGCGCGTCGACCGGTGCTCATCTGGGTGCACGGCGGAGGGTTTGCTGATGGCAACAAGGGCGAAGGTCCGTTGGTCGCGTTCCCGAGTGAGTTCGCCAAGCTCGGCTACGTCACGGTGTCGATCGACTACCGCTTGCTGGCATCCCAGCAGTGCATCGCGGAGCGACTGTTGTCCCAGGAATGTGTCGACGCCGCGACCGCCGCGACGCAGGATGCGCAGGTCGCAGTGCGCTGGGTGCACGCCAACGCGGGGACGTATCGCATCGACACCGATCGCATTGCGATCGCCGGCGAGTCGGCGGGTGCCATCGCCGCCACCGGTGTCGGTACGCGTGCCGACTCGCTCGACGATCGAGTGCGTGCGTGGGTGTCGGTGTCGGGTGGGTCGAACGGCGGCGAGTTCGTCGACGGGTCGGACGCCCCGGGGCTGCTCATGAGCGGCACCGCCGATCCTTGGGTCCCGTACGAGTGGTCGGCCGACACCGCCGCCGCGATGCAACAGGCCGGCGTCGCCGTGGTGCTCCGCTCGCTCGACGGTGAGGGTCACGTACCCGCCAGCTACACGGAGTTCTTCCTCGACGAGGCGCGCGACTTCTTGTACGCGCACCTCGATCTCGCTCATGCCGCGCAGTAGTCGTGCAAGGCTGTGGCCATGTTGACCACCGGGTTCAACCACGTTGCCATCCTCACCAACGACACCGAGCGGCTGCACGCGTTCTACGAGGACGTGTTCGATGCCCAGGTGCTTCGAGACGGGCCTGAGCCCGGTGCCGGGGAGAGGCCCGTGCGGATGAGCGTGATCCACGTCGGGCCGAGTGCGGAGCTCAACGTGTTCCAGGTCACCGGGAACACCGAGGCCGACCACCAGACGCCGATGTTCGGACGAGGCCGCATCGACCACTTGGCGCTGCAGGCGGAATCCATCGCGTCGTTCGAGGAGATCCGTGAGCGCCTGATGGCTCGCGGTGCCGCAGACGACTTCGTCACCGACTTCGGGTCGATCCTCAGCGTGTTCTTCCGCGACCCCGACGGCCTCGAGTGCGAAGTATGCGTGGCCAATCCCGACGCGGTGCCGGGTGCATCGAACCCACCGGGCACACCGGCGAAGCGCTACCAGAAGTCGTAGCCGTTACTCGAGCAGGTCGAGCTCCTGGAGCTGCGCCCGCAGCTGAGCGGACGACTCGAAGTGGATCGCGTGGATGCCCAACTGGGTGGCGGCCGCGATGTTCACCGCGCTGTCGTCGATGAATACGGTGCGTGCCGGTTGCAGGTCGAAGCGCCCCAGTAGCCGGCGGAAGATCGTCGGGTCGGGTTTGACCACGCCCTCGAGCCCCGAGATCACGTGGCCGTCGAACCAGTCGATGAACTCGAATCGCTTGCGGCGTAGCGGGAACGTCTCGGGCTCCATGTTGCTGAGCACGTAGCACCGCACGCCGGCCTTCACGAGGTCGGCGAGGATCTCGACCGTGCCGTCGATGGCGCCACCGATCATGTCCTCTGATCGCTCGGCCCACGCCTGGATCATTGCGGCGTGCTCCGGGTGCTGAAGGGCGAGCGCGGCGCACGAGTCCGCTGTGCTCTCGCCGAGGTCGTGGGCGACGTGCCACTCCAACGTGCAGATGGTGGCGAGGAAGTCCTCCATCGCCGCTTCGTCCTCGAACAGCTGCCGGTACAGGTGCCGCGGGTTCCAGTCGATCAACACGCCACCGAGATCGAAGACAACAGCGTCGATCTCGGTCGGCATCGGCCCCAGTATCTCCGCGTCAGCGGGCATGATCGAATGCATGGCGAGCGAATCGGTGGCGTCGTACATCTGTCCGAAGGCCCGCAAGGGCGAACCGAGCGGCATCGCCGGGCGCGGCCTGTTTGCGGTGACGGCGATTGCGAAAGGGGACATCGTCGCCGTCAAAGGTGGACACATCGTCGACACGGCCACGATGCGCACACTCAGCGAGCAGCTCCAGAACTCCGAGATCCAGATCGCCGAGGGCCTGCACCTCGTCGCGCTCTCCGACGACGAGTACGAACCCGTGATGTTGTTCATCAATCACTCGTGTGCGCCGAACGTCGGCTTCGCGGGCAACGTGGTGCTCGTCGCCATGCGTGAAGTCGAAACTGGTGAGGAGCTCACGACCGACTACGCGATGTTCGACTCGTCCAACGACGCGATGGAGTGCCACTGCGGTGCGCCGGAGTGCCGCAAGGTCATCCACGGGCAGGACTGGCAGTTGCCTCAGCTGCAGGAGCGGTACCGCGGCTATTTCTCCACGTACCTCGCGGATCGAATCGGGTGAGGTTGCGGCCATCGACCGTGGGGTAGCGGTCCGGGGTGGCAGTCTCTCCCCGCCGGCTCCTCGCCGGGCTGACGGCATCCGTTCTGGTGCTGGGTCTGGCGGTGGCGATCTCCGACGTGGTGTCAGCCAGCGCAGTGCCTGCCCCGCTCCACAAGGTGGTGGCGACACCCGCCGTTCCGCTGGACTACGAGAAGTACGTGCGCGCCGCGTCGGCGTGTCCGGGCCTCGACCCGCTGATCCTCGTCGCCATACACGACGTTGAGACGAGCCGCGGGTCGCAGGGCTCGACGTCGACCGCGGGTGCGATCGGACCGATGCAGTTCTTGCCCGACACATGGGCCGCCTACGGCATCGACGCCGATCACAACGGTGTGGCTGACGCACTGAATCTCAGCGACGCATTAGCCGGCGCGACGAAGTTGCTGTGTGCGAACGGCGTGACCGAGGACGCGACGCACGAGTCGGCGATCTGGAACTACAACCACTCCTGGTCCTACGTCCGAGCGGTCCTCACGCGAGCGGCCGAGTTGCATCGCGCGTTCGACCGCTAGAGCACCTCGTCGCGCAGTCCGGGAAACACCCGGCCCACTTTCGTGAGGAGGTAGTCGCCGTAGGTGCCGGACCATTCGTGGACGCTGGCGCCATCCCAACGGTCGGCGCCGGTTCCGCGATCGGCGCCGTCGTCGACCGGCACCGGCAACACCTCGGCGTCGAACGACGGATCGAGGAACAGTGGCATCGACAACCGGTCGCGGGTGGTGTTGTGCACTCGGTGAGGAGTCGACTTGTACCGTCCGCGGGTCATCCGCTCCAGCATGTCGCCGAGGTTGACGACGAAGGTGTTCGGGATCGCCGGGACGTCGATCCAGCCCTGCGGGCTCCGCACGCTCAGGCCGCCGGCGTCATCCTGGTACAGGATCGTGATGAGCCCGTAGTCCGTGTGCTCGCCGACGCTCCAGCGTTCGTCCTCGTTGGCGAGCGCGGGGTAGCGGAAGATGCGAAACAGCACGAGCGGGTCGGCCGTGAGGTTGCGATCGAACCAGTCCTCGTCGAGGCCGAGCCCGAGCGAGATCCCCCGCAGGAGCGTGTGGCCCAGCCGCGTCACCGCGTGCATGTAGTCGAGCACCGCCGCGCGCAGCGCAGCCGGTTCTGCGGGGAAGAGGTTCGGTCCGTGCAAAGGGCGGTCGCTCGGCGGGAGCTCCTGTCCGAAGTAGAGCCCCTCCTTCATGTCGGGCTGCCCAGACGTGAGCTCTCCACCGACGGGAAACCACCCGCGCCATGCTCGACCGCCGAGCTTCATGTCGATGGTGGCTTTCCGGGCGTCGTCCATCGCAAAGAACTCGCGGGCCAGCGCGTCGAGTCGGTCCTGGAGCTCGATCGACACGTCGTGCCCGGCGACGAAGAAGAACCCCATGTCCTGGCACGCGGCGTCGATCTCGGCGGCGACCGCGGCGACCCCGCCGGAAACGTCGACGACCGGAAGGTGCCGGTCCTCAGCCATGCGCGCACCCTACGCTGGCGGCATGGGTGAAAAGTCGAAGCCATCCGGCAACGCCAAGAAACCGGGCCGGTCGCTCAAAGAAAAGCGGGCCGCCAAGCACGAGAAGGAAGCCTCGAAGAAGCAGGCTCACAAGGACTGGGACAACAAGTAGTCGCGGACCGGTGCTCGCGGCTCACTCCGTGAGGCCCGTGCACGCCCGCAACCCGTTCCAGTAGTCGAGCGCCACCTGCGCGTCGTTGTCGGCGAGCGGCGTCGCGACGGCGCCTCTGATGGTGCCCGGGATGAACTCGTACTTGTCGATGTGCCGTCCGGTCACCGTGACCTGGATGACGCCCGTCTTCTCGGCGCCGGCACCGACCGCGGTGAAATCGAAGTTGCCGAGGCCGTAGCCCACGAATGCGTTGCCGAGCATCCCGGCTCCCTGCACACGGTGCGCATGGCCGCCGATGATGATGTCTGCGCCGGCGTCGACGAGCTGCTGCGCCAGGGTCTTCTGCACATCGCTCGGACAGTCGTTTCGCTCGATGCCCCAATGCAGGTACACGACGAGGGTGTCGGCATTGGCCCGCGCCTGTTGCACGGCCGCGACGAGCGCGTCGACACGCTTGGCAGACGCGAGCCCGGGGTGGGTCGGCGTGGCGGTCCAGGAGTCGATGAGTTCGCCGTCGAGCACCTGCGTCGCGGCGATCACGGCGATGCGCTGGCCGCGGATGGTCGTGGTGAACGGCGCGTAGGCCTCAGCATCGTTGCGACCGATGCCGATGATGAGCCGGTCGGGCTGCGCTTCCTTGATCGCGAGTGACTCCTCGAGGCCGTCAGGACCGAAGTCGCGGCCGTGGTTGTTGGCCATGCTCACGACGTCGAAGCCGCCGGCCCGCAGCGCGTCGACCGCCGACGGCGGCGCCTGGAAGGTGAAGTCCTTGTTCTCGGGGCTGCCGCCGGTTCCGAGCGCGGTCTCCAGGTTGCCGACCGCGATGTCGGCGGAGGACAGCACGTCGGTGAACGGCCCGATGGCCGACTGCGGATCTCGGGCGAGCCGGGTGCCCATGGCCCCCTCGAAGTTGATGTCTCCGGCGAAGGCGATCGTCACCGGTTGCGGGGCTGACGTCGTCGAGGTGGTGGACGCCGAGGTCGATGTGGTTGCCGTCGTGGGCGGGGCCGACGCGACGACGGGCGAGTCGTCCGACCGCAACGAGCAGCAGGCCAGGAGGAGTGCCGCCGCGAAGATCCAGCCGACGCTTCGCCACCGCACGGGCGAAACGGTATCGGTTCGTTCTCGGGGGCCTCGCTGACTACAATCTTCCCGAACAGCTGTCGGGCCAATGTTGTCTCGAGAGCGCCTGGACCGAATCGATCCGACGCCCGAACGGAATGACGCGTATGCCTGACAAGCAAGGCTTGTACGACCCTGCGTACGAGCATGACTCATGCGGAGTCGGCTTCGTCGTCGACATGCACGGTCGGCCCTCGCACCGCATGATCGAGCTCGGCATCTCGTCGCTGTGCCACCTCGACCATCGGGGTGCCACCGGCGCCGAGGCCAACGTCGGCGATGGCGCGGGCATCCTCATCCAGATCCCTGATCGCTTCCTGCGCGAGGTGATCGACGCCGAGCTGCCGCCGATGGGCTCGTACGCCGTTGGCTGCGCCTTCCTGCCCAGGGCCACGGCCGATAGCGATGCCGTGATGGCCACGATCGAGAAGATCGCCACGAGCGAAGACTTGCGCGTCGTCGCATGGCGCGATGTGCCGACCGACGACTCGATGATCGGCCAGATGGCGCGCGACGCGATGCCGATGTTCAAGCAGGTGATCGTCGCCTCCTCCGATGGCGCGAAGCCTCTCAGCGGCATCGACCTCGACCGCCGGGCCTTCGTCGCCCGGAAGCGGATCGAGCACGAGACCGGGGTGTACTTCGCGTCGTTGTCCGCTCGCACGCTCGTGTACAAGGGCATGCTCGTCACGCAGCAGCTGCGCGAGTTCTATCCCGACCTCGACGACGAGCGGCTCGAGTCGGCGATGGCACTCGTGCATTCCCGGTTCTCGACGAACACCTTCCCGTCATGGCCGCTTGCGCACCCGTACCGGATGGTTGCGCACAACGGCGAGATCAACACCGTCATGGGTAACGAGAACTGGATGCGAGCGCGCGAAGCGCTCCTGCACAGCGACCTCATCGACGGGCTCGAGCGCGCCTTCCCGATCTGCACCGCGGGAGCGTCCGACACGGCCCGGTTCGACGAAGTGCTCGAACTGCTGCAGCTCAGCGGGCGCAGCCTTCCGCACTCCGTGCTGATGATGATCCCCGAGGCGTGGGAGAACCACGAGTCGATGCCGCCCGACAAGCGGGCCTTCTACCAATTCCACTCGTCGCTCATGGAGCCGTGGGATGGCCCGGCGTCGATCGCATTCACCGACGGCACCGTGATCGGCGCCGTGCTCGACCGCAACGGCTTGCGCCCATCGCGCTACTGGGTGACGGCCGACGGCATGGTCGTGATGGCGAGCGAAGTCGGTGTGCTCGACATCGATCCCGCCGAGATCGTGCAGCGCGGCCGGCTGCAGCCTGGACGCATGTTCCTCGTCGACACTTCGCAGGGCCGCATCATCGACGACGACGAACTGAAGGCCGACCTCGCGGCGGCACAGCCGTACGACGAATGGCTGCATGCCGGCCTCGTCCACTTGGACGACCTGCAGCCGCGCAACTTCCTCACCCCGCAGCACGGGTCGGTGATCAAGGAGCAGCGCGTCTTCGGCTACACCACCGAGGAGCTGAAGATCCTGCTGTCGCCGATGACGAAGAACGGCTACGAGCCAATCGGCTCGATGGGCACCGACACGCCGATCGCCGCGCTGTCGAGTCGCCCGCGGCTGCTGTTCGACTACTTCCAGCAGCTGTTCGCTCAGGTGACCAACCCACCGCTCGACGCCATCCGCGAGGAGCTGGTCACGTCGCTGTCGTCGACCGTCGGGCCCGAGCGAAACCTGCTCGACCCGACCCCGGCGTCGTGCCGGCAGATCGTCGTACCGTCGCCGATCCTGTCGAACAGCGAGCTCGCCAAGCTCCTCTACATCAACGAGGACGGCGACCATCCCGGCTTCAAGCCCTTCGCGGTCGACGGGCTCTACCCGGTCGCCGAGGGTGGCGAGGGACTGCGCCGCTCGCTCGACGACGTGCGCGCGCGCGTCAGTGACGCGATCGAGGACGGGGCGAAGCTCATCATCCTCTCCGACCGACATTCGAACGAAGCGCTTGCACCGATCCCGTCGCTGTTGCTCGTGGCGGCCGTGCACCACCACCTCATCCGTGAGAAGACGCGGACGCAGGTCGGCCTCGTGGTCGAGTGCGGTGACGCCCGCGAAGTGCACCACATGGCACTGCTGCTCGGCTTCGGCGCAGGGGCGATCAACCCCTACCTCGCGTTCGAGACGATCGACGACATGATCAACGAAGGCTTCTTCCCTGGCCTCTCGAAGGGTCAGGCGATCCGCAACTACATCAAGGCGTGCGGCAAGGGTGTGCTGAAGGTGATGTCGAAGATGGGCATCTCCACCGTGGCGTCGTACACGGGTGCGCAGGTGTTCGAAGCGATCGGGCTCGGCCACGATCTCGTCGACGAGTACTTCACCGGCACGTCGTCGCGTCTCGGCGGCGTCGACCTCGACGTGCTGGCCGATGAGGTGGCAGCCCGTCATCGCTACGCGTACCTCGATCGTCCCGAGGAAGCTGCCCACCGTTCGCTGTGGCAGGGCGGCGAGTACCAGTGGCGGCGCGAAGGGGAGTACCACCTCTTCAACCCCGAGACCGTGTTCAAGCTGCAACACGCCACGCGGGCGAAGCGCTACGACGTGTTCAAGCAGTACACGTCGCTCGTGAACAATCAGTCGGAGCAACTGGCGACGCTGCGCGGCCTTTTCAAGTTCAAGGACGGCGCTCGTCCGCCGGTGCCGATCGAAGAGGTCGAGCCCGTCGAGGCGATCGTGAAGCGGTTCTCCACGGGGGCCATGTCGTACGGCTCGATCTCGAAGGAAGCCCACGAGAACCTCGCGATCGCGATGAACCGCATCGGAGGCAAGTCGAACACCGGCGAAGGCGGCGAGGACGCCGACCGGTTCGAGCGCGACCCGAACGGTGACCTGCGCCGGTCGGCGGTGAAGCAGGTCGCGTCCGGCCGCTTCGGAGTCACGTCGGAGTACCTCACGAACGCGGACGACCTGCAGATCAAGATGGCGCAGGGTGCCAAGCCCGGCGAGGGCGGCCAGCTCCCCGGAGCGAAGGTGTATCCCTGGATCGCTCGGACGCGTCACTCCACCCCGGGCGTCGGCCTGATCAGCCCGCCGCCGCACCACGACATCTATTCGATCGAGGATCTCAAGCAGCTCATCCACGACCTGAAGAACTCCAACCCGGGCGCGCGCGTGCACGTGAAGCTCGTCGCCGAGGTCGGCGTCGGCACGGTTGCGGCGGGTGTCTCGAAGGCGAAAGCCGACGTGGTGCTCATCAGCGGACACGACGGCGGCACGGGCGCATCGCCGCTCACGTCGCTCAAGCACGCCGGCGCGCCGTGGGAGCTCGGCTTGGCCGAGACGCAGCAGACGCTGCTCCTCAACGGGCTGCGTGACCGAATCGTCGTACAGACCGATGGGCAGTTGAAGACCGGACGAGACGTGGTGATCGCCGCGCTGCTCGGTGCCGAGGAGTTCGGGTTCGCCACGGCGCCGCTCGTGGTGTCGGGCTGCATCATGATGCGCGTTTGCCACCTCGACACGTGTCCGGTCGGCGTGGCCACCCAGAACCCGGTGCTGCGCAAGCGCTTCACCGGCAAGCCGGAGTTCGTCGTGAACTTCTTCGAGTTCATCGCGGAGGAGGTGCGAGAGCTGCTCGCGCAGCTTGGCTTCCGCTCGGTCGCGGAGGCCGTCGGGCACGTCGAATCGCTCGACACGCGCGACGCAATCGATCACTGGAAGGCGACGGGCCTGGATCTCGCGCCGATCCTGCATGTGCCCGAATCGCCGTGGGAGCAGGACCGGTACTGCACCAAGCGGCAGGACCACGGCCTCGACCGTGCCCTCGACCAGACGCTCGTGCAGCTGTGCGAAGGCGCGCTGCAGGACGGGTCACCGGTCACGCTCGAGCTGCCGATCCGCAATGTGAACCGCACCGTCGGAACGATCCTCGGTCACGAGGTCACGAAGCGCTTCGGCGCCGCCGGGCTGCCCGACGACACGATCCAGATCAGCTTCACCGGATCCGCCGGCCAGTCGTTCGCCGCCTTCGTGCCTCGCGGGATCACGCTGCGGCTCGAGGGCGACGCGAACGACTACTTCGCCAAGGGCTTGTCCGGCGGACGCGTCGTCGCCCGGCCATCGCGGCACGGCCATCCCGACTTCGTCGCGGAAGCGAACGTCATCGCCGGCAACGTCATCCTCTACGGGGCGACCGGCGGCGAGTGCTTCATCCGTGGGGTGGTCGGCGAGCGCTTTTGCGTGCGCAACTCGGGTGCCATTGCCGTCGTCGAGGGCGTGGGCGACCACGGCTGCGAGTACATGACCGGTGGCAAGGTCGTGGTGCTCGGCCCGACCGGACGGAACTTCGGCGCCGGCATGTCCGGCGGGCTGGCGTACGTGTACGACCCCGACGACACCTTTGCCCGTCGCCTCAACTTCGAGATGGTCGACATCGATCCGATCGAAGACGACGACCGCGAGTGGTTGCGCGACATCATCCGCAAGCACCAATCGGAGACCGACTCGGCGGTGGCGGCGCGCATCCTGGCGCGCTGGCACGACGAGGTCCGGCACTTCGTCAAGGTGTTCCCGAAGGACTACAAGCGCGTGCTCGATGCCATCCGCACCGCTGAGGAGCTCGGCAAGGACGTGGACGAAGCGATCATGGCGTCTGCCCATGGCTAGCCCGACGTCCGTTTTGACAGTACGGGCAACACACAAGTGTGTTGCCCGTACTGTCAAAAGCAAGGGGTGCGGCGATGGCTGATCCCACTGGGTTCCTGAAGTACGGCCGCAAGACGCCGACGCGTCGACCGGTACCGGTGCGCATCCTCGACTGGCAGGAGGTGTACGAGCCGTTCCCGGAGGGCGACCTGCGGGCGCAGGCGTCGCGGTGCATGGACTGCGGTATCCCGTTCTGCAACAACGGCTGTCCGCTCGGCAATCTCATCCCGGACTGGAACGACCTCGTCTACCGCGAGCACTGGCGCGACGCGATCGACCGCCTGCACGCGACGAACAACTTCCCTGAGTTCACCGGTCGCCTTTGTCCCGCGCCGTGCGAAGCGGCGTGCGTGCTCGGCATCAACCAGGACCCCGTCGCCATCAAGCAGGTCGAGGTCTCGATCGTCGACCGCGCGTGGGATGAAGGGTGGGTCGTACCTGTGCCGCCGTCGGTGAAGACGGGGGACCGGGTCGCGGTCGTCGGTTCCGGCCCGAGTGGGCTCGCGGCCGCCCAGCAGCTCACGCGTGCCGGGCACGACGTGGTCGTGTACGAGCGCGCCGATCGCATCGGCGGCTTGCTCCGCTACGGCATCCCCGAGTTCAAGATGGAGAAGCGCTTTCTCCAGCGGCGCGTGGAGCAGATGGAAGCCGAAGGCACGGTGTTCCGCACGAACGCGGACATCGGCGGCAACATCCCCGTCACGGAGCTCGACCAATACGACGCGGTCGTCCTTGCCGGTGGCGCGACGGCGTGGCGCGATCTGCCGATCCCTGGTCGCGAGCTCGAGGGCATCTACCAGGCGATGGAGTACCTGCCGTGGGCCAACCGGGTGCAGGAAGGCGATCTCGAGGAGACGCCGATCACCGCGCACGGCAAGCACGTCGTGATCATCGGTGGCGGCGACACGGGCGCCGACTGCCTCGGCACGGCCATTCGTCATGGTGCGGCGGAGATCCACCAGTTCGAGATCCTCGCTCGGCCTCCGGACGAGCGGCCGGACGCGAACCCGTGGCCGACGTGGCCGTTCATCTTCCGCACGTCGTCGGCTCACGAAGAAGGTTGCGAGCGCGTCTTCTCCGTCAACACCGAGTGCTTCCTCGGCGACGACGACGGCCACGTGCGGGCACTACGGGCCCACGAAGTCGAGATGGTCGACGGCAAGTTCGTGAAGGTCGAAGGCAGCGACTTCGAGCTGCAGTGCGAGATCGTGTTGCTCGCGATGGGGTTTGTCGGCCCGCAGCGCCATGGCTTGCTCGAGAAGCTCGGTGTCGAGATCAACGAGCGCGGCAACGTCGCCCGCGACGGCCAGTTCGCCACGAACCGCGACGGTGTCTTTGTTGCCGGCGACATGGGCCGCGGACAAAGCCTCATCGTGTGGGCGATCGCCGAAGGACGTGCGTGTGCGGCCGCGGTGGACGAATGGCTGATGGGCACGACCGCATTGCCGTCACCGATTTCGCCCGACGCCCGCCCGCTGATGTAGCACTGGTTCGTGCAACCCATTGCGGTCGTCATCGTGCACCGCGACCAACCCGAGCGTCTGATCGACACGATCGACGCGTTCCGCGCGCAAGACGTCCCCGTCCAAATCACGATCGTGGACAACGGATCGACCACCGTTCCTCGGTTCGAAGGTGACGACGTCGAGACCCGGCGCATGGGTGCCAATCTCGGCTTCGGCCCCGCGGCCAACGTCGGGTACCGCAAGTTCCTCGACGATGCGGAGGCGGGGGAGTGGGTGGTGCTCGCGCCACACGACGCGTTGCCCGAGCCGACCTGCTTGCGTCACATGCTCAGCGTGCTGGGTCAGCGGCCACGTGCTGGGCTCGCTTGTGCCGACGTCGGCGACGGAGCCACTCCGGTCATCGATCCGTACTTCGGCGGGATCCTCGCACCCGCGACCGTCAACGAAGGCTGGGAGCCGGCCGGGCATCCCCACGGCACGCTGATGTTCGCTCGGCGCGCCTGCCTCGACGAGGTGGGCATCTTCGACGAGCGCTACTTCGCCTACTGCGAGGAAGCCGACCTGGCGCTGCGAGCGAAGGCTGCCGGTTGGGAGTCCGGGCTCGTGCGCGGCGCGATGGTGAAGAACCCGTACGTCGGATCGGCGTCGGCCGCGATCGACTACCTCCAGCTGCGCAACACGCTGCTGCTCGTGCGCGATCACTCCGGTCGGTACCACGCCTTCATCCGTTTCTGTATCGCGCTGTGGCACCTCGCCTCGGGTGCGGTGGTGCCCGCGCGTCGCGGTCCGTACTGGAACGTCGAGGGCCGGGTGCGTGGGCTCGTCGACTTCCTGCGCGGCCGGTTCGGTGCTCCACCGGCACACCTGCTGATCAAGCGTTGATGTCGCCGTCCTCCGCGTCCGCGATGCGCGGCCGGATGGCGGTGAGGTACCACGCCGAGATGATCAGTCCGCCGATCACGGTGAGGATGCCGAACATGATCGCGGCCATCCACACGACCCGCCGCTTGCCGGCGAGGGCCCACGCCCACTCAGGGCGGGCGGCGGCGTCGAGCAGTGCCCAGAACGAGATGCCGAGTGGGATGCAAGCGAACGCGGCCGTGAAGATGGCCATCGCCCAATCGCCGGGGCCAATCCGAGCGAACATCACAGGGCACGGTACTGTCCGGCGCTGTGAGCCCTCGCTTGTCCACTCGAAGCCGTTCCGTCGCGGGTCGTGTCGTGTTGATCACCGGGGCGGCCAGCGGGATGGGCCGGGCCACCGCCCACGTGTTCGCCGATGAAGGCGCGTTCGTCGCGGTCACCGATGTCACGCTCGACGGTGCGGCTGCGGTGGCTGAAGAGATCTTGGAGGCCGGGGGCAAGGCCGCGGCGTGGTCGCTCGACGTTCGTGATGACGAGCGCGTCCGCGGCGTGGTCGACAACATCGTTGAGCATCACGGCCCGATCGACATCCTCGTCAACAACGCGGGTGTCTCGATGGGGATCCCGATCGAGAGCGTCGACTACAGCGCGGTGTGGGACATCACGCTGGACGTGAACCTGCGGGCGTACACGCGCCTCATCCGCGCCTGTCTTCCGCATCTGATGCGCAACGGCGAGGGCCGGATCGTGAACATTGCATCGACCGAAGGCGTCGGTGCCACTGGTGGCATCACGCCGTACACCGCGTCGAAGCACGGCGTCATCGGATTGACCCGCGGGCTCGCCGTCGAGCTCGGCGCGCGAGGGGTGACCGTCAACTGCGTGTGCCCCGGTCCGATCCACACGGGGATGACATCGCTCATTCCCGACGAAGCGAAGACAAAGTTCGCACGGCGGCGGGTGCCGCTGAAGCGCTACGGCGATCCGGAAGAGGTGGCGCACGCCACGCTGTCGCTGGCCTTGCCGGCGAGTTCGTACATCAACGGTGCCGTCTTGGTGGTCGACGGTGGGATGACGGCGCAGAATACGTAGGGTGTCGCCGATGGCCGGCGACCTCGAGATCGAACGCATCCTCGTCGTCACCGCGCATCCCGACGACGTCGACTTCGGCGCTGCGGGATCGGTCGCCGTATGGACGTCGCAAGGCATCGAGGTTTCGTACTGCATCGTCACTGACGGCGAGGCCGGCGGATCCGATCCGAGCGTGCCCCGCTCGGAGATGGCCGCGATCCGACGAGCCGAGCAGACGGCCGCTGCGGAATGTGTCGGTGTCACCGACTTGAAGTTCCTCGGTCACGCGGATGGACGCGTGCAGGCGTCGATCGACTTACGGCGCGACATCAGTCGAGCGATCCGCGAGGTTCGTCCGCAGCGGGTGGTGGCCCAGTCGCCGCAGCGAAACTTCCAGCGCATCTACGCGAGCCATCCCGACCACCTCGCCACGGGAGAGGCGACGCTGTGCGCCGTCTATCCGGACGCACGCAATCTCTTCGCCCATCCCGAGTTGCTCGCGGACGAAGATCTCGAACCGTGGACGGTGCCCGAGGTCTGGATCATGACGGCGTCGGAAGCGGACGTGCACGTCGACACGACAACGGTGATCGACCGCAAGGTGAAGGCATTGCTGTGCCACACGAGTCAGATCGCCGATGCCGACGCGATCGACAAGCTCATCCGGGACTGGGGCGCGTCGGTGGGCAAGAGCCGTGGCCTGCCGAGGGGCTCGTACGCCGAAGCGTTCCAACGCGTCGAGACGGCGTAGTGGTCGATGCCCGAGTCGAGCGGCGTCCCGTCGCGGGCACGCTGGCCGTGCTGTTTGCGGTCACCGTGTGGGGCGGGATGGCCGTTGTCATCCGCAAGGTCGACCAGATCGACGGGCTGATCGTCGCGTTTCACCGCTTGTGGATCGGCGCGGTGGCGACCCTGGTGATCTTCTACGCGACCGGCCGTCGGCTTTCGCTCGGCTCGTTTCGGCTGTCGCTGCTTGGTGGGCTCGCGTTCGGCGCCGACATCGTCCTGTTCTTCAGTGCGCTGAAGAACACGACCGTCGCAAACGCGACGATGGTCGGCGCGCTACAGCCGGCCTTGGTCTTGCTCGTGGCGGGTCCGATGTTCGGCGAGCCTGCCACCGCGGCGATCATCGGGTGGTCGTTGGCGGCCATCGTGGGCGTCGTGATCGTCGTCTACGGATCCTCGGGGGCTCCGGTGTGGAGCCTCACTGGCGACCTCCTGGCGGTCGGTGCCTTGCTCGCGTGGACGATCTACTTCGTCGCTTCGAAGCGGGTCAGCACGAAGATCGCGCCGTTCGAGTACCTCACGGCGATGCTCGTCATCGCGGCGGCCGTGGTGACGCCCATCGCGCTGCTGTCCGGCCAGCGGATCGACCCCGGCGGGCCGGGTCAGTGGGCGTGGATCGCGGCGCTCGCCATCGGGTCGGGCGGTGTCGGCCACCTGCTCGTGAACTGGGCGCACGCGCACGTCGACCTGTCGGTGATGTCGTTGCTGACACTGGCGATTCCGGTCGTGGCCGTGATCAGCGCGGTGATCTTTCTCGACGAGACCGTCGAGTGGGTGCAGATCTTCGGCATGGCGGTCGTGCTCGCGGCCGTCGGCGTGGTGGCCGTGGGTACGGCCCGGCCCTCAATCGGGGAGAAGGGGCACGGAGAGGCCCTGGTCGCGGCCGAGTAACAAGGCTCGTCCGATCGCCGAGGAGCCGAACCGTTCCCGGACCCCGTCGAGGACCGCGTCGAGCGCACCGTCGGCGTGACTGTCGAAGGGCAGCACGAGTTGGACGGCATCGTCGTTGTCGAGGTTCGTGACCGCCACCCCGATGCACGTGAGGCCTTGCTCACGAATCATGGGCATCGACGCGGCCACCAGCGCGCGCACGGCGTCGAGGATCGCATGGGTCGACGCGGTGGGCCGATCCATGGTGTGCGACCGGGTCGCCCGCGAGAAGTCGTCGAACCGCATTCGCAACACGACCGTGCGGCCGACGCGTCCGGCGGCGCGCATGCGTCGCGTCACACGGTCGACGATGGCCACGGCCGACGCGTCGATGTCGGTGGCCGACTTCGGCCGCCACCCGATCGCATGCTGCGACCCGATCGACCGGCGCCGACGACCGACCAGCACGGGTCGCGGGTCGCGGTTGTGGGCCAATGCGTGCAGGTGCCGGCCGGACGCGAGCCCGAGCATCGACACGAGCACGTTCTCCTGTAGCTGCGCGACCTCGCCCACGGTCGTGATGCCGCGGCCGTGGAGCTTCTCGGCAGTGATCGGGCCGACGCCCCACAGCTTCTGCACCGGCAGCGGATGCAGGAAGGCCATCTCGCGATCGGGAGGCACGACGAGGAGGCCATCGGGCTTGGCCACCCCGCTGGCCACCTTCGCCAGGAACTTGGTGCGGGCCACGCCGACGGTGATCGGGAGGCCGACGCGCTCGCGCACATCGGCGCGCAGCTTGACGGCGATGTCACGAGGCGCGCCGGCGAGACGACGCAGCCCCCCGACGTCGAGGAACGCCTCGTCGATCGACAGCCCCTCGACGAGGGGAGTGGTGTCGTTGAAGACGTCGAACACCGCCTTGCTCGCCTCGGAGTAGGCCGACATGCGCGGTGACACGACGACCGCATCGGGACACAGTCGTTTGGCCTGGCGGCCGCCCATCGCCGTGCGCACGCCCTGCGCCCGCGCCTCGTAGCTCGACGACAGCACGACACCCATTCCCACGATGACGGGTCGCCCGCGGAGCGAGGGATCGTCCCGCTGCTCCACCGACGCGTAGAAGGCGTCGAGGTCGGCATGCAGGATCGTCGCCTCACCAGACACGAACATATGTTCGCATGCGCAGCCGTCGGGACGGAAGCGCGTTGGCCAGCGGCCTAGACCGTTGGCGCGGTGTCCTGGGCCGGATTCTTGGCGTTCCGCAGCCGCTGGTTGACGTCGGCGTTCAGCCTGAGCACGCACTTCTGTACGTCCTCGCTGACCGGCGGTCCCGCCAAGGTCGCTTTTTCGACCGACGCGGTGTCCTTCTGCTCATCCGGCAGCGTGCCCTTCTTGATGACGAGGAGCGCGGCCGAGAGCGAACGGAGCTCCAGTTCGAGCGGCAGGACGTCGGGCAGCCCGCCGGGCACGTCTTGGCGGATGAGATTGAGGATCGCGCAGATGCGGTCGACGTACTTCGACGACTTCCAGAGGAACCGACCGGGTGGCTTGGCGTGCGTGGCGTGGTGCTGTTCGACCACGAAGCCGGTCTGCTCGTTGATGGCCTGCATGTGTTGCTCGGGCGTCTGGGCCATCTTGATGCCCATCTGCTGACCGATCACCGTGCTCTCGACCGGCCCGCTCGTGTGATACGCCTCGTTCGCAAAGTACAGCGCAGTCGATTGCTGCTCGGTCCACTTCGCGATTGCACCCGGCTCGAGCACACCGTGATTCGCCGCGACGATCGCCGCGGCCTTCACGAGGTACTCCTCGTACAGGCGGTTGGAGGCTTCGAGCTCGAGGTCCTCGTCGTCGACCGTCCCTTCTGGACGTCCGACGCGCAGCGCCGCCTTCTTCGCTTCCAGCTGAGCGTCGAGTTCCTTGTATTTGTCGTCGGCTTGCTTCAGGACGACCTTCGTCGCTGCCTTGGCGGGACCCTCGAGCTCCGACAGGAGCATCGTGCTGTACGCGACCCAGTCCGTTTCGTTCATGAACTTGCGGATCTTCACGAGCGACATCACGTCCTCGATGGCGAAGACCTTCGCCTGCGAGATCGTGTGGCTCTTGCGGACTTCGGCTCGTCCCTGGATCGCGTCCGCGGCCATCTTGGAACGGACTTGGACCGCCTCGGCGTGCTTGCTCTTCAGGCTCTTGACCAAGTCCTGTGCTTCCTTTTGCGACGGACCTGCGATGGCGGCCAGCGCCTCGGCGCCCTGTCGGCGCTTGTCGATCGCACCGGGGAGCGCGGTGGGGATGTTGCTCATGTCCGAGGGCATGAAGCCCTGCGTGTACACGTTCGTGTCGAAGACGGTTCCCGATTCGGCCTTCCACTTCTCGCGGAAGATCCGGTTGAAGGCCTTGACCGCGGCCACGCCGATCCAAGGTTTCGTCACGACATGGTCGAAGCTGACGTCGTAGTCGGAGGTGAGGTCGGTGCTGCCCATCATCGAGAACTGCAGGTCGTTCAGCTGGAAGAGCTGATCGCGGGGAACGGAGCCCTTGATCGCGCGCTCCTTCGCGCGCAACGGTGCGTTCTCCCTCCACAACTCACCGATCACCTGCTTGTAGATCCGGCCGACCTCATGGATGCGGTACTGGAGCAGCAGGCGCATCTTGGGTTCATCGGCGATGTACTGCGTCTTCACCTCCTTCCACTTGCTGCCGCAGCCGAGCACCATCTGCTCGGGCGCTTCCATGCTCTCCTTGATCTTCGACGGCATAACGAGTCCGGACTTGCTGTCGAGTCCACCGTGCTTCGCCTGTTCGGCGATCCCCCCACTCGCTTTGCGGGCGCCACCCATCTTCACGTGCTCGTCGACGGACTCTTCGGTGACGCGCCGAATGACCGCTGATCGCTGCACCAGCGGGGGAGCGGCGCGGTCGAAGAAGATGTCCGATCCGGCGGCAGAGGCCTTCGCTCGCAACTGCGCGCTCCGACTCACCTTCCGGGGGCCGCTGTCGAGCGGCGCGCCCGAGTCGGCACCGACGGCAGGGCGACGCTGGATGCGTCCGTCCGCGGCGTCGGTCGACGTGTCGCTTCCGCCCGGATTTCCGACCCAGGCCAGTGCCGCCTGGTTGCCCGCCGCCTCTTGGATGCGCAGGACATTTGCCGCGAATGCCTTGTCGTTGCTCGGCGCGGTCGACGCGTGCGGCACCTTGGTTGCGGCGCTGCCAGCTGACGTCTTCTTGTAGACAGCCTCTTTGGTGACGGCCGCGGCGGGAGCGGCAGGGACAGTCTCGCCTTCCGTACCCATGGCCGCACCCCGGCTCGCGTCTCCTGCTGATCAGCTGATCTGCCGGGACCGCGACGTTGTAAGTGCCAACTGTACGCAACGTTGGCTGGCAGCGCCGCGCCACATCCCGTTTGGCTCGGCTTCCTCGAAGCCACAGGATGATCTGTCGTGGACGGCCGGGACATCGTTGAACTCCTGCAGCGCGACGGTCATGCCGTCCGGTGGGAGAGCGCGTGCCCCGGAGGAGAGTTCGGCGCGGCGTTCGTCGAATGGGGCGGGCGAGGGGCAGTGCTGAAGCACTGGCCGTACACCGAACCACGCCGCGCGCAGCTCGAGCACTCCGCCCGCCGGATCTCCAAGGCTCGAGCCGCCGGATATCCGACGCCGGCCGTCATCGGTCACGGCCGAGTCGACGACTGGTTGTGGCACCTCCAGGATCGAGCGATCGGCGCGCTCGTCGATGAGCCGCTGAGCCAATCCATTGTCGATCAGCTCGTGGCGGCCAACGAGCGGGCCGCGGGGTGCGGCGTCGGTGGCCAGGAGCCGTGGGGTGTCGATCTGGTGGATTCATTGCGCGTCGGCCTCGAGGACTGGTGCCTGCACTCAGTGATCGCCGCGCACTCGAGTCGTGCCCGGGATCTGCTCGATCGACTCGTGGCCGTCGGCCACAGCATCGAGGCGGATGATGTGCCCGCAACTGACCTCGTGCATTGCGACTACCACCATCGCAACATGCTCGTGGCCGACGGGCGCGTGACAGCCATCATCGACATCGAGGCGTGCCAGGACGGCGATCGTCGGTTCGACCTCGTGACGTTGGCGTACTGGCTGGGCTTGGTCGGCGCGGAGCCCGGGGTGGCGGAGCGACTGCGGGACCGCGCGCTGGCGGGGACACCGATCGAACTGCTCGTCGCCTACAACGCGCACATGGTGTTGCGGAGCATCGACTTCTACGCACGCACGGGACGACCCGAACTCTCCGACCTGCACGTCGACTACGGCGCGTCGGTCCTCGAGCGCCTCGGTGCCTAAGACCTGGTACCTACGGGTCCTCGTCGGCATCGACCGCCGCTCTTGGCGCGGTTGGCGACACTTCCAGTAGCGAACCGCGCCAATTGTTCGGCACAGTGCGCTTTTGGCGCGTTCGGCGACCGTCCATGTCGTCGTTCGTCCAAAGTGGCGAAATGGGTTCGGCGCTCAGAGGCCGAGCAGCCGGAGCAGCGACGGCGGGATGTCGTCGTCGCCCCTGGCGAGCATCGCCGCGCGTTCGACGTTGATCACGTCGTGTTCGCGGGCGGTCCAGTTGTCCCACGGACCCGAGCCCAGACGGGACACGTCCCCATCTGCCGCGACGCACGCCCGGAGATACGCCTGCAGCTCGCGGACCTCCTCCTCGCCGCCGATCGGGCCGTGGCCGGGGACGATGATCGGCGCGAGGTCGAGCAACGCGTCGAGGGAATCGGCCCACGCCGCCGGATTGCCCTGATGCGCCAAGGGCGTCACGCCGAACGTGCACATCGCGCCAGCGAACACGATCGCCGACGCTGGGACGTGGACGACGAGGTTCTCCTCTTGTTGTCCGGTCATCGGCACGAGGACGATCGCCGGCGTGAGTTGCACCATCGCGTCGACGATGTGGCTCACCGGTCGTGTGGCGAACTCGTCGTCGATCTCGTTCGCGTGCGCGGCATAGAGGCGCCGGAGCACGTTCGGATCAGCGGGTTGGTCGAGATGCGCGCTCGCTTGCGTGCGCCCGTAGATGGCCGACGTGCGGAAGTGAGCGGTACCGCCGGAGTACTCGGCGTTGCTGCTCGTCAGCACGACACGCCGAATCGGCGCACCGAGTGCCTCGACGGCCTCGGCCAACGGGGTCCATTGCGACGCCGTCAACAGCGGATCGATCACGGTGATCCCGTCGGCGTCGACGACGACGCCGGCATTGGCCCGACCCGGCCCGCTCGGGAGCTGCAACCACGAGTACACGCCGGGCACGAGGAGGTCGAGCGTCATCCGAGCACCTCGAACCAGGACCGGACTGCGTCGATCGACGGATCGTTTCCGATTGCGACCGCGAGTGCGAGCCGGGCCTTCGCGGCGCTGAGCTCTGCAGCGCCGATCACCCCCATCGACGCCAACGTGTGACCGCCGCCTGGGCCGCCGTAGACAGGCGCAACCTCGCCGGTCGGACAGCGGGAAGCCACGACGACCGCCACGCCTGACGACAACGCTCGATCGATGCCAGGCAGGAGCGCGCCCGACACGTTGCCCGCACCGGTGCCTTCGATCACGAGCCCGCGAGCGCCGCGCGACAGGTGCCAATCGACGATGTCGCCGTCCATGCCTCCATTCGAGCGGATGACGACAACCGCGGGCTCGATCTCACCGTTGGTCGGCGGCCGCGTGTACGAACGGACCCCGAACGACGAGAACGTGTCGGTGCGCTGCGTATCGGTCTTCGTGACCCACCGGGCCTCGTGAATCTCCCCGTTGACGCAGAGGAGCGCGCCGCGCCCGACGCCTTCCTTGGAGTGCGCGAGTGCCAGCGCGTCCCGCAGGTTCGACGGGCCGTCGGCGTCCGCTTCGCCGGCGTTTCGCATCGACGCGGTGAAGACGATCGGGCCCTGAGCCGTCGCGACAGAGGCGAGCAGGTCGGTCAGCCACAACGTCTCCTCGACGGTGTCGGTGCCGTGGGTGACGACGACGCCCGACGCGCGCCCCTCGACCAGCGCGTCCCGAGCCTGACGGGCGATCGACGCCATGGTCTCGATGTCGAAGTTCCAACTCGGCCCATGGGTCACGTCGACGACCTCGACGTCGGACGTGTAGACCGGCGACACCGCCGACAGCAGCTCCGCACCCCTCAACGCGACCGCCACGCCTCCGTCGGGTTGCTTCTTGCTGGCGATCGTCCCGCCAGTGGCCAACAGCAGGACGGTCAAAGGCCGAGCGTCAGCCGCACGATGCGATCTTTCACCGCGGTGGGGGTGAACCGCTCGACGGTGGCGAGTGCCATCGCATCGATGCCCACCAGATATCGAGCGCGTGGGCGGCGCGACGACAGCGCGTTGGCGATCACCTTCGCGCATTGCTTGGGCTCACCCATGATCGGGGAGCTCAGCATCATCGCCTGTTGCGTACGGCGATAGGCGTTGCCGTATCGCGAGGCGCCACGCTTCTCGATGTCGCGCTCGAGGTCTTCCCAGATGCCCGTCTTGAACCCGCCGGGCTCGACGAGCACGACCTGGATGCCAGCGCCGGCCACCTCGAGCCGCAGTGCGTCGGATGCGCCTTCGAGCGCGTGCTTCGCGCCCTGGTACCAGCCCGTGAGCGGCGTCGTGGTTCGGCCGTAGATCGACGACACGTTGATGATGCGTCCGCGTTCGGCGTTGCGCATGCCTGGCAGCACGAGGCGAGCGAGCCGCAGCGGCGCGAACACCATCGTCTCGAACAGGTGGTGCGCCTCTTCGTCGGTGACGTCCTCGATCGCGCCGGTCATGCCGTAGCCGGCGTTGTTGATCAGCCCATACAGGTCGACGTCGAGATCCTCGATGACCGCCGCGCAGGCGTCGGCATCGGTGACGTCGAGGATGACGGTCTCCACCTCGACACCCGCCTCGGCCGCGGCCTTGTGCACGACGTCGGCCTTGGCCTCGCTGCGCACGGAGCCGAACGAGCGATAGCCCCGCTTGGCCACCTCGATGACGGTGGCCAGACCGATGCCGGAGTTGGCGCCGGTCGTCAGCACTGCGTCGTGCCCGCGCTCGTCGGTGCTCACGGGCGGGCGTCGGCCGCAGCCAGCGCCGCGCCGACGATGCCGGCTTCGTTCTGCAGCTCGGCGGGGACGACCTCGGGTCGAATGTTGATCAGTGGCAGGAACTTCTCTGCCTTCTTGCTGGCCCCACCTCCGATGATGATGAGGTCGGGCCACAACAGTGCATCGAGTCTGCGCAGGTACTGCTCGACGCGCACGGCGTACTTCTTCCAGGTCAGCTCTTTGCGCTCGCGGACACTGTCGGCGGCGATGGTCTCCGCGTCCTTGCCGTCGAGCTCGATGTGGCCGAACTCGGTGTTCGGGACGAGCTTGCCGTCGAGGAACATGCCGCAGCCGATGCCCGTACCGAGCGTGATCGTGAGCACGACCCCGGTGCGTCCACGACCGGCCCCGAAGCGCATCTCGGCGAGGCCAGCCGCGTCGGCGTCGTTCATCACGGTGACCGGCATGCCGAGTCGCTGCGTGAAGACCTCTTCCGCGTTGGCGCCGATCCACTCACGGTCGACGTTGGCCGCACTGAGCGTGATGCCTTCCTTGACGACCGCCGGGAACGTCGCGCCGACCGGGCCGTTCCAGTCGAAGTGCTCGACGACCTCGCCGACGACGTCGGCCACCGCCTTCGGGGTTGCCGGGTGAGGCGTGAGGATGCGGAATCGCTCGCCGGCGAGCTCACCCTTCTCCACATCGACGGGCGCCCCCTTGATGCCGGTGCCTCCGATGTCGATGCCCATCACCACGTTCTCGGCCACGGGGGCAACGGTACTGTGCCGACGATGGCTGATTCCGAGGTAGTCGCCAAGGACCTGGCGTTCGGTGAAGGACCACGGTGGCGCGACGGCCGGTTGTGGTTCTCCGACATGCACGACCACGCCGTGAAGACGTACGAGCCGATCAGCGGCGCGCTCGAGACGGCCGTCGGCGTGCCCGGTTCGCCGTCCGGACTGGGCTGGGATGCACGAGGTCGGTTGCTGATCGTGTCGATGGACGACCGCCGATTGCTGCGCCTCGAAGACGGTGCGTTGACCGAGGTCGCGGATCTGTCCGGCTACACCGAACGGCCCATCAACGACATGGTCGTCAGCGCGAACGGCACCGCGTACATCGGCTCGTTCGGCTTCGACCTGCACGCGGGTGAAGAACCCCGCCCGACGGTGCTGCTCGCCGTCGATGTCGCCACCGGCGCACACCGGATCGCCGCCGACGAGTTGCGCTTCCCCAACGGCATGGTCATCACCCCCGATGGCGCGACGCTCGTCGTCGCCGAGTCGTTCGGTGCGTGCCTGACCGCCTTCGCGATCGCCGGCGACGGCTCGCTCTCCGATCGGCGGGAGTTCGCCGCGCTCGCCGGCGGTGCCGTCCCGGATGGCATCTGTCTCGATGCCGAGGGCTGCATCTGGGTCTCGTCACCCACGACCCACGAGTTCTTGCGTGTGCGCGATGGCGGTGAGGTGACGGCCCGCATCTCGACCGGTAAACGGATGGCGATCGCCTGCATGCTGGGCGACGACGATCGCCGCACGCTCTACATGTTGACGAGCAAAGGACTCGACCCGCACAAAGCCGCGGAGCTCCGCACCGGGCAACTGGAGCGCATGCGAGTCGACGTGCCGGGAGCGGGTCTGCCCTGATGGCCGAGTACCGAGCCCCGCTGCGCGACATGCGGTTCGCGCTCGAGCATCTTGTCGACCTCGCAGCGCTCTCCAAGCTCTCCGGGATGGAGCACGCCGACCCGGACACCGTGTACGGGCTCCTCGACGAGTTCGGTCGGTTCGTCAGCGAGGTACTCGCGCCGCTCGACCGCGTCGGCGACACCGTGGGCGCCAAGTTCGATCCAACGACGAACGCCGTGACGACGCCGCCGGGCTGGTCTGATGCCTACCGCAAGTACGTCGACGCGGGATGGGGGAGCGTGCCGTTCCCAGTCGAGCACGGCGGTGGGGGCTTCCCATGGCTCGTCGCGATCGCCATGCAGGAGATGCTGACGGCCTCGAACATGGCCTGGTCGAACTGCCCGCTGCTGACGCAGGGCGCGCTCGACATGCTGCTGCACCATGGCTCGGAGGAGCAGCAGGAGCAGTACATGCGCCGGATGGTGTCGGCCGAGTGGACCGGCACCATGAACCTGACGGAACCGCAGGCCGGCTCCGACGTCGGTGCGCTGACGACGAAGGCCGTCCCCGCCGACGGCGGCTCGTGGCGCATCAGTGGTCAGAAGATCTTCATCACGTACGGCGAGCACGAGATGACGGACAACATCGTTCACCTCGTACTCGCGCGCGTGCCTGATGCGCCTCCCGGCACGAAGGGCATCTCGTGCTTCATCGTCCCGAAGGTCCTCGTCAACGACGACGGCTCGTTGGGCGACCGCAACAGCGTGAAGTGCATCGGGATCGAGCACAAGATGGGGATCCATGCGAGCCCGACGTGCGTGCTCGAGTTCGACGGCGCCGTCGGCTACCTCATCGGTGAACCGAACGCCGGCATGCGCTACATGTTCACGATGATGAACACCGCGCGACTCTCTGTCGGCCTGTCCGGCCTCGCGATCGGCGAAGTCGCGTACCAGCAAGCGCTCGCGTATGCGACTGAGCGACGACAAGGACGCGCTATCGGCGCCCCGCCCGGTACATCGAGTCCGATCATCGAGCACGCCGACGTGCGCCGCATGTTGCTGACCATGCGCTCGACCATCGAAGCGATGCGGGGGCTGGTCTACGCGAATGCGGAAGGCATCGATCTCGCCCGGCACGCGCCCGACGAAGAGGCGCGCACCGCCGCACAGGAGCTTGTCGACCTCCTCACGCCGGTGACGAAGGCGTGGTGCACCGACATGGGGAACGAGTTGGCGTCGCTGGCCGTGCAGATCCACGGCGGCATGGGCTTCATCGAGGAGACCGGTGTCGCCCAGCGCTATCGCGACATCCGCATCGCCGCGATCTACGAGGGCACGAACGGCATCCAGGCCATGGACCTCGTCGGCCGCAAGCTGCCGATGCGCGCCGGCGCTGTGGTGGACGACTTCCTCCGACAGCTCGAGGCGGTCGATCCCGACCTCGGCGACGCGTACCCGCAGGCGGTCACCTCGCTCCGCGAGGCCACGACGTGGATCCTCACGAACGGCGCGACGAACCCGCAGGACGCGCTCGCCGCGGCCACGCCCTACCTGCGCATGTTCGGCATCGTGGCGGGTGGTTGGGTGATGGCCCGACAAGCGATCGCGGCGCGCACGCTCGGGCTCGACGATCCGTTCAACGCGGCGAAGCTCGAGACTGCCCGCTTCTACATCGACGAGTTGCTCCCGCAGGCCCACGGACTCATGGGCGCGATCACCGCGGGCAGCGAGCGCCTGTACTCGGTCACGCCCGAGCAACTCCGCTCGACACCCTGAGTCAGAAGCGCGCGTCGGGGCCGGCGAAGTTGTCGAGGTAGCTGCGGCGCGTCACGAGACGGGTGAGCCGGTTGACCGAGTGCTCCGGCGGCAGCTTCGTCGGCGGGAGCTCCGGCGGAAACGCGAGCAGGTCGCGAACATCGAATGCGATCGCGAACAGGCGCAGGCGATCGAGCGCGTGGGGAAACGAGAAGAGCTGCGGGTAGTCCTCGCGGAACCACCACGCCACGTCCTCGTAGTCCTCCGGTTTCGTCTGGTCGACGTAGTCCTCGGCGACGTGCAGATCAGGGAACGCAACGAACCGCAGGATCACGTCGAGATCGAGGTCAGCCGGCGCAGCACGCGACCACTCGAAGTCGATCAGCGCGGTGACTTGGTCGCCGTCCCACAACACGTTCTCGAACGTGAGGTCGCCGTGGATCAGCGTCTGCACGTCGAACGGCTCGAGGTAAC
This sequence comes from Acidimicrobiaceae bacterium, assembly GCA_041166385.1. Classification (GTDB taxonomy): domain Bacteria; phylum Actinomycetota; class Acidimicrobiia; order Acidimicrobiales; family JACDCH01; genus DASUCS01. Next base: position 30,268 of record JBEEFW010000087.1, on the reverse strand, counting down.
GGGATGTCGTGCGCACGATCTCGACGAGCGCCTCGATGATCGCCGAGTCGACGTTCTCCAGGTCGCGTGCCCGCTCCAGCCCGACCAGCAGTGGTGTCGTCGGGTTCTGTCCCTGTCCGCCCTGGAGGAGTTGGGGGGCGCCTGCGTCTTCGAGTCCGACGGGCGATGTGGAGTTGTGCAACGCACGGAGCATGAAGGCGAGTTGGCGAACGGCGAGCCGTCGTTGCGACGGCGCCATCGTCGGCCAGCACCGGCTGAGCACGTTGCCTGGACGACGGCGCACGACGAGCCAATCGAAGCCCGTACCTGTTCCGTACGCGATGACCTCGGGATAGTGCACCTCGGCGGGCAGGTGCGGGCCGATCTTCGCTTCGCGTCGGAGGCGATGGTCGGGACGTCGGTTCACCCGTATCGCGTAGTCGGGTGTGAGCCACACCTCGTTGGTGACGCTGCTCGCCCGTGTGAGCTCGACGTTCGTGTCGAGATGCGCGGCTTCGAGGGCGTGCTTGGCTCGCGCCAACGCCAGACCGCTCGAAGTGCTAGCTCCAGCACGCATCTTCGTCATCGTTCCATGAATCAGCCGCTGGCTTCAGTGAGCACGGCATCCGACAGCACCGGCCATGCATCGATTGCCCACGGCCCAAAGGCTTGATCGGTCAGGCACACCAGCGCCACACCCGCGGTGGGATCCACCCAGAACATCGTGCCGCTCTGGCCGAAGTGACCGAAGGTGGATGGCGAATTCATCGTGCCCGTCCAGTGCGGCATCTTTCTGTCGCGGACCTCGAAGCCGAGTCCCCAGTCGTTCGGGGACTGGCGCCCGAAGCCGGGGAGCACCCCGTCGAGCCCGGGAAAGGCGACCGCAGTCGCCTCCTGCAGCGTCGCACGCGTGATCAGGGTCGGCTCCAGCAGCTCGCGCAGCACGCGGACGAGGTCGTCCACCGATGCGGATGCTCCTGAGGCCGGCGAGCCTCTGAGCTCGGTGGCCACGAGACCGAGTGGCTCGACGACCGCCTCGCGCAGGTACCGCGCGACAGGCATCGCGGTGACCGTCTCGAGCGTGGCGCCGAGCACCTCGAAGCCACGATTCGAGTAGATGCGGCGCGTTGCAGGAGGCGCGAGCACCGCGTCGCTGTCCGGTGACAGCCCCGATGCGTGCGCCAGCAGGTGGCGGACCGTCGCGCCCGGCGGCCCGGCCTCACGCTCCAGGTCGAGCGACCCCTCCTCGTGGGCCACGAGCGCCGCCAGCGCGATCAAGGGCTTCGTCACCGACGCCAACGGCAAGGGCACGCCCGACGCGCCATGTGTCCAAATCGTGCCATCTCGGAGGGCCAAACCGGCGGCCGCCGTGGGTGCCGGCCAGTCGTCGATCGTGGCCAGAGCCCGCATCGCCTGGGGTCTACCACCGTGCTGGGCGGATTCGTTAGGGTCGGGCCGATGCGCGGGCTTCCCGCTTGCTTTGTCGCGATGTTCGTGCTGCTGCTCGGCGCGGCGACGGCGGCCGCCCCGGCGGCTTCGGCGCAACCGGCGCCGCCACTGCCGAAGGCGTACGTGCTCGTCGACGTCGACAGCGGCGCGGTGATCGCCCAGCAAGACGCCCGCACGGTGCGGCCGCCCGCGAGCACGATCAAGCTCCTCACCGGGCTCATCGCCTCACAGCGGCTGCAACCGGGTGATCCGATCCCGATCAGCCCGGTCGCGGAAGGGATGCCCGCCCGCAAGATCAACGTGAAGTCGCCGCAAGTGTGGGCGTACGACCACTTGATGTACTCGATGATGATGGTCTCGGCGAACGACGCGGCGGTGGCCCTGGCCGAGAAGATCGGTGGTGGGACGCTCGACGGCTACGTCCAGGTCGCCAACGAGACCGCGGCCCGCCTCGGCCTGGCCGACAGTCCGATCTTGAACGACCCGGCCGGGCTCGACGACGAGTTCGCCAACAAGGGCGGCGCCCGTATCAGCCCACGCGATCTCGCCATCGTCGCTCGGGCCGTCTTGGCCACGCCCGGGCTGATGGATGTTGTGAACACGCGCAGCTACGACTTCACCGGTGGCGACCTGTTGGGCCACCACCTCCCGAACCACAACCTGTTCCTCGACCTCTACCCCGGCGCGAACGGGTTGAAGACGGGCACCACCGATCTCGCGGGGCACACCTTCGTCGGCTCGGCGACGCGCGATGGACGCACAATGCTCGCGGTGGTGTTCGACGCGGTCGACTCGTACGCGTCAGCCGGCGCGCTGCTCGATCAAGGCTTCAACACGCCGGCCGCCGCGGAGGTCGGTCTCGATCACCTCCCGCCGGTCGTTGCGAACGCGGCGTTGCCGCCGCCCACCACGACCCTGCCCGCGCCGGTCTCGGTGGCGGCGCAAACGAGCAACAACAAGTCGTTCCTCGACTCGACGGCGTTTGCCTTGATCGTGCTCGTGGTCGGTTTGCTGCCGCTACGCGCGTTGCGCCGACGGGTCGTCGCGATGGGTGCGGTGCACGAGTACGCCGACGACGACTACCCCGACGAGCTCGCCGGCGACCTCGTTCACACCGGCCGTTAGACCGCGTCCCACACCAGCGAGGAGTCCTCGCTGCGGTCGAGCAGCAAGTGCGCGGGGTCGTGCTTGTCGATGTGCCCGATGAGGCCGTTGTAGATGCCATACCCGACGAGCTCACGTAGACGCGGGGAGAACTGGCGGGCGATGTCGAGCGGGATGCCGAGCTGCTGGTTCTCCTGCTGACGGATGTAGCCCGCGCAGTAGTTCATCGCGATGCCCACACGCCGGGCATCGGTGGTGTTCTCGCCGCCGCCGTGCCACAGGCTGCCGTGCCACACGAGTACCGAGCCCTTCGGCATCTCGGCGGCGATCGAGTCGTAGTGCTCCCCGTAGTTCGGACTGTGGTCGAGCAGATGGGAGCCCGGGATGATGCGCGTCGCGCCGTTGTCCTCGGTGAAGTCGGTGAGCGCCCACATCGTGTTGCACACCGTCGGCGGGTGTGGTTTCGGGAGCGGGATGAGCTGGTCGTCGGCGTGGATGGGCTGTGGCGTCTCGCCGGGACCGATGGCGATCGACGACAGCGACGAGATGAGGCAGCCGTAGTCGAGCACGCCCTCCACGATCGGCAGCACGTTCGGGTGCACCGGGATGCGCTCGTACAGGTCGCCGTGCACCAAGAGGTTGTAGATGCGCCACGTCGAAGAGCCTTCGAAGCTGTTCGTTGCCGGGGAAACGCCGAGCTCTGATTCCAGGCGGTCGAGGTCGGCTGCCAGCGCGTCGATGTGCTCGAGGTCGATGGCGTTCTCGACGATCGTGTACCCCTGGTCGGCCACCTCGGCCACGTGCTCGCGGACGTCGATGCTCACGGCTTGTGAGCGTAGAGCCAATGGTCGGTAGCCTTCCGCCCATGTCGATCTATGACGTTTCCATCTCGGCTCTCGACGGCACAGCCGCCGACCTTCCTCAGTACAAGGACAAGGCGGTGTTGGTCGTCAACGTGGCCTCGAAGTGCGGGCTGACCCCGCAGTACACGGGGCTCGAGCGCCTGCAGGAGCAGTACAAGGACAAGGGGTTCACGGTGCTCGGCGTGCCGTGCAACCAGTTCGGGGGTCAGGAGCCCGGGAGCGCCGACGAGATCAAGGAGTTCTGCTCGACGACCTACGGCGTCACGTTCCCGATGACCGAGAAGGTCGACGTGAACGGCGACGATCGCCACGCGCTCTACCAGCAACTGGTCGACGTCGCCGACAGCGAAGGAGTGGCGGGCGACATCCGCTGGAACTTCGAGAAGTTCCTCATCGCACCTGGCGGCGAAGTCGTGGCCCGGTTCAGTCCGATGGTCGACCCTGAAGCACCCGAAGTCGTCGAGACCATCGAAAAGGCGCTTCCGTAACAGCAGCCAAACCCGAGAGGCGCCGGGTCTTACTCGACGTCTCGCCCGTTACTGAATCACGCGAGTTTCGGCTGCTGTTCACCGGTCAGCTGGTGTCCTTCTTCGGGCGCCAGCTGACGCTCGTCGCGTCGTCGTTCCAAATCTTCCTGCTGACGCACTCGTCGTTGCAGGTCGGACTGCTGAGCCTGGCGCAACTCGCACCGATCATCCTGTGCTCGTTCCTCGGGGGAACCCTCGCCGACGCGATCGACCGGCGGAAGGTGTTGCTCGTCGCCACGGTGCTGATGGCGGTCACGAGCGCGGGACTGGCCGTGAACGCGTCGCTCGCGGACCCGTTGATCTGGCCCATCTACGTGTGCACCGCGATGAGCGCCGGCCTCACGGCGATCGATGCACCGACGCGCAGCGCGGTCGTGCCCTCGTTGGTCCGTCGCGATCAGATTCCGGCCGCAGCCGCGCTGAACCAGACGGGCTACCAGTTCGGGTCGGTCGGTGGTCCGGCCTTCGCTGGTGTGGTCATCGCGAGCGTCTCGCTCTCGGCGGCGTACTGGATCGACGTCATCACGTTCGCGGTCGCGTTGATCACGCTCTTGCTGTTGCCGCCGTTGCTGCCCGAAGGCGGAGGTACCAAGGCCGGCTTCGGCTCGATCAAGGAAGGGCTGCGGTACGTGCGTGGTGAGCGATCGATTCAAGGCGTGTTCCTCATCGACATCAACGCGATGGTCTTCGGCATGCCACGAGCGCTGTTTCCGCAGCTCGGCACCGAGCTCTACCACGGTGGCGCGGGCACCGTCGGGCTCCTGTATGCCGCGCCTGCCGCGGGCGCATTCGTCGGTGCCGTCACCACTGGCTGGGTGAGTCGCGTGCGCCGCCAAGGGGCCGCGGTGCTGTGGGCCGTTGCCATCTGGGGTCTGGCCATCGCCGCGTTCGGCGCCGCGAACTGGCTGCCGCTCGGTCTCCTGATGCTGGCGATCGCCGGCGCGGCCGACGTGATCTCGGCGGTGTTCCGCGGCACGATCCTGCAGTTGCACGTACCGGACCGCCTCCGCGGCCGGTTGCAGGCGCTCAACATCGCCGTCGTCACGGGTGGCCCCCGTGTCGGCGACATGGAGGCTGGAGCGGTTGCCACGGCGACCAATGCGCAGGTTTCGGTCGTGAGCGGCGGCCTCGCCTGCATCGCCGGTGTCGCGATCCTGGCCAGGATGCTGCCCGAACTCGCCGCATGGAGCGCAAGCCCCGACCCGACCGATACATTGGATCGACCCACATGACGACGACCTTCGAGTCGCTCGGGCTGTCACCTGATCTGGTTGACGCTCTGAGCGCAGCGGGCATCACGCACCCGTTTCCCATCCAATCCCTCACGATTCCCGATGCACTGGCCGGTCGCGACGTCTGCGGCAAGGCCAAGACGGGCTCGGGCAAAACGCTCGCATTCGGCCTGCCGTTGCTCGAGCGCACACCGAAGGCGGAGCCCCGGCGCCCGACGGCGCTCGTGCTGGTGCCCACTCGCGAGCTCGCTGTACAGGTGCACGAGGTGATCGAGCCGCTCGGCAAGGAACGCGGAATTCGTGCCGCGGTCGTCTATGGCGGGCAGTCGCTCGAGAAGCAAGCCCGCCAGCTCGAGGACGGAGTCGAGATCGTCGTGGCCACACCCGGCCGGCTGATCGACCTGCTCGACCGCAAGTCGGTGTTCTTGGACGCGCTCACATGCGTCGTGCTCGACGAGGCCGACCGGATGGCCGATATGGGCTTCCTGCCCCAAGTCGAGTGGGTGCTGCGCCACGTCGGCGGTCCGCACCAAACGCTGCTGTTCTCGGCGACCCTCGACGGCGCCGTCGATGTGCTGGTCAAGCGCTACCAGCGCGATCCCGTGCACCACGAAGTCGAGTCACGCACGATCACGGTCGAGGAGATGGCCCACCGCTTCTTGCTCGTGCACGAGATGGACAAGGCCAAGGTCGCCGCGGCCATCAGCCGGGGCGTCGGGCGCACGATGATCTTCACCCGCACGAAGCGCGGGGCCGACCGCCTTGCCGCGGCCTTGAAGGCGGAAGACGTGCGGGCCGCGGCCATCCACGGCGATCTGCCGCAGCGGATCCGCGAACGAGCGCTCGACGACTTCCAGCAAGGCCGATTGCCGGTGCTCGTCGCCACCGACGTAGCGGCCCGCGGGTTGCACATCGACGACGTCGACGTGGTCGTGCACTACGACCCGCCGCAGGATCACAAGTCGTACCTCCATCGGTCCGGCCGTACGGCCAGGGCAGGAGAGTCCGGCCTCGTCGTCACCCTCGTACTGTGGAACGAGGAACTCGAGATCAAGCGCCTGTTGCCGCGCATCGGCGTGAAGCAGCCGCTGGTCGAAGTCTTCTCGAATGACCCTCGCTTGGCCGACCTGGTCGGCTGGGACCCGTCGCTCACCGAAGCAACCGGGTAATTTCTCCCGCGTGCAGCGCGGGCAAGCTCCTTGGATTCGATCGGCCCGCGCCGACACCGGCCTCGCACTGGCCTGGGTTCCCTTCGCGGCGGCGGCGTTCTGGTTCCGCGGCGACGGTCGCCAGCTCGTGCTGCTACTCGAAGCGATGTTCGCGTTCAGCTTCGTGCACCAGCCGCTGACGCTCACGCTCGTGTACGGCGACGCCGCGCAATTCGCGACGCGGCGACGGCTGTTCGTCGCCGGCCCGATCGTCTTGGCGAGCGCCATCGCGCTCGGCCTCACGATCTCCTTCACGCTCGTCGCGGTCATCGGAGCCTTGTGGAACATGGAGCACACGCTCATGCAGCGCTACGGCTTCGTGCGCATCTACGGGCGGCGCAGCGGCGAGGACGACGGGCGCCTGGAGCGCACGCTCATGCTGTTGTGGCTCGCGACCACGCTCCTGGCGATCGCCGCCGACGCCCGCACCCCCACACGGGTCGCGTCGCTACAGCTCGGCGAGGTCAACAGCAGTGCGATCGATGTCCTCACGTCGCTGCGACCGTACGCCGCCGTCGTGCTGGTTCCTGTCGCCATCGCGGCAGCAGTGCTCACCGCACGCTGGCTCGTGATCGAGCGCACTCGGCTCCGATCGGGAACAGGCAATCGCGCGAAGCAGCGCTACGTCGTGTCGACGGCCGCGATGTTCGCGTTCGCCGTGCTCGTCGATCCGGTCGCGGGCCTGGCAGGCTTCGCGGGCGCGCACGCGGTGGAGTACTTCTTCATCGTCGACCATCGCCTGGCCACCACCCGTCCCGAGGTGTCGCGATGGCAGTTCTTCGTGGGTTACTTGGTGGCGTTTGAGATCTTCTACGTCGTCGCCCGCCAGTACGACGAGTTCTATCTCTGGGTCGTGTTGTTCCTCGGGGCGGTCCACTTCCTCTTCGACGGCGTGATCTGGAAGACGCGCTCGCGTGCGCCGACACCTCAGCCGATCGTCGCGAACGCCAGCGCGTAGAGCACCGCCGTCAGCGAGAGCCCGTCGGTGATCTCCCCGCGTTCTGCGATGGCGCGCACCTCGTGCAGCGGCACCCACTCGATGCGCTCGGCCTCGCCCGGATCGGTCGGATCGCCGACGTGTGCCGCGCCATCGGCGACGAACAGATGGAACTTCTGATCGCTCAGTCCGTTGCTCGGGTGGTAGGTGACGAGATGCCGCATCGGTCCCGGCGCCCAGCCGGTTTCCTCGATCGTCTCCCGCGCGGCGGCCTCGACCGGGCTCTCACCCGGATCGATCCCACCGGCGGGAATCTCCCAGCCCCACGTGTCCGTGATGAACCGATGGCGCCACAGCAAGAGCACGCCGCGATCGCCGTCGTAGACGACCGTGCCGGCGGCTTCATGCGGCATCCGGATCACGTGATGGTCGAACCGCGCGCCCCCTGGGACCTCCACGTCGACGAGCTTGAGGTTCACCCAGTCGCTCTCGTACAGCGGTCGCTCGCCATGCACGGTCCAACGCACCCGTCGACCATACGCTGACACGATGCTGTCGCCGACCAGAAGGCGTGTGCTCGGCGCCTTCTACACGCCAGTCGACGTTGCCGATCGTCTGGCCGCGATCGCACTCGACGGCGTCGGCGGAGCGCCCGTGGTGTGCGACCCGGCGTGCGGCGACGGCGTGTTCTTGCTGGCCGCGGGACGCGAGCTCGCCGCACGAGGGATTGCACCCGAGCACATCGCCCGCGAACTGTTGTGGGGCATCGACGTCGATCCGGATGCCGCCGACGCGGCGCGCGCCGCGATCGCCGAGTGGGCCGGTGTGTCTCCGGGTGATCACGTCGTCGCGGGCGACGGACTCGCTGACCGCGGGTGGGCTGGGCGCTTCGACGTCGTCGTCGGAAACCCGCCGTTCCTGAACCAGCTCGAGCGGGCGACCGTGCGCGTTGACAGCACGCGTTGGTCGTCCGTCGCGGGCCCGTATGCGGACACGGCGTTCCTGTTCCTACTCGCCGGGCTCGATCTCGTGCGGGATGGTGGGCGTGTCGTGCTCGTGCAGCCGCAGTCGCTCGTGGCGGCGCGGGATGCCGCGGCCATCCGTGACGCCGTGCTCGACGCGGGCGCGCTCACTGGAGTGTGGACGTGCAACGACCTCGTGTTCGATGCGAGCGTGCGTGTGTGTGCGCCTGTGATCGTGCGTGGTGGTCCACAACCCGACCACATCGCGCGCTGGTCTGATCGCGGCGTCATCGCGGCGGCTTCCGTGCGGTGGGAGCGCGGCGCCACCTGGAGTCGATTGCTCGTCAGACGGGATGCGCCCCCGGATGTCGCGCTGACGGGCGTCGACCGCCTCGGCCAGATCGCGACCGCCACGGCGGGGTTCCGCGATCAGTTCTACGGGCTCGCACCGCATGTGGTCGAGCGGTGCGACGCCGACGACGGAGCGTTCCCGCGACTGATCACGTGCGGCGTGATCGATCCGGGACGCAGCGCGTGGGGTGAGCGTCCGTTGCGGTTCGCAGGACAGAAGTGGTTGCACCCCCGTGTCGATCTCGCGGCGATGGACGAGACGCCGCTGCGTCGCTGGGTCGTCGACCGACTGCACCCAAAAGTCGTGCTGGCCACGCAGACGAAGGTGCTCGAGGCCGCGGTCGACCACCGCGGCACGTGGGTTCCCTCCACACCGGTCATCGCCGTGCACGCCGACCGCGAGCTGGTCCATCGCGTCGCGGCGGTCCTGCTGGCGCCGCCGGTCACCGCGTGGGCGGCCTGCACCTACGGCGGTGTGGCGTTGACCTCCGACGCCATCAAGCTCTCGGCGCGGCAGGTGCTCGAGATTCCGTTGCCCACCGACGACGTCCAGTGGGCACGCGGCGCGGCCGCGCTGGCTGCGGGCGAGGTGCTCGACGCCGGCCTGTTGATGACGGGGGCCTACGGCTGCACCCCTGACGTCATGCAGTGGTGGGCCAATAGGTGGCAGCCCTCCTAGAGGAGTCGGCCATCATGGAGGGGTGGACCGCCGGGTGCATCCGTCGATGTTGCCTGCCACGGGCGCGTGGCGACCCGGCGACGCCCCGGGCCGGCGGCGGTTTCTCTCCATCGCCGAGGATCGCCCGTTCGTGCTCGAGGGTGGCGGCGCCCTGCGCGACATCACGCTCGCGTACGAGACGTGGGGCACCCTGGCCGACGACGGCGGCAATGCCATCCTCGTGTGTCACGCGTTGACGGGCGACAGCCACGCGGCCGGTCCGGCGGACGAGGGTCACGCCACCCCGGGATGGTGGGACGGGCTCATCGGCCCGGGTCGCGCGCTCGACACGAACAAGTACTTCGTGGTCTGCGCGAACGTGCTCGGCGGCTGTCAGGGGACGACCGGTCCGTCGTCGGCCCATCCCGACGACGGTCGCCCGTATGCGTCCCGCTTCCCCGTGGTGTCGATCCGGGACTGGGCGCGCACACAGGCCGCGCTCGCGGACCATCTCGGTGTCGACACCTGGCTCACCGCCGTCGGCGGCTCGATGGGCGGGATGATGGTGCTCGAGTGGGCGATCATGTTCCCGCACCGCGTGCGCTCCGTCGTACCCATCGCCACGTGCGTCGCGGCGACCGCGCAGCAGATCGGGTGGTGGAGCAGCGGTCGCCGTGTCCTGCAGCTCGATCCCAAGTTCCGTGGCGGCGACTACTACGACGCCGCGCCGGGCGACGGGCCGCACGAAGGACTTGCACTGGCGCGGATGATCAGCCAAATCACCTTCCGCAGCGACGATGTGTTCACCGATCGCTTCGGACGCGAGGTCGTCGAGCCGCTCAACGGGGGCTTCTCGTTGTGGCAGCGCTTCGAGGTCGAGCGCTACCTCGAATACCACGGCGACAAGCTCGTACGACGCTTCGACGCCAACTCGTACCTGTTGCTCACGAAGGCGATGGACCTGCACGACCTCGGCCGTGGTCGCGGTGGTCTTGTCGCCGCGCTCACGCGTATCCAGGTGCCGGTGCTGGCGATGGGCGTGTCGTCCGACCTCCTCTATCCGGCGTACCAGTCCCGCGAGATCGTCGAGGCCGTGAACGCGGCCGGAGGCGAGGCCGACTACGTCGAGCTCGACAGCCCGCACGGGCACGACGCGTTCCTGCTCGAGTTCGACCAGGTGGGCGAGGCGTTGACGAAATTCCTACACAGAATCGAGAACGATGGCTGAGGAAGACTGGCGCAGCGAGACCCGTGCGGTGCGTGCCGGGCGCACGTACAACGACTCGTCGCTGGCCCCGGTGCTGTGGCCATCGACCACGTACTTCAACCGGTCGGTCGACGAGAACTTCGCGATCGCGCGGTCCGCGCATCCGAGCAAGTTCTACAGCCGCAATGGCAGCCCGACGGTGCTCGAGTTCGAGGACGCCATTGCGTCCCTCGAAGGGGCGGAGGCTGCGCTGGCCTTCGGCTCCGGCATGGGCGCGATCTCGTCCGTGCTCCTCACGTTCTGCGGTGCGGGCGACCATGTCGTCGCGCAGTCGCGGACGTTCTCGGTGACCAATCAGCTCTTCACGATGTTGTGCCCCCGCCTCGGCATCGACGTCACGTTTGTCGACGCCACCGACACCGAGGCGGTGCAAGCCGCCGTGCGACCGGGCAAGACGCAGCTGGTCTTCGTCGAGTCACCGGCCAATCCCGGGCTCGACGTCGTTGATCTCGACGCCATCGGGGCCATCACCGGGCCGTTCACGGTGTGCGACGCCACCTTCGCGCCTCCTCCCGTGCAGCAGACCCTGTCGCACGGCATCGACATCGTGATGCACGCGGCGACGAAGGGCATTGCTGGCCACAACGACGCCATGCTCGGTGTCATCGCCGCGGAACGCGATCTGATCGCCGCGGTGTGGGTGCACCACCTCATGCACGGTGCGGTGTGTTCGCCGTTCGACGCATGGAACGCACTGCGTGGCATCCGTACGCTGCACGCTCGTATCCGTCAGGAGTCGGAAACCGCGCAGGCGCTCGCGGAGTTCCTTGAATCGCACCCGGCCGTGGAACGGGTGCTGTATCCGGGTCTCGACTCGCATCCGCAGCGAGATGTGGCGAAGCGGCAGATGACGTCCGGCGGCGCGGTGCTCACGTTCGAGTTGGCGGGCGGGCTCGACGCTGGGCGCACCTTCGTCGAGGGCGTCGAGATCGCGCAGGTGGCGCCGTCGCTCGGCGGGCCGGAGACATTGGTGGTGCACCCACCCACGATGACGGCCGCGACGCTGACGCCCGACGAGCGCGCCTCGATGGGCATCGGCGAAGGGATGATCCGCGTATCGGTCGGGCTCGAGCACGTCGACGATGTCATTGCCGACTTTCGCCAGAGCCTCGACCGGCTCGGTTCGTGACCGGGGCGTACGAGTACGTCATTGCCGACGTCTTCACCGATGTGCCGTTGGCCGGGAACCAGCTCGCGGTGTTCCTCGACGGCGACGCCGTTCCCGACGAGCTGAAGCAGCCCCTCGCGAAGGAGATCGGCTTCAGCGAGACGGTGTACGTCGGCGCGGAGGATCACATCAGGATCTTCACGCCTGCCACGGAGTTGCCGTTCGCCGGTCATCCCGTCCTCGGCACGGGCTACGTGCTCACGCGGGCGCGTGACACGACCGCGGTCGAGCTGATCTGCAAGGCAGGCCCGGTCGCGTTGACGTTCGACGCACGTGGTCGCGGGCGCATGGTGCAGCCGCGGCCGGCTGTCGAGGCCTACGACGATTCGGATGCGTTGCTCGGCGCGTTGGGAGTGGACGCGTCGGTGGTGCCCGTCGAGACGTACGTGAACGGCCCGGAGTACGAGATCGTCGTGCTGCCGTCGCCGTCGGCGGTGGCCGCGCTAGCTCCCGACTTCAACCGTCTCGGGGAGGTCGTTCCCCGGCACGGCGTGAGCTGTGTCGCGGGCGAAGGCACCGAGTGGAAGACGCGCATGTTCGCGCCGGCGGCCGGCGTCGACGAAGACGCCGCGACGGGCTCGGCTGCCGGTCCGCTGGTGGTGCACCTGTGCCGGCACGGGCTGGTGCCGTGGGGCACGGAGATCACGATCACGCAAGGAGTCGAGATCGGGCGGCCGTCCACGTTGTACGCCGTCGCCCGCGGGAGCAATGCTGGTCTGGACGCCGTCGAGGTTGCGGGCGATACGGTCGTCGTTGGCCGGGGGACGTTCGAGCTGTAGGGGGAAACCATGGACCTCGTACTTCGAGGCGGCAAGGTCATCGATGGCACCGGGGCACCGGCCCGTGCCGCCGATGTCGGCGTCGAAGGCGACCGCATCGTCGCGGTCGGCGACGTCGGATCGACGACCGGTGCGGAGGTCGTCGAGCTCGACGGCTTGGTGCTCGCACCCGGTTTCGTCGACATCCACACCCACTACGACGCGCAAGTCACGTGGGACCCGGACCTCACACCGTCGTGCTGGCACGGGGTCACGTCGGTCGTGATGGGGAACTGCGGGTTCAGCATCGCCCCGACGCGACCGGAGGACCGGGGCGTGATCGCGCGGACCTTGGAGAACGTCGAGGGCATGTCGGTCGAGGCATTGACCGAGGGCATCGACTGGTCGTTCGAGACGTTCCCTGAGTACCTCGACGCGGTCGACCGCACGCCGACGCGACTCAATGTGGCCGCGATGATCGGCCACACCGCGCTGCGCATCTACGCGCTCGGCGACGAAGCCACCGAGCGCGCCGCGACGGCCGCAGAGGTCGAGCAGATGCGGGCGATCGTCGGTGAGGCGATCGAGGCCGGCGCCATCGGGTTTGCGACGTCGAAGTCGCCGACGCACTCGGGGGATGCAGGCAAGCCGGTGCCGAGTCGGGCCGCCAGCATCGAGGAGATCACCCGCATCGCGTCGGTGATGGGGGAGAAGGGCCGTGGCACGTTCCAGGCCACCATCGGTCCAGGGTTCTACGTGAAGGAGCTCGCGGCGCTGTCCGAGGAGATCGGGCGCCCGGCGACCTGGACGGCGCTGCTGACCCTCTCGGAGGCGCCGGGTCGGGCGAAGGAGACGCTCGACAAGCAGGCGGCGCTCGGCGGCGAGGTGTGGCCGCAGATCGCCTGCCGTCCGCTCGTGTTCCAGATCACGCTCGAGGACCCGTTCCCGTTCGCGATGGCAAAGGGGTTCGACGAGATCCTGGCTGCACCGCGTGCGGCACGGGCCGACATCTATTCCGACCCTGCATGGCGCGATCGCGTGCGTCCTGAGCTCGATCGCGTGTGGGGACACACGTGGGGCAAGGACTGGATCGACGAGACCGAGAAGCACCTCGAACTCCGCCAAGGACCGTCGATCGCCGAGATCGCCGCCGCCCGGGGACAACACCCGATGGACGCGATGATCGACCTCGCGCTCGAGGAGGACCTCAAGACCCGCTTCGCGATCGTGCTGGCCAACGATGGGCAGGAGGAGATCGCCGAGCTGCTCGCCGACAACCGAGCGGTGATTGGGTTGTCCGACGCCGGCGCACATGCGTCGCAGATCTGCGACGCATGTTTCTCGACGCACCTACTGGGGCACTGGGTGCGCGAGCTCGGAGCAATCTCGCTCGAGCAGGCCGTGCATCGTCTGACCGCGCACGCGGCACACGTGTTCCGCATCCCGGACCGCGGCGTCATTCAACCCGGTGCGTTCGCAGATCTGTGCGCGTTCGATCCCGACACCGTCGGCGTCGGCAGCGTGGACCGTGTGTTCGACCTTCCTGCCGGAGCCGATCGGTTGCTCGCGCGATCGACGGGCATCGAGCACGTGTGGGTCAACGGTGGGGCCATTCGGCTCGACGGCAAGGATGTGGACGGCGCCAGACCCGGACGCCTGATTCGAGGAGGAACTGCGTGACGAGCTACACGGTCATCTCGGCGGACTCGCACGTCCTGGAGCCGCACGATCTGTGGACGTCGCGACTGGCCGGCACCGAGTGGGAAGACCGGGCGCCGCACATGGTCGAGCATGAGTCGCACGGCCATCTGTTCATCATCGACGGGCTGAAGCCGTTTCCGATCGGCTTGGCGGGCGCGGCGGGCAAGGCGTCGTCGGAACTGCGCGCCAGCGGCGACAAGTCCGACTCGCTGCGGTCGGGCGGATGGGATCCGGTCGCTCGGCTCGACGACATGGACACCGACGGCGTGTCGGCCGAAGTGCTGTATCCGTCAATCGGCATGACGCTCGCGCAGTCGAAGGATCGCGACTACCAGCTTGCGTGCATTCGCGCGTACAACGATTGGCTGCTCGAGTACTGCGCGGCCGGCAAGGGCCGCCTCGTGGGGCTGGCGTTGATCCCGACGATCGATCCTGAAGCCGCGGTCGACGAGATCGAGCGGTGCTCGGCCGCGGGGTTGCGGGGCGCGATGGTGCCGGGCATGCCCGCCGAAGGTCACTACGCGGAAGAGCGCTTCGATCCGATGTGGGCCGCGTTCGCCGATGCGGACTGGCCGGTGTCGTTTCACATCCTGACCGGCGGTATGGGCGGCGATCCGACGCTCGGGTCCGGCCTCGGGATGATGACGGTGATGTCGATCGTGCAGGAGGTGCAGCAGACGTTCGCGCTGCTCATCTTCGGCAAGGTCTTCGACCGGCACCCCAGTCTGAAGGTCGTGTCGGCCGAGCACGACGCCGGCTGGGTCGCGCACTACTCGTACCGCCTCGACCAGATGTGGGAGCGGCACCACAACTGGCTCGGCCGCAAGTCGCGAGGACTGCAGCGACAGCCGAGCGAGTACCTGCGCACGAACACGTACTTCACGTTCCAGAAGGACCCGGTAGCCGTCGAGACGCGGGAGCGGGTCGGCCTGGATCGACTGATGTGGGCGAGTGACTATCCGCACTCGGACTCGACGTGGCCGCACAGCCAGAAGGTCATCGAGCGCGACTTCGCCGGCGTCCCCGACGACGACCTCCGCGCCATCCTCCACGACAACGCCGTCAAGCTCTACAACCTCTAGCCGTTTTGACAGTACCGGCAACACACAAGTGTGTTGCCGGTACTGTCAAAAGCCCATGCCGGAGATGCTCGAGGTGGAGGCGTACCGGCAGCTGGCCGACAAGGCCATCGGCCGTCGGATCGCGGCGATCGACGCGTCGGACGCGTGGTTCCTCAAAGGGGGCATCAGCGGTCGCGACCTGACCGAGGCGCTGGTCGGCCGCGAGTTCACCGGCACGCGTCGGATCGGCAAGTTGCTGCTCATGGACCTCGACGACGGACCGGTACTCGGGCTGCGGTTCGGGATGACGGGTCGCCTCCTCGTCGACGACGCGATCGGTGTGAACGAGTTGCAGTACTCGAGTCATCGGCTCGAGACCGGCTGGGACCGTTTCGTCGTGCACTTCGACGACGGCGGCGATCTGCGCATCAACGACCCGCGACGACTTGGCGGCGTGCAGCTCGATCCCGACGAGAGCAAGCTCGGCCCTGACGCGACGACCATCACGTATCGCGAGCTCGCCGATGCGCTCGATGGCAGCGAGGCCCCGCTCAAGGCGCGACTCATGGATCAGCGCCGCGTCGCCGGGCTCGGCAACCTCCTCGCGGACGAGACGCTGTGGCGCGCGGGCCTCGATCCTGCTCGGCCGGCGGGGTCGTTGTCGACGGGCGAGCGGCGGCGGCTGCACCGCCAGATTGGCTCCACCGTGGCGCAACTCGAGGCGCGCGGCGGCTCGCACATGGGCGACCTCCAGCTGGCCAGGGTGCGGGGCGGACGGTGTCCGAAGGACGGTGTCGAGCTCCTTCGCCGCACCGTTGGTGGGCGTACGACGTACTCCTGCCCTGTTCACCAGGCGTGACCGGGTACCAGTACGATCCTGCGTCTTGTGACTGACCGACACTGGGTCCGACGGGCCTTGATCGTGACGGTGCTGTTCCTGGGTTCCTTCTTCGTCACCCACCCGGCACCGGCTCGCGCGCAGACCAAGAAGACGACCACGACCTCCGAGCCGGCGACGACCGCGGTGGTCGCGCCGGGCGAGACCGCTCCGGAGGGCGGGCCGCTCCTCGTGCCGGGAGATGCCGAGCCGGCGTCGAGTGCCGCCGCCGACACGTCGAATTCCGACAACACGGGAACCGTTGTCGCGCTCGTGATCTCGGGCCTGCTGGTCGTGGCGTTGTTGCTGGCGCTGTTGACGTACTGGTTCTGGCGCAACACTCGTCCCGCGAGGGCGCGCGGGTCCGATCGCAATCTGGGAGAGGGGACCGTCGGTGGCTGACGAACTCGATGTCGACGCGATGCTGAAGCGCTTTCGGGACCGAGCGGCCGCGGTCCGCAATCGCCCGTTGCCGCCGATCGCGGGGGAGGAGCGCACCGCGTTCATCCGCCAGGCGCAACTCGACTTCCAGGACTTCGCCATCGTCGGCGATGCGGCCACGAGCGTCGAAGACGGTGTGCTGGTACTGAGGATCGACCTGCGGCCGTCGGAATGAGCGACGATCGGCTGGCCCGAGCGATCGCCGCGATCGACGCGGCCAATGCAAACGACCCGGAGACCCTCGAGGTGCGGGGTGCGATCAGGCCCAAGGAGCAGGCGCACGCGGAGCTGATGACGGAGTGGGTCGACCGGCTCGATCCCGCTGCCACCGACGCGCAACTGCTGGCGGCGCGCGCACACCACTTGCGCCGCTGGTCGATCCCGCGGGATTCGTATCCGGACGGTCGATCGGGGTACCTCCGATGGCGTACCGCGCTCAAGAAGCAGCACGCCGAAGAGGTGGGTGCGATCCTCGACAGCGTGGGCTATCCGCCCGACGTCATCCAACGCGTGCAGCACATCGTGCGGAAGGACAACCTCAAGAGCGATCCGATGGTGCAGACGCATGAGGACGCGCTGTGCATCGTGTTCCTCGAGACCCAACTCCTCGACCTCGCTCGCGAGCAGGGTGACGACAAGACGGTGGACATCATTCGCAAGACCGTCGTGAAGATGAGTGACCGGGGGATTGCGGCCGCGCTCGCTCTCGACCTGCCGCCGGAAGCGGTGTCGCTCGTCGGTCGTGCACTCGCGTCGACCGAACCGGCGTAGTCTCACGCCGCTCTCGCGCACCACAGGAGGCAGGCCGCATGAGCGAGCACGGAGATCAGAACGCGCAACCTGCGCCGTGGCCGGGCGGTGCCCCGGTGCCGCCTCCGCCACCTGGAGGCGCGCCGCCACCCCCTCCTCCGCCACCCCCTCCTCCGCCGCCCCCGCCACCGCCACCCCCTCCTCCGCCGCCCGCGGCCCCACCTCCGCCCCCGCCCCCGCCCCCTCCGCCACCGCCACCGCCTCCTCCTCCTCCTCCTCCCGCGGCCCCACCTCCGCCGCCGCCGCCGCCGCCGCCTCCTCCCGCGGCCCCGCCTCCGCCGCCGCCGCCGCCTCCTCCCGCGGCCCCACCTCCGCCGCCGCCGCCTCCTCCTCCGCCTCCCCCACCGCCACCTCCACCGCCACCCGCGCCAGTGGCCGCACCTCCGCTGCCACCGCCACCACCGGCTCCCGCGCCGCCGCCACCGCCGGCACCTGCACCGGCGCCGCCGCCGATGGTCAACGACCCGTCAGGCCTGGGCGCCGCCCTCGCTCGTCTCGGCAGTGGTGGTCGCAAGGGCGCCAAGGCGGCGGCCAACGCTGCCGCGCTGCTCCTGCACGAAGGCGAGATCGTCGAGTGCGCCGTGCAGGGCCAGCTCTACGGCTCGAACGCGGTCGTACTGCTGACGAACGGCCGCCTGCTCATCGTGAACGATCGCGAGTTCCGTCCGGATGTGATCGAGATCGTCGTCGACGCATCGGTCACCGTGCAGGGCTGGGCCGACGATCGAGCAGCCGCCGTGCTGGTTCAGCGCAACGAGGTCAGCGCGCAGGTCGAGCGCATCGCCGACAAGCCGTTGGCCCAGGAGCTCGCGCAGCGCATTCGGATGCGAGCCGCGGGTCAGGGTTAGTTCGAGGAACCGTCCCGGCCGGGCGCCTTCAACGGGGTCCGGCGGCGGGACGGCTTTGCGCCGTCTGCCTTGGCGCCGTCCTGGGGCGCGACCTCCGGCTTCGCCGCGCCGCGAGCACCTGACCGGTTGATCGCCGACTCGTCGGTGCCGAGGTACGACTCGATCACGCGCGAATGCGCGAGCACCTCCTCGGGAGGTCCTTCGGCGATGATGCCGCCGAGCTCGAGCGCCACCATCGTGTCGCAGATCGCGCTCAACAACGGCATGTCGTGCTCGATGACGAGGATCGAGCAGCCGGTGTGTTCGCGGACGCGCAGCAACAACGGGCCGAGCGCCTCGGTCTCCTTCTGCGCGACGCCACCAGACGGCTCGTCGAGCATCAGCACCTTCGGCTCCTGAGCGAGGATGCACGCGAGGTCGACGATGCGCCTGCTGCCGGTCGACAGCTCGCCCGTGAGCTTCTCGCGGAACGCGCCAAGACCCATCAATTCGACGAGCTCGTCAACCTTGTTCCACACCGCGAGCTCGGACTCGTACGACGCGGGCAGCTGGAACGCAGCCGCCACCATGTCGCGCGATGCGAGATGGCGTTCGCGGGCCACGGCGATCGTCTCAGCCACCGTGAGCGAGGGGAAGAGCAGCGCGTCCTGGAAGGACCGCCCGAGCGCACCGATGGCGCGCTCGTGTGGTGCCCAGTTGGTGATGTCGACGCCCCGAAGCCGGATGCGTCCTCGATCGATGTCGAGGAACCCCGAGATGCAATCCATCAGCGTGGTCTTGCCGGCGCCGTTGTGCCCGATGAGCCCGAGGATCTGTCCGCTCTTCAGCTTCAAGTCGACGTCGTCGACGGCGGTGATCCCACCGAACCGTTTCACGACACCGGCGCACTCGAGCACCACCTTGGCGTCCTCGGGGATCACCCGTTTCGCGGCCAGCTCCTCGGCCTTCGCGATGTCCGGGCTGTCGACATCCTCCGCGGCTTGGGCTGCGTTCGCGCCGGCGATGAACACAGAGCGCAGGATGTCGGGCCGCTCGAGAAGCTCCGCCGCCCGTCCCTCGAAGCGCACCGCGCCCTTCTCCATGAAGACCGCGCGTTCGGCGAGGTTGAGTGCGACGTTGATCGACTGTTCGACGATCACGATCGTTGTGCCGCGCCGATGGATCTCTCGAACGACTTCGAGCAGCTGCGCGACGATCGTCGGAGCCAGGCCGAGCGACAGCTCGTCGATCATCAGCAGCTTCGGCATGGTCATCAACGCGCCGCCGAGCGCGAGCATCTGCTGCTCGCCGCCGGAGAGGTTGCCGGCCATCTGACCTGAGCGCGACTTGAGAATCGGGAACAGCGCCTCGACTTCTTCCTTCGCGGCGTCGACGCGTGCCTGGTCGCTGCGGATGAGCCACGCCGCCAGCCGCAGGTTCTCCGCGACCGTCAAGGTCGGGAACACGCCCTTGCCACCCGGCATCAACGAGATCCCTCGATGCGTCGTGGTGTCAGCCGGAAGCTTCGTGACGTCCTCACCCGCGAAGACGACGGTGCCCTTCTTCGGTCGTACGAGACCGCAGATGCCCTTGAGCAGCGTCGACTTCCCAGCCCCGTTCGTGCCCAGGAGCGCCACGATCTCGCCTTCGGTCACGGTGAAGTCGACGTCGAAGAGGATCTGCACTGGCCCGTAGGCCATGTCGATGCCCGTGCACTGCAACAGGGGACCGTTGCCAAATGGCATCGCTTGGTGCTCGAGCGTGTCGGTTGCGCTCATCGCGACGCTCCCACCGGCTCGCCCGAAAGTGCACCGCGCAACAGGTCGACTTCGTCGCTCGGGCGGTCAGCATCGGTCTCGACGCGTTTGTCGGCCACGAGGCTGGGCACGAGGATGCCGCGCCGAGCCGCGATCTTCTTCAAACCCCAGTCGCGTGCCGTGAACAGGAGTTGACCAAGGCCGCCAGGAAGGAGATAGAGCACGACGAGCAGGCCGAGCCCGTTGATCGCGAGCCGGAGCTGACCGAGGAACGTCAACGTCTCGAGGTACTTGAACAGCAGCACGCCGATGATCGCGCCGGTGATCGACCCGAGCCCGCCGATGACCGTCGTCGAGAACACGGTGATCGAGTCGGCCGGGTTGAACGTTCCGACCGCGAGGCCGCCGATGGCCATCACGTTCAGCGTTCCGGCCACGCCGGCGATCGCACCAGCGAGAAGGAAGCCACTGAGTTTGATGTTCGTCGTCGGCACGCTCGCCGCGTCGGCGGCGCGTTGGTTGTCGCGGGTGCCGATGAGGACCCGCCCGCTGCGTGCCTTGCGTACGCCGAGCGACAGCAGGATCGAGACGACGAGGAAGCCGAGCGTCACGAGATAGAAGTCGTAGTTGTCCGCCAGGTTGAAGCGCTCCCACAGCAGCGGACGCTTCACGCTCGTCTTGACGAACTGCGGGAAGGTGTTCTGGTTGAGGAAGTAGTTGTCGAGCGCGATCGCGAACGCGAGTGTCGTGACGGCGAGGAACAGTCCCTTGATTCGCAACGCGGGCACGCCGACCACCATCGCAACGAGCGCGCCGACGGCCGCCGACGCAAGTATCACGAGGAAGAAGTCGGCGTTGTTGTTCGCCAGCAGGTTCGCTCCGACCATGCCGGCGATGCCCGCGATGCCGAACTGCCCGAGGCTGATGTTGCCGCCCCATCCCGTGAGAATCACGAGCGAGACGCCGATCATTGCCCAACACAAGGCGTAGCAGGCGAGCAGTTGATTCGTGGCGCCCCAACCCTTGGGGATGAAGACGAAGGCGAGCCCGACCAGCGTGAGCAAGCCGATCTTCGCCCAGCGCACCTCAGGAAGCGATCGAAGTTCCGGAGGGATGGGCTTCGCGACGGCGGCCGCCGACCACGACGACGTCCCGCCCTCCTGCGCGCGTGACAGCTTGCCTCGCTGGAGCAGCAGTGCCGCGACGATCACGACGAGATAGGCGACGTACACGACGGAGGGCGAGTCGGCGTTGTTCCAGCGCACGACTTGCTCCATGATCCCGAGGCCGACACCCGCGCCGAACGCGAGCGGCAGTGATTCCATTCGCGCGACCACGGCCGCGGCGAGGATCGGCAGCAGGACCGTGGGACCGTTCGACGCGAGACCGGGCTTCACGCCCGCGAACGGGGCCTGGAGCATGAAGGTGAGCGCGGCGAGGCTGCCGGCGATCACCCAGACGATGGTGGCGAGCCGGCGTACCGGAATGCCGAGGAGCAACGCGCGGTCGAGATTCTCGGCGGCGGCGCGGATGCCGATGCCGGCGTCGGTCTTCAGCAGGAACCAGACCAACCCGAGGATCACCGCGGGAACGATGGCGATGATCATCATCTCGTCGCCGTGCACGGTGACGACGTCGAGTTGGTAGCTGATGTCGAGCGGTGCGTTGAACCCGCCGACCAGCGACGTGAACTTGAACCTGCTCGTGACGTAGATCTCGATCCCGCCGAGCAACTGCGCGAGACCGATGCTCGCGACCGTCACGACGAGACGCGTGGAGTTCTGGAACCGCCTGATGACGAGAAATTCCACCAAGGCGCCGACGACACCACCGGTGATGACGGCCAGCGGCAACATGATCCAGTACGAAACGTTGTACTGCAGCACCATCATGATGCTGATGACGCCG
The DNA here is from genome assembly GCA_041166385.1 of Acidimicrobiaceae bacterium. Classification (GTDB taxonomy): domain Bacteria; phylum Actinomycetota; class Acidimicrobiia; order Acidimicrobiales; family JACDCH01; genus DASUCS01. The sequence continues at coordinate 8,423 of JBEEFW010000087.1, read as the reverse complement.
ACCATGCTGCCCAGCGCACCGTGCGCAAAGTTGATGAAGCGGTTGGCGCGGTAGACGAGGATGATCCCCATCGCGCCGAGCGCCGTGACGGCGCCGTAGATGATGCCGAGCGCGACGATGCCGAACGGCGCGCGATCGCGAACGAGCCCGTGCTTACCGGTGATGATGCCAAGCACGAGATAGAGCGCCACCGGCACGCCGATCGCGAGGAGAATGCGCAGGCGAGCGTCGAGCGCGCGCCAGCGCGTCATGAGGTCGCTCACTGCGGTATGGGACAGAGCGGATCGCCGGTGGGGATCTCACCCTTCTTGAACCGCAGATGATCCGTCTCGATGAAGGCGCCCTTCTTCTGGTTGTAGTTCGAGACGGCGTTCGGATCCCAGCAGATCTCGCGCACGTCGTCAGCCGTCGTGTAGTCGTGCTCGCCGAATCCCCACGACCCGGCCGGTCCGAGCTTGCGCGGGTAGGCAAACATGCCGTCGCGGAAGGTCTCGGGAGTGAGGACCGGACCCGCCATCTGGAAGCCGATCGCCATCTGCGCCATCTGGTAGTAGATGAGGTCGACCGAGAACGCGGGCTCGTCCTGCCGCATGGTCTTGTAGGCGGCGTAGCCGATGCCCTGCTGCACCGGTGCTGGTTCGATGAGCGAGCTCACGCCGAACGCGTGCTTCGCGAAGTTCTGATCCCACAGCTGGCCGACGATGTCGGTGTCGGTGAGCGCAGTACCCACGATGATGAACTCGGGGTAGTAGCCCTGGCTGTTCGCGCGACTCGACAGGAACACGGGGATGATCGGGTCGCAGCCGCAGAGGATCGTGGTGACGCCTTGGCTCTGCATCTGCGCGATCAAGTTCGCGGCCTGGTTCGACATCGTGCCGAGGTCGAGCTGGTACTGCACGTTGACGCCGGGATCGCAGCCGGCCGCCTCTTGCGTCTGCCGCGCCACCTGCACGGACTCCTGGTACCAGGAGTTCTCGGGGGCAAACGAGGCGAACTTGCGCGGTTGCCCCTTGAGGTTGCCGCCGGCGCGGTCAGCGGGCTTCCCGCAGAGCTTCTTGACGGCGTATTCGGCCGCGAAGTTGGCCACGTCGGTGCCCGCGCTGGCGATCGACCAGATGTAGGGCGCGTGCTCGTCGTGCCACTTCACGGACAGGTACGGATCGCCGAAGCCCATGATGTCCTTGTTCGCCAACGCGTTGGCGTAGGGCTCCGAGTTCGCGGTGAAGTCGGCGAACGAGCCCATCGACTGCACCGTCGTCGCGTCGGCCTCGGCCTTGTCGCGGCCCTTGCCCAACAGCTCATCGGTGTTGGAGCCGACCCCGTTGTAGTAGTCCATGACGATCTTGCGGCCGTAGAACTGGTAGTGCTCGTTGAAGTACTGCGCGAGCGCGTCGACCGTGCGCTTGATGTCGTCGGGTGTGTCGCTGAGTGTGGCGCCGGCAAGTGCCGCGAGCGTCTGCTGGAAACCCTTCTCGTTCAGCACTCGTGCCGACACGTGGATCTCGTTCGCAGTCACACCGTGATATGTCGAGCCGCCGTTGTCACCACCAAAGGCAATGCACGGCGGCGAGTACGGATCGCCCGTCACTTGATCGGGCCGGTCGGCACACGGCGAACCGGGGACAACGGCCACGCCGCCACCTCCGCCGTTGTTCGTACCGCCGGCCGCGCTGTTCGCCGCGCCGCTGTCGGTGGCGCCGCCGGCGTTTCCGTTGCTCGCGGTCGACCCACCAGCGCGGTTCGCGCCAGCGGATACGTTGCTGGAGCTCTGCACCTTTGACGGGATCAGCAACGACATGAGCAGCAGCGTCACGATCAGGACCGCGAGCGGCCCGTAGCCACGGAGGAGCCGTTGCCAGACGCTGAAGTACGTGCGGGGAGGGTTCGAAACGTCGTGGATGTTCTGGGCCAACGGGTAGCGCTACTCCTCGAATTGGGGGATCTCACGTTGGGCGCGGCGCATCTTGCGCCGATCGCCTTCCGCCATGGCCGCGATCATGCCGAGGCCGGCCAGACCGACGCCGGCAAGCGCGCCGCCGCGCTGTCCGCCGAGCTTCTTGACCGCCGCCGGTGTCACCGCTGCCGTGGCGCCGGGTGGTGCTGCGGGCGTGGTGTTGCCTTTGAACGTCGTGCCCGCACTGCTCGGCGCGCTCACGGTGCTGGTCACATTGTTGGTGTTCAGGCTGAGGACGGGAGACGGACCGTTGCAGCCGAGGCAGAAGGCATTCTGGTACGCCTCGCCCGATGAGGCCTGCACCCCGCCCAGGATCACGCTGAACGAGCCGCCGCCGGTGAACGGCGCCGAGACGATGTCGAAGATCGTGATGTACGTCGCGTTGCCACAGTCCTGGGCGATCAGCGCGTCGAAGATGTTCTGACGAACCGGTTGCACACCTCCGAGAACGGGGGTGAGCAGAGCGTCGCGAGTCGAGCTCGGGAAGATGGAGATGCCCATCGGATCGACGAAGATCACTTCGCCGCTCTTGTAGGCCTTGGGCGGCACGATCGACACACCGAGCGTGGCGAGCGCGCCGTTGATCTGCACGAGCGTCTGTGCCGGATCGTTGGCCGGCAACGCCTGTCCCTGGATCGACGCGCTACCGATCGAGAACACGCCGGTCACGCCATTCTCCGGGTCGGTGGAGCGCCACGTGGCTTCCCAGTGCAGGCTGCTCAACTCGACGCCGGCCAGCGGGATGGAGATCCCGCTGATGTCGACGATCGCTTGCGCCTCGCGTTGCGCCAACTCGTCCACGAGTCCGGAGTGCGCCTTGGCGACGCCGCCTCCGATGTTGATGAACCCGCCGATCGTCTGGGGCGCCGTGGTCGTGATGGCCTCGCCGAACGGCGTCGGCTGCGCCGATGCGTACTTGTGGGCCGGAGCCGGGACCTTGTCCTCGTCCACATCCTGCGTCGAGTTCGGTTGCCGCGAGTCGACCTGGATCGCACTGGGCTGCTTGTCAGCCGGCAGGGACGGGTCGCCGCCATCGCAGGCCTTACCGGCGGCGGTCTGCCCGATGACCCCGTAGTCGAAGGCCTGCGAGGACGCCTGGGCCACGGTGTTCTGGTGGCCGGCGATCGAACGGCCGGTGGTGATCGCGAACGACAGGGACCCGGTCCGAGGGTCGATCTTCTCCGTCTCGGCGAGGGCCAGACCACGGCCGGGCTCCACCTTTCCCTGCGCGGGCGCGCCCGCGGCACTCGGGACGGTCGCGAAGAATGCGACGGCCAAGACACCGAAGGTGGCGATCGCCACACGGCGGGTGCGTCGGTAACCGGATTGGTTGCTCTTCATCTGCCCCTCAACAACGGAGACCATGGCCAAAACTGACGCCACTAGAGGGCTTCGCCGTCGGCCCAGGTCATCCCTTCCCCTGGGTGACCCGAGTCACACTAGGCCATCTGGTGTTCTTTCAGCCCGCGGTGCCGATTGCTAACGTGGCCACCCTTCGCGGACGTGGCTCAGCTGGTAGAGCACAACCTTGCCAAGGTTGGGGTCGCGGGTTCGAATCCCGTCGTCCGCTCCACATCGTTCCTGCTTACAAGCGTGAGAAGCCCGCCCGAGGTCATCGACGGCGATCGTCAAGGCGAACTGCTGAATGGGAACCGCGCCTGGATGAGTCGCCGGGCAAGCGGCGCGGGGAGCACGGTCACACCCACGAACCAGGCGATGTGATTGGCGCGACCAGCGAAGCTGAATTGCCGGTGGTCGATGATCGAGCGAATGCCTCGCACGCCCCACCGCCACCGCGCGCGTTTCGCGGCGAGCCGGCATTCGGTGAGTCGAAGGCTGGCCATGATGTAGTCGCGCGGCGTCCAGCGGCGGGCCTCGTCCTCGTCGGTGAACAACCCGCGCTGCGTGCCGAACACTCGCATTGCCTGGTGGAGGATCTCCCGTTCCTCGATCTTGTTGTCGAGCCAGGGGAGTCCGCGCCGCCGCGGCGCCATCGTGATGTTGAGCCCGTGCACGCGGTACGACCCGATCGGCTCTTGGAGGGCGATCACGGGGGTCGCAAGCGCGCCCAAGTGCGAGAGGTACATGTCCGGAGCCAGTGACGTCGGCATCGGCAGCACGTCCTCGAGGAAGGAGCGCCGAAATGCTTGACCCGTGGTCTCGGTCCAGAAGAACGCGCAGTGATCGAGCACGAGCGCTCGCAGATCGCCGCCCCACAGCGGGCAGCCGTCAGGCGGTCGCATCCCTCCGGTCCGCCGGCCGTCTTGGTCGATGTCCTCGAGCCGGCTCAGCACCATCACCCCGTCGTCCGCGGCGAACGCATCGACGAGGCGCGCCGCAGCATCCGGATGCAGCACGTCGTCGGAGTCGTGGAAGACCACGATCTCGCCATGAGACAACGTGAACGCTCGGTTGCAGGCCTCGGGCTGACCGCGGGCGGTGTCCAGGTACTCGACGATGATCTGGTCGCGATACCGCTCGAGTACTTCGCGAGAGTCGTCGGTCGAGCCGTCGTCGACGACGATGATCTCGGTGTTCGAGTAGGTCTGCGCGAGCAAACCGTCGAGCACCTCCGCGAGATAGCGCGCGTAGTTGTGGTTCGAGACGCAGAACGACACGAGCGGCGGCATGCGTCTCGACCGTACTGACTCTCGCTAGCGGACCGTGGGCGCTACGTACACGTGGTCACGACGCCGCTGGGGAAGTACGCCTCGAACGCCTTGCTCTGCGTGGCGCCGCCTTCGGTGAGGCCGCCGGCGGCCACGTAGACGCCGCCGTTGCACACCGCCGCTTGGATGCCGTGGCGGGCTGTCGGCATCGGTGTTCCCGTCGACCACGAGTTCGTGGTCGTGTCGTACGCCTCGACGGTGGACCAGACCTGGCCGGCCGCCTCACCTCCGATGATCAGGATCTTCGTGCCCACGGCGGCGGCCGCGAACCCGCCGCGCGCTGTGGGCAATGGCGCCCCGCCCGTGACCCACGTTGCCGTGCCGAGGTCGTAGTAGTCGTTCACCGGCGTCGTCGCGTCGAGGGACGAGTCGCTGCGTCGGCCTCCGATCGCGTAGAAGCGATTGCCCACGACCACGGCGTGGAAGTGGTCTCTGACCTCTGGCATGTTCGTCAGCGACGCCCACGTGTTGGCCACAGGGTCGTACACGTCGAACCACGAGACATCCACGCCCGAGTGCAACCCTCCGGCGTAGTAGATCTTGCCGTTGGAGACCGCGACACCACCCGCACCGCGGTCGCGACCCGCGGGCATCGACGCGCCAGTGCTGAACGTGTTCGTCGACGGGTTGTAGATGTACACCGTGCCGACCGAGCATCCCGGCCAGCACGACAGACCGCCGATGTAATAGATGAGCCCGTTGAGCTCGACGCCTTGGATGTGGTCCAGCGCCGCAGGCAACGGTGCGACCGTCGTCCAGGTGTTCGTCGCCGGGTTGTAGGCCTCGTGCAATGTCGTGAGTCCGCCGGCGACGTAGAACTTCTTGGTCGTGGGCGCATACACCTCGGACACTTCTTGGCGGCCGGTCGAGGTGGGCGCCAACGTGGTCCAGATCGGAGCCGCGGGTGGCGGCGCAGGCGCTCCGAGGAATGTGTCGATGCCCTTCCACGTCGCCGTGAAGGTTGGCCCGCCGGATGAGGTGGCGATGATGCCGACGGCGAGGCCGTAGTTCGCGTTGGTCAGCCACGACGTCGGGATCGTCCGCGGTGAGGCAACGTTCACGAGTGGACCGGCGACGCCGCTCGCGTTGACGAGCCGGTACGACGGCTGCACCGCCCCGGTGCCGGGTGTGATCGTGAGGTAGAGGTCGATCGCTGATGCGGCGGCCGCCGGCAGGGCCACGGGCGTGAGCGCGCCGGTGGTGGCGACCCCGCCGACCTCGGCAACCGCTCGGATGCCGGGGGACCCGCCGTTCGCGGTCGCGACCAGCTTGAAGTAGTTGTCCTGATCGCCCGGACCGAAGGCGAGACCGAACGATTGGTTGCCCTGCGGCGTGACCCCCGCGAACGGCGACATGACCCGCGTGTGCGCGGTGAACGTCCCCACGCCGGATGAGTTGACGCCGATCTGGAACGCGTACTGCTGGGTGTTCGCCGTTCCGAGCGCGTCACCCGGTGGCACCTTGTCGAGTGTGAGCACCCCAGCCGCGCCCCCGAGTGTCATGTTGTCGGTGTCGTACAGCTCCGAGTACGGCGTTGTCCCGTTGCTCATGACACCGGTGAACCCCATGTTGAGCAGCCCGCCGGGACACCCGCTCGGAAGTGGTGTCGACGCGCATTGGCTGGGCTGGGCGCCGTTGTCCCACGTGTAGGCGAACGGGATCGCGGTCGACTTGCCGTTCTTGTGGTCGATCGCGAACGGGTCCTTCGTGTCGTCCAGCGGAGCAGGACCACCCGTGACGGCGTCGTCGTCAGGATCGAGCAGGTCGGAAGTGTGGTTGCCGTTCCAGTCGTGAGGTGCGCTGCCTGCGGAGCAGGGATTCGTGTGATTGCGGATCTCGTCGGCGTTCGTGAAGAGATCGCCGTCCTCGTCGGCCGAGTTGGCGACGCCCGTGCAGATCGTGGCACCGCCCCCGAAGTCATTGGGCTCGAGCACGATGATGTTGCCCGACCCGTTGTCCGCGACGAACACGACGCCGGGGAACGCGGCGCCGTCGCCTTGGGTGGCCAGTGACAGTGGGGCGCCCGAGACGTTGGCGAACAACAGTTGGTTCGAGAGAACGGCACCCGTCGACGGGTTCACCTTCACGTCGTAGACGTTGCCGTTCCAGTTCGCGAGCAACAGGTCACCGTTCATCGCTCCGCCGAAGTTGCTCGCGGTGTACTCGGCCATTCCGTTGGTCGAGCCGTCGAATGTCGTGAGCGCCGGGTGCGCGGGAGTACCGGGCTTGAGGTAGCCGCACTCCTTCGGGTTGGCGGTGATCACCGGCGACTGCGGGTTCGTGGTGTTGAACTTGTTGTTGGTGTTGCCGCGCGTCGGATTGGGATGACCGCCGTAGTAGCCCGGTCCGGTGATGAGGTGGAGGCTGTCGAGGTCCGTCACGCCGGGTTCGCTGGTGCCGTTCGTGCACGTTCCGTTGGGGCCGTTGCCGACCGGGACGTTGCCCCATCCGGCGTTCGCCCCGTTGTCGACCGCGTACAGCTTCCCGGTACGCGTGATCAAGACGTCGTACGGGTTGCGGAACCCCGGTGCGTACACCTGCACGGGGCCACCCGCGACGATCTTGGCTTGGCGCCGGCCGAAGTCGCCACCGAAGGGTCCGGTCAGATTCGGGAGCTGGTCGCTGACCAGCGTCGGCAGGTCGTAGGTGGTGTTCCCGATGGCGGTGAGGTTCACGGTCAGGACCGCAGCCGAATACGCGTACTCAGGCAGGAAGTTGAAGTTGTTCGACGGGCCACCCATGTTGGTGTTGCCGCCCTGACCGATGTACAGCGTGTTCGTCGCAGCATCGAGTGCCATGCCGTTCGCGGAGTGGTTCTCCTCGGACCGGGGCAGACCGCGAACGAGATCCGTGCGCGTCCAGGTGGTTCCGCTGCGGTCGAGACGCGACAACATGCTCGAGTTCGTATCGAGGTTCGTCTGCGTGCCGGTGGGGCCGCCGCCGATGCGCGGATCGCTCGACGTCACGTACAGCTTGGGGTTGCTGGCGGTACCGACGGCCAGCAACCCGGTGACGATGCGCGTGTTCACAGACGGGTTCAACGCGCCGTTGTCGTTGTGATTCGGGATCTGCCGGATCAGGTTGATCGTCTCGGTGGCCGTCACGGCGTAGCTGTTCAGGCCGCTGCGTACGACCGTGTAGGCGTGGATGGTCCCGGTGAACTCGGCGACGTACAGCCGGCCGTCCGGACCGAACTTCACGACGTCGGCGTTGACGCCGGACGCGCTACCGGCGAGCGTGCTCTTGCGGAACCCGACGCCACCGCTCGACGTTCCCGATCCGCTGAGCGGCACGGCGAGCGACGGGTTCGAGGCCGTGCTCGAGACGGTCAGGGTGGCCGTGCGCGCACCGTTCGCGGGAGCGAACCACGCCGTGACGGTGATCGACGCCCCGGGCGCGAGGGTCGCGGGTGGGCCGGTCACGACTCGGCCGGCCGCATCCACTCTCGGGAGATTGGCGCTGAACTGGTTGGCGTCTGTGCCGGCGACGTTCAGGCCATTGATCGTGATCGCCGGATCGCTCGGTCCGCCGAGATTGGTGAGCGTGAGGTTCGAGCTCACGGGCTGTCCGGTCTGCACGAGCCCGAAGTCGACACTCGCGGGCGCCGCACCGAGCTTGTTCGGCTGGATGACGTTCGGGATGATCTGAAGGCCCTTGATGGCGGGGTTCTCGATGACGTGGCCGAGGATGATGGTGATGGTGGGGGTGGCGGTGGTGGTGGTGATGGGGAAGGTCTTGACGACGCCTTTGAGGGGGCCGACGTCGGCGACGGTGTCGTAGTTGGTGAGGACTTGGGTGCC
>JBEEFW010000086.1:0-27004 GCA_041166385.1 Acidimicrobiaceae bacterium | reverse complement strand
GAGTGGGAATCGGAAGGGTTCGATCGCCGCACACTCGACCTGCCCGTCAAGCAGAACGAGCTCATCGAGCAAGTGGCCGCCGTCAATCCGAGGACGATCGTGGTCGTGAACACGGGAGCGCCCATCGCGATGCCGTGGTCCGACGTCGCCAACGCCATCGTGCAGCTCTGGTTCGGCGGACAGGAAATGGCGAACGCTCTTGCCGACGTGGTGACCGGCGTGACCGATCCGGGCGGTCGGCTGCCGACGACGTTTCCGCTGCAGCTCGAGCACAACCCGACGTACGGGAACTTCCCCGGGGAGTTCGACGAGGTGCGGTATGGGGAGGGTCTGCTCGTCGGCTACCGCTGGTACGAGGCGCGGCGGCTGCCGGTGCGGTTCCCGTTCGGTCACGGCCTGTCGTACACGACGTTCACGATCGGCGAGCCGAACGTGTCGGTGGATGCCTTCCGACCGGGCGACACCGTCGACGTCGAGGTGTCGGTCACGAACGTCGGCGATCGCGCCGGCTCCGAAGTGGTGCAGTGCTACGTGGCGCCGCCGCTGTCGTCGAAGGTCGCCCGCCCACCGAAGGAGCTGAAGGCGTTCGCCAAGGTGCATCTCGCGCCTGGCCAGACGACGACGGTGACGCTCAGACTCGACGATCGCTCGTTCGCGCACTGGGACAAGGGTTCGGGGGAGCGCCCCGCCCTGAAGAAGCGGTTGCCGTTCGCCGACATGATGGCGGAGTCGAAGGAACGTGCCCCGGGCTGGCGCATCTTGCCCGGGTCCTATGTCCTGCACGTCGGTCGGTCGTCGGCCGACATCGCGCACACGACCCCGATCGCCGTCGACGTCATTTAGTCGGCTGGCGCCATCGCCAGTGGTTCGGCGTTCGTCGGCGTTCTCACGTCGGCGTACCAGGTGAGCAGCAGCGCGACGACCGAGTTCACGAGCAGCACGGCGGTCACGGATGTGGCATCGATGATGCGCCCGGCGATGAGATTGCCGAGGCCGACCGTGCCACCGAAGCCCATGATCCACAGCGCCATGACCCGTCCGCGCACGGCGTCGTCGAGGCGCTCTTGCAACGTCGTGAGCAGCGACGTGACCATCGCGAAGTAGAAGAATCCCAGCACGGCAACGACGGGGTAGGCGGCCGCCGGCGCGCTCAGCACCGCGAACACCGCCAAGACGATCGCGTAGCCGCACATCCCGATGCGGACCATCCTCGGTCGCGGCTGATGAGCGAGCAGCGTGCCGATCGACAGTGCCCCGCACAACGCGCCGACGCCGAACGTGGCGTACAGCAATCCGTAGCCCGCCGAGTCCGCGGCGATGCCGTAGTTCTCCTCGGCGACGACCGACAGCTGACCGACGAAGGTCAGCGCGAACGCCGAGAACAGGAAGATCGTGACGAGGCAACGGCCGACCACCCGGTCGCCGCGGGCCACTCGGATGCCGACCGTGAGCTGTCGCAGACCGCGCGTGCCGGGTGAGTCGAACCCGACCCTCGGCGGAAGTCGCACGGCCATGAGCGCGGCGATGATCACGAGATAGGTCAGTGCGTTCCCGGCGAACACCCACGACGGTCCGACGAGATGGAGCAGGACGCCGCCGATCGCGGGACCGACGACCCGCGAGCCATTCATCTGCGCGGAGTTGAGCGAGATGGCCGCGGGCAGGTTCTCGCGCTTCACGAGGCTCGGGAGCAGCGAGCTGTATGCGGGTGCATAGATCGCCTGCCCCAGGCCGACGGCCAGCACCATCAGGACGATGCCCGTATGCGATGGATCGCTTGCTCGGGTGATTGCTGCGAGACCGAGCGAGAACACCAGCTGCTCGAGCGAGACGATGATCAGCAACTTTCGCCGATCGACGAGGTCGGAGATCCAACCGCCGATGATCGAGAGGAACAGGGACGGCGCCAGCTGGCAGGCGACGATGATGCCAACGAACGTGGCGCTCTTCGTGAGCGAGAACGCGTAGCCCATGAGCACGGCGTTCTGCATCCAGCTGCCGATGTTCGACGCGAAGGCCCCGAAGAAGATCGTGCGGAACGTGCGATCCCGGAGCACATCGGTCGCATGGCCGATGACGATCGGTCGGTCGGCGTCGACGAGTGCGTCTTCGCTGTCTTCGAGAGCGACGCACTGGTCCACCGAGCTCATCGAGTGTTGGTTCTATCGGATGGCGGGGCCTGTGCAACGCTGAGGCCGTGGGGAGAGTCGACCGCGAGCAGCTCGCCGAGGCGGTGCGCACGGCGTATCTCCCCGCACTGTTGATCGCGCTCGCGCACGCCTTGGGTGATCTGTCGCTCTTGCGGCCGGACGTGCGGCCTGATCCGGCCAGGGTGCAGGAGCCCGCTGCCGGATTGACCAGAGAGCAGCGCGATGCTGCCCGCGAGCTCGCCGTCAAGAGCCTGGAGCTGCTGGTCGACCGCCCGGACCTTCCCGTGATCGCGACGGACGACGAGACCTTGCGAACGATGTTCTCCTTCCTCATCGGCCAACCCGTCTCCGCCGAGTACTTCGAGCTGCTGCGCGAAGAGCTCGGCCTCTCCGGTGAGGACATCCGGAAGCCCCGCTGGCACAAGGACACCATCGACGCCGCTCGACCGTTCACCGTCGTGATCGTCGGCGCGGGCATGTCAGGGCTCGCCGCGGCGCACCGACTCGCACAGGCCGGCGTGCCCTATGTGATCCTCGAGAAGAACAGCGACGTGGGCGGCACGTGGTTCGAGAATCGTTACCCGGGCGCCCGCGTCGACGTGCCGAACCATCTCTACAGCTACTCGTTCTTCCAGCGACGTGACTGGCCGCAGCGCTTCACCGAGCAGGAGCTGCTGCTCGACTACTTCCGCGATGCCGCTGACGCGCTCGACCTCCGGAAGCACATCCGTTTCGGGACAGAGGTAGTCGACGCGACATTCCGTGAAGGCCACAACGACTGGGCTGTGCGCGTGCGCGCCGACGATGGCCGCGAGGAAACACTCACTGCCAACGTGCTGATCAGCGCGGTCGGCCAGCTCAACCGGCCGAAGCTGCCGGACATCAAGGGTCGTGCCTCGTTCGCGGGCCCCTCCTTCCATTCGGCGCAATGGGACCCATCCGTCGACCTACGCGGCAAGCGCGTCGCGGTCATCGGCACGGCCGCGAGTGGGATCCAGCTGATCCCCGCGATCGCCGACGTAGTCGCGGAGCTCCACGTCTACCAGCGGACCCCGAACTGGTTCATGCCGACCCCCGACTATCACGCCGACACGCCGGCGGGGATGCAATGGCTGCTCGACAACGTGCCCACGTACAGCGAGTGGTACAGGCTGTCGTTGTTCTGGCGGCTGTCGGAGGGGATGCTCGCCGCGGCGCGAGTCGATCCCGAGTGGCCGCAAGACGGTCGGAGCGTGAGCGAGGTGAACGCAGGGCTGCGATCACTGCTCGTCCAGTACATGGAGTCGCAGTTCGAGAACGCGCCGGACCTCTTGGCGCAGGTGGTCCCGCCCTTCCCGCCGCTGGCGAAGCGCATGCTGCTCGATAACGGCATCTGGGCCGCAACCTTGAAGCGCGATCACGTCGAGCTCGTCACCGATGACATCGACGAGATCACGCCGACCGGGGTGGTCGCCAGCGGCGTCGCTCGCGACGTCGACGTGATCCTGTACGCGACCGGCTTCCACGCGTCGGAGTTCCTGACGCCCTTACGAGTACGCGGACGCGGCGGGATCGACCTGCACGAGCACTGGCAGGGTGACGCCCGCGCCTATGTGGGGCTCACGGTGCCGGGGTTCCCGAACCTGTTCTGCATGTACGGGCCCAACACCAACCTCGTGGCCAACGGATCGATCATCTACTTCAGCGAATGCGCGGTGCAGTACATCCTGAGCGCAATCCACCAGCTGTTGGAGACAGGGGCCGACGCCGTCGACTGCCGTCCCGAGGTACATGACGCGTACAACGTTGCCGTTGACGAGGGCAACGGGCGCATGGCGTGGGGTGCGGCCACCGTGAACACGTGGTACCGCAACGCTCACGGCCGGATCGCGCAGAACTGGCCCTTCACGTTGCTCGAATACTGGCAGCTGACCCGCGAGCTCGATCTCGCGGACTACGAGTTGCTCTAGCTTCCGGCCTCTTCGAGCGCGCGCCGCACCAGCACCTTCATGAGGTGCCGGCGGTACTCCGGGGTCGCGTTGAGATCGGCGGGAGGATCGGTGCCCTCGTCGGCCACGTTCGCGGCATCGACCGCGGACGCACCCGAGGTGATCGCCGCTTCGGCCGCTGACGCGCGCAGGGGTGTGGAGCCCACGTTCACCAGCCCGATGCCGGTTGTGCCGTTGCGCACGCACGCGACGCCGACGATCGCCCAGTCCTGAGCGCGGCGGTTGAACTTCTGGAACGACCAGCCCGCACCAGGTGTCTTCGGCACCCGGATCTCCGTGAGCAGCTCGTCGGGTTGCAGTGCGGTCTCGAGGAAGCCAGTGAAGAAGTCGTCGACGGCGATCTCACGCGTGCCGCTCGGCCCCTGTGCGACCAGCGTGGCGCGCAGCGCAAGCAGCACTGCCGGCAGGTCAGACGCGGGATCGCCGTGTGCGATCGAGCCCCCGATGGTGCCGCGGTGGCGCACCTGCGGATCGCCGACTTGGCCGGCCGCGTGGCGCAGGAGCGGAGCCTGCGCGCCGAGCAGGTCAGAGTTCTCGAGGTCGAGGTGGCGCGTCAGCGCGCCGATGGCGATCTGGTCGCCCGCTTCGCGAACGTAGGACAGATCGCTCAGCCGTCCGACGTCGACGAGCACCGACGGCGTGGCCAGCCGCAGCTTCATGAGTGGCAGCAGCGAGTGGCCGCCCGCCAGCAACTTGGCGTCGTCGCCGTACTCGGTGAGCAGCTTGATCGCGTGGTCGGCTGAATCGGCGCGGACGTAGTCGAACAGGGCGGGGATCATGCGTTGGCCTTTGCGGCCGCCAACACCGATTGCACGATGTTGTGGTAGCCGGTGCACCGGCAGAGGTTGCCTTCGAGGCCCTCTCGCACGGACGCCTCGTCGGTCACGCGCCCTTCCTGTATGAGGGAGACGGCCGCCATGACCATGCCCGGTGTGCAGAACCCGCACTGCAGCCCGTGGTTCGCCTGGAACGCGGCCTGCATGGGGTGCAGCTCGCCGTTCTTGTTGGCGAGGCCTTCGATCGTGGTGACCGACGCCCCGTCCGCCTGCACGGCCAGCACAGTGCACGACTTCACGGATTCACCATCGAGGTGGATGGTGCACGCGCCGCACGACGACGTGTCGCACCCGATGTTCGTGCCGGTCAGGCCGACGACATCACGCAAGTACTGGACGAGGAGCAGACGGGGCTCGACATCGTGCTCCGTCGCCTCGCCGTTCACCGTGATGGAGACCTTCATCGCTACCCCTCGGTCGACCGTTCGGACGCCTCATCCTGTCGCGATTTCACTTGCCGTGCTGCGCCGTCAGCCGTAGTGGCGGATCTCGATCAGATGCTTGCTCGGATCGAAGAAGTACACGGCCTTGCCCGGGCCTCGCGAACCGGCCTCGTCGCCGGGACCCTGCATGTTCCCCACGGCGTGGAACGAGTCGCCGTACTCGATGCCTGCGGCCTTCACGCGGTCGAATGCGTCATCGAACTCCGCCTTGGGCAGCGCGAAGGCGAGGTGCTCGCCACCCCCGGAGCCCCATGGAGCGAGTTGCAGCGTGAGGTCGGGCGTGACCCGGATGACGCGGAAGGGATCATTCGGACCGTCGTCCGTGAGGCCGAGGATCTCTGTGTAGAAGCGGACGCTCTCGTCGATGTCGTTGACCGCGAGAATCAGGTGGTCGAGCTGCACGACCCGCTACTCGATCGTCGCCAAGGCCTCTGACACCGTCACCATGGTGCCGGAGACACCCCGCAGCGCGGGGAGGTACTCGTCCATGGTCGTGACGTTTGCGTAGATCACTTGGCGGAGCAAACCATCGGTGAGCTCGCCGCCCTCGATGTCGAGGCTCGTTCGAAAGCGAGCTTCGCCATCGTCGAGGTCGAGGTCGAAGCTCCCGACCAGCAAGTTGAAGTTGATCCGGATGAAGAGCTCAGTGACATCGCGGCGGCTTTGGTCCGGCACGTGTTCGGTGAGGAGCGAATAGAAGATCACGCGCTGTTCGTCCTCGATCACCGTCGCGTACACAGGCCAGTGACCGTTGTCGCCCTGGAAGCCACAGGTGATGTAGCCGTCCTCGACCGTCGGCGACCAACCGTCGCGGTCGAGAAAGTCAACAACGTGGTCGAACAGTGTCGTCGTCGTTGGCAAGTCAGCCCCGCGTCGCCATCATGTATTGCCAATAGCGGTCACGGCCGATGTAGCTGTTCTTCTCGGTGAAACGGTGCAGCCGGAAGTTCTCGTCTTCCTCCTCGAAGCTGCGGAAGACACACCCGTCGGCCATCAGCTGCTTGATGTGAGCCTGCACCTTCTGCAGGCGCTTGATCGCGGCTTGCAATTCGTCACGGGAGAGCGTCCCGCCGAGGAGCGCCTGCAGATCCGCCGCCCGCATGCCGAGAATTCGCTTGGCCGTCGACTGTGTACAGATCGGCGGTAGCTCCTCGACGGAGTTGTCGAACGAGGTCATCTCGCCCGGGTCCTTCAATCGCTCGACATCCTTGTCCTTGCCGAACGACAGATCGGGGTCGATGCCCTTGACCTTGGTCTCCTTACCGGGACCCTGTTCGACGAAGTAGTTGCTGGCGTGGCGATCGACCTGGCCCGTGATGGCGTCGATGAGCTGCAGCTCGACGAGTTGCTCCTGGAGCTTGGAGTCCTTCCAGTTGATCTCGTTCACCACTTCTTTGGTCTTGTAGGGGCCTTTCTCGTCGACGCCGTACCCAGGCGTCTGGGTCTCTGCCGCCATCTGCCAGCCGAACTTCTCATCGTCGTTGTTGGGGCGGATCTTCTTCTCGCCCTTGGGCTGGACGCCCTTGGCCTGTTCCATGAGGTAGCCCGCTTGTCCGCCACGCGTCGACTTGACCGTTTCGGCGAGCACATCGCTGCCCATGAGCTTCGCGACGGCCGATGACGCGACGGCGCGCTCGGTGAACTTTGCGTCCTTGGCATCGATGCCCGACTTCTCCGCCGAGGGCATCTCTCCTCTGCCGTAGCCCTTGGGAGGCGCCTTGAACACGCCGGTCTTGCCCTTGGAGAACCCGATCTCCTTCTTGCTCTTGACGCCGAGTTCGACGCTGCTGACACCGCCCTTTGCCGTTTCACCGCCGCCCTTCTGGTCCTTCTCCTTGACGGAGTCGATCATGATGAACTCGGCTTGGATCCGAGGCACGAGCCACAACATCGCTTCCTTACGGTTCTGGCCGTCCTCGCTCGTGTCGCGCTGGTTCTTCTTGTCCTCCATCCATTTCGCGATGTTGTGGTCGATCGTCTTGAGCTTGGCCGCCTTCCACTTCGCGTCTTTCTCGTCCTGCTTCTTCACGTACTCGTCGAGATCGTTCTTGATCTTCAAGTACACGGGCGTCGTGAAGACGCCCTTCTTGTCCTTACCGGTGGACTTCTTCGACATCTCGTCGAAGACATATTGCGTCGCGGGCTCGATGCGGCGGCGCACCGTGCGCCGACGGGCCTGTCCGCTTTGCTGAACGACGTGCGAGAGCTCGTGGGCGAGCAGCTCCTTGCCGTCGCTCGATGCGGGGTTGTACGTGCCCTGGCGGAAGAAGATGTCGCTGCCCGTGGTGAACGCCTTGGCCTGAAGCGCTTCGCTGAGACGGCTCGCATCGCCATCGGTGTGCACCCGCACATCGTCGAGTGCGGCCGCCTCGGGTCCGAACGCGCGGCGCACGTCGGGGGGAACCGATGTGCCTCCACCGCGGTGCTTGTCGATCTCCGACTCGAGGTCCGCGCTCACGTCCAGCCCGCCGAGGGGATCCGAACCCCCGTGGTCGCTACCCGTGCGCTGAGCAAGCGCCGAGCCATTCACGTTCATCGCCGCGACGACGTGGGCAGCTCTCACATCGGCGTCGCGCTCGGCGGGATCGCCAGCCTTCCCCACCATGAGCTTCGCTTGCACCAGGAGGGCGTTGACGGCCTGATTGCCAGCGCGGCGTTGCACCTCGAGCAGCTGTTGCTCTGACGACGGAGCCTCGCGATCACTCTCGGCCTTCTCGAGATCCTGGAGGTGTTGGAGGTGGGCTGCAAGGTCGTGCTTCATCGATCCCCCCGTTGTGCGTCCGCTCACGCCTGGGACACGCGCAAACAGTACATGCTGTGCGTTGTCGACGGCTGTCCTGCTCGCGCTTCTTCGTTATGACCGATTTGCGTACGCGCGAGAGTGTGTAGCCATGAGTCGGAGCCCACGCTTCACGCATCTCGACGACCACGAGTGGCACGAGGTGCGCCGGCAGGAGCACGACGGGCGCGTCATGTCGGTGCGCGAGAAGTGGATGGAGTTCGGCCGCTACCTCTCGCTCTATGCGCAATGGGACCCGGGCATGAGCGTGCAGCCTCACGGTCACAACAGCGATCACGTCGTGTTCGTGCTCGAGGGGTCGATGACGTGCGGTGACGTCGTGTGCCCGGCCGGTACCCACATCGCGCTCGACCAAGGGGACACGTTCGGACCGTTCGTCGCCGGACCGGATGGTGTCGTGCTGTACGAGATCATGATGGGCGACCCGCGCTCGTTTCCTGCCGACGTCGTCGGGTACGCGAGGTTCCTCGCGGAGCGAGGCATCACCCAGCTCCCGAATCCTCCGATCGAGATGCCCGGCGGGCTCGAGGACACGCGCACCTGATGACGCATCCGTTCCGCGACGTCGCCATCGCTGGTGTGTGGAACACGGAGCAGGCGCGCACGCTCGAGGGACGCGATTCGCTGTCGCTCGCGGTTGAAGGCGCGCTCGGCGCCCTGACGGACGCGGGCATCGGTATCGAGGAAGTCGACGGCGTCGCGGGCCAGTTCGCCGCGGAGATGGTGCTCGGCGCCCGGATGGGGCCGTGCTCGCGCAAGCTGTCGACGCACGGGATCCCGACGGTGCTCGAAGCCGCATCGATGATCGCGTTCGGTGAGTGCGAGGTCGTCGTCATCGGTGCCGGTGGCGCGGCGATGTACACGGAGCGGTCGTCGACGGCGCCATGGACGCGACCGTCGAACGAGCTCGTCGTCGGGTACGGGCTGTTCACTGCGGCCGAGTTCGCGTTGATGGCGCGTCGCCACATGCTGCAGTACGGCACGACGCGTGAGCAGCTTGCGCTCGCCGCCGCGACGGTCCGCAACAACGGCCACGTCAATCCCGAGGCCGTGTACGTCGGGCGAGGACCGTTCACCACCGACGACATTCTCGAGTCGCGCATGGTCGCCGACCCGTTCCACCTACTCGAATGTTCGATGACGTCCGAAGGCGGATGTGGGCTCGTGCTCACGACCGCGGCCCGCGCGCTCGACGGGGCAACGAAGCCCGTGTGGATCCTCGGTGGCGCGGGGGACACGTACGGCCCGGCCTACGTCGTGCCGCCGGTGTGGAACCTGCGCGGCCGCGCGGGTCGCGGCGACGACATCCCCGCCGGCTACGTGGGGCGGCGCGCGGCCCGCAAGAGCTTCGGATTGGCGGGTCTCGGGCCGAGCGACGTCGATGTCGCCGAGTTCTACGACCCGTTCTCGTTCGAGATCATCCGCCAGTTGGAGGCATACGAGTTCTGCGGCGAAGGCGAGGGAGGTCCGTTCGTCGAAGCGGGACACATCGGCCCCGATGGTTCCGTGCCGGTGACGACCGACGGCGGCACGATGTCGTTCAGCCACGCGGGCCTCAACGTCCAGATGCTGCAGCGCGTGATCCGCGGCGTGCAGCAAGTCCGCGGCACCTGTGCCACCACTCAGATCGACGGTGCCGAAGTGGCCATGTGCTCCAACGGCGGCTCGGGCGCATTGTTCACCGACGTGATGTTGCTGGGATCGTCGCGGCCATGACTGCGTTGTCGCCGCAAGCGGTCGGCATCCCGGTCGGCGCGCACTCGACCGCGGCGAAGCCGTATTGGGACGGGTGCCTACGGGGCGAGCTGCTGTACCAGCGGTGCGCATGGTGTCACGAGGTGAACATGAAGCCAGCGTCGTCGTGCGCCGCGTGCGGCGCGGCGGCGCTCACCTGGGAGCGCAGCGAGGGCCGCGGCACGCTCTACAGCTGGACGGTGGTGTGGCGCCCGCAGCATCCGACGTTCCAGGTGCCGTACGCACCGGCGATCATCGAGCTCGACGAAGGCTTCTGGCTCATGAGCGCCATCATTGGTTGCGATCACGCCGACCTGCACGCCGACATGCCGGTCGTCGTCGAGTTCCACCCCGCGAGCGACGACGTGACGCTCCCGTACTTCCGCCCGGCGTGACGGAGTTCGATCAGCTCGCCGATCACTACGACGCGACCCGTGGCGGTGAGCAGCGGGGCGACGAGTACGCGGCCGACATCGATGCGCACCTACCTGCCGGGGACGGTCCGATCCTCGAGATCGGCGTTGGCACGGGTGTGGTCGCGCTCGGTCTGCGGCGGCGAGGACGAACTGTCCTCGGTCTGGACCTGTCAGGACCGATGCTCGCCCGAGCCCACGAGAGGCTGGGTTCCGTGGTCGTGCACGGTGACGCACTGCGGAGTCCGATCTCGACCGCAAGTGTCGCTCATGCCGTGTCGGTTTGGGTCGTTCACTCCGTCGCCGACCCGGTGATGCTGTTCGAGGAGGCGGCGCGAGTGCTTCGTCCCGGCGGTCGCTATGTCGTGTGTGCGAATCAACGGCGATGCGTGAGCTCGACGAGGACACGATCCTCGAGGTCACGGAGCCAGCGATCGAAGCGCTTCGAGCCCTGCCCGCCACAGAGAAGATCCGACGAGCCACCGCGGACATGATCGTGTTCGAGCACAACTAGAGGCCGGTGGGGCGCGTGCCGATGATGACGACGGGGGGGTGGCGTAGTGGCAGCGGCCGTAGTCCTGCGTAGTGGAGCCACCGTGGTGTAGCGGACGATGTGGGCGATGGGCCCTGTATCCGGCATTTCAGTGCGGTTGGCTGCGCGTCCGAACCGCCCGCGCCGCCCTATCGCCTGATGATGTTGTGGATCTCGATTACCTCGGGGGGACCCGCGAGCTCGACGCCGCTCTCGGTGAGGATCGGCATCAGACGCTCCCCGAACGCCTCGAACTGCTCCCTGGAGTCCCAGATTTCGCTGACCCGGAAGCTGCCACCGGCACTGAACGCAACATGCAACTCGAGCCCGTCGGGCGGGAACTTACCCGAGGCCTCGATGCGAGTCTGGGTCGCGTCGTACTTCTCGGCTGTCAAGCTGGGCGCGGCTGTGAAACGAACCAGGATGCTCATGTGCGTTCCTCCGTAGTGGTACTGCACGCAACCTATCCCTAGGTGGTGGCGCATACCGGCTGCCGATCTGACCATCCGGAAGGTGCCGTTTCAGCGCGTGCGCGAAGGGAGCCTTCCTCGTCTTCTCGACTGTCATCTGGTTCACACCCGGCCGAGGCGAGAGCCGACCCTTCTTGCTCAATGCGGGCCTCGGTGCTGGTGGACTGGCGGCCGTCGCTGGGACAGGAGGACGCATGCCACGCAACCGGGACGTGCCGATCTCGCGCCGCTGATGCGTGGCCGGTTCCGCGTCTCAGCGACAGGTGAGACGCGTCGCGTAGTTGTCGCTCCAATGCGGAACCAACGTGCCGTCTACACCGCGGGCGGCTTGATCAAGGGGCGCGGTAGGTGCCGCTTCTGAGCGAAACTTGGATGATGAGTACGCCGCGCAAACGTCGGCGACCACGGCCAGGTGATGCTCGCCTTGATCGTGCTCTCGAGCGATCTCTCGAACCTCGAATGACCCTTGCCGCGATCCCTCTGACGATCGCCGTGACGATTCGCGACTGGTGGCGCGGTCATCGTTCCTGACACCCGGAACGTGCCGATCTCGTCGGTACGGGAGGTCAGTCGAGAAACGCGGACAGCTGCTGCTTCCAGTAGGGGTTCCCATCGAGGTCGTCGACCCGGTCAAACCCAGCTCGGCGTGCCAGCGCAAGTGATCTCTCGTTCTCAGGGTGGATCAACAGCGTCGCCACCTGCCACTCAGTTTCCATGGCCAGGTGGCGCATGAGGAGTCGCACTGCGCGAGTCCCGTACCCGTGGCCGCGGAAAGGCTCGAACACGTTGTACCCGACGTTCACCTCGTGGGGTTCGAGCCAAGACCGGTCGTGGTCGTAGTCAACCCATCCGACGACGACACCGCTGACCTCGACGCAGCCTGTTGGACGCGGCTCCGCATCGCCGTCGCCCAGAAACCGATGGAACACTTCGTCGCGCCCGGCGACGAGCACACTGACATCGGCAGAGGTGCTCGCACGAACCGTGATGACACCATCGGACAGGTCGCGCCGGAGGATCACAGTGCCAGTGTCACTCCGTTCAGCTCTGCGATCCCACGGAGATTCGCATAGTCCGGCCGGACACACCGTCCCGACGCGAACATCGTCACGACTCATACATTGGTTGAGTTGCCACGATCCGGCTGAGACGGACCGTTTCGGTCGTCGTGAGCCGGATCGTCGACACGGATGGAGCGCGCAACGTGCCGTTCTAGAGTGTCGTGAAGTTGCCCGGGGAGGTCGGTGGTGGGCCCGTTAGCGCGGCGACGAGCGATCGGAAGCATCCTTGTTCGTTCAGTCGTTCTTGGTCGCGACGCAACCGTGTGCGTGTCGGCACCGCTCGCGCGAAACCCACGAAGGCGATAGCCGCACCCGCTGGATAGACCCACCATTCGGAGGCGATGAAGAAGCCGACGAATCCGAACAACGCTGCGCTTTCGGCGCACGCGATCCGCAGGAAGAAGCGACCTCGGTAGCTCGCCGCCAGGCTGCGGTCATCGGTGCACAAGAGCGGTTTCTCGATGAATCGGCCGGCGATCCCGGCAGTTGCGCCGAGCAGTACCAGTCCGATCGCCAGACCCGGCGACGCGGCTTCCTTCGATTGTGAAGGCCAGAGGAAGGCCAACACCACGCCGAACGAAACGATCGCCAGACAGAAGCTCATGAAGACCTGGCGCAACAGAGCCAAGGGGTTGGCCGTCTTGTCAAACCGTCGACGCAGAAAGATCCGGCCGACGCCGGGCACCAGAGCCAGGAGCAGTTCCTTCTTGACCGGCCAGCCCGGATCGTTGTCATCCAACACGTCGAGAGCCTCGCATCTCTACGAAACCAGCACCCGAGAACCGTCCT
The DNA here is from genome assembly GCA_041166385.1 of Acidimicrobiaceae bacterium. Lineage (GTDB taxonomy): Bacteria > Actinomycetota > Acidimicrobiia > Acidimicrobiales > JACDCH01 > DASUCS01. The sequence continues at coordinate 13,788 of JBEEFW010000086.1, read as the reverse complement.
GTACGTGCCGGTTCAGCGCGTTGCCCTGCGCGGACGTAGGCGAAGTGGCAGGCACGCGTAGTCTGGTCACGATGATGGATCCGCGACACCACATCAGCATCGAGTTCTGCGTTCCCTGAAACTACGTGCCGAGGGCCGTCGGTCTGACGGACGAACTGCTGCAGGGCTGGGCTCCGATCATCGCTTCCATAGACCTGATTCCGTCGTCGAAGGGTCGCTTCGAGGTCGTCCTCGACACCGAGCTGATCTACTCCAAAGCGGCGCTCGGGCGGCACGCCGAGCCAGGAGAGATTGCCGCGCTCGTCCGCAGCCGCCTCGGATCGGAGATCCCGAGGGAGTGATGGGCGTCGCCGACTCGTCGATGCACTCGTCGCGAAGTTGCGAGAACCGATCGCTCTGGAGAACCGCGGGGCGGGATGGAGTCGGCGTGCGGCGCTTGTTGTCTTAGCCGTCGATTAGGTGGACGGTCGTATGTGCCTTGACGTCTGGTGCGAACGCGGTGAGAGCGGTTCGCACGCGTGCGACGTTTTCCGGTGATGTGGCGTACACGGTGACGGTGGGGTCGTTCGAGAGCTGGTAGTCGCTGTCCAGCGTTCCGATTCGCACCCAGCTATCGGGCACTTGTCCCTCGAACAGGGGCGCGTAGATCAGCGCCGCTGGGACCCGTCGGGGGTCGACAAGTTGCTCCATCCAGCGGGGTTGGTTCGATTGGCGTTTGATCCGTGCCGTCTCGGAGGCAAGACCGCCGAGGTCGACGACGTAGTACGGGTTTCGATACGAGACCTCTCCGAGGTCGTTCACGGCCACGGGCGTCTGCAGGTAGTCGACGACGAAGACATGCATCTGGTGTTGCTGGTCGTAGATGCTGCGCGCCGATGTAACGACGCTCAGCGTCGTATCGACGTATCGGCTGAACACGAGCAGAAGGGCGACGCTCAGAGTCCCAAGGGCTGCTCGCGTCCCGATATGCCGAGACAGAGCTTCGATGGGGCGGGAACCGACCACCAAAAGGGCAGTCGCCGTGAACGTCAGCGCGTAGATCTCGTAGCGCTCGTGCCACCCGTTCTGTCCGAACGCGACGTGCACGCACATCACCGCGGCTGCGCAGGCCGTGACCAGTAGCTCGCCTTGGACGCGGTGCCCCCTCCGGGTGGCGATCAAGAGCGAAGCGCTTGCAACCAGCGCGACGACCCACAGGAGTGCGACCGGTCTCGTCGACAGGGTCGAAGACACATTGTCCACCACGGAGTGCAGCAGATCGCCGGGGCGCAGCGCCCCGGCGTAGGCGGTTCCAGACTTCACCAACACGGAACTCGGCAGGGCGGGCAGGCCCTGACTGCGTAAGAACAGGGAAAAGCCCATCACGGCGACCAGAATGACGATGCCTGTCTGCAACGCTCGGCGGACGTGGCCCCGAGTTGCCAGCGCCACCAAGACAACAGCGCTGACCGCGAGCCCTTCGTAACGGACGAGCGGCCCGAGAGCCAGAGTCGGCCAGAGCCACCAGCGCGGTTGTCCTCCATAGGCAACGCGCACGAGTCCGAGCAAGGCTACGAGAGTGAGCAGGACGTGAACCGAGTGCTCCATCCCGGTGAACGCCAACCCGAACCAGTTCAACGACAACGCGACGACCAGCGTAAGGACGAAACGCGCCGCTCCGGACCGATCGAAAGCGGTCCAAGTGCACGACAGAATCTCGAACAACACCAGCAGAGAGGCGGTCGTCGCACCGATGTTGATCAGTAGCGGCACGTACTCGTGCAATCCCGTCCGAGCGAACGGCACGAGACCGAGGGGCCAGATGATCGAGGAACTCGGAGACGCCGACTCGCCCAGGTTGATGCCGTAGGTCCCGTGCGAGACCATCTCACTTAGCCGAAGGTGGATATACGGATCGTCCAACGTGTAACCGAACGCTCCGCCCGTGGCACGAACGATCAGGCCGCACGCCACTGCGAACGCCGCAAGCGCCGCCGCGACGAGGTTGAGTCGGTAGTCGAACTGCCGCGGAGCGGACCTCACTGCCTACGGGCCGGTTAGCTCGTTGTTGATCAAGACATCAATGACGACATCTTGTCGGTTCATTCGTAGTTGCGCGGCGGCGGTGGCATTCCAGCCGTCATGTAACCCCGTCACATAGCCCACACCGGCGAGCGGCCCGACGACCTCGACGTGAGGAGACTGTTGTAGGAGCTGCACGAGGCGTTCTGTCTCGGCGTGCGCCAGTCGCCCGGAGTCGACCCACTCGCGGTTGCTGGTCACCCGCAGCGGCACGGCGATCGCGAGCAGACCGAGCGCTGGCACCGCGATCGCCCATTGTCTGGAGACCCGCTCGACGCACATGCCGGTGATGCCCACCCAGATCATGGCGGCGCCGATTCCGCTGACCACCGTTAGTCGATCGTCCATGCCGTAGAAGTTGCTCCTGATCGACACCAATGGAGCGAGCCCCATGAGCAAGATGGCGACCCCGGCAACAACCAGCACCTCGTAGTGAAGTGACGCTCGGTCTGTGCTGCGGACCAGACGCAGCAGCGCGACCAGCATTCCCGCCAGGGCGATCGCGAACATGAGCCTTCCGGCCGTGCCAAAGGGCTCGAGGCCGAGGGAGAGGTTTCCGGGCAGTGCCAATTCGAGGTCGAGGTGACCAGTGGTGTCGACGTAGACGGGGTGCGCTACCGCCCACACGATCGGAATGCCGAGACCAATCGCGCCGCGTAGCAGGAGTGGTCGGTTGACGCCGCCTGTGCGAAGCCAGGGCACCGCGACCACGGCCAGGACCGCCAGCCCGACGGTGGCCTCATACGTCGCGATGGCGGCGCCCAGAGCCGCGATACCGAGCCAACCTGACGTGTTGCGGTCGGCGGCGGTTGTGAGCGCTCGTATGCCGAGGAGCGCCAAGACGAGCGCCACGAGAGCCTGGCTGGTCGACGCCCAGTGTTCGAGCGCCGTGTGGGTCGGGACGATCAGCCACACCAGGACAACGGCGAGTGCGCGCGACGGTGTCGTGAACTGTCGAAGAGCTACGAGGAGCGCTGCAGCGGCCGCCGCCCAAAGCGCGACCTGAACGACGTACATCGCGTTGGGGTGTTCGCCGATCAGCCCAAACGTCAGGTCGTAGATCAACGAAGCGCCAGGTCGACCGACTTGACGCGAGCCCGCTGCGCCGAGGGCACCGTCAAAGTGGGAGTTCCGCAAGAAGTTGAAATCATCGGCATGAAAGCTCGCGCCACCCACCGCGTACGGAATTGCGAGCAAAACGACCGCTCCGACCACGACGCCGTAGTGGCTCCTCCGCACTATCCCTAGTTTCCCATCGGGAGGTCGTCGCGCTGAGATCGAGGGCGTGGCCGGGGCCGCGGGCCTCCCGAGTGCTATTGAGCGAAGACCTCGTCGAACAGTTCGAGCAGTCCGTTCGCTTCATGGGCGATGAGCACGGCTGGCCTCGGGCCGGGTTGGTCGGGGATGCCGAGGCTGCCGATCATCGATCTCCCGTCGGCCCCATACGCAATGTCTCGAAGCGTTGGCATCGTGCCTCCTCGTACTAGAGCCCAGTTGGCCGCGTGCCGATGATGCCGTCGGCTTCGAGCTCGGCGATCTCGTCAGCCGACAGACCGAGCTCGGTCAGCACCTCGACGTTGTGCTCGCCGAGGGAGGGCGAGGGCCGTCCTGCCCACGTCGGTTTCCCGTCGAGCAGGAATGGCAGCGACAGCAACTCGTTGTCGCCGGTGATCGGGTGGTGCTCCATCTCGAACAACCCGCGATGACGCAGCTGCGGGTTGTGCACGACGTCGCGCGGCGCGATGACGACGCCCGCGGGAACGCCGGCGGCGATCAGTTGCTCGGCGACGTCGTCAGCGTCACGGTCATGGCACCAGGTTGAAAGCGCGTCGTCGAGGTCGTCGTGCGCCGACCGGTCGACGGTGAGCCCCGCGATCGTCCGCACCGCATTCCACTGTGCGTCGGTGACGACGGCGATGGCGACCCAGCGATCCTCGCCCGCGCATCGGTACACGCCTTGGGGTGATGCACCGCGGCCGCGATTGCCTTCACGAGTGATGACGGTGCCGGTGGCCGACCACTCGATCACCTGCTCGGCCGCGGCGTTGAGCGCGGCCTCCACCATCGTCGCCTCGACCATGACACCTTCGCCGCGATGGTCGCGTTCCTCGAGAGCGATCATCGTGGCGATCACCGCGTGCATGCCGGCGAGAGGGTCGCACGCGCCCCGCACCAACACGGGCGCGCCATCGGGAAAGCCGGTGACCCACGCCATGCCGGTGACGCTCTCCATCGTCTGCGCGAAGCCGGTATGGTCGCGCCACGGTCCGTCGAGCCCGAACGCCGGCATTCGCACCATCACGAGCTGCGGATTCACCTCGTGCAGCCGCTCCCACCCGAGACCGAACTGCTCCATCACGCGCGGGGTGTAGTTCTCGATCACGAGGTCGGCGGTGGCCACGAGACGCTCGAACACGGCGACTCCCTCAGGGCGTGTGAGGTCGAGCGTGATGCCCCGCTTGCCGCCGTTGGCTCCGTGGAACATCGGGCCCCATTCCCACCACTGATCGTGTGTGGGCGGCTTCACGCCGGCATAGCGAACGAGATCGGGTCGGGTGATCGACTCCACCTTGATCACGTCTGCGCCGAGACACGCGAGCGCATGACCCGCGGCCGGTCCCGCCCACCACGCCGTGCAGTCCACAACCCGCAGGTCGCCGAGTGGCTTTCCCCGACCCGCGCTCGACTCGGTTTGCCCGGGCAAACCCTGTCGCACCGTGACGTCGTTTGCCCGGGCAACGTCAGCAGGAGGCGACTGGGGCGGCGAGATCCGGTACGGGATGCGCGGGGCGATGAAGCCGTCGTGCTGTTCGAACACGCCTCGCTCGACGAACTGGGGGAACGAGCTCACGGTCGCGCCGTTGAGCGTCGGACCGCTCGGGATGCGGAACACGGCGGCGTCCTCGAGCACCTGCTCGGTGGTGCGATTGGCCGTGTACGCGTGCACCAGAGCGTTGAACTCGTCGCGGCGGCCGAAGCGCACGCCTGGGCGAGCGATGTCGGGCTGCTCTTCGAGCAACTCGGCATGTCCGATCATCAAGCAGAAGTCGCTGAACTGCTGCGCGCTGTTGGTGGTGAAGCACGCGTAGCCGTCTGCCGTGGGTTCGATCGACGGCACCTCGATCGACCGCGTGGACCACACCAGCGGATGCCAACCGGACATCGACGCGAAGATCGACGGCATCATCGCCATCGTCACGGCGATGGAGTCGAGCAGCGCAACGTCGACGTGCGCACCGCGCCCGGATCGTCGTGCGGCGCGAAGTGCGGCGAGCGCGCCCACCGCCGCATAGGTGCCGGCCACCCACTCACCCAGGCGTCCGCCGACCGCGGTTGGAGGGCCGTCGGGATACCCGCGGGACCCGGTCGCTCCGGCCCACGCTTGTAGCGTGAACTCAGTCGAGGGACGACCGACCCAGGGGCCGTCGCATCCGTAGGGCGTGATCGTCACGACGACGAGCGCGGGGTTCGCCGACCACAACGCGTCGAGATCGACCGGCGCATCGACGACGAGCACGTCGGCGTCGGCCTCGCCCACTGTGGCGTCGTCGAGTGAACGCTTCGACATGTTGAGAAACGTGAACAATGCGCCCGACCGCCAGCGACGCAGAGGATCGCCGTCCGGCGGTTCGACCTTCACGACCTCGGCACCGGCGTCGGCCAACAGCTTCGTGCAGTAGGGGCCGGCGATCTCGGTCGTGCGATCGAGGACCCGGACGCCGTGCAGCACGGCGTCAGATTGTCACGGCAGGATGAGGTGCACGTCCCCGAACTCGTGCCAGAGGTAGCCCTCGGCGAGCGCCGCGTCGTACGACCGCTCGATCAACTCGCGTCCGGCGACGGCTTCGAGCATGTCGAGGTGCGACGCCTCGGGTTCGTGCCAGCCCGTGAGAAGGCCGTCGACGGCGCGCACGCCGCGCTCGGGCGTGATCACGGTCTCCGTCCAGCCCTCACCCGGATGCACGTGCCCACGGTCGTCGGCCACGGTCTCCAACGAGCGCACCACGGTCGTCCCGATGGCGATCACGCGGCCACCGAAGCGGTGCGTGTCGTTCACGAGGTGCGCCGTGTGCGCGGGCACCCGGAAGTACTCGGCGTACGGCGCTTCGTGCGACTCGAGCGAGGACACGCCCGTGTGCAAGACGAGCGGCGCAACGCCGACGCCTTTCGCCACCAGGCGCGTGATCACCTCGGGCGTGAACGGCCGCCCGGCGCTGGGCATCTCCGCGCTGCCGGGTTCGTTCGCGTACACGTTCTGGTACGTCGCTATCGGCCAGCTGCCGTGCACGTAGCCGTAGCGAATCGGGCGGCCGTGCACCGCGAGGTACGTGAGCAGAGGATCGAGGAGGTGGAGCGACGCCACCCACAGCCGGCCGTTCGACGCGCCGTACGGCGTGAGCAACTCGACCTCCCCGCTGGCCGGCAGTTGCAACCGCCATCCGGCACGCCCGTCGCGGAACGGGCCATCACCCTCTCGCAACTCGACGACCCACAGGTCCGCCGGGAGCCGGGTGGAGAGATGCACACCCAACGTGTGGCCGTCAGGGGCAACCGCGTCGAGTGCGGCGGCCAGCGTCCCCGACGTGTTGACGACCACCAGATCACCGGCATCGAGAAAGCGCGGGAGCTCGTTGAAGTTCGCGTGCACGACCTGGTTGTCGTGCTTGTACGCCACCATCAGCCGAACGGCGTCTCGCGTGATGCCACGCGCCTCGGGTGGTACCGACGCTTCGAGGTCCGGAGGAAGATCGAACTGCAGCCGGCGTGTCGTCGGTTGCGGGAGATCCAAGATGGTGTTCACGACGCCACCGCCGTCACCAGCGCCTGGGCCTGATAGCGGCCGCTCGGCAGTTCGCCTTCGAGCAGCTCTATCAGCCCGGGAACCGCGACCCCGGGAAGGGGGCGATCGGAGATGTCCTCCCCGGGGAACGCCTCTTGGTGCATCTGCGTGCGCATGTCGCCCGGGTCGACGCGGTACACGTGCAACTCGGGATGCTCGGCTGCGAGCACCGCGGTGATGTGCTCGAGCGCCGCTTTGGACGAGCCGTAGCCGCCCCAACCCTCGTAGGCCTCGACCGCGGCGTCAGACGTGATGTCGAGGATGCGTGCGCCGGCCCGCAGGATCGGTAGGGCTTCCTGGATCAGCGCGAGGGGAGCGATGGTGTTCACTTCGAAGACCCGGCGCAGTTCCGCCAGCGAGTAGTCGGCCAGGCGGGGCTGCGGGCTCGGACCGAGATGGCTCGCGTTGTTGACGAGCGCATCGACGCCGCCGAGCTTCTCGGCCTGGCGGATCAGCTCATGGCGGTGGTCGGGGTCGGTGATGTCTCCGGCGACGCCCACGACGGTGGTGAGGCGGGCCAGCTCCTGCTCGACGTCCGCAAGGGCCTCAGCGCCTCTGGCATCGAGCACCAGGGCCCACTGGCGGACGGCGAGCTCTCGGGCGAGGGCCAATCCAAGGCCTCGGGATGCTCCGGTGATGATGGCCACGTTCATGGGTGCCACCCCTCTCAGCTCGGTAAATGACAGTAAAGCAAGCTCATACTGTCTTTATTCCGGCTGACGGTCAAGCACCTTTGCCGCCACCTGGCGCGCCTCGGCGGTCGCATCGCCAGCAGCGTCTGCGCCACCCAACTGGCCGCGACCACGATCGAGTGCATCGATGCGCAGCCGCTTCTTCACGATCTCGTAGGTCGAGCGGGGGAGCGATGCCAACTCGCGTGCCACCTCGATGGCCCGATCGAGGACCTGGTCGTCCTCCACCTGTTCGTCGAAGAGATCGAGTTCCATCGCGGTGCTGCTGTCGAACAGCTCCCCCCGCAACACCAGGCGACGCACGACCGGCGCCACGAGTTCGCCTTGCACGATGGCCATCGCGGCCGAAGGGAAAGGGATTCCGACCTTCACCTCCGTGAGCCCGAAGCGACCCGACCGCCCGACCACGCGGTAGTCCGCACAGAGCGCGAGGACGAGCCCACCGGCCACCGCGTGCCCGTTCACTGCCGCGACCACCGGGCGGGGGAGCTGGTACCACCCGGAGAACATTCGATTGAACGTGCGCGTGAGCGCGGCTTGGTCCTCTGGCGACAGCTCTGGTACCAGCCGAAGGTCCGCGCCGCCCGAGAAGAACACGCCGCTGCCCGTCAACACGACAGCCCCCGGAGGGTCGGCCAGCAGCTGGTCCACGGTCTCCGCACCGGCCGTCAGCAGCGACGGATCGAGGGCGTTCGCCGGCGGCCGGTCGAGGGTCACCACCGTGATGTCATCGTGCCGAGACAAACGGATCAAGGCTGCGCCCATCGCGGAGGTTTTAGTGTGGCCGGGCCATGCCAGCCCTAGACCTGCCGGGTCTCTGCGACGACCTTGCCGCTGAGCACGCCGACCTCGACGCGCTCGTCGGGCCGCTCGACCCCGCGCAGTGGGACCTGCCGACGCCAGCCGCGGGCTGGGCGATCCGCGACCAGATCCATCACCTCGGCTGGTTCGATCGCAACGGCGTGCTCGCCATCGAGGATCCCGACGGGTTCACGGTCACGATGACCGAGATGATCGGCGACTTCGAAGGCTTCGAAGCGCGCATCAGCGCAGAAGCCCGAGCGATGTCGGCCCCCGACCTGCTGGCGTGGTGGCGGGAGTCGCGAACGAACATCCTCGATGTGCTGCGCGCCGCCGACCCGAGCATGCGGGTGCCGTGGTATGGGCCACCGATGTCGCTTCCGTCGTTTGCGACTGCTCGACTCATGGAGACGTGGGCCCACGGCCAGGACGTCGCCGACGCGCTCGGCGCGCGGCGCGAACCCACCGACCGGCTCAAGCACATCGCCCACATCGGTGTGCGTACGCGTGGCTTCTCGTACGCATTGCACGACAAGCCGGTCCCGGACGGCGACGTGCGGGTCGAGCTCGATGCACCTGACGGTTCGACGTGGACGTGGGGGAGCGACGACGCGACCGACCGCGTGACCGGCCCGGCGCTGGACTTCTGTCTCGTCGTCACCCAGCGCCGCCACGTCGCCGACACGTCGATCAAGACGGACGGGCCGCTGGCGCAGGAGTGGTTGTCCATTGCGCAGGCGTTCGCCGGATCACCCGGCGACGGTCGACGGCCCGGCCAGTTCTCGTAGACAACAAGGGGGAAGCGTGGGGATTGCTGAGCGGTTCGACCTGACCGACAAGGTCGCGGTCGTGACCGGCGGGAGCCGAGGCCTGGGACGGGCGATGGTGATCGACTTCGCCGAGGCCGGCGCGGATGTCGTGATTGCGAGCCGCAAGCTCGACAACTGCGAGGCGCTCGCCAAGGAGGTCGAAGCGTCCACCGGCCGCACCGCCGTGCCGGTCGCCTGCCACGTCGGGCACTGGGCCGAGTGCGACCAGCTCGTCGACACCGTCTACGACCGATTCGGTCGCATCGACGTGTTCGTCAACAACGCGGGCATGTCGCCGCTCTACAAGGACCTCGCATCCGTGTCAGAGGAGTTGTTCGACAAGACCGTCGGCGTGAACCTGAAGGGACCGTTCCGGCTCGGATCGCTCGTCGGATCGCGCATGTACGCCGCCGGGTCCGGGTCGATCATCAACGTGAGCACGATCGGGTCGCTGCTCGCCAGCGTGGCCGAGCTGCCGTATGCCGCTGCGAAGGCGGGACTCAACGCGTTCACCGTCGGCCTCGCCGAAGCACTCGCGCCGAAGGTGCGCGTCAACGGAATCCTGCCGGGCGCGTTCGCGACCGACATCACCGCGCCGTGGACCGATGAGATGAAGAGCGGCAAGATGGTGCCGCTGAAGCGCCTCGGCGATCCCGACGAGATCGTCGGCACCGCGCTGTATCTGGCCAGCGACGCGTCCAGCTACACCACGGGTGCGTTGATTCGTGTCGACGGCGGCATGACGAGGAAGGTCTGATGGCCGACGGCGAGGCGGGCATCTCGCTCGCGATTCACGATCACGTCGCGACGATCACGATCGATCGTCCACCGGTGAACGCGGTCGATCGCGACGCGCACGTCGCCATCCAGCGGGCGTTCGACTCGCTGAACGACAGCCAAGACGTCCGCGTCGCCGTCTTCACGGCAGTCGGAGACCGCGCCTTCATGGCCGGCGCCGACCTGCGCACGGTGAACCAGCGTCCTGAGAACCCTCCGGCCACCGCGATCACCGATCCAGCGCGGTACGCGCGCGATGCGTTCTGGTCGATCACCGACTGTGCCGTTCCGGTGATCGGAGCGATCAACGGCCCGGCGCTCGGTGCGGGACTTGCGTATGCGGCCTGCTGCGACATCCTCATCGCTTCCGAGAACGCCACGTTCGGCACCACCGAGATCAATGTCGGGCTGCTCGGCGCCAGTTCGCATCTCTCCACGCTCGTCGGCCGGCACAAGGCGCGCGAGCTCTTCTTCACCGGTGAGACGATCAGTGCGGCGGAGCTGTACCGCCTCGGTTCGTTGCGCGCCGTGGTCGCGCGCGACGACCTCATGGACACCGCGATGGAGCTGGCCCGCACGCTCGCCGCCAAGAGCCCGATCGCGTTGCGCCTCGCGAAGGAGTCGATGAACCGCGTCGAGGGCCTATCGCTCAAGGAGGGCTATCGCACCGAGCAGGACTACACCGCTCGACTGTTGCGCTTCGAAGACGCCAAGGAGGCGAACGCCGCGTTCCTCGAAAAGCGCGACCCCAACTGGAAGTGGCGCTGACCCCTCCAACTCGGGGTCATTAGGACGGCTATAGCGGGCGCAATGACCCCGAGTTCGTAGAGGTCACAGGGCGAAGTCGGCGATGAGGGCGGCGAGCTCGACCGGCTTGTCGCCTTGCACGCTGTGACCTGCGCCCTCGACGTGCTCGATGCGCGCGTTCGGTTGCCGGCGCACCAACTCGGCCTCGTCCTTGTCGTCGACGACCGATTGGGGGAGCATTCCGCGCACCAGCATCAGCGGCATCTGCAGGCCGGACACGACCTCCCACAGATCGCCGATGCGATCGAGGAAACCGCCGCGGTCGGTGGACTGATCGTCCGCGCGGAAGCGGGCGTACCGCCACACCCAGCTGCCGTCGTCTTGCTGCAACGCGTTGTGCAGGATCCCGCGCCGCAATGACGACTCGGTACGGGTCGGGTTGAACTCGATCGTCCTGGCCAGGATCTCGGGGAAGTCGGGAAAGCTCTCGGGGCCGTCGATGAACGCGCGGATCAGCGAGCTCTTCTCGTCGTCGACGCCGGGAGTCACGTCGACGAGCACCATCTTGCGCACCAGTTCGGGTGCCACCTTCGCAAGTGCGAGAGTCGTCATCCCGCCGAGCGACATGCCGATGACGGCTCGGGCGTTCGGGGCGAGCGCGCGCACCGCCGCGGCGATGTCGTCTGCGTTCGACTGCAGGTCGAGCGAGCCCACTCGACCGCCGTCGGAGTGTCCGTGTCCGGGAAGGTCGACGCACACGAGGGGCCGATTCAGCGCGAGCGCGACGGTGTCCCACGTGTGTGCGTTCTGCGCACCGCCGTGCAGGAACACGAGCTCCGGGTCGCCAGTGCCCCACACGAGTGCGCTGAGCCGGCGGCCGGGCTCGACCTCGACCGATTCCCTCCGAACGGCCGGTGGGCCGTTGTAGGGAATCCCGAACTCTGCTGCGTTCTCGTGGAACATCGAGAACTCGTCGTACGCGACTCGTTCGACCATCAGCTGTTGCGCACCTCCTCGAGGAACGACACCACGGCGTCGTTGAACAGATCGTTGCGATCGCCGGCGACCATGTGGCCGGCGCCGGCCACGTCGGCCAAGCGAGCGTGCGGTACGAGCTCGAGCAGCTCCTGCGCGCCCTCCTCGCTCAGCAGGTCGCTCATGCGGCCGCGCACGAGCAGGACCGGGATCGTGAGCTTCTTCGCGGCGACGCGTAGACGCTCGGGATCGACGAGGGACGAGCGCGTCTCGTCCTGCGAGCCGAACTTCCCGCTGATGAACTTCGGATCCCAGTGCCACGCCCAGCGCCCATCCGGTCGCTGCCGCAGGTTCTTGCGGAGCCCGCTCAGGTCGCTCGGGCGGGGCCGGTGAGGGTTGTAGGACGCGATCGCATCGGCCACCTCCTCCAAGGAAGCGAACCCGTCTTCCATGTGCTCCGCCATGAACGCACCGATGCGCAACGCGCCCTCCATCTCGATGGTGGGCGCGACGTCGACGAGGACCAGCGCGCTGGCGATGGGCGGCCCGTCGGACTCGCCGATCGCGGCCATCGACGCGATGCCACCGAGCGACGCGCCGACCAGCGCCGGAGGCCGCGGCATCGCCCCGGCGATGGCGCGGATGTCGGCGGCGAACGCGTCCATCGTGTAGTCGCCGTCGGGGTCCCACTCGCTCTCGCCGTGCCCCCGCAGGTCGACGCTGTAGGCCCGCCAGCCGCTCTCGCCGAGCACCTTCAGCGTCGTGCCCCACGCGTGGCGGGTCTGTCCGCCTCCGTGGAACAGCAGCACTGGTGGTGACGAGGCATCACCCTCGACGTCGGCGGCCAGCTTGATGCCGTCGCGGCCTTCGAGGATGACGGTCTCCATCGGCCGATTCTTCCCCGGATCGCGAGGAGTGCAAGGATTTGCGACGAACCAGTCCAATCCGCAAGCCAGGGGGACCTCCATGCGGGCAGCAGTCCTGACCGAGTACAACACGCCACTCGTCATCGAAGAGTTGGAAGATCCGCCCCTCGGTCCTCGTGACGTTCGCGTGCAGGTGGATGCGAGCGGCGTCTGTCACTCCGACCTCACGGTGCAGAACGGCGGCGTTCCGATGCCGGTGCCGATCATCCTCGGCCACGAAGGTGCGGGCACGGTGCTCGAGGTCGGCAAGGAAGTCAGCCGCGTGAAGGTCGGCGATCAGGTGATCGCGTCGTTCATCCCCGCCTGCGGCATTTGCTTCCACTGTCTGGTGGACGAGTCGAACCTGTGTGAGAAGTCGAACGAGATGATGATCTCGCCGCGCGGCAAGCGGGCCGACGGATCGATGGCCTTCGGCATGACCGGCCTCGGCACGTTCTCCGACTACATGACGACCGACGAAGCGTCGCTCGTGAAGGTCGACACCGACCTGCCCGCCGAGCAGCTCGCGCTCATCGGCTGTGGCGTGACCACTGGCGTCGGCGCCGCGTTGTTCACCGCGCAGGTGAAGCCTGGCTCGACCGTGGCCGTCATCGGTTGTGGTGGCGTCGGCCAGTCGGTCATCCAGGGAGCTCGCATCGCCGGTGCGTCGCGCATCTTCGCCATCGACCCCGTGGAGATGAAGCGCAAGACCGCCGAGCAACAGGGTGCGACCGACCTCATCGATCCCGCGCAGGGCGATCCGACGGCCCAGGTGCAGCAACTGACCGGCGGTCGCGGCGCGGACTACGCGTTCGAGGTCATCGGCCTGCCCGAGACGATCGTCCAGGCGTACAACACCGCCCGCCGCGGCGGCACCGTCGTGATCGTCGGCATGCCTCGGTTCGACGACGTGGTCACCTTCTCCGCAATGCAGTTGTTCTACGACGAGAAGAAGACGCTCGGCTGCCTCTACGGGTCCGCGCAGGTCCGCCGCGACTTCCCGAAGTTGGTGAACCTGGTGGAGACCGGCCGGCTCGACATCGGCTCGATGGTGTCGCGCCGCATCAAGCTCGACGAGATCAACGACGCCTTCCGGGCCATGGAAGCCGGCGAAGTCATCCGCTCCGTCATCGTCTGACACCACTGCGAAATCCCACTCAGGCGTCTACAGATCTGTAGAC
>JBEEFW010000085.1:0-16547 GCA_041166385.1 Acidimicrobiaceae bacterium | reverse complement strand
GATCGATCACGTCGTCGGCGTGCGCTATCGGGCAGGTGACCCGCAGTCGATCATCGTCGTCGCCTACCGATGCCGGTTCATCAAGGGTGCCGCCCGGGTCACGGGCCATGGCGACATCAGCGAGGTCGGATGGTTCAAGACGCGCGACTTGCCGAGTCCGATGTCCGCGACCGTCGCGCCGGCCATCGAGGCGGCATCGCTCGGCGGCAAGGGTCTCGTGTTCGAAGAACCGCCGGGGGAGCAGGCCAAGCGGCGCCGCTTCCAGGTGAAACGGGGAGGCTGAACCCTCGGCGGCGTAGGGTTTTCCGATGCCGCGAATCAACATTCCTGAGGGTGATGGGGGCGACGCCGTCCAGGTGTGGATGCTGCGTCCCGAGATGGGAGCAGCCGTCGCCAAGCTGAGCGACGCCGCCTACAACAAGAGCATCATCCCCACGCGGGTGCGCGAGGCCGCGCGCATGCGCATCGCGCAGTTGAACGAGTGCAAGGTCTGCCTCAACTTCCGCGCCGACTCGGTCATGGAACAGGGGATGACCGAGGACTTCTACGCCCACGTGTCCAACTTCCACGGCGACAGCCGCTACTCGCCGCAAGAGAAGATGGCGATCGACTACGCCGAGCGATTCGCCGTCGCGCACACCGCGATCGACGACGCCTTCTTCGAACGGCTGCACGAGCACTTCACCGACGCCGAGATCCTCGACCTCACGATCTGCATTGCCACCTTCATCGCCCTCGGACGCACGCTCAACGTCCTCGGCATCGAGACGACCGAGCTCACCGACGTCAACTACGTCAAGGACTGACGCTCGCTCCTCCCGCCTTTCGGCGTGAAATTTGGTCGCTCTACGACCACTTCCGACGCCGAAACGACGGCAGGTGATCCAGACGGCGCCGCGCGGCGAATGTGGGGCTGAACGTCGGCGACGAACGTGAGCCGAGCGACACTCAAGGAGACGAACCAATGGCTGTAGCAGTGCAGATGGACTTCAACGGCGCGACGCTGGACCAGTACGACCAGGTGATCGAGAAGATGGGCTTTCGTCCGGACGGCGTCGGGGCCCCGGGTGGGTTGTTCCACTGGGTCACGAAGACCGATGACGGGATCCGCGTGGTCGACGTCTGGGAATCGCGGGAGCAGTTCGAGAAGTTCGCGCAGGACGAGATCGGACCGATCTCGCAGGCGGTTGGCGTGCCGTCGCCGCCGGCGCTGACGTTCCACGAGGTGCACAACCACCTCACTGCTGGCTGACCCCGGCTCCGAACCTGACATCGCCGTCAGGTAGGGTCTCCGTCCCAAGGGGGACGGAATTGGCACTCTCCATCAAGGTCGATCGCGAGCGCTGCATGGGTTCGGGCAACTGCGCGTTCCATGCGCCGAACACCTTCGATCTCGACGACGACATGAAGGCGATCGTCATCAACCCGTCGGGCGACCCCGACGACAAGGTCCGTCTCGCGGTCGACGGCTGCCCGACGCTGGCCCTCTCCTTCGAGGAGTGACGGGCGAATGACGCTCGGGATCAGCGACGACCACGTCGCGCTGCACGAGACCGCCCGCCGGTGGGTGACGAACCACTGCCCGCCGGACGTACCTCGAGCGCTGCTCGACGGCGCGCCCGAGACGCTGCCGCCGTTCTGGGACGACATCGCCGCGCTCGGTTGGCTCGGGCTGCACCTCCCGGAGGATGTCGGTGGTTCCGGCTACGGGCTCGCCGAACTCGCGGTGGTGCTCGAGGAACTCGGGCGGGTCTGCGCGCCGGGCCCGTTCTTGCCGACGGTGCTCGCCTCGGCGGCGATCGACCGCCTCGCTGACGACGAGACGCGCGCCAAGCTGCTCCCGGGGCTCGCCGACGGCTCCGTGCGAGCCGCCGTCGCGTTCAGCGCACCGGTGCTCGGTGCCGGGCTCGCCGACCTGATCCTCGTCCCGACCGACGGCGGCTGGAACGTGGTCGAAGCCAGCGCCGTGACGATCACGCCGCGGGTCAACCTCGACAGCACCAGGCGAGTGGCCGACGTGAGCGGCGACGCGCCCCCCGTTGCGTTCTTGCCCGACCCTCATGGCGGCATCGTCGACGACCTCGCCATCGTGCTCATCGCCGCCGAGAGCACTGGCGGTGCGGCATGGTGCGTCGACACAGCGGCGCAGTACGCGCAGGTGCGCGAGCAGTTCGGACGTCCCATCGGACAGTTCCAGGGTGTGAAGCACCGCTGCGCGGACATGCTCCTGGCCCTCGAGCAGGCACGCGCCGTCGCGTGGGATGCGGCACGACCGGCCGAAACCGAGTCCGAGCACGTGCTCACCTGTGCCGTCGCGGGCGCGCTCGTGCCCGACGCGTTCTTCAAGTGTGCGAAGGACTGCGTGCAGGTCCTCGGCGGCATCGGCTTCACGTGGGAGCACGACGCCCACCTCTACCTCAAGAGAGCGACTGCACTGCGAGCGCTGCTCGGCGGGTCACCCCGCGCCTCGAGGCGACGCGTGATGGAACTCGTGAAGGCCGGTGTGCGGCGATCGCTTGCGGTCGACCTTCCGCCCGAGGCTGAACCGATCGCGGCCGAGGTGCGGACGTTCCTCGACGACCTCAAGACGCACGACAAGGACGACTGGCGCCGTCTCATCGCCGACGGCGGCTACGTGTCACCGCATTGGCCGTCGCCGTGGGGTCGCGATGCCTCGGCCCTCGAGCAACTCGTCATCGACCACGAGTTCCGCGTCGCGCGCGTGCGCCGTCCACACCTTGCCGTCGGTGCGTGGGCGCTCCCGACGCTCATCGCTCACGGCACTCCCGAGCAGCAGGAACGGTGGATGGGGCCGACGCTGCGCGGCGACATGGACTGGTGTCAGATGTTCAGCGAGCCCGGCGCCGGAAGCGACCTCGCGTCGTTGTCGACGAAGGCGAGTCGCGTCGAGGGCGGCTGGCTGCTCACCGGCCAGAAGGTCTGGACGTCGATGGCCGTCCAAGCGGACTGGGGCATCTGCCTCGCCCGCACCGAACCGACCTTGCCGAAGCACGCGGGCATCACCTGCTTCTTCGTCGACATGACGAGCGCAGGGCTCGAGATCCGTCCGCTTCGTGAGCTGACTGGCGAGGCGATGTTCAACGAGGTGTTCCTGACGGACGTCTTCGTGCCAGACGATTGTGTGATCGGCAACGTCAATGACGGGTGGCGCGCGGCTCGCACCACGCTCGAAAACGAGCGGGTCTCGATGGGATCGGGCGCGTCGTTCGGACTCGGCATCGAGATGCTGGTCGGGCTCGTCGACATCGACGACGACATCGCCGTGGACCAGGTCGGCGCCCTGCTCGCCGAGGCACAGAGCCTGAGCGTGCTGGGCACCCGCATGACGGCCCGGGCGCTCTCGGGATCCCAGCCCGGTCCGGAGTCGAGCGTCCGGAAGCTGCTCGGGGTCGAACACGATCAGCGCGTGTCCGAGGTCGGGCTCACGCTCCTCGGGACCGCGTCGAGCGCGATCGACGGCGACGCGGCGTCATGGCTCAGTGGCTTCCTCTCGAACCGCTGCCTCACGATCGCCGGTGGCACGAGTGAGGTACAGCGCAACGTCATCGGCGAGCGCCTACTCGGCCTTCCGAAGGATCCGTGACGTGACTGCGCCGCGCTTCGACCTCCCGAATCCCGATCACGAGACGCAGGAGTACTGGGACGCGGCTCGCGATCGCCGCCTGCTCGTCAAGCGGTGCAACGCCTGCGGCCGGGCCCACTTCTATCCCCGCCCGTTCTGTCCGTACTGCTGGAGCAACGACGTGGTGTGGGAGGAAGCCAGCGGCCGGGCCACGCTGTACACCTACTCGATCGTGCATCGGAACGATCTCCCGCCGTTCAACGAGCGCGTGCCGTACGTGGCGGCCGTCGTCGATCTCGAAGAAGGTCCCCGCATGATGACGAACGTCGAGGGCTGCGATCACGGCGACCTGAAGATCGGGATGCCGTTGATCGTCGACTACCGCGTCGAGACCGACGAGGTCACCGTCCCGGTCTTCCGGCCGGCGTCGTGACGTAGGGTTCGCATCGATGAACGAACGAAGTGAGTTCATGGCGGCCGGGCGAGCGCCAGCGAGCCGGACGCCGATGGGGGTCGGGGGCGCAGCCCCCGGGAAGTAATGGCGGACGGTCCGGAGTTCTCATTCCGATGGGAAGCACCCGTGCACGAGGTGTTTCCCTCGTTGCACGATGCGCAGAGCGCGTGGCTCGGCCAGATCGATTCGCTCGAAGCACCTGACCGCAAGACGCACGAGCTCATCCGCATGGTGTGCACGGTGATCGCCCGGAACCCCGAAGGCATCGTGCGCCACGCCATGCTCGCCCGTGAAGTCGGCGCAACGTGGGCCGACATCGTCGGTGCGATCATGTTGACCGCGCCCGCGTTCGGGATCCTCGCCGCGGTCGAAGCGCTTCCCCATGCCCGTGAGGGCTTCGACGCGGCCCCGGCCGTCGAAGAGGAAGAGTGACCGACAAACCCTTTCGGCTGCTGCCCCGCCTCAACGACACCAACGAGTACTTCTGGACCGGTGGCGAGCACGGTGAGCTGCGGTTCCTGCGCTGCCAGGACTGCGGCACCTGGATCCATCCGTGGTCGCCGCGCTGCCCGAGCTGCTTGTCGAAGAATCTGGAGCCCGAGGCCGTGTCGGGCGACGCGACCGTGCACGGCTTCACCATCAACTACCAGCCGTGGATTCCGGGCCTCGACCCGCCCTACGTGATCGCGATCGTCGAGTTTCCCGAACAAGTGGGGTTGCGGCTGACGACCGGCATCGTCGGATGCGAGCCCGACGCGGTGCACGTCGGTATGCCCGTGCGCGTCGTGTTCGACAACTACGAGGACGTGTGGCTTCCGTTCTTCGAGCCAGTCTCATGAACGTCGGAGAGCGCGGCGCGGTCATCACCGGCATCGGCCAGTCCGACGTCGGCCGTCGACTGTTCCGGAACCCCCTCGATCTCACGCTCGACGCGTGTCTCGATGCGATCGCCGACGCCGGTCTCACGCGCGACGACATCGACGGCATCGCGACCTACCCCGGTGCGATGGACAACCCACCCGGTTTCTCCGGCGCGGGCGTCACCGATGTCCAGGACGCGTTGCGCCTCAACCTGAATTGGTTCGCGGGAAGCATGGAGTCGCCCGGCCAGCTCGGTTCCGTCATCAACGCTTGTCTTGCCGTCGCGGCCGGCTTGGCCAACCACGTGTTGTGCTTCCGCACCGTCTGGGAAGGCTCCGCGCAAGGCTCCGGCGGTCGCGCCGGTATCGGTGTCGGCAGCAACGTGAACACCGGCAGCGGCAAGCTGCCGCGCATCGGCGGCTTCATGCAGTGGACGATCCCGTACGGCGCGGCCTCCGCGGCGAACTGGATCGCGATGATGGCGTCGCGTCACTTCCACGAGTTCGGCACGACACGCGAGCAGCTCGCGTGGATCGCGCTGAACGGCCGGCGCAACGCCGAGGTGAACCCGAAGGGCGTCTACCGCGATCCGATGACGCTCGACGATTACATGAACGTGCGCATGATCACGTGGCCGTTCTGCCTGTACGACTGCGACGTGCCCGCCGACGGGTCGACGGCGCTGATCGTGTCGCGCGCCGATGCGACGTCGGGCATGCGCAAGACGCCCATCCAGGTCGAGGCCGTCGGTTCCGCCATCCACGGCCGCCCGTCGTGGGACCAGTGGGACGATCTCACCACGATGGCGTTGCGTGACGCCGCCGCGCAGATGTGGACGCGCACCGATCTCAAGCCGAGCGATGTCGACGTGGCCCAGTGCTACGACGGGTTCAGCTTCATCACGCTCGCCTGGCTCGAAGCACTGGGATTCTGCGGCAAGGGCGAGGGCGGTCCGTTCATCGATGGTGGCGAACGCATCGCTCGGGACGGGTTGATCCCCCTCAACACGCACGGCGGCCAGCTCTCCTCGGGCCGCCTGCACGGCTACGGGTTCATCCACGAGGCGTGCGTGCAGTTGTGGGGCGAAGGTGGCGACCGTCAGGTTGTCCGACCCGGTGGCCGTCAGCCGGAGGTCGCAATCGCGGCGGCCGGCGGCGGGCCGCTCGGCGGGTGTCTGTTACTCACTCGGAGGTAGTGCGATGTCCGGCACGTTGAGCGACGCCGAGCTCGAGTCGATGACGGTCGCGCCGTGGGAGCGAGCGAAGCAAGCGATCGCCGACGGGCGCCTCGACGACGCCGTCTCATCGATCGACGACGCCGCGCTGCGCATCCGCAGCTTGCAGATCTACTCGATCGAATGGATCACCTCGTTGCTGTCGTTCGTCGGTCGCGAGCTCGGCGAAGACGCGGTCGAGCGGGCGCTGCGGGCGAGCAGCGAGGACTTCATCCGTGCCCGCCGCGAGCCTGACGACGCGCCCGCGTGGGACACCTTGCCCGCATCGGTGCGAGCCAAGGCGATCGCTCGCGCCATGGTCGCCAACGGCGGCGGCTGCGAGGTCAGCGAGGACGACGAGAAGATCGTGTTGTCGTTCCGCTGTGGCAGCGGCGGGCGCCTGATCGACGAAGGCCGCTACGACGTCGACGGCGGGCCATATCTCACGTTGCGCGAGCGTGGACCTCGCACGTTCGAGCGTGACGCGCTGCCGGTGTACTGCGCGCACTGCTCGGTCCACAACGAGATCCAACCGGTCGAGTGGGAGAGTGCACCCACGTCGATCGAGTATCCGCCCGAGCGGGCCGGGGAGCCGTGCGTGCATCACGTCTACAAGGACGTGAGCGCCATCCCCGACGAGGCCTACCTGCGCATAGGGATCAAAAGATCCGGGCGCCCGCCATCAACCGCTTGAGGTCGCGGGCGGCCAGGTCGTGGCGCCGGCGCGCTTCCCCGCGCAGCTCGCGCAACTCGGCGTAGCGCTGCGTCTCGTCGTCGGTCCACGGCCGTGCTTCGCGCAACTGCTCGAGGTCGTGGATCTCGTCGACCACCGCCGAATGTCGTGCTGCTGCGCTCAGCAGTTCAGACGCCAGCCGACGTCGCGAGTGAATGAGCGCTGGTAACGGTTGCACCACGGACACTGCCGCTCCCCGATTGGCGAAGGATTCAAGAAAGGGTGCCCCTTCGCACAACAGGACAAACCGTATCGTTTGCGCCGCCCTACGTCTGTGACTACCAGCCCTGGAAGTCGGGTGACCTGCGTTCCATGAAGGCCTTCATGCCCTCGGCCGAGTCTGCGGTCGCGTTGATCATCTCCTGTGCAAAGCCCTCTTCCTCGAATGAGGTGTGGCGACTCGTCTCGAACGAGCGGTTGAGCAGCCACTTCGTCATCGCCACCGTCTTCGTCGGCGCGGCGGCGAGACGCTCGGCCCATTCGGCCGTGACCTTCGCGAGATCGGCGGCGGGAACGACGCGGTTGGCGATGCCGAACCTCTCTGCATCGACGGCGGAGAGGTCGTCGCCGAAGAACATGATCTCCTTGGCCCGCTGCGGGCCCACGATGCGCGGCAGCAGGTAGCACCCCCCGGCGTCGGGGATGATGCCGCGGCGCACGAACACCTCGATCAGGCGGGCGGTGTCGGCCATCACGACCAGGTCGGATGCGAGCACGAGGTTGGCGCCGCCACCGGCCGCGGTGCCGTTCACCGACGCGATCACCGGCTTCTCGCAGTCGAGGATCGACGCGATGACTCGCTGCCAGCCGCGCCGGATCATCCGCGCGATGTCGCCGAGCGCGCGGTCGGGTGCCCCTTCGGGTCGGGCCGGCCCCGGGTTCTGCGGGCCGCCGAGTCCCGCGCCAGTGCAGAAATGTCGTTCGCCGGCGCCGGTGAGCACGATGGCGCGCACGCCGAGCGTGGCGGACAGCTCGTCGAAGGTGTCGGCCAGCGTGTCGCGCATGTGCGCGGTGAGGGAGTTGCCGGCCTCGGGGCGGTTGATCGTGATGCGGGCGACGCCGCCGTCCACCTCGACCCGCACCTGCTCCTCGATGGGCGTCTCGTCAGGCATGCCGGGTACGGTAGGCCACCTGACACGCATGTCAGGAATCTCACAAATGGGGGAGTGATGGGGCTGTTCGACGGCAAGGTGGCGATCGTCACCGGCGCGGGGCGCGGCATCGGGCGTGAGGAGGCACTGCTGCTCGCGCGGGAAGGCGCGGCGGTCGTGGTCAACGACCTCGGCGGCTCGAGTGAGGGCTCGGGCACGGACAACACGCCCGCACAGCAGGTCGTCGACGAGATCGTCGCCAACGGAGGCCGCGCCGCCGCGAACTACGGCAGCGTCGCGGACTTCGCAGACGCGAAGGCGCTCATCGACCAGGCCGTCGACACCTTCGGCGGGCTCGATGTGCTCGTGAACAACGCCGGCATCCTGCGCGACAAGATGAGTTTCAACATGGACGAGGACGAGTGGGACATCGTCGTCGACGTCCACATGAAGGGGCACTTCTGCACCTCCCGCCACGCGGCCAACTACTGGCGGTCGAAGTCGAAGGAGACCGGCGCGCCGGTCGGAGCGGCGATCGTCAACACGGCGAGCGAGTCCGGTCTGTACGGCAACGCCGGCCAGGTGAACTACGCCGCCGCCAAGGCGGGCATCGCGTCCATGACGATCGTGATGGCGCGTGAGCTCGAGCGCGTCGGCGCCCGCGTGAACTGCATCGCTCCGGTCGCTCGCACGCGCCTCACCGAAGCCGTCGCCGGTGACTACATGCAGGCCAAGGAAGGCGAGTTCGACCGGTTCGGGCCGGAGAACGTCGCCGCCGTTGCCGCGTGGCTGGCGTCCGACCTGTGCAGCGAGATCAACGGCCAGGTGGTGAAGGTCATGGGCGGTGTCGTGCAGCTCCTCGAGGGCTGGCGGCCGCTCACCGAGGCCACGAGCGAGAAGCCGTGGACGATCGACTCGGTCGACGAAGTTCGCGTTGCACTGTTCGGCAAGTCCGACGGCACGATCCCGCCATTCTTCTTCCCATCGCCTGGCTGACTCGGGTCGCACATGAAGTTGGAGTGGAGCGCGGACGACGAGGCATTCCGCGCTGAGCTGATCGCATTCATCGACGAGTACGCGCCGACCGAGGCGAAGGCCGGTCGCGACTTCACCGAAGGCGGTGGGTTCGAGATCCCCGCGTGGGCGCGCGAGTGGCAAGCCACGTTGTTCGACCACGGCTGGATGGTCCCGGCATACCCACCGGAGCTCGGCGGTCGCGACGCGACGCCCATCCAGACGTTGATCTACATGGAGGAGCTCGCGAAACGACGTATCCCGCGCAGCCTCCACTTCCCTGGGTATGCGATCGCCGCTCCCAGCCTCTTGGAGTTCGGCGACGACGAGCAGCGCAAGCTGGCGGCACCCTCGATCCGCGGCGATCTCGTCTGGTGCATCGGCATGAGCGAGCCGAACGCGGGCAGCGACCTCGCGTCCCTCACGACGCGTGCCGTTCAGGACGGCAGCGACGGCCCGTTCATCGTGAACGGGCAGAAGGTGTGGACGTCGTACTCGATGGTCGCCGAGAAGTGCTTCTGCTACGTCCGCACCGATCCAAGCGCGCCCAAGCACAAGGGCATCAGCGTGTTGATCATCGACATGGATACGCCCGGAATCGACGTGCGACCACTCAAACACCTCACCGGTGCGGAGGACTTCGCCGAGGTGTTCTTCACCGACGTCGAGGTGCCGGCCGCCAACCTCGTGGGTGGGCTCAACGACGGTTGGCGCATCACGATGGGCTCGCTCGCCCACGAGCGCGGCGGGCTGTGGCTGCAATCCGTCGCGATGGCGCAACAGTCGGTCGACGATCTGTGTGCGCTGGCGCAGCGGTGTGGTGTCGCCGCCGACGCCGGCATACGCAGGCGGATCGCAGAGGCGTACGAGGAGGTCGCTTCGTTGCGCGCCCTCGGGTACAAGGGCTTCGCCTCGTTCGCCCAAGGCAGCTCGGCGCCGGAGCACAGCTACTTGAAGTTGGCGACGAGCGAGCTGGGGAAGTCGCTGTACGAGCTCGGCATGCAGATCCAAGGCCCGTTCGGCGCGGTCGCGGACCCTGAGCACGGCGCGGAGAACGGCCGGTGGGCGCACTCGTTCTTCGTCAGCTTCGCCAACACCGTCGCCGGGGGATCGAGCGAGATCCAGCGCAACATCATCGCCACGCGCATCCTCGGGCTCCCGCGGAGCTAGCGATGGACTTCACGATGACCGACGAGCAGGTGCTGTTGCGGGACACCGCACGGGCGCTGCTCACGAAGCACTGCCCGATGTCGCTGGTGCGGGCCCACATCGAGGATCCGTCGGCCGCAGACCCGTTGTGGGAGCACCTGCAGGACTGGGTGGATCTGGCAAACGGTCCGCTCGTCGACCTGTGCGTGTTCCTCGAGGAGTGCGGCGCGGTGCTCGCGCCCGGTCCGTTCCTGCCGACGGTGCTCGCGGCGCGGTTCATGTCGCTCGACGGGTCGGCAACCGTGGCGCTCGCGGGACGCGATGGTCATTGGATCGCGAACGACGAGTCGACCAAGACGTTCGTCCTCGAAGCCGATCGCGTCGACCAGGTGATCGCGGTGTGGAGCGATGGCGTGTCGACCGCGGTGGTGACCGACCTGCGCCAAGTCGGTTCGGTTGATTGGTCGCGCCGCATCTTCGAAGTCGACGTTCGCCCGAGCACCAACCTCGGGATCTTGCCGCAGCGAATCGACGACTGGCTCGAACGCGCGTGGGTGGCCGTGGCCGCCGAGCTCCTGGGGACGGCGCGGTGGTTGCTGCACACGACGCTCGAGTACGCGAAGCAGCGCGTGCAGTTCGACGTTCCCATCGGCAGCTTCCAAGCGATCCAGCACAAGTTGGCGAACATGTCGCTGGCCGTCGAGCGCGCGGTGAGCGCGACGTACTACGCGGCAATGGCGATCGACGCCGATGATCCCGACCGCCACCGGGCTGCGCACGTGGCGAAGGCAGCAGCCGGCCGGGCGGCCACGTTGTGCGCGAAGGACGGCATCCAGATCCACGGCGGCATCGGCTACACGTGGGAGCACGACCTGCACCTGTACATCCGCAGGGCGTATGCGTCTGAGCACCTGCTGGGCACCTCGGGCTGGCACCACGACCAGCTCGCGACACTGCTCCTCGACGCGGGATAGAGGAGTTCCCACCCAACCCGGCGAATCCGGAACCTGACGTCTACGTCAGTTCGAGGGGGAGTGGGGATGAAGCGGGGGATTGCGATTGGCCTGCTGGTGGCCACGGCGGTGGTCATGAGCGCGGGTGTCGCGCTGGCCGGAGTGAGCGACGGGAACTACCGCGCGAAACGACAAGGGTGCTCGGGCAATGCCAACGACACCGAACGGGCCGACACGGCTGAGGAGGGTTGCCAGAACTTCACCCTCAACGCGCGCGACGGGAACGACAACGAAGTGTTCCGCGCGGGGCTGCCGCAGCTGAAAGACGGCGACCAGCCCAATCCGACGAACGCGACCGTCGCCACACCATCCGATGGCTTCGATCCCAGCACCGGCACGCGGCTCTACCTCGGCGCCGACGACAACCTGAACAGCGGCGAGCACGACGGCTCGGATCAGGTCGGCGACGGACCGAGCGACGGTGGCGCCGTGGTGTTCAACGTCGAGCCGGACTCGGTGGCGGTGTGGATGGACGCGCTCGTCTCGGGTGACACGTCCTACGTGTTGACCCACCCACTGCCGCTCGTCGACGCCGGTACCGGAGCATGCGCCGACGGCGTCTGCTTCTCCGTGCAATCGCAGAAGCGCCTCGCGTACGACGGAGGCAAGCGGCGCGGCAAGCCACGCGATGCCGCGAACTACGACGGCTACAAGTGGGATCCCGACACGTGCAGCGGCGCGGACAGCGGGCCGGAGGACTGCGAGCACAAGAAGGGCCTCGCGTACTGGCACCGTCAGTCGGGTGACGTGTACGTGGAGCCAGGCGTGCAGGTCTACGAAGATCCGAATCCCGCCGGTTCACCGATCGGCCCGTACCCCTTGCCCGCGGCGTACGCGGGGACGTGTGGCGTGATCGCCGGTGGCGGGCCGGCGACCATGCCGGCCTCGCCCGTCACGAACGGTGCCGGGCAAGTGGTCGTGCCAACGCAGTGCTGAAGCGGGCGCTGCTCGCGGCCGTCGTTCTTGCGGCCGTTGCTGTGCCCTCGGCCCAAGCGCGACGGGCGCCGTCACTGCGGTGTGAGTGGCCGATGTTCGGGCACGACCCCGGACGCTCGTTCGCGCAGGGCGACGGATGCTCGTCGGTGACACCGACCTCGGCACCGACCCTGTCCCCGAAGTGGTACTACCCGACCGCTGATGCAACATCGACATCGCCCGCGATCGTCGACGGCCACATGTACATCGGAGACTGGTCGGGCAACTTCTACTCGTTCGCCACCGACCCACCGCCCGGACCGGTGACGCCCGAGTGGACGTTCAAGGTGGATGACACATCGAGCGTCGGCTTCGGCCGCATCGTGTCGTCGGCTGCGTACACGCAGATCGGCCGGCGCAAGCTCGTGCTGTTCGGCGGCGGCGCCACGCTCTACGCCCTCGATGCCATGACCGGCGAGAAGATCGCGAGTGTGTGCGTCGACCCGCGTGCCGATGTCGATCGCTGCGCCACGCCGGGGGACCAAGTCGAGATCGAGTCGTCACCGGCCATCGTGAAGGAGCGCAACGGTTCGATCTCGGTGCTCGTCGGGATGGACGTACACAACGCGGAGGACGTCGGCCGCACCGGAATGTTGAAGTTCACGCTCACGGCGAGCTCGCTCACGCCCGTGTGGAAGTTCGACCCCGAAGAGAAAGTGGCGTACTCGGGGCTGGGAATGCTCACCCAGAACTCCGGGCTCGGATCGTCGGGATGCGCGGGCGTGTGGGGCTCGCCCGCCGTCGACGTGCGTGCCGGGCTCGTGTTCTTCGGCACAGCGTCGTGTCTGAACGACGCCGCGGACACCGTCGGTGAGCACGTGTGGGCGGTCGATCTCAGGACCGGTGCGCACGTGTGGAACTACGGGCCTCACAGCGGCGACACCGCGCGCTACGACGATGACTTCGGTGGTGCGCTGAACCTGCTGCCAGGCGGGCGTGTAGGTGCGGGGAGCAAGGACGGCTGGTACTACGCGCTCGACGAGCGCACCGGCGCGGTCGCCTGGAAGACGCAGGTCGGCCAGCCCGGCCATGCGAGCGGAGGGTTTGCCGTGGGCGGCATCCTCGCGTCGCCGGCCGTGGGGCTCGTGAACGGGGAGCCGGCCGTGTTCGCCGCGACGGCGATCTCGACACCGAACGACCAACCGTTGGAGAACGGGCCCGACTCCGGCATCCCGTCCGTGGTCGACGATCCCGGCCGGATGTTCTCGCTCCATGCGATCCGAGTGAGCGACGGCGCGATCCTCTGGCGCGGCCCGGTCTCGCGCCAGGCCTACGGCGCCCCCACGTACGTCAACGGCGTCGTGCTGGTGCCGTCGACGTTCGACTTCCAGCTGAATGCCATCGACGCGAACACCGGGTTGCCGCTCGCGGCCCGACCCCTGCCCGGTCCGCCCTCGTCGGCGCCGCGGCCTACGGCGACTCGGTCTACGGCGGTATCGGCACATCGACGAGCGAGGGATCGCCCCTCGCGCCGCTGAGCGGCGTGTACGCCTTCCGGGTCGTCGGGCCCTGACAGGCGTGACCCTGACAGCAGTGTCAGGTTTGTGCCACCATGACCGACGTGGCTGAGGAAAAGCTGTTCTTCGACGACGTGAACGAAGGCGACGAGGCACCGGTGGTGAGCCACGAGCTCACGAGAACCGACCTCGTGATGTACGCGGGAGCATCGGGTGACTTCAACCCGATGCACCACGACGAGGTGAAGGCCAAGGAGGCCGGCCTGCCGAGCGTGTTCGGGCACGGGATGTTCTCGATGGGTCTGCTCGGGCGAGCGATCACCGACTACGTGGGCATCGGCAACTTGAAGAACTTCAAGGTGCGCTTCACGAAGCAGACGTGGCCTGGCGAGACGCTTACGTCGAAGATCGCGGTGACCGGCAAGCGCAAGGAGGACGGCGACAACCTCGTCGACCTCGAGGTCACGCTCACCAACGAGTCCGGCGAAGTCAAAGTCGCCGGCTCCGCGGTCGCTGCGCTTCCTTCTCGCTGACGTCCCTCCGTCGATCCGGCTGACGTCCGGCTTTTCGCCGGATCTGAGCCGGATCGTCGTTGAAGCTGTCAGCCGGTCATGAGCTTGTTGAGGCGTTCGGTCGCCTCGATGCATTCTTCGACCATCGAGTAGATGACGTCCTTCACGGGCCGAACCTTCGTGGCCTGACCGATCACCTGGCCGGCGGGATTGAAGTTCACGGCCTGCGCCTGCTCCGGGTAGCGATGACCGCGTGACACCGCGTCGGCCGTCACCATGAACTGCAGTGGCATCCCGAGTGGGGCGGGCGTATCCGGACGCTCCCACGCGTCGGTCCAGTCGTTGCGCAGCATGCGGCACGGCTTCCCCGTCCACGACCGCGACCGCACGGTGTCACGCGTCGACGCCGCGAGGTATGACGCCATCTGACCGGGCGGGATGTCTGCCTCTTCGACCGTGAGCCACAGGCTGCCGGTCCACACACCCTGCGCGCCCATCGCCAGCGCGGCGGCCATCTGCCGCCCGTTGCCGACGCCACCGGCGGCGAGCACCGGTGTCGGCGCGACCGCGTCGATCACCTCGGGCCACAGCACGGTCGACGCGACGTCGCCGGTGTGACCGCCGCCCTCGGTGCCTTGGGCGATCACGATGTCGATGCCCGCTTCTTGGTGCGCACGCGCTTGCTTCGCGGCGCCGCACAGCGCGGCGACGAGCAGACCCTCGCGGTGGATCTCCTCGATGATCTCGGCGGGCGGCGTGCCGAGGGCGTTGGCGATCAGTCGCACCTTCGGGTGACGCAACGCGGCCTCGACCTGTGGGGTCGCCGTCGCGGCGGTCCAGCCGAGCAGCTCGCGCGTCTCGTTCTCCTCGGGCATCGGCGGCACACCGTGCTCGGTGAGGATCTGCTCGACGAAGTCGCGGTGCCCTTGCGGGATCATCGCTCGCAGGTCGGCCTCGAGCTTCTCCGGATCGAGCTCACCCATGCCCTCGTACTTGCCGGGGATCACGATGTCGACGCCGTAGGGCTTGTTCCCTACGTGCTCGTCGATCCACGCGAGCTCGACCTCGAGCTGCTCAGGGGAGAAGCCGACGGCGCCGAGCACGCCGAACCCGCCCGCCTTCGAGACGGCCGCCACGACGTCGCGGCAGTGGGTGAAGGCGAAGATCGGGAACTCGATGTCGAGCTGCTTGGCCAGTTCGGTCTGCATGGTGTTCCCCTCAACCCAACGTGATCGGGATGTGCTTGAAGCCGTTGATGAAATCGGAGCGCAGGCGGCGGGGCTCGCCGGCGAGCGAAGGGTTGGGATACCGGCGCAGGAACTCGCGCAGCATCGACTTGATCTCGAGTCGCGCGAGGTTGGCGCCGAGGCAGAAGTGCACGCCGCCACCGCCGAACGTGACGTGGTCGTTCGGCGAGCGACGGATGTCGAACCGGTGTGGATCGGCGAACACCTCTTCGTCGCGGTTGGCCGACGAGTAGTACGTCACCACCTTCTGCCCGGCCTTGATCGGCACGCCGCGCACTTCGGCGTCCTGTGTCGCCGTGCGGCGGAAGTTGTGGATCGACGCTCCCCACCGCAGCATCTCCTCGACGGCGGAGTCCCAGAGGTCCTCGTCGTCGATGCCGGCCACCAGCTCGGCGCGAGCGTCGGGGTTGTCGATCAGGGCGAGCATCGCGTGGGCGATGAGGTTGCGGGTCGTCTCGTTGCCGGCCACGACCAGCAGCACGAAGAAGAGGTCGAGCTCGGTCTCCGTGAGTCGGTCGCCGTCGATCTCGGCGTTCACGAGGATCGTCATGATGTCGTCGCGCGGGTTCACTCGGCGATCAGCGGCGATCTCGTCGCAGATCGCATACAGCTCAGCGGCGGCGATGTGGCCGTCGTCCGCCGACGACTGGAAGTCGGGGTCTTGCGCGCCGACCATGCGGTTGGCCAGCGCGGTCGCCCGGTGGCGGTCCTCTTCAGGGATGCCGATCATCTCGCAGATCGCCTGCATCGGGAGCTCGGCGGCGATGTCCATGGTGAACTCGATCTCGGCGCGGCCCTCGATGTCGCCGACGATGCGCTTCGCCTGCTGGCCGATGGAGTCGATCAGCATCGTGATCATCCGCGGTGTGAACCCCGACGACACGAGCCTGCGATAGCGATTGTGCTTCGGCGGGTCCATCTGCAACAGCGTCATGCGATGGAACTCCATCGCCATCGGGTCCTGGTCGAGGATGAACGCCGAGCCGAGCTCGGTTGAGAACGTCTTCACGTCGTGGCTGATCGCCTTGACGTCGGCGTGCTTCGTGACCGCCCAGAAACCCTCGGCGTCGGGATGCTCGTGCCAGAACACCGGTGCCTCACGCCGCAGAAGGTCGAACTGGTCGTGGGGCACGCCGCGCGCCCACGTGTCCTCGAGCAGGTTGATGTCGTCGAGCGAGATCGTCATGTCGCATCTCCTTGCAGGATCGAGCGGAGGCCGGCGACGACGTCGGCCGCCGAGAATGC
>JBEEFW010000084.1:0-16498 GCA_041166385.1 Acidimicrobiaceae bacterium | reverse complement strand
GAGCGGCGCCGGTGATCATGTTCTTGATGTAGTCAGCGTGCCCAGGCATGTCGACGTGGGCGTAGTGCCGGTTGTCGGTCTCGTACTCGACATGGGCGATGTTGATCGTGATGCCGCGCTGCTTCTCCTCCGGCGCCTTGTCGATGTCCTCGAACGCCTGAATCGCGATGTTCGGGTTCTTGTCGTGCAAGACCTTGGTGATGGCGGCCGTCAACGTGGTCTTGCCATGGTCGATGTGCCCCATCGTCCCCACGTTCAAGTGCGGCTTGTTCCGCTCGAACTTCTGCTTGGCCATGGCTTGGTGATCCTTCGTTGACTGGGTTGATGGTTTGGTGGCGGCGGCCGGACTCGAACCGGCGACACCTCGATTATGAGCCGAGTGCTCTTACCGTCTGAGCTACGCCGCCGTTGCGAGCCCTCTGTGGGAATCGAACCCACGACACCAGCCTTACCATGGCTGTGCTCTACCGACTGAGCTAAGAGGGCGCTGTACGTACGTTGTCTGCCCTCTTCCGGGGCCTGTCGAGGATAGCCGGGGCCCCAGAATCGGCCCAACGGGCTAAATCGGTGCTCAAGCTCCGGCATGGGTCGGCCGAACTAGTGACGTGCGATATGAGCGACTCGTGATCCAGGCGGGATCCAACTCGTTCTCCTTGGACCTCCATCCCCGATTGACCGTCATCGCGGGCGTCGGACAGCTGGAGCGCGACGGACTCATCGGTGAGTTCATCGGCGCCCTCGGCAGCAGCCGTACGGGCGTCCATGCGGAACTGATCCAGGACGACGGGCGCCACCTCGCCGTCTTCCGGCCGGCCGGTGGCCGCCACCGCGTGGTCGACATCAACTCCGCCACGGACGTGAGCAGGGAGTTCGCCACCCCCGACGGTCGCATCGATCTCCTCGAGCACGCCAGCGTCGACCGCCGGCGCGCCCGGCGCCGCCTGCGCCTGGGCAGCGCCGACCTCGCGACGGCGAGCCAGGGCGCGCACCTCATCCGCGAGCTGGCCGAGCAGGACCAAGTGAAGCTGTGGAACGCCGCCGAAGAGTTTCGCCGCACGGACGACGAGCTGCAGCAGGTCGCCGAGTCCGTCGGGTCTGCCCCTGAGGACGCGGCGGTCATCGACCGGATCGAGCAGCGCCACCAGAAGTGGGAGAACGCGCAAGAGCGTCACGACCGCTTCCGCCACAAGAGCATCGTCATCGCCCTCGCCGGTGCGGTCAGCGCGATTCCGATCGCGTTCTTCAGCCGCGTGGCCGCGATGGGGCCCCTGTTCCTCGCATCGCTCGCAGTGCTCCTGTCGGTCGTGTTCCGCAGCGCCATGGCGCGGGCGGCGCGAGCCGAGGAAGAGGCGTTGGCCGAAGCCGGTGCGCAGTCGTACCTGGGCTTCCATCTCCAGCGCGTCAACGGCTTGCTGTCGAGCGACGCCAACCGCAAGAAGCTCATGACCGCCGCCGAGGAGCACAAGAAGGCGATGATCGAGTGGAAGCGCATGGCCGGCGACATCCAGGTCGAGTGGGCCTTCGAGCACCGTGAGGAAGTCGACGCGACCGCACACGTGCGTCGGGACATCACAGCACTCGGCGCGATGTCGTCGACGGCACCGGACATGGACAACGACCACGCGACGGACCTTGCTCGGGTGCTCGTGACGCGGCTGTCCGAGGCTCGCCATTTCGGTCGCGGGGGCGAGAGCTACCCGCTGTTCCTCGACGATCCGTTCGTCGACCTCGAACCGGGCCTCAAGCCCTCGCTGCTCGAGCTCCTTGGGCACGGCGCCGCCTCGCCGCAGCTCATCTTCCTCACCGAGGACGAAGACGTCGCCTCGTGGGCTCGCCTCGAAGCACTCACCGGTGCACTCAGCATCATCGAGCCGACCCCCGACATGGCGGAGCCGAAAACAAACCCTTTCGTGGCGGCGTAGCCCAAGATCAGTAACGTCCCGCGAGTGCGGGCACGGTTGGCCACCATCGACGACGCGGAAGCCACCCGCGTGATCTACAACCTCGAAGTCACCGAGGCGACGGTCACGTTCGATCTGGTGCCCCGCACGCTCGAGGAGCAATGCGAGTGGCTCACGGCCCGTTCCGGCGCGCACGCCGTGCTCGTCGCGGAAGACGAAGGCGAGGTGGTCGGCTTCGCGTCGCTCTCACCGTTCCGCGATCGCCCGGCCTACAGCACCACCGTCGAGAACTCGGTGTATGTGCGCCGCGATCAGCGGGGCAAGGGCGTCGGTACGTTCCTACTCGCCGAGCTGATCACGCTGGCGACGTCACACGGTTTCCACGCGATGATCGCCCGCATCGTCGGCGGTCACGATGCGTCGATCGCGCTGCATCGCGCGCTCGGGTTCGAGATCGTGGGCACCGAGCGCGAGGTTGGCCGCAAGTTCGGCCGCTGGCTCGACGTGCTCGAGATGCAACGCCTCTTGTGAGCGCCGCGGCGTGAACAGGCGGCCGATGAGCGGGATCTCGTAGAACGATTCCGCTTTCGCAACCGCGACAGCGGAGGGGAGGATGTTCTCGGCGGCGTCGTACACGGCGTACCGCGGCCGCCAGTCGGGATCGAACTTCGCGTTGTACTTCCACAGCGACTCGATCTGCATGGTCTGGCTCAGCCAGCACAGGAGGCGCCTCTCGATGCGCTGGCCGAGGCCATCGCCGGCCTCCTCGGCGAGCACGCTGCGCATCACTGCGAAGTTGAGGCCGAGACCGCGATGGCCGAGCGAACGCAGGTGCTCGATGGTGCGCACGACCACGAAGTCGGTGAGGCCGTTCGGATGGTCGTCTCGCTCGGACCGCCGCATGAGGTCGAGCGAGTACCCGTCGATGTCGGCGGACGGGACGTACTGGCAGAACGCGGCCGGCTCACCATCCGGCCCGACACACACCGCCAGGAGAAGGCCATCGTCGTGCGGGTCGAAGACGCGGCCGAGCGTCATCGAGAACCCGCGCTCGAGCGCACCGCGACGGCTCTCGCACATGAGCGAGCGGAGCTTCGCCGCGAGGAGCGGCTCGAGCTGCGCTGGATCACGGAACTCGATCGTGTACCCGTGGTTGGCGACGCGGTTCACCGCTTGCCGCAGCCCCTTCTTCTTGCCGCCGTCGAGACCGAAGGTCTGTACGTCGACGATCGCCTCGTCACCGACGTACAGATCGCGCATGCCGGTCGCGCGGTAGACGGGACGCCACTCCTCGCCGGCTCCCATCACCGCGACCGGCCAGCCGTGCCGGTCGACGAACGACCGGAACTCGCGCCATGCGACCGCGCGCTCGTGTACGGGACCGATGGGATCGGGGGACACGAGGCACACGCCGTTGTGGACGGCGTATGCCACAACGGTGTCGTGCCAGAACCAGTGTTCTTTGTCGTCGCGCAGCGCGAAATAGGCGAGGGTGTCGGTCCCGTGCCGCCGCACGATGTCGCGGGCCCGCTGCAGGTCACGATCACGTCGAGCGAGCACCGGCCGGAACACCAACCATCCCGCGATGACGCCAGGGAGCCAGAGCACGACCGTCGTGTGCGCGGCGAGGGCAGTGGCCCCCGCTAGTGCGATCGTCCCGAGCGCCCGCGACAGCGACCCGCGATCTGCCGCGGCCTTGAAGGCCGAGCGGGTGTACAGCAGGTAGCCCACGAGGGCGATGGTGACCGCGGCTTCCTCGACGTCGAGACCCTTGACGATGTGGAGCATCGCCGACGTGCTCGCCACCGCGACGGCCAGCGCCCATGCATGACGTTGCCCCCGTCGAACGCCCCGGCTCAGGAGCAGCAGCGCGATCCCGGACGCGGCGACGAGCGCAGTTGCCGCTTCCTCCACCATCGTCGGCACAACATCGCGCAAGATGTCGATCCGCCCCGCGAGCGGTGGCGTGATCGCGGAGAGCAGGTCCATCAGACCCGCGAGCGCGAGCACGCCGCCTGCGATCCGCCGTGTCCGCCGGTCACGGCGTTCGTTGTCGTTCATCTGAAGAAGGGTGGGCCGGGAAGGATTCGAACCTTCGAAGCCGAAGCGACTGGTTTACAGCCAGTTCCCTTTGTCCACTCGGGCACCGACCCTGGAGCGGTCGAGACTAGTAGGCCAGTACTCCTAACCTGAAAGACATGCCGAGCTTCGACGTGGTGTCAGAGGTCGATCATCAAGAGGTCCGCAACGCGGTCGATCAGGCCAGCCGTGAGTTGGCCACACGATTCGATTTCAAGGGAACGGATTCATCGATCGAATTGGGCGACGACTCCCTCACGCTGCGATCCGCGACCGAGGACCGGTTGAAGGCGGTGCGGCAGGTCCTCGAGGAGAAGCTCGTCCGCCGGAATGTCTCACTCAAGGCCATCGACTACGCCAAGGTCGAGGAGGCATCCGGAGGCTCAGCGCGTCAGGTGGCGAAGATCGTCGCGGGAATCTCGAGCGAAAAGGCGCGCGAGGTCAACAAGAAGATCAAAGAAACGGCGCCGAAGGGCATCCAGTCACAGACCCAGGGCGAGCAGGTTCGGGTCACCGGTAAGAAGCGCGACGACCTGCAGGCGGTGATGGCCGCGCTGCGGGAACACGACTTCGGCATCCCGCTGCAGTTCCAGAACTTCCGCGACTGAGCCGTCAGGTCGGACGCAGCGCGACGGGCGTGAGCGGCGCGAGCACGATCCATGCGCGCGCGACGGCTTGGTCCCACGCGCGTTTGTAGGCCTCGGCGAGGCCGGCGCGCTGGGCCCAGTCGATGTCACCGGCGGCCATGGCCGCGCTGGCCTGTGCGATCTGCAGCGCACCGCCCGACGGGCTCGCCGACGTGGCGAACAACAACTCGGTGCGCGATGGGCCGCCGGGCGTCTCAGCGGCGCGCACGCCGTCTTCGGTGAGCTGGCGCACGATGCCGGTCGCGAGCAACGGGCGGGGGGTCGTCCCGGTGATGGCGGCGATGATGTCGGGCAACTGCGCGCCCTGGTCCGCGACCCACTGATCGATGTAGGGCTTGGGCGGGAGCGGATTCGAACCGAATTGGTAGATGCCGAAGTGACAATGCGGGCCGGTGGCATCGCCTGACTGCCCGACATACCCGAGGAGGTCGCCGACCTTCACTGGCATCCCGTCGACGAGACCGTCGGCGGTCGCGCTCATGTGGGCGAGGTAGAAGAACGTGCCGTCAGGTTGCACGACCTTGACGGCGAGTCCGCCGAGCGGGTTGTTGTCGATTCGTGCGATGCCGTCGGCCGGTGCGCGCAACGGGGTGCCGTAGGCGGCGATGAGATCGAGTCCGAGGTGGAAGCGGAACGTCGTGCCGGTGAAGCGCGGCGCGTACCAGTCGTCGACCCATGCCGCTGGTCCCGCGACGGGAAAGCGACCATACGCGACCCGGGCCGCTTGGTCCGGCTCGACCCCCGCGGCCAACAACGCCTTCTCGCCGGCGACGAGCAGGTGATCGTCGCTGGCGCCGGAGCGCACGAGCGCATCGATGATCGCCTGCGCATCCGCCGGGATGACTTGGTCAGGACCGCCGCCGGTGGGGCTGCCGTTGTCGCCGTCGTTGGAGACGTCGATGGTGGTGGTCGTCGAATCATCCGGGGGCGGCGTCGTGGTCGAGCCGTCTCCGGGCGGCACCGTCGTCGGGGGCGTCGTCGTCGCGGTCACGCCGGGCAGCGTGATGGTGGGCGCCTCCTGGGCATCGCCGCGCGGCGCGAGGGCGCCGAAGATGGCGACCGCGGCAAGCAGGCAGACCCCCATGGTCCGAATTCGGGCCATCTGAGGTCAGGTTCGCCGCAGAGCCTTGATCTCCTGCCCGGCCCGGGTCGGGATCGAGATCAGTTCGCCCATTCGCGGTTGCGGAGGCGGGCGACGCGGTCCTCGGTGGGCGGATGCGACGTGAACAGCTTCGCGAACTGCACCTTGCGTCCCGTGAACGGGTTGATGATGAAGGCGGTGGCGTGTGCTGGGTCGATGTTCATCGGCACCTGCTTCGCGTAACTCTCGATCTTCTGCAATGCCCGAGCCAGTGGCTCACCGTCGCCGAGGAGGCGGGCACCCGACCGGTCGGCCTCGTACTCACGGCTCCGGCTGAGCGCCATCTGCAGGATGGCCGCCGCGATCGGGGCCAGGATCATCATCGCAAGGAAGCCGAAGATGTTGCCGCCGTTGTCGTTGTCACGACCACCGCCTCCGAACATCGCCCCCCACATCGCCATGCGAGCGACGAAGGTGATGGCCAGCGCCACCGCGGCGGCCACCGAGCTGATGAGGATGTCGCGGTTCTGGACGTGGCTGATCTCGTGGGCGAGCACGCCCCGCAGCTCATCCCAGTCGAGCACTTGCAGGATGCCCTGCGTCACGGCCACGGCCGCATGATTCGGGTTGCGACCCGTGGCGAACGCGTTCGGCTGCGGTTCGGGGCTGACGTAGAGCTTGGGCATCGGCATGCCCGCCTTCTGCGTGAGCTCGCGCACGATCGCGTAGTACTCCGGCATCTCCTGCTCGGTCACCGGCCGGGCGCGCGCCGCCTTGATGGCGATCGTGTCGCTGAACCAGTACGACCCGCCCACGAAGACGAAGGCGATGATCAGGCCGATGATGAGGCCGCCCTGGCCGAAGAACGAGCCGATCCCCAGGATCAGCGCGCCCATCGCGGCCAGCAGGACCGCGGTTTTCACGTTGTTCTTCATGTCCTTCTCACTTGTGCGCCCGGTTAGGCGCTCCTAACAACAAGGTAGCCCGGCCGACCGGAAAAAGGGCTACAGCTCTAGAGCCACCGCTTGCGCTTGAAGTACCAGAGTTGCGCCATCGTGCTCAGGAGGATCACCGACCACGAGAACCCGTAGCCCTGGGTCCACTCCAGCTCGGGGATGTGGGCGAAGTTCTGGCCATAGACGCCGACGATGAACGTCGGAGGCAGGAAGATCGAGGCCACGAGCGTCAACCGCTTCATGACCTCGTTCTGGTCGTTCGCGACCTTCGACTGGTGGTAATCGCGCACACCGCCGATCAAGTCGCGCGCTGTCTCCAGTCCCTCTGAGGCGCGTAGGAACTTGTCGTAGGCGTCACCGAAGTGCAGCTCGATGTCGTGCGGGAACAGCTCCTCGGCTTCGAGCTCGATCCGGTTGTCGATCACGCGGCGCACGGCGTCACGCGTGGGCGCGAGGGTCCGCCGGATGTGCAACAGGTCGTGCCGGAGGTCGGACAGGCGACGACGGATCGTGTCGTTGTCCCACTTGTCGATGTTGTCCTCGAGCTCGTCGATCTCGTCGTGCACGTCGTCGACCATGTCGAGGAAGCCTTCGGCCACATCGTCGATGATGTGGTACGCCACCATCCCGGCGGGAACCCCGCCGCTGCAGACCGTCTGCACTTCCGACAAGTCGATCGGCGTGCCGTCCGGAGGTGTCTTGCGCACCGTGAGCACGAGGTCGTGGGTGAGCAGGATGTCGACCTCGCGGTAGTAGACGCGATCCTCCGAGGCGACCACCACCGGTAACAAGAGGACGCCGAACGCATACTTCCCGTGACTTTGGATCTGCGGCCGCGGCTCGTCTGCATGCGTGTGCGGTTGCAGCAATGTCTCGAGGGCCTGCGGATGGAGATGGGCCGGCCACACCTTCCGAAGCTCTTCCTCGGTCGGGTCGAGCAGATCGATCCACTCGCAGTTCGTGCCCATGGGTGCGACCGTACCTATTCGAAGTAGCCGGAGTGGATGTAGACGCAGGGCACGCCTTCACGATGGAACATCGCGACATTGCGCCTGTCGTCCTCGAAGGCAAGCTGCGGGTCGATGCCGTGCTCTCTCAGCTCGTGGACCGTCCGCCGCTTGAACTGCGTCGCCGCCTGGTAGTCGCCGTAGTCGCGCATGATGAGCAGATCCCAGCGGAGCCCGTAGCGCTCGAGCCACGCGAACGTGATCGGCTGCACGCTGATCGGGCGACCGGTCAGCAGCACGATGGCGAGCGAGGGGTCGAGCAGCTCGAGCATGCGTCCGACTTCCGTGATCAAGGGATCATCGCCACACGCGTCGAAGAAGGCGTTCCAGTCGCGCCGTCCGCGCTCGAGGTAGTGCTGCCGTCCGGCGGCGTCGGACAGCACGCCGTCGATGTCGAACACCACCGCGGGACCGGCGACCGGGTCCTTGCGCCAGCGCCAGTTGTCAGGTGCAGCCGTAACTATTCCTCGGTGGGTGATTCGGCGGCACGACGCTTGATCTCGTCGACAACGGCCGGATCGGCGAGCGTGGTGGTGTCACCGAGCGCTCGTCCTTCGGCGACGTCGCGCAGCAGGCGGCGCATGATCTTGCCCGAACGCGTCTTCGGCAACTCGTCGGTGAAGATCACCGTCTTGGGACGAGCGGTCGGGCCGATCTTCTTGGCGACGTGCTGGCGCAGCTCCTCGCCGAGCTCGACGTTCGTCTCGGTACCGCCCTTCACGGTGACGTAGGCCATGATCGCCTGGCCGGTGGTGTCGTCGTTCGCACCGACGACCGCCGCCTCCGCCACCTTTGGATGATCGACGAGCGCGGACTCGACTTCGGTGGTGGAAATGCGATGACCGGACACATTCATCACGTCGTCGACGCGACCGAGCAACCAGAAGTAGCCGCCGTCGTCGATCTTGCACCCGTCACCGGCGAAGTAGCGACCTTCGAAGCGCGACCAGTACGTCTCCATGTAGCGCTCGGGGTCGCCGTAGATGCCGCGCAGCATCGACGGCCACGGACGAGTCAGCGTGAGGTAGCCCCCGCCGCGCTTCACCGCATTACCGCTGTCGTCGACCACCTCGGCACCGATGCCCGGCAACGGGAACGTCGCCGAGCCTGGCTTCAGCGTCGTCGCACCTGGCAGCGGACTGATCATGATGGCGCCCGTCTCGGTCTGCCACCACGTGTCGACGACCGGACACCGCCCGCCGCCGATGTGCGTGTGGTACCAGATCCAGGCTTCGGGGTTGATCGGCTCGCCCACCGAGCCGAGCAATCGCAGCTTCGACAGATCGTGCTTCTCGGGCTCCTGCGTGCCCCACTTCATGTATGTCCGGATCGCCGTCGGCGCGGTGTACAGGATCGTGACGCCGTACTTCTCGGCGATCGACCAGATGCGGTCGCGCGCCGGCGTGTCGGGAGTGCCCTCATAGATCACCGATGTCGCGCCGTTCGCCAATGGTCCGTAGACGATGTAGCTGTGCCCCGTGACCCAGCCGATGTCGGCCGCGCACCAGTAGATGTCCTCGTCGGGATGCAGGTCGAACACGTACTTGTGGGTGAACGCCACTTGGGTGAGGTAGCCGCCGGTCGTGTGCATGATGCCCTTGGGCTTGGCCGTGGTACCGGACGTGTACAAGAGGTAGAGCAGGTCTTCGCTGTCCATGTGCTCGGGCGGGCAGTCGGCCTCCGCGTCGGCCATGAGGTCGGCGTACCAGTGATCGCGACCCTCGACCATCTCGACGGGCTCGTCGACACGCTTCACCACGACGACGTGCTCGACCGACGGCGTGTCGGTCAACGCGGTGTCGACGTTGGGCTTCAACATCGCCGCGGCGCCACGACGGAAGCCACCGTCGGCCGTGATCACGACCTTGCACTCCGCGTCGTTGATGCGATCGACGAGTGAATCGGGACTGAAGCCGCCGAAGACAACCGAGTGCGGCGCGCCGATGCGTGCACACGCCAGCATCGCCACGGGAAGTTCGGGGATCATCGGCATGTAGATCGCGATGCGATCGCCCTTCTGCACGCCGAGCGACCTGAGGGCGTTGGCGAACTTCTGCACCTCCGCCAAGAGTTCGGCGTAGGTGATCGTGCGCGTGTCGCCCGGCTCGCCTTCCCAGTGGTACGCGACCTTGTCGCCGCGCCCGGCGTTCACGTGACGATCGAGACAGTTGTACGAGACGTTGAGCTTGCCGCCGATGAACCACTTGGCGAACGGCAGGTTCCACTCGCAGATCGTGTGCCAGTCCTCGAACCAGTCGACGAGCTCGGCGGCCTGCTTCGCCCAGAAGCCTTCGTAGTCCTCGTCGGCCTCGTCGTAGAGGAACGGGCTGGCGACGAGACTCCGTTCCTTGAAGCCTTCGGGCGGCGGGAACGTGCGGTCCTCGACGAAGTAGTCCTCGATGGCAGCGCCGCTCGGTTCGTCAGCCACGTGTTCCCCCTGGTGCTCGGGCCCTCCGCGAGGGCCTGAGCCTAGGCGGGCGTTCGTGCCATGCGAACGCCGACGATGGCCAAGAGCAGCAGCCACGACACGAAGCTGATCAAGCCGATCTGCCAACCCGATCCACCGTTCATCGCGGACGATGACTGCATCGTCGTGGCCACCGCCGCGGCGAGTGCGACAAACGACAGCGGCCGGCACCACGTCGGCGCGAGGCCCATCCGCACCGCGGCGCCGGCGACTCCGAACACCGCGATGCCGATGGCCACGACGTTGACGGTGAATGCCGCGGTGTGCAGATGCCACACCAACTCAGCCGTTGCCGGCGTCGCATTGGCAGAT
Organism: Acidimicrobiaceae bacterium; assembly: GCA_041166385.1. Taxonomy (GTDB): domain Bacteria; phylum Actinomycetota; class Acidimicrobiia; order Acidimicrobiales; family JACDCH01; genus DASUCS01. The sequence continues at coordinate 6,048 of JBEEFW010000084.1, read as the reverse complement.
CCGTCCAAGCCCAGCAGCAGCAGTTGACTGATGATGACGAGCGCGAACCAGGCACCGATCAAGATTGCGCCGAACGCGCCGATCACCGCGAACACTCGGGCGTCTTCGTGCTCCTCTCGGAACGCACGCACGAGGAAGCCGCCGATGAAGGTCGCGAGACAGACGGCAGTGATCGCAAAAGAGGCGACCATCGTCGCAACGAGGGCGTGATGATCGTGGATCCACCGGAGCACTTCTTCACCAGAGGCGTCGAAATCGGGTGGCCGCGGGAGGGCGATGTTCTCCGCTCCGACGATCACGGCGAAGGCGACACCGCCGAGACCGGCGAGCCGTCCGGGAGCGAACGCTGTCTGAGTTGCGGTAGCTGTGGCCATTTTGTCCTCATTTCACGACTCGTGCAGTCATTGCAGGCTTGCAACATCAATGTATTCATTGCATGATCCATACGTGAAGTCAAGCAGACCGTACGAGAGCCCGACCCGCAAGGAACACGCACAACTCACGCGCGAGCGGATCATCGAGGCAGTCATCGACCTGCTCGTCGAAGAACGGCCGACGACGATCTCGATTCCCGCCGTCGCCAAGCGGGCGAACGTCTCAGTGCGCACCGTGTACCACCACTTCCCCACGAAGGAGGCGCTGTTCGACGCGCTTCCGGAGGCGTCGCGGTTCCGGGGCGGCGTCGCGGAGATGCCCGATCCGGCATCACCGAAGGAAGCAGCATCGATGACCCCGCAGGTCTTCGCGTACTTCGAGCGCAATGAGTCGTTGTTCAACGCGATGCGAGTGTCGGACGCAAGGGAACACGTCGCGGAGCAGCTCGATCGGCGTGCCATTGCTCGAGCGGCGGCTATCGCGGCTCCCCTTGCAGACCGCCTCGACGAGGACGACCTGCAGCAATTGCAGGGACTACTCGGCGCGCTCGTGTCGTACGACACGTACCGCGCATTGACGCACCGCTATGGACTGTCCACCAAAGCAGCAGCAGACGTCGTGTCGTGGGCCATCACCGCGCTCGCGGAACGCGCCAAGAGAACAGGAAGGGTGGGAAACGATGACTGAGCTCACGTGGGACGCGCCCGGGCCGGGCTCGTGGCAATGGGACGCCGCACACATGCCGGGCCCGGTCAGCCCCGGGGTACAAGAGCTCCTTCCCGGCGCGATGGCTGAGGGATTTCAGGTGTTCACCGCCGCATATGGACTTCCGATCAGCCACATCGAGCTTCGGTTCGTCAACGGCTATGGCTACGGCGCGGTGCAGATGGGTGACCTCGCCTCTCGCGACGTGCTACCGCCGGAGGCCGCCGAGCAGGCGATGGCATCGCGACGCTGGCGTGAGGAGCTCCGCTGGTGGACGGAGGAAGCGCGCCCGGAGATCGTCGCCACCCAACATGCCCTCCAGTCCGTGGACTGTGCCGCGCTCGACGACAACGCGCTGGCCACCCATCTCGATGCCACCGCCGCCGCTTTTCGTCACAGCATGAGCGTGCACTTCAGGCTTGTTGGTGCGACCGCGATTCCGGTCGGTGACTATCTCGTGCACTGTCGCGACTGGGGCCTTCCTCTCGACGACAGCCTCGCGCTGCTCGTGGGCGATCACCCCCTCACGGCCGCGTGCCGCCCCGTGCGCGACGCGATCGGCGATGCCCGACCTCGTTCACTCGACGAGGTCCGCGCGCTCTCGCCGGCGGCATCGGCCGCGCTCGACGAACTGATCGACACCGTCGGGTGTTGGGGCATCGGCCGGTACGACTTCAGCGGACGCACGCTCGGTGAGGAGCCGGCCGCCCTGTTGGCGTCGGTCCTCGCGGATACTCCGAGCCGGCCATCGGGCAAGTCGTTGCGCGACAAGGTGCCCGCAGACGAGCGCGAGCTCTTCGACGACTTGCTGGCGGAGGCGCTGTTCACGTTCTCCGCTCGCGACGATCACGCGGTACTCGGCGGCGTCTGGACACTCGGGATCATTCGCCGCGCGCTGCTGGAGGCCGCCTCGCGACTACCGCTCGATTCGCCCGACCAGGTGTTCCAGCTCGCACCAAGTGACGTGGCGCGTGCGCTGCGCTCCGGCGCGGACGACATCGCCGCGCTCGCGCGCGAGCGGGCGGACGCGTTCGAGATCGCGTCGGCCGCCACTCCCCCTCCAGTGCTCGGCGAAGGGGGCTTCGGCGCGGGTCCGCCACCCGACTTCGTGCTGCCCGGCGCCTTGGGTCGAGTACTGGCCGCGATGGGTGCGTACATGGGGGCGATGGCCGGAGCGGCCGCGCCGATGGGCATCGGCAGCGGCATCGCTCGCGGCCGCGCGCTCGTCGCGTTCGATCCTGAGGATGCAATCGATCGCATCCAGCCCGGCGACATCCTCGTCACGTCCACGACGACACCGGCGTTTGGCGCCGTGATGCCCCTGCTCGGCGGCATCGTCGCCGCGTCGGGCGGTGCACTCAGCCACACCGCGATCGTCGCTCGCGAACTCGGCATCCCGGCCGTCGTTGGCATGACCGACGCGTTTGTTCGGATCGCCGACGGCGTCACCATCGAGATCGACGCGGGCGCGGGAGAGGTTCGTGTCATTTCCTGACTCAGAGTCGAATGCGTTGGGTAGGCGACCGTGGGTATGGCCGTCGACGATCCACAGGATGAAGCCGAGGCGCTCGACGACGACGAACTGACCGGCGGCCGCGAGTATCCACCCGAGCGACCACTGGCGGTCGAGGACTACGGCACGACTGCCGCGGAGGAACGGGTACCGGAGCCGCTCGACGAGTTCGTCAAGCGTGAGGAGGCTGACCGTCTCCGCCCGCAGCGTCCCGAGCCGCCGCGGTTGATCGATCCGGAGACGATCGAGGGACTCGAGGACGAGTCCGATCTCGTCGCGGTCGGCGTCGATCCGCTCGATGTGCCGCTGTCGGAGGACGACGAGTTCACCGGCGACGAGTCCGAGCGCGACTTCGCCACGGAGCTCGAGGCGCCGCTCCCCGCCGAAGAAGCGGCGATCCACATCATCCGCCCCTGACGCACATCCCAACACGACGCCGGTTGTGCTAGGTCATGAGTCGGAGGTTCGTGACTTGGGTGAGCAACGAGCGGTCTTCAACCAGATCAACCTCGTCGTGCGTGACATGGCGGCGATGGTCGAGTTCTACGAACGACTCGGCGTGGAGTTCGCTCCCACGTTCTCGCCGTGGGATCGTCACCATCGGAGCTTCGCCGCAAATTCAGAAGTCGACGGCTTCGACTTCGATCTCGACAGCCAGTCCTTCGTCACGCAATGGAACGAGGGTTGGCCCGCCGGACAGATCGGACCCGTCTTCGGTTTCAGCCTGGCGTCACCCGAAGCGGTCGACGAGATGTACGGCGAGTTCACCGCCGCGGGTTACGCGGGACAACAGCCGCCGTGGGATGGCTTCATGGGCGCGAGATACGCCGTCGTCACCGATCCAGACGGCAACGCGGTCGGCCTCATGAGCCCGATCGACCCGGCGCGGAAGTCGATGCCGATACCGCCGAAGGACTGAGCAGTTGTCCTCGGCGGCGACGAGATCTGGCATGACCACCACTCGCAAAGCTCTCGAAGGTCGGCTCGCCGAGATCGCAGGAGTCACCATCTCGGAGTCGATGTTCGGTCACGGCGACGCCTACTGGGTGAACGGCAAAGAAGTTGCGCACTTCGAGGGGCCAGCTGCCATCGAAGTCCGTCTGACGAGGTCGGTCATCAGTGAACGACGAGCGATGTTGAAGGCCGATGAGCGGGTCGACCTGCGGCGCAGCGGAGCCGACTGGATCACGGTTCGGTTCGCGACGCCGGAGGACGCGGCCTTCGTCTCGGAGCTCGTCGCCACCGCCGTCGATGCACACAAACCTGCGGCCGGCACGCCTGCCAAGCCGCCTCCGACGGGACCAGATCTCGAGCGCCGTCGACGGTTCCATTGAGCTCTGCGGCTTCGCGCTTCTGTTCACCGCGCAGACGGGACCCACTCGAGGACGCGGAACGCGCCGAGCCCTGATTGGTCGGTGAGCGCCTCGGCTTCGGTGATGCGGCTGCGGGCTTTCATCGCTTCGAGGTCGCCGATGTGGGCGCGCGCTGCCCAGATCGCTCGCCCCTCCTCGACGAGCGCGTCGATGCCATGACTGCGCAGCCACTCCGCCTGCGACACGTTGCTCGTCGGCGCCGGTAGCTGGTCCACCGCGACCTCGCAGGTGATGTCCTGCAGGCCGAGGTCGGAGAGCGGATGACTCCCCCGCTCGTGCGAGCGGTACGTGCGCAGCCATTCGGTCCACGGCCTCGCGGCCATCGATGGTGTCGTGTCGGCATAGTCGATGACCACGACCCGCCCGCCGAGGGCGCGGGCCTCGTGCACCCAGCGGGCAGCTGCCGCTTGGACCGGCTCGCGGCCGCGCTCGATCGACAGCTCGCTGGGGACGAGCACTTCGGTGAGTCGATCGCCGTCGAGGCCCACGCGGACTTCGCAGGTTCGCTCTCCGGTCCGGTCGAGTAGGTCGACGGTCAAGTTGTCGAGCAGCTCGTTGGCGAGCACGACGTGGGCCCGCACCCGCGGCAGCTCGGCCAAGCTCACGACGATGGGTCCGGTCGGAAGATCGATCGCGCTGGCATCGTGGTCGTCCTCCTCACGATCAGGTGCGAAGGCGTGAGTGGCGGACTCGAGTGCGAGGTACTCGCCGTGCCGTGCCCGCAGTCGTTCTGACCGCTCGACGAGCACGTACCGCAGCGCCGGCGCGCAGCGCGGCGCGGCCGCGAGCACCGAACGCGCCAACGTGCCGGCACCCGCTCCCGCTTCGACGACGACGAACGGATCAGGGGCTCCAGCGGCTTGCCACCACGCATCGAGCGCTCCGGCGACGACCGCGCCGAACAGCGGCCCGACTTCGGGTGAGGTGATGAAGTCACCGCGGCGGCCCGCCGACCCGTGCGCCGCGTAGAACCCGTACTCCGGGTCGTACAGCGCGAGATCCATGACCTCGGCGAACGGCACCGGCCCGCGACGCCGGATCGCGTCGGCGACCCGAAGCTCGAGCTGGTTCAAGTCACCTCAGGAAGGTGGCCATGTCGCCGACGCGACCGACGAGTTGCGGGTAGAAGCCGACGGCCACGGTGAACAGCACGCAGATGCCGAGCGCACCCTGGAGTGATGGCGGGATGTGAATGCGGGTGCGGTCGCCGTCGGGCGACGGCTGCATCCACATCACCTGAGCGACCTGCGCGTAGTACACGAGCGCGATCACCGAGTTGACGCCGATGAACACGGCGAGGACGTAGCCCGCGGGCGTGCCCGCGTTTGCAGTGGCGAAGAACACTTGGAACTTGGCGAACCACCCTGCCAGCGGAGGGATGCCGGCGAGCGCGAACAGGAACACGGTCATCAGCACCGTCAGTCCCGGCGCGTATTCGAACAACCCGTTGAACGACGAGATCTCGCCCGAACGGGTCTTGCGAGCGACGGTGATGATCACCGCGAAGGCACCGAGGTTCATTCCGGCGTAGATGAGGAGGTAGATGATGGTGGCGCTCAGCGATTCCTGGGTCGTCTTCAGATCACCGGCGACGGCCAGCGGAGCGAGCATGTACCCGGCCTGCGCGACGGACGAGTACGCGAACAGGCGGACGATGTTGGTCTGGCGGAGGGCAATGAGGTTGCCCACGGTCATCGTGAGCACGGCGAGCACCCAGAACATCGGTTGCCACACATCGTGCTGATCGAAGAAACCGACGAAGACAAGGCTGAGGATGGCGACAAAGCCGCCGGCCTTCGAGGCGACCGAGAGGAATGCTGTGATCGGCGTCGGCGCGCCCTCGTACGTGTCGGGCGCCCACGTGTGGAAAGGCACCGCCGACACCTTGAAGGCGAACCCGACCACGCAGAACACGATGCCGAGCGTGACGATCGGCTGGGTGTTTGCGAAGCCGGGAGCGTGTCGAATCGCGGTGAGGAGTGTCTCGCCCGTCGCTCCATAAATGAGCGACATGCCATAGAGCATGATCGCCGAGGCGAAGACACCCATCAGGTAGTACTTCAGCCCGGCCTCGTTGCTCTT
>JBEEFW010000083.1:0-3834 GCA_041166385.1 Acidimicrobiaceae bacterium | reverse complement strand
CACGCCGAGCGCGATGTCGACGCCGGTCAGTTCGACGCGGGTGCGGCTCACGACCGCACTCTCCTCGAGATGCGACTCACTGGTCGACGTGACGGACCCGATGTTGAGGGCCGGCGGCAGCTGCGCGGCGCCGTACACCGCGGACGCCGTCGCAGACGTCGCGTCGGTCGCGGCGATCTCGCGGCCGGAGCCCAGATCCTGACTCGCGGTGGTCGGCCCCGCGGGATAGAAGGCTTGTGACCGCACCGGATAGGAGGGGATCTGATTCGCGTTCGGTACGCCGCCGAGCGCGAGCACGGTCGGTAGGTCGGCCACAAGTGGCCCCGGATAGACGAGGCTGGCCAACGCGAAGCCACTCGGTCCGCTGTCCATGTTGGTGATCGACGCCGGGAGACTTGCGGCGAACAGCGGTGCGGGCGTGCCGGGAATGAGCCCCGGGCTGTTGTAGGTGAAGGTCATCCCCTCGCCGGCGGAGTCGATGTGAAAGCCGCCGAACTGCGTTCCGAGATCGCTCGAACCACTCGACTGCGCCTGCGCGGAGCCATTGGCTCCGGTGGCGGCCACGAACGCCACGCCGACGAGAGCGATGAGCGAGCGCCTACGCCGATGCACCGACGGCTGCCTTTCCCGGCGGAGCGTTGGCGGCGGGGACTGGCGTCGCCGTCTCGCGTCCGGCCTTGCCGCGGCCCGTGACGGCTTCGTAGAGCATGCCGGCGAGTCCGTTCGGTTGCTTGCCGAGCGCGACCACCGCGATCGCGACGCCCGCAAAGACGAGACCACCCTGATCCGGGTACTCGCTCTGGATGAACGGCAGCAGCGCGAACAGGGCGCCGCCCATGAGGGCGCCCGTGACGGTCGTGACGCCGCCCACCACTGCGAAGAGCAGGAGGACGACGTTGTTGAGCGGCTCGAACTGGATCGCGTCAGCGGTGGCCTTCAGACCGCCGAACATCGCGCCGGCCACGCCGGCGATGTAGGCCGAGACCACGAACACCGCGAGCTTGGTGCGACGCACGTCGAGGCCGAGCGTCGCGCAGGCCGCTTGGCTGTCGCGCAGTGCGGCGAGCCGACGTCCGAACTGCCCTCGTCGAAGGGCAAGGAGCCCGATGGCGAACAACGCGAACATCGCGCCACAGAGCACCAGGTACGCCTTGTCGTTGTCGAACTTGATTCCGAGGACGTGTAGCCGCCCGACGCCGACCGATGCGCCACCGTAGAAGTGTTCGTTCTTCAACAGCAGGTCACGCGCGATCGATGCAAACCCGAACGTGACGAGCGCGAGGTACAAGCCCTGGAGCCGCAGTGCCGGGAGCGACACGATGATGCCAAGAGGTACGGCGACGAGCCCGGCCAGAAGGATTCCGAAGATGCTGTGGCCGCCGAAGAACGTGCCCATCGCCCACGCGCCCATGGCGAGGAACACGTACTGGCACAACGAGATCTGGCCGCTGTAGCCCGTGAGCAGGACCAGCGAGAGCAGGAGCAACCCGTAGACGAGCGCCGTGGTGACGTCGAACAGACGATTCGAGGGCGTCACGTTGGCGACAACGACCATCGCGGCGACAAAGATCGCGGAGCGCACGACGGACGACGGCAGGCTCGGGATCTTCGGCGTCTTGGAGCCCACGACGCGGCCAACGCTGAGTTTTGCGGCCGGCACCAACAGGAGAGCGACGAACAGGAAGATGCCGGGGATCGCGATCTGGACCGACTGCCACGCACTCGAAGCCGGCAGCGCGAAGCGAGCGTGCTCGGTGATCACGCCGAGCGCGATCGCGCCACCGAACGTCAACGGCAGGCTCTTGAGCTTCCCGACGACGGCGGCGCCGTACGAGCCCGCGACGAACAGGGTGAGCACGATCGGATCGAGTGAACCCAGCGTGGCCGCCAGGAGGATCCCGGACAATGCCGCCAACACTGATCCGAGGATCCAGCTGTAGCGGGCGATGACCACCGGCGGAGCGCCGTTCAGTGCCGCGAGCGTGGGATTGTCGACAACTGCCCGCATGGCGACGCCCGTGCGACTCACGAAGAGAAGGCTGCGCAAGACGACGGCGACGACGATCGCGAGAACGATCGCCAGGATGTTGTCCTTCGTGAGGTTGGCTTCCCAGATCTTGACGGTCTTCGAGCCGAGCAGCGGATCGAGGCGGGCGCCCGTTTCCGGAGGCCAGAACTTCTGCGCGATACCGATGCACATCACGAACAGCGCGATCGTGACGACCACCGTCGTCTGCACGCTTGCATCGCGGAACGAACGCATCACGCGTTCGGTGCCGAGCCCGACCAGCGGCGCGAACACGACCAGAACGACGAGTACGCCGAGCGGCGCGGGTACACCGTGCTGCACCGTGAGCGCGTAGAAGACGTAGCCCGAGATCATTCCGACCGCGCCGTGGGCGAAATTGAAGACGCCGGTCGTCGCATACGTGAGCACGAGGCCGCTCGCGGCGATCGCAAAGAGGCAGCCCGACGCGATGCCGATCACCGTGAAGTTGAACAACTGGCCGAGGTCGCCTGCCGTCGTCCAGACGCGGAAGACGTAGTAGAGGACGAGCACGACAGCAATTGCGCGGGTCGGCTTCTCCCGAATCCCCTTGAGCCAGTCCACGGCGGTGGTCATTGGTCGGCGAAGCCCGCGTCCGGATAGACGCGCTTCCACACCCCACCTTCGATGGTCACGATCTCGAACTGCGTTGGGCTGTGCTTTCCGGCGGGATCACGCGGCGCCAGGATCGTGCCGGCCGTGTACGAGGTGATCGTGTTGAGCGCCGCGATCACGCTGTCGCGCGTGGGCGCAGGGCCGGCGGCGGCGATGGCATCCACGCAGAGCTTCGCCGCGGTCCACCCCATGATCGCGAAGAAGTCGAGGGGCTGGCCGGAGCTGCTCGCTTGGTAGAACTGGGCGAACGTCGCCATGTCCGCGCTGCCGCCCTCCACGATGTCGTGGGTGAGGCCGATGAGCGCGCCGTTCGCGGCATCGCCCGCGAGTTGCGGAAGTTGTGGGCCGTACGCCTGTGCGCCGTAGTACGGCGCCTTCGGCACCCAACCGACTTGCTTGATCGCCTGCGCCAGCTTGGAGATGCCGTTCACCTCGAGCACGGTGATGAAGGAGTCGTCGCCCGCGTTCTTCATCTGCGTGGCGACGCCGACGTAGTTCGACTCGGTCACCGACACCTTGATGATCGGGTCGGCGACGAGCCCCGCGGCGGCGATGTCGTTTTGATACCCCTGGATGCGCGCGGCGGCGTTCGGGTTGTCGGGATAGACGATGCCGACTTTGGTGACGCCCTTGTTGGCCTTCATCCACGACCAGATCCCGGTCGTTCCGTTCGTCGTTCCCGACGGGTCGATCGGGTTGGGGGAGTAGTAGTTCGCCGCCTTGAGGGCCTCGCTGCCGATGATCAGCGAGCAGTTGGGGATGTTCGTGCCGCCGATCACGCCTGCGCCGCCGTCGTCCTCGACGGTGGTGTTGCCGACGAACCCGAACACGGAGTCCTTCATCTGATCGGTCTGCGAACGGTTGATGCCCGGATCGAGCCGGTCGTCGCCGTTCACGAGGCTGAGCTTGCGGCCGCACACGCCGCCCTGCGTGTTCATGAAGTCCAGGTACGCCTTGGCGCCGGCCCGCCCGGTCGCGCCGAAGTTGGGCACGGGTCCGCTGATCGTGGAGATGTTGCCGAGCTTGATCTCGGTGTCGGTCACCCCGGGCGCATCGCTCGGGGTGGGTGTGCACGGCGCGCCCGCGGCTGCGCCTTCGCCGCCACCGGCGGCTGCGGGATCTGTGCCGCCCGCGGCGGCTGTTCCGCTCGCGGTCGCGCCGCCGCCGGTGGT
>JBEEFW010000082.1:0-28139 GCA_041166385.1 Acidimicrobiaceae bacterium | reverse complement strand
ACATGCTCCGCCGGAACGCGGTGAAGTACGCCTTGCGGGGAATCCCCGTTCGTGCGACCGCGGCCATCGCGACGCGGCTGGCGTGGACGTGATCGGGGTGGTCGTAGCCGCCGAGCTCGTCGTAGGTCACGACGACGTCGGGTTGGTACCGCTCGAACAAGCCCGAGAGGCGTTCGGCGGCATCGTCGACGGCAACGTTGCAGAACACGTCGGGCCGGTCCTTGTGCTCCCAGTCGACCATGCCCGAGTCGTGGTACCCGAGTAGCTCGAGATGTGCGACGCCGAGCGTCTTGCACGCACGCTCGAGCTCGCCGAGGCGGATGCGGGCGACCTCGGCCTCGTCGTGGCCCTCATCTCCCGGTTTGATCCCGCCCGGTGCGTCGCCGAGCTCGCCGTTCGTGCACGTGACGACAACGGTTCGCACGCCCTCGTCCGCGTACCGGGCCAGGACGCCGCCCGTGCTCGACGACTCGTCATCGGGGTGCGCGTGCACGGCCATCAGTGTCAGCGGCGTGCTCATCCGGCAAGCCTGTCACGGCGTGTGGCGCGCCGGCGTGGTTCGTCAACCGCCGGCTGATCGACTGGCAATGAACGGGCGGCTCACTCAGGCGGTCGGCCCGAATCGCTCGACGCGGATTGTGTTGGTGTCGACGCCAGCTGCGACGAGGTGTTCGCTGGCTGCGTCCGCGAAGGCGCTGGAGCCGCAGATGTAGTTGACGGCGTCGGGGCGGAGGTGCGGTGCAAGGTCTTCGAGAGTGAGTCGCCCGACGGCGCGTGTCGCGCCGGTCGGCTGCTGACGGGTGTAGATGACGGTCGCATCGTCGTCGTCGAGCTCGTTGGCGTAGATCAGGTCGCTGGGTGTGCGTACGGACACCACGAGGTGCGCGAGCGTCTGGATGGCGGTACGTCGCGCGAGTCGCAGCATGGCCATGAGTGGAACGATGCCCGAACCGCCGCCGAGGAGCAGAGCGGGTGTGGTGCCGTCCCAGACGAACCATCCGCCGATCGGACCGCGGACCTCGAGCGTGTCGCTGACGGTGAGCTCATCGTGCAAGAACGTCGAGACCTCGCCGTCGGGCAACCGCTCGACCGTGAGCTCGATCTCGTTTCCATCGTCCGGAGGTGACGCGACCGAGTACGAGCGTTGGGCGGTGTAGCCGTCGGGTGCCGTGAGCCGGACGAGGTAGTGCTGGCCCGCGAGATAGGCGGTGGGTTGTGGAAGCGAGAGGCGAAACGTCTTCACTCGCGACGTCTCGTCACGAATGTCGACGACAGTCGCGTCCTGCCACGGTCCGACGCGTGGAACGTCAGTCACCTTGGTAGCGCTGCTCGGTCCACGGATCGCCGCGATCGTGGTAGCCGCGTTCCTCCCAGAAGCCGGGTTCGTCGTGGTCCATGAGACGCAAGCCTGCGACCCATTTGGCGCTCTTCCAGAAGTAGAGGTGCGGGACCAGCAGTCGCGCGGGGCCGCCGTGTTCGCGCGGGAGCGGTGCTCCGTCGACTTCCCACGCCACCCAGGCGCGGTTGCCGGTGACGTCTTGGATGGGCAGGTTGGTGGTGTAGCCGGTGTGGCTGAAGGCCATCACGTGCGTGGCTGACGGGAGCGGCTTGGCGATGTCGAGGAGCGTGTCGATCGACACGCCGCTGAAGGTCATGCCGAGTTTGGACCAGGTGGTCACGCAGTGAATGTCGCCTTCGTAAACACTTGGTGGGAGGGCATGGATCTCGTCCCAGGTCCACGAGATCGGGTTCTGGGCGAGACCCTCGATCCGGAACGACCAGTCCGCGGTGTCGAGCTTGGGGGTGACCTCGGCGGTGAGCACGGGCCACGACTTCCCCGTGTCGTATTGGCCGGGCGGCAGCCGAACGTCCTGCGGACCTCGGCGTCCCGTGAACGCCCGAGTGAAGCGACTCATGATCCAGACTCCGACAGACTCATCACGCTCGCTCCTTGGTCAGCCGCTGGCTTCGAGCACGTTATGTCCATGGAATCGGCCGACCGCCCAGCGGGTCGCGCCTCGCCGCCGAACGGTCCGACACGGAGGAGGGTGGGAAACCATGAACAACGGCACCCGCGACGAGCTCCTTGGTCGGCTGGCTGAGGCGATCGAGTCCGTCACGACCGCGCACCCGGTGCGGGTCGCCGTCGACGGGCCACCCGCCGCCGGCAAGACCACGCTGGCCGACGAGCTCGCCTTGGTCCTGAGCAACCGGGGGCGCGAGGTCATCCGCTCCTCGATCGAAAGCTTCCTCTTGCCCCGGGCACAGCGCTATCGGCGCGGCGAGGACTCGCCCGAAGGCTGCTACCACGACAGCTTCGACTTCGACGCGCTGCACCGGGTCCTGCTCGATCCGCTCGGCCCGGACGGCGACCGAAGGTTCCAGCATGCGGTGTACGACCGCGAGACGGACGCCGCGCTGTCTCCGCCGGTCACGACGGCGGTCGCAAACGCTGTGCTTCTCTTCGACGGCGTGTTCCTCTTGCGCCCGGAACTGATCGACCGGTGGGAAGTGCGCATCTTCGTGTCCGCCGCGTTCGAGGAGACCCTGGCTCGCGCCCGTATCCGCGACCTGGCGCCGATGGGATCCGCTGCCAGGGTCGAGCAACGCTTCCGCAACCGCTACCTGCCTTCCCAACAGCACTACTTCGACACAGTTCGCCCGACCGATCTCGCCGGCATCGTCGTGCACAACGACGAGCCCGAGCGGCCCGCCTGGGAAGTCCGACCCACACCGATCAGTGGCACCAGGTCCTGACTCGGACACGTCCTTCATTCGGCGGTAGCCGCGCCGGCCGTCGATGTGTCAGGGCGCGATCTCGAGCTCGGAGATGAGACCGTCAGCGAGCACGAAGCGGTAGCGCAGATCGACGACCCCGCCGGGGAAGTCGCCTTCTAGATGGTTGGTCACGAGCCACGTGTTGGCATCGACGGCGTCGGCGCCAAGGAGTGTCCGCGTGTACGTGAACTCAGTCGATGCCCTGGCCAGCCAGTCCCGAATCTCGTCGGGCCCGTGGTACTCGTGTCCGTCGTCCTTCACGGTCGCGGTCGGAGTGAATATCGCAAGGGCAGCGTCGACATCGTTTCGGTCATGCGCATTCTGATACTGATCGACCGCGTGTGGAAGCTCGCTCATCGGTCAGGGCCAGCGATGACCCCGGCGGCCGCGCTCACCCCTGTCGAGCCTTCCAACGGGGATGAAGCTTGTTGATGACGTACGTCCTGCCGTGACGGCGGACGACCGTTGCGCCGGGCTTGCGCTTCAGCGATTTGAGTGAGGTACGAACCTTCATCATGCGCCTCCTTCTGGGCACGCTGGAACGGTTTCCCGCGTGGCTCTATTCCGCCTCGCGGCTCGTCGCCCTACTCAAGAGCCCGCTGGACACGCGGCCCGGAGAAGCGCTTGACATACAGACAGGTCTGTCTAATACTGCACTCCGCCCTTGAACAGATCTGTCTGTGGGCGAGGAGCGCAAGATGACCCAAACCGAGGAGCGCAGCATGGGCGACCTGCAGGACGAAAGGGCCCTCGTCACCGGTGCAACCTCTGGCATTGGACGCGCCATCGCCCTGCAGCTGGCGCGCCAAGGCGCCGAGGTGATCGTTCATGGCCGTGACGCCGATCGGGGCGCCGAGACAGTGGACGCGATCGCGACCTCGGGTGGGCGTGCGCGTTTTGTCGGGGCCGATCTTGCCGACCTCGCGGATCTGCAGCGCCTCGTCGACGACGTCACGGACGTTGACGTGCTGGTGAACAACGCCGGGTTCTCGTGGTTTGGGCCGACCGCAGACCTCGACGTGGCGACGTTCGACGCATTGTTTGTCAGCGACGTCCGCGCCCCGTACTTCCTCGTGGCTGCCTTCGCGCCGAAGATGGCCGCGAACGGCAAGGGCAGCATCGTCAACATCAGCAGCATGGCCGGCCAGATCGGCCTGGCGGGTGCCGCCGCCTATGGGGCGACGAAGGCGGCGTTGTCGTCGATGACGCGAGCGTGGGCCGCGGAGTTCAGCCCGAGCGGTGTGCGAGTGAACGCCGTCGCGGCGGGTCCGGTGTACACGCGGCCCCAGGACCGTGAACGCTTCGACGCCCTCGGAGCGACCACGCTGCTGAACCGTGCCGCGGAGCCCTCGGAGATCGCCGAGGCCGTCGGGTTGCTGGCGTCGCCTCGGGCCAGCTACATCACCGGCGCAGTGATTCCTGTCGACGGCGGCCGTACCGCGATCTGAGTGTCAACCGTGAAGGGAGCCCCGATGAGCGGAGACACGGAGATGCGGTTCGGTTTGAACCTGCCGAACTTCAGCAGTCTCGGACACCGAGACGCGATGGTCGCGATCGCGGAGCGCGCGGACGAGCTCGGCTACACGTCGTTGTGGACGAGCGACCACATTCTCTTGCCTACGTCGCTTCCAGATCCGTTCGGGAATCTGTTGGAGTCATTCACCACGCTCAGCTATCTCGCCGCCCGCACCGAACAGATCGGGCTGGCGACCGGGGTGCTCGTGCTTCCGCAGCGTGATCCGCTGCTCGTTGCCAAGCAGGCGGCCACTGTGCACCATCTCAGCGGCGGGCGCCTGGCCCTCGGTATCGGCGTCGGCTGGATCCCGGAGGAGTACGGCTACCTGCGAGCCGACTTCCACACTCGCGGGGCACTCGCCGACGAATACATCGCGGCGATGCGCACCCTGTTCGAGACGGACGCGCCCGATTTTCACGGTGCGCACATCGACTACTCCGACGTTCTGTTCTCCCCGAAGCCGTCAGTACCGCTGCGAATCATTGTCGGCGGTACTCGGTATGCCGCGTTGAAACGTGCCGCGGCTCTCGGGGACGGCTGGCATGGCCTGTATCTGTCCCCTGACCAAGCCCGCGACGCGGTCGCGATCATCAACGAGTTCGGACATGTCGACCGCTTCGAGATCTCGATGCGCACGATGACGCGAGTCGGAGGTGCGATCGACGACGTCGATCCCGAAACGGTCCTCCACGGAGACCCGGCCGCGATCGTGCAGCAGGTCGATGGCTACGCCGCCGCCGGCGTGCACCATCTGATCATCGAGCCGGTGGCGAGCGACCTCGATGACTTCCTCGACCAGATCACCCGCTTCGCTCGCGATGTCGCGACGTCCTACGACAAATGAAGGAAATTCCATCTATGGAAACCCGAACACCGAAGATCCCCGGTCAGGATCACCCGATCACGATCGAGCCGGCCGGCCAACGCATCATCGTGCGCATCGGCGACCGGGTCGTCGCGGACACCACCGCGGCGCTGACTCTGCGCGAAGCCGGTTACCGGCCGGTGCACTACATCCCGATCAAGGACGTCGACCAGACGATGCTGCGATCCAGCCGAACGTCGACCTACTGCCCGTACAAGGGCGACGCCTCGTACTACAGCATCGCCGGACCAGACGGAGAGCTCGAAGATGTGATCTGGACGTACGACGACCCCTACGCGGCCGTGGTGGCGATCGCGGGCCACGTGGCCTTCTACCGCGATCGGGTGGAGATCACCGAAGTCGGAGACGACGCAGACGGAGGTAGATAGCAGGTGCAACCCCGCTCGGCGCGAGAACGCCTCCTTGCATCGGCAACCGAGCTGTTCGACGCTCAGGGCGTCCAGACGGTCGGCATCGACCGCATCATCGAACACGCCGGGGTAGCCAAGGCATCGCTGTACAACCTCTTCGACAACAAGGAAGGCCTGGTGCGCGCTTACCTCGCCGCTCGCCACGAGGGCACGACCGAACGGCTCATGGCGGCCATCGAACGGCACCGCAGTCCCCGCAAGCGCCTGCTCGCGGTCTTCGAGGCCCAAGGCGAATTGTTCCGTGAGGGTGACTTTCGAGGGTGCGCCTTCGTTGCCGCCACTGCCGAGGCCCCACGCGGCGGTCTCATCGAGCAAGCCGCAGACGACTACCGAACCCAGATCCGCGCGTTGTTCACCGAGCTCGCCGAACAGGCCGGAGCGTCCGACCCCCGAAAGCTGGCACGACAACTACAGGTCGTCTACGACGGCGCCGGCCTCGCGGCCCGCATGGACCGTGACCCATCGATCGCCACGACTGCGCGCGCCGCCGCCGAGACCCTGCTTGACGCCTCGCTCTGACTCGTAGGCCGACGTCGTCCTGCACGTGAAGGAACGCGAGTTCCTGTGGCCCGCTCAGTCGGTGTCGACGTTGTAGGACGGCGCGAGGCTGTCCGGATGCTGGTGATCGACGCCGCCAACGTGATCGGCTCTCGGCCAACGGGTTGGTGGCGCGATCGGCCAGGCGCGGCGCGACGCTTCACCGAACGAGTACGGGCGACGGTGACCGCTGGAAGGCTGGACTCGCCCGTGACCCTCGTGCTCGAAGGCCAAGCCCGGATGGGAGCCGACGAGGCCGACGTGGATGGCGTCGCAGTTGTGCATGCGCCCGGTGAGGCGGACGACACGATTGCCATCATCGCCGAGACCCACCGCGGGGTGGTCGTGGTCACGGCCGACCGCGAACTCGCGGAGCGAGTGCGAGCGGCGAACGGCACGGTCGTCGGACCGCGTTGGTTGCTCGACCAACTCGTGGAGACCTGACAGCGGCGATGACCGAACACGCGGTGGTGATCGCAGGCGGCGGCCCGACCGGGCTGATGTTGGCGGGCGAGCTGGCGTTGGCGGGCGTCGACGTCGTCATCGTCGAACGACGCGCCGATCAGCACCTCGACGGATCGCGGGCCGGCGGACTTCACTCGCGGACCATCGAGGTGCTCGATCAGCGCGGCATCGCCGATCGGTTCCTTGAAGCGGGGCAGGCGATGCAGACCAACGGTTACGCCTACATCGCCCTGGACATCAGCGACTTTCCCACCCGCCACAACTACGGGCTCGCGCTGCGGCAGAACCACATCGAGCGCATCCTGGCCGACTGGGTCATCGATGAGCTCGGGGTGCAGATCCTTCGTCGCCGCGAGGTGGTGGGGTTCGCGCAAGACGACGCCGGCGTCAACGTCGAGCTCTCCGACGACTCGTCGGTCCGCGCCGCCTATCTCGTCGGCTGCGACGGTGGACGCAGCGTGGTCCGCAAGGCGGCCGGCATCGACTTCCCCGGGTTCGACGCGTCGATCAGCTTCATGATCGCCGAAGTCGAGATGGCCGACGAGCCGGCGATCGGTGTGCGCCCCGAGGGTGGTGGCATCGGTCCCGTCGACTTCATGGAAGGAGGAGGGCCGTATGGGGTCGTGCTGAAGGAACAGCAACTCGAACACACCACCGAACCCACGTTGCAGGACCTCCGCGATGCACTCGTGCACGCCTACGGGACCGACTTCGGCGTTCACAGCCCGACCTGGATCTCGAGGTTCACGGACATGAGCCGACAGGCGGCCTCCTACCGCCACGGGCGCGTGCTGCTCGCCGGCGACGCCGCGCACGTGCATTCCCCGCACAGCGGCCAGGGCCTCAACACCGGCGTGCAGGATGCCGTGAACCTGGGATGGAAGCTGGCCCAGGTGGTCAACACGACATCGCCCGAGAGCCTGTTGGACACGTACCACGCGGAACGGCATCCGGTCGGCGCCCAGGTGCTGCACAACGTCATGGCGCAAGTCGCGCTCACCACCCCCGATGATCGCCACCTTGCGCTGCGCGGCACGATGACCGAACTGCTGAGCATGGACGAGCCGCGTAAGCGCATCGCGGGGATGCTCTCCGGTCTCGACATCCACTACGACCTCGGCGAGGGACACCCGCTGCGCGGGCGGCGCATGCCCGATCTCGACCTACGCACCGCCGACGGTCCCACGCGCGTCTTCACCCTGCTGCACGACGCCCGGCCCGTGCTCCTCAACCTCGGTGCACCCGGCAGCTTCGACGTCTCTCCTTGGGCGAATCGAGTCCGGTTGGTCGACGCCAGGCACGACGGCGTGTGGGAGCTCCCGGTCCTTGGCGAGATCGCCGCGCCCCCGGCCGCGTTGATCCGACCCGACGGGCATGTCGCCTGGGCAGGAGATCTCACGGACCCAGAGTTGGCTCGAGCACTCGCGACCTGGTTCGGAGCGGCCGCCCCGACTCACTAGAACCCGACAAGCGCCCTTCCGTCGAGGAAGGGCTCGACGAGCGCGAGCAGGGCCTCGGTACGTCGGATCACCTGCATGTGGGGCGTGCCGGGCAACACCGCCAGCTGGGCATCGGGGAAAAGCTCGAGCATCAACGCGGCGTGCTCCAGGCGCACGAAGTCCCGGTCACCGACGATGAGCAGCGTCGGCCCGCCGATGCCGCCGATCGCAGCGTCAGACCAGCCCACGAACTCCGACACCACAGGCTGCAACTTCTCCAGGAATGGGAAGAACTGTTCGGGGTCGGGCGCCACCGCCTCGTACGCCACCCGCATCGCCTCGAAGTCCTCCTCGGTCGGGAGCAGTGGCGAGGTCTGCGCAGGGTCCTGGATCTCGGGGTGATACCCGTCGGCGCGGATGTGACCCGCGGCGAGCACGAGCCGACCGACCCGAGCCGGGTAGGTGACCGCCATCTCGACCGACACCAGGCTCCCGAGGCTGAAACCGAAGAGATCGGCCCGGTCGATGTTCAGGTGATCGAGGAGGCCGACCACGTCGGCGGCGAAGTTGGCAAGCGTCACGGGTCGGTCGGTGTCGGCGGTGTGGCCATGACCCTGGAGGTCGACGGCGATCACCTGACGCGTCTCGGCCAGCCGGGGGATCATCGCCCCGAAGCACGTCTCGGCGTTCAGCGCGCCGCCGTGCAGCAGGACGAGCGGTCGGCCTGTGCCGTGAACCTCGTGATAGAGGTCGATGCCGTTGATCGATACGCACGTGCCGCTCATCGCAGTCTCCCGACATAGCAGTTGGCGGTCATCTTCACCGCGCGGAGGTCACTTGTGATGTTGCAGGTGGTGGTTGAGTCGCGCTGCTTGGCGCGTCTGGTGGTCGCGTTCTGCGAGGTTGGGTGCGTTGCGCGCGGCGTTTGCATACAGGCGGGCCGCGAGCTCGAGATCGCCGTTCTTCTCGTGGAGGTACGCCGCGACCGCTTCGCGTCGCGGGACGTGTTCGTCGACCTCGGCCAGTGCCGCCAGCCCTGCGGGCGCGCCGTCGGCCTCGCCGACTGCGACCGCACGGTTGAGGCGGACGATCGGAGTGTCGGCGAACCGGAGCAGCTCGTCGTACCACTCCACGATCTGGACCCAGTCGGTCTCCTCGACGCGCGGCGCGTCGGCATGGAGCGCGGCGATTGCCGCTTGCGCCTGGTATTCGCCGAGCTGATCGCGCGCGAGCGCAGCATGTGCGATGTCGACTCCCTCGGCGATGAGCTCGGTGTTCCACTGGGTGCGGTCCTGCTCGGCGAGCGGCACGATGCTTCCGTCCGGTCGGGTGCGGCTGCGGCGGCGGGCGTGGTGGAGAAGCATCAGCGCGAGCAGCCCATGAACCTCGGGGTCGTCCACGAAGGCAGCCAGCTGCCGGGTCAGTCGGATCGCCTCGGCCGCGAGATCGACGTCGCCGGAGTAGCCCTCGTTGAAGACGAGGTACAGCACCCGCATCACCGTGCCCACGTCGCCACCGCGGTCGACACCAACGTGATCGACACCGGCCCGACTGACCATGCGCTTGGCGCGGCTGATGCGCTGCGCCATCGTGGCTTCGGGCACGAGGTACGCCTGAGCGATCTGGCGTGTCGTCAGGCCGCCCACTGCTCGGAGGGTCAACGCCACCGCCGACGACGACGTCAGGTCGGGGTGCGCGCACAGGAAGTAGAGGTGCAGCGTGTCGTCGGCGCTCGGGATCGCGCCGGCCGGCGGTTCGATGTCGAATCGGACCTCTCGGTCGCGGCGCGCTGAGTCTGACCGCGTCATGTCGAGGAAGGCTCTCCACGCGACCGTGATGAGCCATCCTTTGGGATCCGCGGGCAACCCGTCCTCCCACGCGGCGAGCGCCCGGATGAGCGCCTCTTGTGTGGCGTCCTCGGCGGTCGCGAAATCCGCACCGCGACCAACGAGGACGCTCAACACCCGGGGGACGAGCTCGCGCAGCTCGACGTTGTCCACGCTCAATGAGTGAAGGTGGGCGGCGCGGCCATGAAGGGCCGGACCTCGAGCCATTCGTGGATCGGTTCGCCGCCGGCCCCAGGTGCGGCCGACAGCTCACCAGCGAGCTCGACCGCTCGCTCGTAGCTGTCGACGTCGATCACCATCCATCCCGCGATCAAGTCCTTCGTCTCGGCGAACGGACCGTCGGTCACCGGCGGCCGCCCCTCGCCGTCGGAACGGACCCACACGCCGTCTGGCGACAGCGCTTGTCCGTCGATGAACTCGCCGTTGCTCTCGAGCCGAGTTGCGAAGTCCTGCATGAACTGGATGTGAGCCTCGACCTCATCGGGCTTCCACTGGTCCATCGGGACATTGTTGACGGACGCCGGCGCGCCTCGGTAGTGCTTCAGCAACAGGTACTTGGCCATCGTGTTCTCCTCGTGTGACGCCGGCCCTGGCGGCCGGATGCACCCCTGGGACGGAGCTGGCTCCGACTTCTCGACATCTTCAGCTCAAGAGGAGGGGAGTAGTCCCATGATCCTGCCCTCACCGCGTCCTGTCCGCTCTGCGATCTCCGCAAGCGTTGCTTCCGGGCTCATCGACGTGTTGTCGATTCGGCACGTCCACTCGCGATACCGAGCACGCATCCACTCGACGTGCTCAGCGAGTGAGTCCGGGCTGAAGTCACTGCCGCGCGTCGCCACACGGCGCTGAATCTCCTCGATCGAGGGATCGAGGGTGACGTGGAACACCTCACCCGCGCTCAGCAGGAAGGCGACCATGTCGTTGAGGCCCTCCTCAGGCGTGTGAAAGCCGTTGCTGCCGATGATCACGCACTCAAAACCTGCGGTCAGGAACGACTGTGCGAGCAGCCAGCACTGATAGCCGCACAGATCGAGATGGCGCTCCTCGTCGGCGAGCTCGAACTTTGGATCGACCATCATCGAGATCGTGTCGGCGTCGATGGTGGCCGTCGGGCCGAAATGCGCTTCGAGCGCTCGATACCCGAGGCTCATGACGGTCGACTTGCCAGACCCCATCGCACCCGAGAGCAAGATCGTCTTCCCCACTGACGCATTCTGGCCCGGCGCGAGAAATAGTCGGTGTGTTCATCTCGACCGTCAGCCGGCGATCTGAGTCACCTGCTCGTGTTGTCCGGATTCCTCACGACGTGGAACTCCACGCGGTACAGGACGGTGTCATCGTGGATGGGCCCGGCGTGTGCCGCGCGTCGACGAAGGGTCTCAACGTCGGGCTCTCCCGTGCAAGCGAGATCCTCGTCCGTGATCGACGAGAACGGCAGGAGGTCGATCTCGTCGACCTCGATCGTGACGGAACCGCTCCGGTAGACACCTCCGACCTTGACCTTTGATCTCGACCAGAGGCGGTAGGAGACGGTGATGGTTCCGTCCGCTACTCGATCGCGAAGATCAGGGCTGAACTGCACGCCGCAACTCTGTCATCGGAAGGCAGTGTGGAGAAGACTGGACGTTTCGGGAGGAGAACATGAACGAGTCGGATTCGAACGAGGGCCAGTCGGCATCTGAGCGGATCGACGAGAGGATCGCCGAACTCGGGGACTGGCGCGGAGAGACCTTGAGCAAGATGCGCAAGCTCATCAAGCAGGCAGACCCGGACGTCGTCGAGGAAGTGAAGTGGGTGAAGCCGACGAACCCGGGCACTCCCACATGGTCACACGACGGAATCATCTGCACCGGCGAGACATACAAGTCCGTCGTGAAGCTCACGTTCGCCAAGGGGGCTTCGTTGCAGGACCCGGCCAAGCTCTTCAACTCGAGTCTCGAGGGGAACACGAGGCGCGCAATCGACATCCATGAGGGGGAGAAGGTCGACGCCGCCGAGTTCAAGGCGCTCATCCGTGCCGCGGTCGCCCTCAATATGTCAGGCGGAAAGGCACGGCCAAGGCGAGCGAAGTAAGTCCTCGACACGGCCACTAGCGCGAATGCATCTGTGGCTGGGACCGGGCTAGTTCGATACCTCTTGCGAGACATCGGTTCTCAGATTGGACAGCCTTCGGTGACGCGAACGACGAGCACGAGGGCCATCTGATGTCCATTCCGGGCTCGACGAGCAGGGCCGAACGCAGCAGTGCCCTCTCAGTCGAGCATGGGCGCCGTCCTTCGCGGTGGCGGTCGTATCTCGCGGGCTTCCTGGTGTCGGTCGCGGTGGCCGGCCTGAGCGCCGGATACCTGAACCGCCTTCACGACACCGAAATCGCTCGGCAACAAGAAACGCTGGCGCTGACCGAGGTCCACCTCCTGATCAATGCACAGCACGTGGTGGAGGAGCAGGTCCGTGGTCGCGGGTTCCTGTCAGCCGAGGCGGACGCACAGCTGTCGGGGCTCAGACTCGAGATCGAGCGCGAGCGGTTGGTGTTCGAACGGCTCGAGTCAGACGGCGAGCGCGAGGCGACGGTCGCCGCCGCCATCGAGCGCTACCAGTTCGCGCTCGATCACGAGATGGCGCTGTTCGCGTCCGCCCGCATCCTGGAGGCGGACGCCATCAGCGACGATGTCGTCGATGCGGGCTTCGAGGATGCCGTCGCGGTGGTCGAGGCGATCGAACACGAAGAGCTCGCGCTTGCGGAGCGGCTTCACGTTCGCGTCACGCAGGGGATCTTCCTCTCGCTCGGATTCGCAGTCGCGATGATCGGCGCCGTTCTGGTTTTCGTAGGCCACCGTCTTGTTCGGTCGGAGCGTGCCGAGACTCGCGGCGAGGCCGAACGGGCGAGCGAGAAGCGCCTCGCGGCGTTGACTTCGAACGCCTCGGACGCCGTCGCGTTGGTCAACTCCGACGGTCTTGTCACGTACCAGAGCGCTTCGTTCGCCTCGGTATTGGGCTACGACACGGACTCGCTTCTCGGCCAGCAGCTCAACGAGATCATCGACAGTCAGGACACGGCCCAAGTGGCCGCGGCGTGGTCCGAGCTCATCGATCGCGCCGACTCGGTCCGATCGTTGCAATGCCACGTTCGTCATGTGGACGGTACGCCCAGGCTGTGCGAGCTCAGCTTGCGCAACCTCCTCGACGTTCCCGAGGTGGCCAGCGTGGTTGTCAACGTGCGTGACATCACGGCGCGCGCGACTGCGGACGAGGCGTTGCGGGCGTCGGAAACACAGCTGCGGGAGGCGCAAGCACTGGCCCGACTCGGAAGCTGGCGAACGGAGCTGACCACCGCGCTCGGCGCGTGGTCAGACGAGACGTACACCATCCTCGGTGCGGATCACGACGTCGAACCGAGCTTCGAAGCGTTCCTCGCCGCGATCCACCCCGACGACGTCGCGGCCTTCACGGCGGTGGCCGAGAGGGTGATGGGCGCGGGCGAGACCGCGACGTCGGAGTGCAGGATCGTCCGTCCCGACGGCGAGGTGCGCTGGGTCAGCTCAGGTGCGTCGGTGCTACGCGACGACACCGGGGCGGTGAGCACGATCTACGGGACGCTTCACGACATCACCGAGAGCAGGCTCGCCCAACAGGCGCTGAGCGACTCCGAGAATCGGTTGAAGGAGGCGCAAGCGCTCGCGCACATCGGCAACTGGCGCGTCGACCTGCACAACGGCGAGGTCTCCTGGTCCGATGAGCTCTACCGGCTCCACGGCTTCGAGCCCGACGCGTTCACGCCCACCCTGCATGACTTCGTCAGCTTTGTGCACCCCGAAGACAGGGAGCGGGCCGAAGGTCATGCCCGGCGTCTCTTGTCCAATGGTGACCCGATCGACGTCGAGTTCCGTATCGTTCGGCCGAACGGCGAGGTGCGTTGGATGCACTCCCAGGGCTCGGCCAGCCAGCATCACGACGGACAGGCCGACGATCTCTTCGGCACCACCCAGGACATCACCGATCGCAAACAGATCGAGAAGGAGCTCGCGCACCAGGCCCTGCACGACCCCCTCACCGACCTCGCCAACCGGACCCTGTTCCGCGATCACGTAGAGCACGCCGTCCATCAGGCCGCGCGGAGCGATGCCGTCCACGCCGTGCTCTTCATCGACCTCGACAACTTCAAGCACGTCAACGACTCGCTCGGCCACTCGGCAGGCGACGAGCTCCTCCGGATCGTCGGGACGCGCCTGCAGGCCGGTCTTCGCATCGGTGACACAGTCGCTCGGCTCGGGGGCGACGAGTTCGCCGTTCTCCTCGAGGACACGTCCGCGGAAGCGGCCGCGACCGTCGCGGCGAGCCTTCTCGAAGCCCTCCGTCCGCCAACGCGGATCGAGGGTCAGGATGTGGTGATCAGCGCCAGCATCGGCATCGCGATGGGCGACAAACACAGCGCGCCGGATCAGCAGCTGCGCGCCGCGGATGTCGCCCTCTACGCCGCCAAGGCGGCGGGCAAGGGCCGCTTCGAGTGGTTCGCGCCGCACATGCACGAAGCCGCGCTGCGACGATTGGAGCTCGAAGGTGATCTGCGCCGAGCGCTCGACGCCGGCGAGCTACGCGTCCACTACCAGCCGATCGTCGATCTCGTCACCAACGAAGTCGTCGGCGCCGAGGCGCTGGCCCGCTGGACCAATCCTCGACATGGCGAGATCGCCCCGGACGAGTTCATCCCGCTCGCCGAGGAGACCGGTCTCATCCGGCCTCTCGGCGCCTTCGTGCTGCGCGAGGCGTGTGAGCAGGCCCGCACATGGAAGGACCGCCATCACCGAGACTTCCGTCTGACCGTGAACGTCTCGATCCGCCAGCTCGAAGCACCCGGCTTTCCCAGTGAGGTGATGGAGTGCCTTCGAGCCACGGGTCTCGAGTCGCACTCGCTCACGCTGGAGGTCACCGAGAGCATGGTCATGCAGCAGGCCGACGCGTGCGTCGCCGCCCTCGAGGAACTCAAAGCCCGCGGTGTGAAGCTGGCCATCGATGACTTCGGTACGGGCTACTCATCGCTCAGTTACTTGCCCTCGCTTCCCATCTCCGCCCTCAAGATCGACCGCTCTTTCGTCAACGAGGTCATGACGGGTGGAGAGGCGGCTGCAGTCGTGCGGGCGGTGGTCGAACTTGCTGGCGCGTTCTCGCTGGACACGATCGCCGAGGGCGTCGAAGACCCGCAACAGGCAGTCGCGCTCCGAGCTATCGGGTGTCGCTTCGCGCAGGGCTTCTGGTTCTCGAGGCCGCTGCCCGACGACGCCATGGGGCGTTACCTCGACGACCAATGGCCGCTTGGAGTTGATGACGCTAGAGACGAGGTGGAGATCGAAGACTCCATGGCTGTTCGCGCACGCCCCCGTGGCGGAACGCCCATGCCGGCGGCGCGGCTGACGGTTCCGGCACCGCTGACCCATGGTTAGGGTCGGGCGATGGTGCGCGAAGTGGTTACGGGGTACTGCTGGCCACAATCAGTAGCTGCGGGCGAGCAGGTCGGTCTGCACATGTCGTCGTCCGGTGGGCGGCCGGTGCGCGTCGAGGTGGCGCGGGTCGGCGCGCGACGGGAGGTCGTGTTCAGTTCTGACGCGGTCGCGGCCAGCGAGCACGAGACGCCGAAGAACGCGGCCTCGAATGGGTGCCGCTGGCCTGTCGCGCTCACGCTCGACGTCGACCCGGCGTGGCGGTCGGGCTACTACGAGGTCGTCATGGAGATCGACGTTGGCGAGAAGGTGCGACGCGACTACGCCTTCTTCGCCGTGCGCCCGTCAGGTGCCGGCATCGTGCTCGCGTTGGCCACGAACACCTGGCACGCGTACAACGACTTCGGCGGACCGAACCTGTACACCGGCGGCACCCACGTCGCCATGCAGCGACCGATGTCGCCCGGCTACCTGTACAAGCCGCCGGGCAAGGGCCGTCGCGTGACGGGAACGGGCGCGCCCGATCCACAGAACGCCGCGCACGTCGGCTACATCCAGCTCAACCACCTGTCGGGCTATGCCGGGTCGGCCGGTTGGCCCGACTGGGAGCTGCCGTTCATCGAGTGGGCCGAACACGAAGGGTTCGAGATCGGTGTGTGCACGAACGCCGATCTCGAAGAACATCCCGAGGTGTTGGACGGTGCGAGTTTGTATCTGTCGGTCGGTCACGACGAGTACTGGTCTCGCGGCATGCGCGACACGGTCGAAGCATTCATCGCGCGTGGAGGCAATGCCGCGTTCTTCTCGGGCAACACGTCGTTGTGGCAGGTCCGCATCGAGGGTGACGATCACGATGTGATGGTCGGGTACAAAGGCTTCTTCAAGGACGACCCGCTGATGGAGACTGACCGCGAGCCGGAGGTGACGACGTTCTGGTCCGACGTGGTCGTCGGTCGTCCCGAGAACCACATGACCGGCGTCTCGTTCACCCGCGGTGGCTATCACCGCATCGGTCGCAATGTGACCAACGGTCTCGGCGGCTACACCGTGCACCGCGCCGGTCACTGGATCTTCGACGGCACGGGGCTCGGCTACGGCGACGTGCTCGGCGCTGGCGCGACCACCGTCGGCTACGAGTGCGACGGGTGCGTGTTCACCTACCGCGATGGTCTGCCGTACCCGACCGGTGAGGACGGCACGCCATCGACCTTCGAGATCCTCGGCACGTGTCCGACGCAGCACTTCACGCGCGAGAGCGCGCCTCGTCCGCCCAAGCCGGGCGAGCCGAGTGAGTTGGAATACATCGCGTCACGCGTGTTCGGGACGCGAGAGTCCGAGGCGATGGAACGCATCCGTCACGGCCACGCGGTGCTCGGCGCGTACACGAACAGCTCCGGCGCGACGGTGGTGACGTCGGGGTCGACCGACTGGGCTCACGGGTTGGCGGTGCGAGACCCGCAGATCGAACAGATCACGCGGAACGTGCTCACGCGATTGGGGTAGCGCTCTTCTGAAACGTGAAGCGCGCGGTGAGGCCCGCGAGGCTCGGCTTCACAATCGCCCCGTCGACCGGGAGATCGCGGGGCGCCTCGCGGAGCTCGGATAAGTGGATCATCCGGTGGCTGTGTTCCGAGGCGGGGTGCAGGAGGCGCAACGGCGGCGTCGACAGCAGGTCGTAGCCGACCAGCTGCCCGCCGGGACGCAGCACGCGGATCGCCTCGGCCAGGGCCTTTTCCCACTCGACGGTGTGGTGCAGCATGACCCAACTGAGGACGGTGTCGAAGGCACCGTCCGGGAACGGCAAGGCGGTGGCGTCAGCCTGACGAGCCGTCACCCGGTCGCCGAACTGCACCAGGCGCGCCGAGGCTGCCGCCACCATCTCGTCGTCGAAATCGGTGACCGTGAGCCTGACGTCGGGGTACATCGTCAGGAGCTCGGCCGCCATCGCGCCACTGCCCGCACCGATCTCGAGCACGTCGCCCTGCGGTCGGAAGCCTTGCAGTGCCCACGGCAGGACGACCCGCCGTGCGAACGATCGCCACGGTGCACTCCGGCAGAACGCCGACTGGAAGCGGGACATGGTCGGCACGGGGCGTCCGTTCTACCTGCCCGCAGCCGACGACGATGAGCGGAGCTGCTCGGCGGCTCCGAGGATGGCGCCGGCCATGAGGTCGAACGCGTTCGACAGTTCGAGTTCGTCGGCTTCGCGGGCAACGAACAGTCCGTCGGCGAGGGCGATCGTGAGCGTGACGAGCGACGCGATGTCGTCGCCCTTCAGGTCGGTGAAGTAGCGCTCGTAATCGCGGCGGACCCGTTCCGCGGTCGCGCGACGCACGTCGATGAACTTCGCTCGCGCCGTTGGCTCTTCGGGCCGGTGTTCGAGGATCAACATGAGCCCGAGGCGCAGGTAATCGGGAAACTCTTCGAGCGCGCTTCGGGTGCGTTGCAGGGCGAGGCGGAACAGCTCCGACGGTTCCGCGTCGTCGGGCGCGGCGAAGGGTCGATCGATCCGCTCGAACCAGGCGTCCCAGCTGCGGTCGATGACCGCAGCGATGAGCTCGTCCTTGTCCTTGAAGTGCCAGTAGATGGAACTGGCGGGGAGCCCGGAGCGCTCGCTGACCAGATTGATGCTGGTGCCCTCGAAGCCGCGTTCGCCGGCGATCGCCGCGGCTGCGTCGAGGATCCGATGCCGCGAGGTCTCGCCGTTCACTCGTCGCTTCCGCACCTCAGCCACTCCTTGACGATACCCAACCATTGCGCTTATCGTAGTGATCACTACAGGAACCTGAGGGACGGCTTGTGGTTTTCACCGAGGACCAACTGATCGAGGCACTGGGCTACATCGGCTTCGCCTCGCCGACGGCCGACGAGTGGCGCTCCTTCGGGCCCGACATCCTCGGCGCCGAGCTCGCCGACCCCGGACCCGATGGCGCGGTGCGCCTACGCGTTGACGACGCCCACCATCGCATCACCGTCCACCCCGGCGACGCGGACGGGGTTGCGTACCTCGGATGGCTCGTCGGCGGTCCGGACGCGCTCGAGCGGATGATCGAACGGCTGCGCTGGAACGGCGTCGAGGTCGTCGTGGGCGACGCCGCGATGGCGAGCGAGCGCGGCGTCACGGAGGTTGTGTCCTTCGAGGATCCCTTCGGCTTCCGTCACGAGCTGGCCTGGGGGCAACGTCGCGCGCCGTCGTCCTTCCGCCCGGGACGCGCCATCTCGGGGTTCGTGACGGGCGACGGCGGCTTGGGCCACGCCGTGCTGATCGTTCCGAACCTCGCCGAGGCCGAGCACTTCTACGTCGATGTGCTCGGCTTCGCGCTCACCGATCACATTGAAGCGGGCATCAGCCTGCGCTTCCTGCACTGCAACCCCCGCCACCACAGCCTCGCGTTCGCAGCTGTGCCTGGAATGGTCGGGTTCCATCACCTCATGCTCGAGGTGACCGCGCTCGACGACGTTGGCAACGCGTGGGATCTCGTGCAATCACGCGATGACATCGGTGTTGCGATGACGCTCGGCCGCCACACCAACGACGCGATGACGTCGTTCTACCTTCGTTCCCCTTCCGGATTTGAGATCGAGTACGGGTGGGGCGGCAAGCGCATCGAGGACGACGACCACTGGATCGTGCAGTCCTACGACGCCCAGAGCACCTGGGGCCACAAACCCCCCGAACCGCCGCTGTTCCCCGGCGTCATCGCCCCGTTTCCAAGGGTGCGCGCGTGAGCGGAACACGAGAGGAGCACGACATGACCGAACCGCCCAGCAGGACGTTCGACAAGGCGCTACTCGTTCGAGACACGTCCGCCATGCGCATCTGGGAGCTCGACCCTGGATCGTCCGGAGTGGAGTTCGCGGTCAAGCACTTCTGGGGCCTGATCACGATCCGAGGCCGATTCGATGTACTCGCCGGCGTCGCGCGCGTCACCGCTGAAGGGAGCGTCACCGCCTCCCTCAGCATCGATGCCGGCTCGATTGACACGAGGCAGAGGAAGCGGGACAAGCATCTCCGGTCCGCCGACTTCTTCGATGTGGAGCACCACCCGACGATCGATGTGAACGCCCACGCGGTACGACTGGTGAGTGGCGACGCGGCCTCAGTGCAGGCCGATGTCGTCGTGGCGGGCGCCGCCGCGACAATGGAGTGCGACGTCGACATCGCGCTCAGCGAGGGCGGGCACGTTGCCATCGTCGACACCGCGGTCGTCGCCGATCGCACCGGCTTCGGCCTGACACGGAACCCGCTGCACGCAGCCGCCACGACCGTCAACGTCGTTGCGCATCTCGTATTTCGCCAGATCGAGACCGATACGACCAGCTGAATGCGAGAGTGGTGGGATGACCGATGGCATGGTTGCCGAGACGATCGCGATCACCGGGCACTCGGGTGACGAGATCGAGGCCTACTTCGCGCGTCCCCTGGATGGAAACGACCAACCGAGCGTGGTCGTGCTCCATCACATGCCTGGCTACGACCGAGCTACGAAGGAGATCGTTCGCACGTTCGCGGTCTACGGCTACGCCGCGCTGATGCCGAACCTCTTTTACCGTTACGCGCCGGGGGCCAAGCCGGGCGACGCGGCCGCGGCCGCGAGAGACGCCGGCGGCGTGCCCGACGAGCAGTGCGTCGGCGACGTGCAGGGAGCGATCGACTTCTTGCGCGAGAGACCCGAGTCGAACGGGAAGCTCGGCGTGATCGGCTACTGCTCCGGAGGGCGCCAGACGTTCCTCGTCGCGTGCACGCTCGACATCGATGCCGCCGTTGACTGCTACGGCGGCAGGGCCAACATCGATCTCGCCCCTGGGTTGCGCTGCCCGTTGCTCGGACTCTTCGGCGCCGAGGATCAAAGCCCGTCGCCCGACGATGTCGCCGCCATGACAAAGGCGCTGGAGGCCAACGGCAAGACCTTCGACGTTCACTCCTACGACGACGCCGGTCACGCGTTCTTTTCCGTGGACCGCCCGTCGTACCGGCTCGATGCTGCCAAGGACGGATGGAAGCAGATCTGGTCGTTCTTCGGCACTCACTTGAAGGGGGCATGAGATGTGTACCTACGTGACGTCCGCGGTCGAGGTTGCCGGTAGCGGTTACGGCGGTGACGACTGGTTCCGTGTCGACCGGGCGGTCGTCTACTTCGACCATCCGCAGGATGCGCCGCTCGACCACGCGCTGTGCATCGACGTGTGGGGTGGAAGCGAGCGGGTGGCCGTCGAGCTCGACGCCACGTCAGCGCGCCGACTCGCCGAGACGATCCTCGCCACCCTCGAGCACGACGAGGTCAAGCTCCTCGTCTGAGCGCGATGCCGACGCCCAGCGCATGAGAGGGACGCCGCGCCGCCGGCGACCTGGTAGGAAGCGGGCGTGGGGGGATCGCGGGTTCGTGCGCGGGCCCATCGACGGGAGCGGTCATTCGGCCTGCTGGTCGGGTCACACGTGCTCGCGGTCGTCGCGGAGTACGCGTCAGTCGTGGGCGTGCTCGTGTATGCCTTCGAGCACGGCGGGAGTCGCGCGACGGGGCTGGCGTCGGTCGCCATCCTGTTGCCGCAACTCGTCGGAGCACCGGTAGCTGCGGGTCTGGTCGCCCGGCGGCGGCCGCGGCTGGTGCGGGTGTTCGGGTTCGTCGTGCAATCGGTCGGCTACACCGCGGCGGCTGGCGCGGCCGCGGCCGACCTGCCGGTGGCGTTCGTCGTCGCCGGAGCGGTGGTGGCGCTCGCTGCAGTGTGCACGTTGCGGCCCACCGGAGCGGTCCTGCTTCCGGCCGCCGTGCGTTCGACGCGCGAGCTGACGGTCGGGAGCCTCTGGTTCTCCTACGGCGAGAGTGCCGGCGCCCTCGTCGGTCCGCTCGGCGCGGCCGCGCTGCTCACGGTCGGCGGGTCCGCCGCCGTGCTCGGTGCCTGCGCCGCCGCCGCGGTCGCGTCCCTCATCTGCACCTGGGCAGGACCGGCGGGCGACCCCCCTGCGCCGGAGGTCGCGGAGGCCAAGCGCCGCGGGCGAGGTTTGGCGGTGGCGTTCGGGATCGTGCGCCGGCGGCCGTGGATCGCCGGCATCCTCGGGCTGACGCTGGCCCGCTACGTGATCCTCGGCGCGCTCGACGTGCTGCTGGTGATCCTCGCGTTCGACAAGTTCGGACTGGGGCGGAACGGCGCAGGGTGGCTCAACGCGCTGCTGGGTGCCGGAGCGGTGCTGGGCGCGGTGGTGACGACGGTCCTCGCCCGCCGGACGCGTCTGGCTCCGTGGCTCGCGGCGGCGCTCGCCGGCTGCGCCGCGGCCGCCGCGCTGCTTGGCGTCGCGACGTCGTGGTGGGTTGCCGTCGCCCTCCTGCCCATCATCGGGCTGGGCGCGGCCCTGCTCGACGGGTTGGGGCGCATGCTGCTCCAGCGATCTGCGGATCCCCGTCAGCTCGGATCGGTGTTTGCGCTCGTCGAGCTCGTGGGCGGGGCGGGGCTCGTCATCGGCTCCGTGCTGGCCCAGGTACTCGTCGCCGTGGACGACGTCGATCTCGCGCTGTACGCGCTGGCCGGAGTCTTGCTACTCGTGTTCGTCGCCTCGGCCCGCACCGCGTGGCGAGCCGACGCGGGCGCTGACGTCCCCGTCGTCGAGATGAGCCTCCTCCGCCAGCTCCCGATGTTCGCTCCGGCGACACCACTCACCCTCGAAGCCGTCGCTCGCTCCGCCGCCACCGTCCCCGTCGCGGCCGGCCGCGTCGTCGTCACGCAGGGCGAACCCGGCGACCGGTTCTTCGCGGTGGCCCATGGTCAGTTCGACATCGTGATGAGCGGCGCGCACGTCCGCGTCGCCGAGCGCGGCAGCTTCTTCGGCGAGGTCGCGCTGCTGGCCGACGTTCCTCGCACCGCAACCGTGACCGCACTCGTCGACGGCGAGCTCCTCGCCGTCGACCGGGTGCCGTTCCTCGTCGCCGTCACCGGCAGCGACACGTCGCGCGAGGCCGCGTGGGGCGTTGTCCGTGCACTCGACCTCGGTGACACGGACTCCGGCGCGCCGACTCCGACGGACCGGTAGCGTCCTGCCGTGGACCGCGCTCGGGCGGTGACCGTGTGGGGGATCCTCTTCGCCGACGTCGTGGGCTCGTCGCAGCTGCGTAGCCGCCTCGGCGACGATCGCGCTGATCAGCTCCGTCGTGACCACGACGATCTGCTCGGTTCCGCCGTCGCCGCCCACGACGGCACCGTCCTGCGCTGGACCGGCGACGGCGTGAAGGCGTCGTTCGCCAGCGCGTCGGCCGCGGTTGGGGCCGCGCTCGACATGCAGCGTGCCGTGATGCGGTACGTCCGCAGCGCCGAAGCGGTGGCGCCGTTCCAACTGCGCATCGGTGTCGCGGCGGGCGAGGTGACCGATGACGACGGTGACATCCACGGCGTCGCGGTCATCGAGGCGGCCCGGCTCGAGGCCATCGCCGAAGCGGGCGAGATCCTGGTGACGGAGCTCGTCCAGCTCCTCGGGCAGCGCCGGCTCAGCGCCACGTTCGAACCCGTCGGCGTCCGCACACTCAAAGGACTCGATGAGCCGGTCTCCGTCCTGCGCGTGTTGGACCCTTCGGCCGGCGCGTCGGACCACCCGCTGCCGCGCGCGGTGACCTCCGATCAGCGCTTTCCGCTCGTCGGGCGGTCCGACGAGCTCGACCGCGCGATCCGGCGTTGGGACGACGTGCGAACGGCCGGCCACGGCGCCATCCTGCTCGCGGGCCCGCCGGGGATCGGGAAGTCGCGGTTCATCTCCGACTTCGTCGCCCGAGCCCATCACGACGGCGCACTCGTGCTCGCGGGCGTGTGCGACAGCGACCTCGCTGTGCCGTATCAGCCCTTCACGGCGGCACTGCGCGAGGTGACGACGGTTGATGAGGAGCTCGCCGCGGCCGTGGCCGGCGGTGAGAGCCGGCTCGGACCGCTCTTTCCCGCGCGCCTCGTCGGGAACTTCGAGGACGCCGGCCCGGCGGCGCGGTTCGCGCTGTTCGACGCGGTCGCGCTGCTGCTCGACCGTTTGGCCCGTGATCAGCCGGTGGTGCTCGTGCTGGAGGACGTGCACTGGGCCAGCTCCGCCACGGTGCAGCTCTTGCACCATCTCGTCAGTCACCCGGCCGGCCGGCGCGTGCTGATCGTGGCCAGCTATCGCCCCGACGATCTCACCGCGGAGCACCCGCTCCACGAGCTGCTCGCAGACGTCAGGCTCGTGTCGGCCGTGACCCGGATCGAGCTCCATGCCCTCGACGTCGGCGACGTCGTCGAGCTCGTCGCCGCCAGCACGCCCGATGCGCCGACCGACGCGGTTGCCGATTTCGCTCGGAGGGTGTGCGAGGAGAGCGGCGGCAACGCGTTCTTCGTGTGTGAGCTCCTGCGCCACCTCGCGGCCACCGGTGATCTCGACCGGCTCGTCGCCACCGGCGCCGGCGCCGAGCTGCCGGTCCCGGAGTCGGTGCGTGACGTTGTCGCGCAGCGCCTCGCCCGCCTCCCCGCCGACGTCAATCGGATCCTCGCGAATGCCGCGGTCATCGGGCTCGCGTTCGACCTCGACGTGCTGGCGACGGTGGTCGAGGCCCGGCCGGACGACGTGCTCGAAGTGCTCGAGGACCTCCAGCGCGTCGCGCTCGTCGATGAGGTGTCGGCTGGCCGCTTCGCCTTTGCGCACGCGATCGTGCGAGGCACGCTGCTCGACGCGATGGGCGCCAGCCGGCGCGCCCTTGCCCATCATCGAGTGGCCGACGCGATCGAGGCGACGGGCCGCCCCGATCACGACGAGCTCGCGCATCACTGGCTGCAGGCGGGGGTCGAGGCGAAGGCCAACGCCAGCAGGCTGCAAGCGGCCCGGCGCGACCTCGAGGCGCTGGCCTATGAGTCGGCGGCGCTGCGCGCGCAGACCGTGCTCGATTCGCGTGCTGGCGGCACCGACGTCGACCCCGTCATCGTCGCGGCGGCCTGGCTCACCCTCGGCCTCGCCCGCCGGGCGCTCGGCCAGGCCGACTACATCGCGGCCATCGAGCAGGCCGGACGGCTGGGTCGGCGGCTCGGCGACCTCGATCTTGTGACCGAGGCCGCGCTCGCCAGCGTCTGGCCGGGCACCTACTTCGTGATGGCCGGGCGCGAGCCCGGCCTCGTGGAGCTCGGTGAGGCGGCGCTCGACCTCGTTGCCGGGGATGACGCGCGACGCCCGCGCCTCCTGGCCACGCTCGCCGCCCACCTCGTGACCGATGACGACAGGGCGCGACGGATCGCGCTCCTAGAGGAGGCACACGCGGGCGCGCGAGCCGCGGGCGATCCGGCACTGATCGGGAGCGTCCTCGTTGCCGAATACGTCTCGCTATGGGACCCGTCGACGTTTGCCCGCAGGGCCGCCATCACCTCCGAGGTGACGCGGCTGGCGCGGGCGTCGGGTGACGGAGACCTCGAGTTCTTCGCGGGGTTCTTCGCCGCGTTCGGGGCCGCCGAGCGGGGTCAGGTCGTCGAGGCGCGGCGGCTGCTGGACGCGCTCGCCGGTCCCATCGCCGCGTCGCGCAACTTCTACTTCGGGTTCCTCGCCGATCGACTCGGCGTCTCGCTCGACATCCTCGTCAGTCGTGCCGATGTTCAGACAAGGATCGACGACCTCGCCACCCGATACGCCGGTACGCATGCCGACACGACCGGCACGTGGTCGCTGCAGACCGGCGGGGTCGCGCTGCAAATGGGAAACCTGGGTGACCTGGCGCCGGCGGTCGGCGCGCTGATCGAACAGTCCCAGCTGGCGCCGAATTGGCGGGTCGCGCACGGCCTCGCGCTGCTCGACGCCGGCGACCGCGTCGCGGCAATGGCCGCGCTCGACACCTTCGAGGAGCCGACCTTCGATTCGTTCTGGCTGACGACGATGCAGATCGCCGCCGAGCTCGCCATCAGGCTCGACAGGACCGATGTCGCGTTGCGCGTCGCCGACCGCCTCCGCCCCTATGGCGATCAGCTCGGCATCACCGCGTCAGGATCGCTGTGCCTTGGCCTGGTCGCTACGACCCTCGGCGACGTGGCGCTCAACGCGGGCGACCACGAGGCGGCCATCGGCCACCTCGGCGACGCCGTCACACATGCCGATGCCATGGGCGCGGTGTTCGAGTCGGTCCGCGCGCGGCGGCTCCTCGCGTCCGCGCTGCTGGCGACCGGGCACGTCGCCGACGCGGGGTCTCTCGTCCTTGGCGCACTTGCGCAGGCCGAGGACCACGGGTTCGCGCGCGAGCGCCGCCTCCTCGCCGCCCTCGGCGCGCGTGCGTCGGCCCGTCCATAGCGCTACACGTGGGCGACCAAGTCGTCATAGTCACTTGACGATGAGTGCGGTGACCATGCCGAACATGCCTTGATCGTTTTCGGCGTGAGGAAGGATGTGGCAGTGCCACACCCACGTGCCGGGGTTGGTGGCGTGAACGAGCACCGTGTACCGCTCGCCGGGCGCGACCGTGACCGTGTCCTCGAGCGAAGGAGTCGCGAGCGGGTAGCCGTCCTTGGCGATGACCATTTGGGGCATGCCGTGCAAGTGCATGGGATGGATCTGAGTGCCTTCGTTCATGTAGTGCAGCTCGACCCAGTCGCCCTCGTTCGCGACCATCGGCGCGGTTGCCGGGAAGGACTTTCCGTTGAGCGCGTAGCCGATCGTGCCGGA
The DNA here is from genome assembly GCA_041166385.1 of Acidimicrobiaceae bacterium. Taxonomy (GTDB): domain Bacteria; phylum Actinomycetota; class Acidimicrobiia; order Acidimicrobiales; family JACDCH01; genus DASUCS01. The sequence goes on along the minus strand of JBEEFW010000082.1, from coordinate 2,187 downwards.
GTCGTCGAGGATCATGACCTGTTCCTGGGTGACGATGACGCCGGCGGGCACGGGCTCGTCGCCGATCAGGATCGCTCCGGCCAATCCGTCTGGCACCTGCTTCACCGCGTTGTGATGCGAGTGGTACATGCCCACAGCCGGACCGTGTGCCACAAACGTGTAGGTGAACGTTTCGCCCGTCTTGACCGGGTCTTGGGTCACCTCGGTGGTGCCGTCCATCGCGTTCGGCGTGTCGAGCCCATGGAAGTGGATCGATGTCGACTCTGGCATCTCGTTGTGCAAGACGACCGCGACCCGGTCGCCGTCGTCGACCTTGATCGTCGGGCCCGGAACGGTTCCGTTGTACGTCATCGCGTCGACGGTCTTGCCCGGTGAGATCTCCCACTTCGTCACCGTTGTGGTGAGATCGAATTGCTTTGTTCCGTCCGGCAGCACCCTGGGGGCCAGCACCTGAGCGCCGAGGCCCTCGGTCTTCGCGGGGAAGGCGGCGATGGAGTCCTTCATCGCCTTGTCCATCTGTTCGGGCGTCATCGAGGACGAGCTCATGTCCATCGGGGCGGCCGCGACTGCGGCGGTTTCTGTTCCGCTCCCGGCAGTGACGTGCAGCGTGCCCTTCATGCCGGCTTCCTTGTGGCCGGCGACTTGGCAGACGACGGTGTAGTCACCGGGGGCGAGCATCGAGAGATCGAGATGGGCACTCTGGCTCGGGTCGATCATCGCGGTCGCGAACGCTGTGCCCTCGATGACGAGGTTGTGTTGGACATTGCCCTTGTTCGTGACGTGCAGACCCGCGCCGTTCGTGGCGCTGATGGTCGACGGCGTGACGGAGAAGTCCGACAGCGTGACCGCCGTCGGCTCGCTGCCCGTCGAGGCGACGGCGTCGCCGTCCGTCCGGCCGGTCCCGATGACGAGAGCGACGAACAGTGCGATCACACCGAGCAGTCCGAACAGGACCAGGACGAACGCGTACGCCTCTCGTGCCGTCGGCTCCTCATCTGATCGGAGGGAGAGCGCCGGCGGATGTTCATCGGTGAGAGCCATTCGTCCATCGTGATGACGCGCGGCCGGATGCGGGAGGGGCCGCGGTCACAAGACGACAGGACTTTGGTCCTTCTTTGAACGTCAGGCGTAGCCGCGGTTGTCGAGTGGGCCTTCGGTCAGGTCCAGCCTGCGACCGGTGATTGCCGTCGGCACGAGCCGCACCCAGTGCGCCTTGCGTCCGGGAGCCCACGGTTGGAGGTCGACATTAGCGAGCTCGTCGGCCGGCACCTCATGGGCCGTCCCGCGCACGAGCACGCTCCACCCGATCCTGCGAAACCAGTCGAAGCGGTCGGCTTGCAAGCTGACCGGTTGCTCGCGTACGAGATCGAGCTTGGTTCCGTTGTCCGAGCGGAACACGATCGTGCGTTCGTGGACGCAGAAGTTCACGGGCACGACGATCGGCGATTGGCCGTGTACGCCAAACGCGAGCCGGCCGATCGGTTCCCAGCGCAACAGCACGAGACACTCCTCGACGTCGAGTGCTCCCATCGTGGTTCGTTCGTCGGTGTCGATCGTTCGCATGTCAGCGTCTCCGTCGTGCGCCGCGGCGCCAGTTCGAATGGTTGTCACCTCACTGGACCACCCCGGCGGGTCCTGGCACTAGAGGCTTGCGTCACCACGTTCGGATGCGTACGTCTTGACCCAGCGGTCAAGTTTTGTCTGGACTAGGTGGTGATGACGCTGATCGACAAGGACACGCTCAAGCAGAAGTACGCCGAGGAGCGGGCCAAGCGCCTGCGGCCCGACGGCAACGACCAGTACCTCCAGTTGAAAGACCAGCTGGCGCACTACCTCGACGATCCCTACACGCAGGTCGCCGAGCGCGAGCCGAAGACCGATCACGTGACTGTCGCGTTCATCGGTGGTGGCTTCGCGGGACTCGTCACCGGGGCCCGGCTCAAGGAGGCCGGGGTCGAGGACGTCCGCGTCGTCGAGAAGGGCGGCGACTTCGGAGGCACCTGGTACTGGAATCGGTATCCCGGCGCGCAGTGCGACACGGCGGCGTTCGTGTACATGCCGTTGTTGGAAGAGACCGGTCACATGCCGACCGAGAAGTACACGCACGCGCCCGAGATCCTCGAGCACAGCAAGCGCATCGCGAAGCACTTCGGCCTCTACGACAACGCACTGCTGCACACCGAGGTG
>JBEEFW010000081.1:0-7461 GCA_041166385.1 Acidimicrobiaceae bacterium | reverse complement strand
GGTGGCCTCGACCGCGTCGGCGAGCCGGAGGAACCACGGTCGGTAACCATCGAGCACCGCATCGACGACGACGAACAGCGACCAGGGAACGCGATGACGGTCGAGGATCTCGGCCGCGAGCAGATTGTTTCGATAGCCGTCGTCGAAGCTGACGTGCACCGCGTTCTCGGGAAGACGATGGCCGTTCGCCAGTGATGCCTCGACCTCCTCGAGGCCGACGGGGTGCGCCCGCTTCGTGAGCAGCACGACCTGTTCCTCGAACGAACCGATGTCGACGAACAGCGACGCGAAGTGATTTTCGGTCATCGCGCTGTCGACAACGCCGTGATAGTTCAGTAGCCGCACTACGCCGAGTCTTGTCGAGACTCGTAGCCGGCGCGAACGGCGAGCACATTGGTCAGCGGCGTGATCACGGTCGCCCGGCCGCCGATCGGACGGTCGAACGTGGGCCCGTAGCCCGCCTCAGCGGTCCAGGATCGCAGCCCGTCGCCGGCCACCAACGCCGGGCCGTCGCCGGTCTCCACGAACACGCCCGCGGGCACCTCGCTCCAGAGCAGCGTGTGCAGACGCTTGCGGCGCCCATCGAGCCGGTCGCCGTGCAGGCGCGCGTCGATGGCGTCCGCGCCCTTCATCCCCAGCGCGTCGCAGTACCGCACGTAGTCGGCCCGCCGGCACAACGCGCACGGACGGTGGCCCGCAGCCAGAGCCACGGCCTCGTCGTGGAAGAAGAGAGCGGTCCACCGGCCTGGGTCCCATTTCGGCGCCACCCAGCCCCGGAATTCGAGCGCGCAGGTGATCCAGCGCTTGCCGTTCCACGGACGAACGATGTCGTAGCCCTCGTGCAGACAGCCGCGGTTGCCCATCCAGGCACACCTGAGCGGCGACACCACGATCTCGCCGTACGGCGTGACCCGGTTCTTGTGAGGCATTCTTGGCTCCGGAGGTCCTCGATGTTCCAGATCGAAGAGTTCATCACCGAGTGCCAGCAGGCGCTGACTGAACACGAAAACCGTCGGGCGGTACGCGAGGTGTTGACCCGTGCCGTAGCCGACTCGACGAGCGTGGCCAGCGCGCTCGAGCACCATCACGCGGGGATCACGCTGCTGCACAACACCGAGGACCTCACCGTCCTCAACGTGGTGTGGGGTCCGGGGATGAAGCTCCAGCCGCACGACCACCGTATGTGGGCCGCCATCGGGATCTACGCCGGGCAGGAGAACAACGGGTTCTTCCGGCGCGACGGCGTCACCATCACCGAGTCAGGCGGCAAGGAGCTCCGTGAGGGCGACGTGCTCATGCTCGGCGACGACGCGATCCACTCCGTCACGAATCCGCTGCGCTCGTACACCGGGGCCATCCATGTCTACGGCGGCGACTTCGTGCAACAGCCGCGTAGCCAGTGGGATCCCGGGTCGCTGATCGAGGAGCCGTACGACATGGAGCGGGTGCTGAAGCAGTTCGAAGCCTCGAATTCCGCCGCGCCCAGCTAGTGGAGTTCCGCACGATCATCGAGCCGTTCCGGATCCACTCGGTGGAGCCGTTGAAGATGACCACGGTCGAGGGCCGGCAAGAGGCGTTGCGCGCCGCCGGCTTCAACCTCTTCAGCCTGCATTCCGACGACGTGCTGATCGATCTGCTCACCGACTCGGGAACGGGCGCGATGTCGCGCGATCAGTGGGCCGGCATCCAACGCGGCGACGAGAGCTATGCCGGCTCGCCCTCGTGGTTCCGGTTCCTCGAGAGCGTGCAGGAGCTGTTCCCGTTCCGGCACGTGATCCCGACGCACCAGGGACGGGCCGCCGAGAAGATCTTGTTCGGCGTGATCGGCGGGCCAGGAACGATCGTCCCGAACAACACGCACTTCGACACGACTCGAGCGAACGTCGAGGCCACGGGGGCCGAGGCCGTCGACCTCGTGATCGCGGAGGGCCTCGACCCGGCGACGTTGCATCCGTTCAAGGGAAACATGGATCTGGTCGGGCTGGAAGCGCTGCTCACGGCTCGCAGCGCGGACGTTCCCGTCGTGTTCGTGACGATCACCAACAACTCCGGAGGCGGGCAACCCGTCTCCCTCGAGAACCTCCGCGGCGTGCGGGCGCTGTGCGATCGCTTCCAGGTTCCGCTGTTCCTCGACGCGTGCCGGTTCGCCGAGAACGCATGGTTCATCAGAGAGCGCGAGCCGGGGCAGGAAGACCGCAGCGTGCGCGACATCGTCAAGGAGATCGCGTCGCTGGCCGACGGCATGACGATGAGCGCCAAGAAGGACGGCCTCGCGAACATCGGCGGCTGGCTCGCGTTGAACGACGACGACATCGCCGAGCGTTGCCGCAACCTGCTGATCCTCACGGAAGGGTTTCCGACGTACGGCGGCCTGGCCGGTCGAGACCTCGAAGCCATCGCGCAAGGGCTCCGCGAAGTGGTCGACCACGACTACCTGCGGTACCGCGTGCGCTCGACCGGCTACCTCGGAGACGCGCTCGTCGCCGCCGGCGTGCCGGTGGTGCGACCGATCGGCGGGCACGCGGTGTACATCGACGCGCGGTCGCTGCTCGCGCACATTCCCCCGCTGCACTACCCCGGCCAGGCCCTCGCGGTCGCCCTGTACGAGGCCGGCGGCATCCGGGCGTGCGAGATCGGGACGGTCATGTTCGGCCTGCACCCCGACGGCACCGAGCAGCCGGCCCACCTCGATCTCGTCCGCCTGGCGATCCCGCGCCGGACGTACACACAGAGCCACATCGACTACGTGATCGAGGTGTGCATCCACGTTGCCGAGCGCGCCTCGGACCTTCCCGGTTACCGCATCGTCGACCAACCGAAGAGCCTGCGGCACTTCACCGCTCGCTTCGAGCCGATCACATGATCACGCTCCCGCGATTGCGTCAGGTGGCCTTGGTGGCCACCGATCTCGAGGCGGCGTGCGCGCGCATCGAGAGCGAGCTCGGTCTGCACGATCCGTTCCACGACCCAGGCGTCGCCGAGTTCGGTCTGAGCAACGCGGTCTACGAGATGGGCGACACGTTTCTCGAGGTCGTGTCACCCGCGGCCGAAGGCACCACCGCAGGCCGCTACCTCGAGCGCCGTGGCGGCGATGCCGGGTACATGGCGCTCTTCCAGGTCGCCGACACGGAGCGCACGCGCCGCCGCGCGGCGGCGATGGGACTGCGCGTCGTGTGGCAGATCGACCTTCCCGACATCTCCGGCACCCACCTGCATCCGCAGGACGTTCGCGGCGCGATCGTCTCCTTCGACACGCCAGTGGTGCCCGCGTCGTGGCGATGGGGAGGACCTCGCTGGATCGACGGGCTTCCCGAAGCGGTTCGCCCGACGCCGCGCCTGGCCGGGCTGGTCGTCCGCGTTGTCGACGTCGACGCGGCCGCGCGTGCCTGGGGAGGCATCCTCGAGGCGTCGATCGAGGAACATGGCATCACGTTCGAGCCGGCCGCTGACGCGAGCGACGAAGGCATCGCCGTGGTGGAGCTCGCCGACTTCGAGTACGAGGTGACGATCTGCGGCGTCGATTTCCGTCCTCGGAGCGCGGGCACAATCGACTGAGTACGGTCCCAGCGTGCAGGTCGTGCTCCGTCCTTCCGGCTTGACCCGGGATGACGTCGTGGCCGTCGCTCGGGAAGACGCCGAGGTCGTGTTGTCCGAGGAAGCGATCGCCGCGATGGCCGCGACACGGGCGCACGTCGACGCGATGGCCGCAGCGGACAATCCGGTCTATGGCATCTCCACCGGTTTCGGGGGGCTGGCGACAACACCCATTCCCGCCGAGCAGCGCGAGCGGTTGCAGCGATCACTGATCGCATCACACGCTGCCGGAATGGGTGCACCGGTCGAGCCCGAGGTCGTTCGGGCGATGATCTTCTTGCGGGCCCGAACGATGGCCACCGGCGTCACCGGCGCTCGGCCGGAGCTCGCGCAGGCGCTGCTGGCGTTGCTCGACGCCCGACCCCTCCCCCACGTGCCGGAGTTCGGGTCGCTCGGTTGTAGCGGCGATCTCGCCCCGCTCGCCCATGTGGCCGCCGCGCTCGACCTGCCCCTCGAGGCGAAGGAGGGTCTCGCGCTCATCAACGGCACGGACGGCATGCTCGGCATGCTGGTACTGGCCTGCGCCGACTTCGCCAACCTGCTGCGCACCGCGGACGTCGCCGCGGCCATGAGCGTCGAAGGGCTGCTCGGTACCGACCGCGCGTTCGCCGCCGACCTCGTGGTGCTGCGTCCCCATCCCGGGCAGCAGGCGTCCGCCGCGAACCTGCGCAAGCTCCTCGAAGGCTCGGCGATCGTCGCGTCGCATCGCACGGGTGACAACCGCGTGCAGGATGCGTACTCGCTGCGCTGCGCGCCGCAAGTGCATGGCGCGGCGCGTGACGCGCTGTCGTTCGCAGAAGCCTGCGCCGATCGCGAGCTCGCATCGGCGATCGACAACCCCGTCGTCTTGATCGACGGCCGCGTCGAGTCGGTGGGCAACTTCCACGGGGCACCGCTCGCGTACGCGTGCGACCTGTTGGCGATCGTCGTGGCCGACATCGCATCGATGAGCGAGCGCCGCATCGATCGGTTCCTCGACGCATCCCGTAGCCAAGGCCTGCCGCCCTTCCTCGCCCACGAGCCCGGCGTCGACAGCGGCCTGATGATCGGTCAGTACACCGCGGCGGCCCTCGTCGCGGAGTGCAAACGCCTCGCCGCGCCTGCGAGCGTCGACAGCATCCCGACGTCGGCGATGCAGGAAGACCATGTGTCGATGGGATGGGCGGCCGCCCGCAAGCTGCGCGTGGCGCTCGACCACCTGACAAAGGTGCTCGCCATCGAGCTCGTCACGGCGGCCCGCGGTATCGAGCTCCGCGCCCCGCTGCTCCCCGCGTCCGGCACCGGCGCCGCGCTCAGCGCGCTGCGCCGCGGTGGCGTCCCCGGGCCCGGGCCCGATCGCACCCTCTCGCCTGAGCTCAAGGCCGCCGCGCAGCTCGTGGCCGCCGGCACGGTTCTCGAGGCGGTACAGCAGGAGGTGGGGACGCTTGCCTGAAGGTGCTCGAGTCGTGCGCGCTCCAAGAGGCGCACAGCGCAGCTGCAAGGGCTGGGCGCAGGAAGCCGCGCTGCGGATGCTGATGAACAACCTCGACCCCGAGGTCGCCGAGCGGCCCGACGATCTCGTCGTGTACGGCGGGACCGGTCGAGCGGCCCGCAGCTGGGAGGCGTTCGACGCGATCGTGGCCACGCTGCGCGGCCTGGAGGACGACGAGACGCTGCTCGTGCAATCCGGCAAACCGGTCGCGGTGTTCCGCACGCACGAATGGGCGCCACGGGTGCTCATCGCCAACTCGAACCTCGTCCCCGACTGGGCGACGTGGGAAGAGTTCCGCCGCCTCGAGGCGCTCGGGCTGACGATGTACGGCCAGATGACCGCCGGGTCGTGGATCTACATCGGCTCGCAAGGGATCTTGCAGGGAACGTACGAGTGCTTCTCCGCGATCGCCGAGAACCGCTTCGAGGGAACGCTCGCCGGCACGGTCACGTTGACGTCGGGGCTCGGGGGCATGGGGGCGGCGCAGCCGTTGGCGGTGACGATGAACGGCGGGGTGGCGATCGTCGTGGAGGTCGATCCGCATCGGATCGAACGCCGCCTCGAGACGCGCTACCTCGATGTGGTGGCCGACGACCTCGACGACGCACTCGCTCGTGCCGAAGCCGCGCGCGCCGATCGCCACGCGCTGTCCATCGGATTGCTCGGCAACGCCGCTGAGGTGCTGCCCGCGCTCGTGGCGCGCGACGCGCCGATCGACATCGTCACCGACCAAACCCCGGCGCACGACCCACTCATGTACATCCCCGCCGGCCTGTCGTTGGACGAGGCGGCAGAGCTGCGAGCACGTGACCCGGACGTGTACGTCGCGCGCGCCCGCGAGTCGATGGCCAGGCATTGCGAGGCGATGGTCGCGTTCCTCGATCGCGGCGTCGAAGTCTTCGACTACGGCAACAGCCTGCGCCCCGAGGCCCAGCTCGGTGGATTCACGCGCGCGTTCGATTATCCGGGGTTCCTGCCCGCGTACATCCGGCCGCTGTTCTGAGCGGGCAAGGGGCCGTTCCGCTGGGCGGCGCTGTCGGGTGATCCCGCCGACATCGGCGCGACCGACAAGGCGGTGCTCGAGGAGTTTCCCGACAACGAGGCGCTGGCGCGCTGGATCCGGCTCGCGTCGGACCGCGTTGCGTTCCAAGGACTCCCGGCGCGCATCTGCTGGCTCGGGTACGGCGAGCGCGAGCGCATGGGGCTGCGCTTCAACGAGCTCGTTGCCAGCGGACGCGTGCAGGCGCCGATCGTGATCGGGCGCGACCACCTCGACTCGGGCTCGGTGGCGTCGCCGTACCGCGAGACCGAATCGATGCGCGACGGTTCCGATGCGATTGCTGACTGGCCGCTGCTGAATGCGCTGCTCAGCACGTCGAGCGGCGCGAGTTGGGTGTCGATCCACCATGGCGGTGGTGTCGGCATCGGGCGCTCGATCCACGCGGGGATGGTGGTCGTGGCCGACGGCACCGAGTTGTCCGCGCAGAAGCTCGAGCGGGTGCTCACCAACGATCCCGGCAGTGGCGTGGCCCGCCACGCAGATGCGGGCTATCCGGAAGCGCTGCGCGTCGCGCGTGAGACCGGCATGCAGTTGCCCATGCAGCAATGAGTCCGTACTGGCTGCCTGGTCTGGTCGACACGCATTCGCACGCGTTCCACCGCGCGCTCCGCGGGCAGGCCACGGGCGAGGACTTCTGGGCGTGGCGAGCGCGCATGTACTCGCTCGTCGACCGGCTCGATCCCGACTCGTTGTTGGCGCTCGCAACGGCTGCCTTCGGCGAGATGGTGCTCGCCGGCATCACGACCGTCCACGAATTCCACTACGTCCACCAACCCGAGGGCTTGGACGACGCCATCTGTGAAGCGGCGCGCCGAGCAGGCATCCGGCTCGTCCTGCTCGACACCTGTTACCTCCGTGCGGGCTTCGATGGCGCGGAGCTCGACCCCGTCCAACGACGCTTCTCGGACGGCGACGTGGAGCGGTGGGCGGTGCGAGCCGAGAAGGTGGCGGCCGCGAACCCCGACGTCGTGGTGGGCGCCGCGATTCACAGTGTCCGCGCCGTCGACCCCGCGTCGATGCAACAGGTCGCGGACTGGGCCCGCGCTCGAGACGTGCCGCTGCACGTGCACCTGTCCGAGCAGCCCGCCGAGAACGATGCCTGCATGTCGGCCACCGGCCGAACGCCGACACAGTTGGCCCACGATCATGGTGTGCTCGGACCGTCGACGACCGCGGTGCACTGCACCCATGTGACCACCGACGACATCGCATTGCTGGGCTCATCGGGCACGACCGTGTGTGTGTGCCCGACGACCGAGCGGGATCTGGCCGACGGCGTCGGTCCCGTCGCCGCGCTTGCAGGCGCCGGGTGTCGCATTCGAGTCGGTACTGACTC
>JBEEFW010000080.1:0-13116 GCA_041166385.1 Acidimicrobiaceae bacterium | reverse complement strand
CGGCGAAAGCCGGCGGCACGTTCGCGTAGCGGCTCAGATCTCGTTGACGAGTTTCTCGAGCAGGTCGGCCACGAGGTCGGGGTGCGAGACGTGCGGGCAATGGTCGCTCGGCCATTCCAGGATCTCGGAGGCCCGCTCCTTGGCCCAGCCTCGTTGCGCGTCGGGCAGGATCGAGTGGTCCTCCGCACACACGACATACGTCGACGGAATGGTCGTCCAGCCGACCGCGTCGAGCGCGGCCGCCGTGGGATCCGTTCCGAACGACATCGGCACGCCGAGATGCGCCCGCACGAGATCGTGCATCTCTGGAGACGCCTGCTGGAACGCGGTTCGTAGCTCGACGTCGCCGTCCATGAGCAACAGCCCGTCGTCGCGAAGGGCGATGCCATCGTCGAAGTCCGGCGCGGTGGCACCAGCCAGATGTTCGAGCAACGGCTCCCCTGCCTTCGGCATCATCGCCGCCAGATACACGAGCCGTCGGACGGAAGAATGGCCCGCACTCGCGCCGCTGATCACCGCGCCGCCGTAGGAGTTACCGACGAGCACGACGTCTCCACCGATCTCGTCGACGATGCCCCGCACGTGCTGCGCGTCGTCGCGAACGTCTTTCCCGCCAGCGCCCTCACCGACGGTCACGAGATCAACGGCCCGGTACGCGAGGCCCCGAGCGTCGAGCTCACGACCCACCGGCTCCCAGATCCACGCCCCGGACCACGCCCCCGGCACCAGAACAATCGTCATGCTCATATCGCCACTCCCCTTTCGAAATTCCACTCAGACGTACACAAAAATGTGTACGTCTGAGTGGGATTTGGACGCTTGGTCACGGACGGACTTCGTAGTACAGGTTGGCCGGATCCTCGAAGTCGTGCACGTGGAACTGCGTGAAGCCGGCGTCGCGGACCATCTGCTCGGCGACCTGTGGCGTGAACCCGACCGTGCCCAGGCCGGCACCGCCCGGTTCCGACATCGCTGACGACATGCACGTCGTGACCGAGAAGCCGAAGAACATGGCCAGCATCGGGTTGTGCCGGTTGACCGCCCACGAGTCGTCGCAGCGGATGTCTTTGATGAGCCATGTGCCGTCGTCGGCGATGGCGCGACGGATCGCGGCAATCGTGTCGCCCGGTCGGGTCATGTCGTGCAGACAGTCGAACGTCAGCACGAAGTCGTAGCGCCCGTCGGCCGGCAACTCCTCGGCCCGCGTGTGGAACAGCTCGACATTCGTGAGACCTTGCTCCTGCACCCGGGCCGCCGCGCGATCGAGCGCGTGTTGCGAAAGCTCGTAGCCATGGAACGTCGAGTTCGGATACGCGGTCGCGAGCGCGCCGAGCGCAACGCCAGCACCACACCCGACATCGACGACGAGCGCGCCACGCTCGAGCCGTTCGGCGACGCCGTCGAGCGCAGGAATGATCAGCGGTACGAGGGCCATGCGGGCCCACGGACCGAGCGATCGTTCCGTGGAGTGAGCGCCACCGGGCCCCAGGCGGTCGTACGGGAGACCGATACCCGTGCGGAAGGCGTCGGCGAGTTCATCGAGCACTGACGAATCGAATGGGGCCGTGAACGCGCCGGCTGCGAACAACAGGCTCGACTCCTCCTTCGCAAGGACCGCGGCGCCTTCCTCCGTCAGCTCGAACACCTCGCCGTCCGTCGACACGAGCAGCTCGGCGGCGGCGTTGCCGCGCAGCCACTCGCGCAGCCACCGCTCGTGCAGCCCGGTGCGCTCGGCCAGTTCGCTCGACGTGACTGGTCCGGCCCCGTCGAGCGCCCGATAGAGCCCGAGCCGGTCGCCCAAGTGGATCAGCAGCGACACCAGCTCACCCTGCTTGTAGCTCCACACACGGAACGCGAAGAGCGCAGCCTGGTCGGTGTCCATGGCGTTACGTTCGCACACGTGACCGCCCGTCTGCAGAGCCGCGCTGACGCGCACGCGGCGGACGGCGCCGACGAGCTGCGGTCGTTTCGCGACCACTTCAGCCTGCCGGACGGTGTCCTCTATCTCGACGGGAACTCGCTCGGCCCGCCGTCGTCCGACGCACTGAAGGCGTTGACCGCGATCCAAGACGAGTGGGCCTCCTCGCTCGTCACCGGTTGGGACCGCTGGGTCGACCTGCCGGTCCACGTTGGCGACCTCCTCGGCGACACCCTCCTCGGGGCGGCCGCCGGGCAGGTGATCGTCGCGGACTCCACCACCATCGACCTCTACAAGGCGGTCGCCGCCGCTCTCGCTCTCCAGCCGGGCCGACGCGTCGCCGTGATCGACCGTGGCAGCTTCCCCACCGATCGCTACATCGTCGAGCAACTCGCGGCCGACGTACGCGTCGCGGCGCCGGACGAAGTGGAGGACGCGCTCGGCGGCGATGTCGCCCTCGTCGTGCTGTCGGCGGTCGACTACCGGACGGCCGAGCTCTCCGACGTCGAAGGCTTGACACGCGCCGCGCACGAGGCTGGCGCGCTCGTCTTGTGGGACCTGAGCCATGCCGCGGGCGCGGTTCCGTTGCGACTCGACGCCTGGGACGTCGACTTCGCCGTCGGCTGCACGTACAAGTACATCAACGCCGGACCCGGCGCACCGGCGTACTTGTATGTGCGACGTGATCTCCACGATCGCGTCGTCTCGCCGATACCGGGGTGGTTCGGTCACGCCGACCAGTTCGCGATGGAGGTCGACTACCGGCCGGCTGACGGGATCACACGGTTCCTCACGGGAACGCCGAACATTCCGGGCACCACCGCGGTGGCGGCGGGAGTGCAGCTCCTGGGCGATGCCGGCATCGACCGGCTCCGGTCGAAGGGCATCGCCTTGACGGAACTCGCGATCGAACGAGCGGACGTTTTCCTGCCGCCGCTGGGCTTCGACGTTGCATCACCACGAGACGCAACCCGACGAGGCTCACACCTCGCGCTGCGCCATCCTCGTGCCGCCGACGTGTGCGCCGCGCTCGCCGCCGATCATCACGTGATCACCGATCATCGACCGCCGGACATCCTGCGCCTCGGCTTCGCCCCGCTCTACACGCGCTTCGTCGATGTCTGGGACGCGATGGTTGCGATCGAGGCTGTGGGCCGCGGCTTGCTTACGTGAGGTAGCGATCGAACCAGGCGAGGACCAGCGTGTTGGCCTCGGCAGCGGCAGTCGCGTTGTAGCGCGCGCCGGTGTCGTTGAAGAACGCATGATCCGCGCCCGCGAACGTCTTCATCTCGTGCGTCAGCCCGGCGGCGGTGAGCGCCGCATCCGCGCTGTCACGCGACGCGTTGACGCGTGCGTCGAGCTCGCCGTAGATGCCGAGCACCGCCGCCTTCGCGCGGCTGAAGTCGGGCGCGTCGGGCGCCGGTCCGTAGAAGGGAACCGCGGCCGCCAGCCGACTCTCGCCGTCCTGTAGGAGGTTCCACACCATCCCGCCGCCGAAGCAAAACCCGACCGTTCCGAGCTTGCGTCCGGGCGCACGCTGCTCGAGCTCGTCGATCCCGGCTCGTAGGTCGCCGAGCAACCGGGCGACCGGTGCGCCTCCGAGGGCACTCTGGACCGCTCCCTCATCCAGCGCCGCGGTGCCGCCTTCGGCGGAGACCAGGTCGACGCAGATCGCGGTATACCCCTCAGCCGCAAAGCGCGCGACCACGTCGTGGAAGTGCGGTGTGAGACCGCGATTCTCGTGAATGACCAGCAGCGCCGCCTTCGGCGTCGGTGACGCGGCGAACGCAGCCGTCAGCTCGCCGGACGGACCGGCGAAGCGCACCACCTCCGCACTCGTGGGAGCGTCGCCGACCGGCGCGCCACTCGAACTCGCCACGGTTGTGCTCGAACCACTCGCGGCGACGGGAGGCTTGCTGTCCCCGCCGCACGCAGCGAGCAGGATGCCTGCGGCCGGGACGCTCAGCCCGAGCAGTACGAGCCGGCGGATCGCGTCACGCCGCGACAACAGACCGTCCGCGCAGTCCTGTGCGATCTCTCCTGCGAGATAGCTCTCGAGCGCCATTCACCCATGCAAGCACGCCGGCGGCGCAAAGTTCCGGCAGGCGAGAACGCCCGTGCTCTAACCTCGTCGCCGTGGCTCTCGACGACCTGACCGCCCGTGAGCGGGCGTGGAGAGCGCGCACCAATCCGCACTGCGGATGATTCGCCGCTTCCTCATCAAGCGTCAGAGGAAGCGGCGGGGCACAGGACGCGAGCACCGCTGATCTGAGGGCGAGTTGCCGCGCGCCGTTCCCGCCACGAGCGAGGAGCGACCTGTCATGCCCATGCCCCATCGAACCCAAGCACAGCTGATCCGCCGCCGGCTCGCCGGCAAGGAAGGCACCGCCCGGTTGCGCGAGCTGCAACTGATTCTCGGTGACCTGCCTGACTACAAGAACGGCCCGTATGCGGATCTGCGCAAGTGGGTCAACGAAGAGATCGCCCGCACGCGGGTCCGCAAGAAGGCCGTGCACCGCGACACGATCGCGGTGCGGCGGCAGGGTGCCGCGCAGATCTGCCTCGTCGGCGCGCCGAACGCAGGCAAGTCGTCACTGCTGCAAGCCCTGTCGAACGTGCAGATCAAGACGGGCGACTACGCCTTCACGACGACTCGTCCGGTGCCCGCGACGACGCGCATCGGCGGCGTGCTCGTCCAGCTCGTCGAGATCCCTGGATTGCTCGAAGGCGCCAACGAGGACCGCGGCGGAGGGCGGGCGCTGCTCGGTGTGCTTCGTGGCGCGGACGGCATCGTGTTCTGCCACGCGGCGAACAGTCCGGTCGAGCTCCTGCGCGTGATCCGCCAAGAGGTGGCAGACGCGGGTATCGAGAAGCCGGCGTTGATCGCGGCGACGAAGATCGACGACGCCTCACCCGGAGCTCGTGACGCGCTCGAGTCGAGCGCGGGCGGGCTCGAGGTCATCCCCGTGTCGGTGCTCGACGACGACTCGCTCGCCGCGCTGCGGGAACGGATCTGGTGCCTGATCGGACTCGTCCGTGTGCATCTCCGGTACGGGGACGACTTGGCGGAGCACCCGATCGCGCTCGCACCTCCGGCCACGGTGGCCGACGCCGCGCACACGATCCACCACGAACTCGGCAGCGCTTGTACCGGTGGTCGAGTGTGGGGACCGTCCGCTCGCTTTCCCGGTCAGCACGTCGGCCGCAATCACGTGTTGCGCGACGGCGATCAACTCGCGGTCGAACTCTCACGTGTCACTCAGGGATGAAGACGAACCACCAGTGCATCGTGAAATGCCCTTGCGTGATTGGGTCGCCCGGATTCCCGACCGCGAGCGCCAACCGGTCTCCGGCCTTCACGAGCCGGCCCTCTGGAGGGCTCCAGTTGACGCACGCGGTTGCGCCCTGCGGCACGCTGCACGCCATCGTGTAGCCCGTGGTTCCAGGCGTTGCGTTGACCGGGACGTCGGTCGGCGAGCCGCATGATCCTGGGCTCTCGGTGCTGCGGCAGCGCAGGTTCAGCGTCCACTTCCCGCCATCGGCACTCGAGAGCTGCACACCGAGCCGCGTGACCAGACCGTTCGCGGTCAACGGGGCAGACATGAGCGCGGTCTCTTGCGGCCCTCCGGCCCCGCTCAACGTCACGCCCGAATGTTCGATGGACATGATGCGGAACGCGCCGTCGCACGGGATGCAGCCGATCTCGTCTCCGGAGTCGCCCTGGAACAAGATGGCTCCCGCCGGCAGATCCGCCGGGTTGGGCGGGCTGGTGGCGCCAGGGATCGTCACGGGCGCATTGGGATCCACCGGCCCGGGGGCCGTCGTGCCCCCCGCACTCACCGTCGACGCATCGTCCTCCTGCGCGACGACGACCACCACCGCGACGACGATGACCGCCGCCGCGATCAAACCGCCGACAGCAAGGAGCGCGCGCAGCGCGCGTCGGGGCGGACGGCGCGAACGCTTCTGGGTCCTGTCGCCCGTCGCGCCTCCACCTCCGCCCCGTCCGCGCCGGCCCGGTCGTCCGGGGCGACGCTCGTCGGGAGCGATCGCTTCGATCGAGGCGAGCTCGTCGAACAGGCCAGGCGAGGATGTCTGGTCTGCGGCACGCAACACCCGTCCAGAGGCGGGCGACGCCAAGAACCCGTGAATCGCGTCATCGAGCCGTCCGGCATCGAGGTCGGTCAGGAACTGATCGAGCGCCGCCCTGGGGATGCACGCGATGCCCTCTCGTGGTCCTCGCAGCTTGAAGGCGACCGCGTGCCACGCGATCGATGCCGGTTCGACGGAGTACCCCGGGCGGGACCGCGACTCCACGACTCGCTCAAAGGGGTTCGCCTCGATTACGACCGTGCCTCCGCCGGGCTTCATTGCGGCGTCATCTTGGCATCGGTCCGCCGGCTCCGCGTCGTGGCGGTCGAACTCGCGGTGAACACCTGAGCTTTCGGGGTCAGCGAGGCCCGCTGCTTATGATCGCGCCGAGTACTGCAACGCCGAGAAGGAAGCAGAGCGCCATGGGGTGGGACTTTTCCACTGATCCCGAATTCCAGAAGAAGCTCGACTGGGTCGAGGAATTCTGCCGGGAGGAGGTCGAGCCGCTCGATCTGATCTTCCCGTACGCGGTGCGGTCGAAGGACCCGAAGATCAGGGCGCTGGTCAAGCCGTTGCAGGACGAGGTCAAAGCGCAAGGTCTGTGGGCCATCTTCCTCGACGAGGAGCTCGGCGGACCGGGCTACGGCCAGCTCAAGCTCGGCCTCCTCAACGAAATCCTCGGCCGCTACCCGTCGGCTCCGCAGATGTTCGGAGCAGCCGCGCCCGACACCGGGAACATGGAGATGCTGGCGGCGTACGGCACCGAGGAGCAGAAGAAGCGCTGGCTCGAGCCGATGCTCAACCAGGAGATGTGGTCGGCGTACTCGATGACGGAGCCGCAGGGCGGCTCAGACCCGAACCTGTTCAAGACGCACGCCGTGCGCGACGGCGAGGAATGGGTCATCAACGGCGAGAAGTGGTTCACGAGCGCGGGCCGCGTCGCCGACATCCTGTTCGTCATGTGCACGAACGGCATGTTCGTCGTGCCGCGCGACACGCCCGGCGTGGAGATCCAGCCGGAGCCCCGCTCGCACAACCACATCATCTACCGCGACGTGCACATTCCTCTCGACCATCTGCTCGGTCCGGAAGACGGTGCGAAGGTGTTGGCACAGCGTCGCCTCGGCGGCGGTCGTATCCATCACGCGATGCGCACGATCGCCCAGTGCAAGCTGGCGTTCGACATGATGTGCGAGCGGGCGTTGAGCCGCGAGTCGCACGGCAAGATCATCGCCGAGCACCAGATGGTGCAGGAGAAGATCGCCGACTCGTATGCGTCCATCCAGATGTTGCGTCTGTTCGTGCTCGAGACGGCGTGGAAGATCGACAACACGAGTTCGCAGGAGACGCGCACCGACATCGCCGCGGTGAAGTACACGATGGCGAAGGTCCTGCGCGAGGTGTCGTTCAACGCGTTGCACATTCTCGGCTCGATCGGCACCACCAACCTGACGCCGCTGCAGGCGATGTATGCCGGCGCTCCGACGATGGGGATCGCCGACGGCGTCGACGAGGTGCACAAGGCGACGGTCGCTCGCAACGTCCTCAAGGGCTATCGCCCACAGGAGCACCCGTACTGGCCGACCGAGTACTACCCGGCGAAGCGCGAGAAGGCCCGCGAGAAGTTCGAGACCAAGTTCCAAGAAGACCCGGAGCTGCGCACGCTGGCCGACGGCTACGCCAAGTACCTGGCGAGCCGCGCCCACTGAGCCGGGTAATCGAGTCGACGGCGGCCTCGCCGCCCGCTCAAATGTGCGGCCGTGTCGCAGCCGAGGATGCATGACGACGAAGTAGAAACCGACGCGGATCTCGCGCGCCGGTTGCTCGCGTCGCAGCACCCGCAGTGGGCTGACCTCCCGATCGAACGGGTGCCGTCGGCTGGCACCGACAACGCCATCTACCGCCTCGGCGACGACCTGGCGATTCGACTCCCCCGGATCCATTGGGCGGTGGAGTTCGTCGCCAAGGAACAGCAGTGGCTTCCGTACCTTGCCCCACACCTCCCGCTCGCCGTGCCGCTGCCGGTCGCGCACGGGGAGCCGGAAGAGGCGTTCCCGTACCCATGGAGTGTCGTGCAGTGGCTTCCTGGCGAGATGGCCTCGCTCGACCAACTCGACGATCCCGTCAAAGCCGCGCGCGATCTCTCGGCGTTCGTGCGCGCGCTGCAAGCCGTCGATCCCACCGGCGGCCCGAAGCACCACCGCGGGTATCCGATCCGCCGCGGCGACGAGATGATGCGCATCGGCATCGCCGGCCTCCAAGGTGAAGTCGACGCCGACGCGGTGACGAAAGCCTGGGAACGCGTGCTGGTCGCCGCGGACTACGACGGCCCGCCCGTCTGGTTCCACGGCGACCTCGCGCACCTGAACCTGCTCGCCCAAGACGGCCAGCTCACCGCCGTCATCGACTGGGGCACCTGCGGTGTCGGCGACCCGGCCATCGAGATGGTCGTCGCCTGGAACCTGTTCCCACCCGACGCGCGGCAGGCGTACCGCGATGCGCTCGGCGTCGACGACGACATGTGGGAGCGGGGCAAGGGCTGGGTGCTCACCGGCGTCTACGGCATCTCCTACTACCGCGACACCAATCCCGTGCTCGCCCAGAACCAGATCCGGGCGATCGAGGCCGTGCTCGCGGATGAGGTCCACCGCGATGAGTTCTCCTCTCGGCGATCGTCAAGACACAACATGAAGGCAACGAACCTCGCCGATCTGTACGACCTGCCCACGCTCGACTGGGCCCCGATCGCCGCAGTCCTCGAGCAGGGCGTCACGCAAGCTCCGGAGACGGGTGGACCGAACCGCCACACCCATTGGTTGGCGACGATCAACGAGGACGGCAGCCCGCACGTCACCGGCGTCGGTGCGCTCTGGGTTGACGGTGCGTTCTGGTTCGAGACCGGGGAGCGCACGCGCAAGGGCAGGAACATCGCCCGCGATCCGCGTTGCACGGTGAGCATCGCGATGCACGAGTTCGACCTCGTCGTCGACGGCGATGCGGGGATCGTCACCGACCCGAGCACCGTCGCGAAGATGGCGGAGCTCTGGGCCGCAGGGGGATGGCCATGTCGCGTCGACGACAGCGGCCACATGCTCACCGCCGACTACAGCGCACCATCCGCCGGACCGCCGCCGTGGTTCGTGTATCGCATCACGCCGCGCCGCGCGACGGCACTCTCAACGGTCGAACCCGGCGGCGCCACGCGTTGGACGTTCTGACGATCGCTACTGACGCGTTGGCGGCGCGCCGCGCACGGGCTCATAGCCACTGAAGCTCGTTTCGGCGACGCCCTCTCCGCCGGTCAGTCCCGGCAACTGCCGCCGCAGGTCCTGCGTTCGAGCAGCCGGCAGTACCCCGTCGATCACCACGAGGTGACCCCTCGGCGTTGGTGTTCCGACGACTCCCCCCAGTCGTGCCCATGCGGCCTGAACCAGACCGACGGCGTCCGAGGGCACCTCCACGTTGACACGCAGGATCGGTTCGCACACGACCGTCCGTGCGCGTGCGAGCGCGGCCCTCAGCACCAGCGGCGTGAGCTTGCGAAAGTCGGCCGCCGTCGTGCGCGGCGTAGGGCTCACCGGCTTCGTCGGTCCATCACCGATGTAGTAGTCGCAGTCCGTCATCGTGACGACACAGTCGGTGACCTGCCACCCGAACAATCCCTCTTGCAGCGTGCTGGTCACGTACTGCGTCATGACTTCGACGAACCGATCCCGCGTCTTGTAGATGTACAGAGGCATCGTGCGCGGGTCGACGTCGAGTCGGAACTGCACGCCCGAGCCCGGAGCGGCCGGTTCGATGCGCAGCCCGATCGTGGCGGAGTACGGGTGCGTCTCCGCCTGGAGAATCTCCAACGCCGTGCCCACGGCGACGACGCGCTCGATGCAGATGGTGGTCGTGTCGCGGAAGGTGACATCGACGCCGAAGTCATTCGCCAGCGTCGCCTGGATCACTTCCTTCTGGACCTCGCCGTAGAGCGATACCGACATCTCCTCGCGCGTGTCGTCCTGCCGGACGTTGATGAGTGGGTCTTGTTCGGCCAACTGATCCAGCGCGATGCGAAGCGCGCCCCGGTCGCCGGTGTCGCGCGGAACGACGACCGTCTCCAACGTCGGCGGCGCGAAGTGGTGGAGCGGCAAGGACGTCGACGGGGTGCCGATGGCATCACCGATCCGGATGTCGCCGAGTCCCCACAACTGGCCGATCTGGCGCGCCCCTATCGATCGGCATTCGACTGCCGAACCGCGGTCGAACACCCGGATCGCGGTCACCTTCCGATCGCCGTCGAGACGATCGCGGACCTGAACCGTGCCCGAGAACATTCGAACGTACGCGATTCGCTCACCCGACGGACCCCGGTCGACCTTGAAGACAACGCCGGAGACCGGACCATCGGCGTCGCCCTCGACGGCAGGCAACAGCTCCGTGATTCCAGTGAGGAGCGAATCGACGCCCGCACCCGTGGTGGCCGAGCCGAAGAAGACGGGATGCACAAGCGCTTGCTGCGTCTGCATCGCGGTCTCACGGTCGGCCGCACCGAACGGCGTGAACGCGGATTGCCGGGTTCCGAGATCCCGCGTCCAGCCCATCGCGATGGCTGCCGGCGTCAGGCTCTCGGAGATGCTCTGCAGGACGGCTTCGTCTTGTGCGCCCCCACGATCGATCTTGTTCACGAAGATGATCGTCGGAATGCGCAGCCGCTGCAGCGTCCGCATCAACACGCGGGTCTGCGCCTGCACACCCTCCACTGCCGAGATCACGAGCACCGCACCGTCGAGCACGTTCAGTACACGCTCGACCTCGGCGATGAAGTCCGGGTGGCCGGGCGTGTCGATCAGGTTGACGGTCACGTCGCCGATGACGAACGACACGACGGCCGACTTGATCGTGATGCCGCGCTGCCGTTCCAAGGCCAACGTGTCGGTCTGGGTACTGCCGTGGTCGACGCTGCCGATCTCGTCGATGACCCCGGCGGCGTAGAGCAGCCGCTCGGTCAGCGTGGTCTTACCGGCGTCTACATGCGCCAGGATTCCAAGGTTCAACGTCCGCATTCAGCCTCAAGTCCTCTAGGTCGATGGAAACTTCCCTTTGGATTGACCTGAGGCTTCGGCGCATTGCGGTCTCCTTGTCGATCGACTGCTCTCGGAGTGGAGCAGATGGCCACGGCGGACGACAACCGATTTGTTGGCCTGGAGACAGAATGGGCTCAGATGGTTGCGCGGGCCGCACGAATTGTGTCGGCCAGCTGTTCGATCGCGTGAACCTTGTCGAGATGGCGCTGCCGCGGGAGTTGCGTTGCGTTGTGATTGGCGTTCGGCGGGGTGAGTACGACGACCGTTGTGCCTGGCCAGCCGCCGCGGATCGACATCCATGCACTGGCGCCCTCGAGGGTGAGTAGGCCTTGATCCACGACGACCACCTCGGGATGATGGCGACGGACGGTATCGAGGCCGGCTTCTACGGAGGTCGCGGTGGCGACGACGTCGATGTCGGGCTCGGCGGACAGGGCGCGAACAAGGCTTTCAAGAAGCAGCGCATGATCGTCGATCACGACGACCGAGATCGGCATGTCATGTAGACGTTCGACGGCGGGTTGTGGTTCGGACACGTTTCTCGGTCAGCAGGCGCATTCGATTGGCCCGCGGTTCCCGACGGGGGGCACGGGATCGGCGGCGACCAGGCCAGGAGCTCCGGCCACGCGGGTGTTCGAGATCGGACCGGCGCCGATGTGTTTGCTGTCGAAGACGTAGATCGTGTCGTTGACTGCTACGTAGACGTTGGCGTCGAACGACGTGGTGACGATGGCCGCGATGGATGCATCAAGTGAGTACCGGGTCTCGATCGACAGCGTGTGCGGCTCCAGCGACCAGAGTTCCGGACCGGCGCCGAGCAGCAGCTTTCCCGCGGGGTCGACGGCCGCGAACGTGGCGGCGGACGGCATCGCGGGAATCAGCACCGTCGGCGAAACAGACATGGCGTTGGTGTCCAGGGTGGCAATCGCGCCGTGCTGCGCATCGATGACGTAGACCCCGGCGCCGTCTCGCGTGATCGCCACGGCATACGAACCGTCTCCGTCCGTGCCGAACGGGCTCGGGAGATCGATGCAGAAGGCCTGCTTCCCCACGAGATCGAGCACGTGCACGAAGGCGTAGCCCGCGTCCCCTGGTACTTCACCGGCGACGACGTACAGCGTGTAGAGCTTTGTGCCGTCGGGAGACAACACCTGGGTGCGCGCCCGGCCGGCCATCGGCTTGTCCAAGTCGCTGTCGTCAGTGCGGATGTTGTGCAACTCGCCGGTCGACAGGTCGAGCCGCCGCACCTGGTAGCCCACGGGCGCGTCGGCCGGGAGATACTGCAGCACGAAGAGATTCGTGTCGTCGTTGGAGAATGCCTCGGGCTCGACGTTGCCCATCACGTCGAGCGACCGGGACGGACCACCGTCGGTTCGCACGATCGTGAGCTGCGTGATGCTGCGGCCAGACGGGTAGTCGGTTCCGGCCGTCGTGCGCGGTGGTCCGAGCACGACCGCAGAGCCATCGTGATTCGCGACACGCAATCGCTGGAAGCCATCCAGGCTCGCGAGTGCCCGCGCTTGGCCCGACTGTGGTTCGAACCCGTGAAGGACAGTTCGTGCGGCGTCGGCCGTTGTGCCGAACACCGTCGCACGGTTGGGGGCGAGAATCCCGTCGGGCACCGTCACCGTGGCGCGCAGCGAGTCCGCGTCGACGACGGTCACGCCCAGCGGCGTTGCGAAGAACAGCAGCTTCGGGCCCGGAGAGGTGGACGCGCGGGATTTGGGGCCTCCACCGGAGCTACAGGCGACGAGCAGGACTACAAGCAACAGCACGGCGGTGCGACGCACAACGACTCCTCGATCGGATACCGCCACTTACACCGCCAGAGTCCGAACGGTTCCCGAATGCCGGGTCATGGAGGAGCACCTCGAGCGCGTTTCGCAAGATCACGGGAACCGACTGCCGCCGCGCGGTGTACTAGAGGAGCGGAAAGCCAGCTGGTCGAACAGGCGAAACAAGGTGACGTCAGCGCATACGAGGCGCTGGTGGCCCGCCATCAGGGCGCGGCCACTCGCTTGGCCGCGGTCATCG
>JBEEFW010000079.1:0-3192 GCA_041166385.1 Acidimicrobiaceae bacterium | reverse complement strand
TCAACGACTCCGCCGAACCGGCGGACCCCGATCTCGCGCTGCGGGTCGCACTGGCGGCCGCCACCAACGGCGCCGCCATCGAGCGGGCGACGCTCGAACGGCTCGCGTCGGAAACCGTGGCCCCACCCGAGCCATGGCCGTCGGCAACACGTGCCTTGTTCGTCGAGCTGCTGTTGTCGGGTCGGGGCGCGATCCCCGTCATCGAGACGTTGGACCAACGCGGCATCTGGACGCACATCCTCCCGGAGTGGGCCGCGGTGCGCGCCCGTCCGCAACGCAATCCGTACCACCGGTTCACGGTCGACCGTCACCTGCTCGAGACCGTTGCCAACGCGGCCAAGCGCGCCGATCTCGTACTGCGTCCCGACCTGCTGGTCGTCGCGGCGCTGCTGCACGACCTCGCCAAGGGTCAATCTGGCGATCACACTGCCGCGGGCATGGTCCTCGCCGAGCGGATCGGGCGGCGCATCGGTCTCGACGACAACGACGTCACGACCGTCGTCTCGCTCGTCGAGCATCACCTGCTGCTGTCTGATGTCGCCACCCGCCGCGACCTCGACGATCCCGCGACCATCGACCGGGTGGTGGGCGCCGTGGGCTCCGTCGAACGACTGCGGCTGCTCGCGGCCCTCACCGAATCCGACGGGCTGGCGACGGGCCCGGCGGCCTGGGGCGCGTGGAAGGCCGAGCTCGTGAACGCGCTCATCGTCCGGGTCGCGCGCCGCCTCGGCACCGACCTGCCGGGCCCCGCGATGGTCGAGGAATTCCCCTCCGCCAAGGAGCTGGAGCGGCTCGAGGCGGGCGACCAACGCTTCGACATCTACCGCGACGAGCTGACGGTGATGACCGCCGATCGCCCCGGGGTGTTCAGCCGTGTCGCCGGCGTGCTGGCGCTCAGGGGGCTCGACGTACTGCACGCGATGGCGTACTCGAGCGAGACCGGCCGCGCGCTCGCGCGCTTTCGCGTGAACGACCCTTTCCGCGACGAGACGCCGTGGGACCGCGTCATCGCGGATCTCGAACTCGCGCTCGACGGACGCCTCGCGTTGAACGCCCGGCTGTCCGAACGAGCCGCCGCCCACGACAGTCGTCGTCAGTCGCGCCTGCCCGCCCGCGCCGCTTCGGTGGCCTTCGACAACGATGCCTCGGCCGAGGCCACCGTGATCGACGTCGAGGCTCCCGACGTCACCGGCATCCTCTACCGGGTGACGCGTGCGCTGGCCGAGCTCGAGCTCGACATCCGATCAGCGAAGGTGCAGACGCTCGGCACACACGTCGTCGATGCGTTCTACGTACGCGACCGTGACGGCAAGAAGTTGACCGACCCGACGACGCTCGGCGAGATCGAACGAGCGATCCTGCACGGGATCGCCGAGGCCTCGCTCTATTCGAGCAAGTAGCCGCGGCTGCGCACGGTGCGGATGGCCAGGCCGAGTGGGGCGATTCGCCGCCTCAGCCGAAGGACATGCACGTCGAGCGCATTGCGGCCGGGGGCGCCGTGGGGCCAACCCGCCCGAGCGAGCGAGTCGCGACTCACCACCGACCGGTAGCGATCGATCAGCGCGGAGGTGAGCCGGGCTTCGACGGGGGGTAGCGGAACCCAGCCGGCGCCGGCCCGCAGCACGCCGTCCTCGTCGAGCTCCGGCATGACCTCGGTCCTCGATTGCGCCTTTCGATTCAGGTTCTCGACGCGAGCATGCAGATCGACCTCGTCGGCCGGGACCCGCACCCAATCCTCGAGATCGTCCGTCGTGCGCGGCGGGGCCGCCCCGTTCTCGACGAGCAGCAAGCGGGGCACGCCGTCATCCCGAAGCCGAGCGCGCCGCGGCTCTTCCACCGGCCATCGGACCAGGATCACGTCCATTGCCTGAGGACCGTACGAGTCCGTTGTTTCTTGGTTGTTTCGCCAACGTGAACCGTAAGGAGCCATGACCGGTGCACGGCGGTTGCGGCGCGTACCCACCCAAAACGCCTACGCTCTGCGCCGATCTGGTACCGCTGGGGCGCCCGATCGGGAGGAGTGGGAATGGTCGGGAGGGACAAGTACCTCGAGCACCTCGCATCCGTGCCGCTTTTCGCTGCGTGTTCTCAGAAGGACCTGCAGCGGATCGCCCGGGCGTCCGACGAGGTGGAGATCCCCGAGGGTCGCACCCTCGTCAAGCAAGGCGACGTCGGCCGCGAGTGCTTCGTGCTGGTCGACGGCAAGGTGCGCGTCGAGCGCAACGGCCGCAAGGTCGCCACGCTCGGGCCGGGTGCGTACTTCGGCGAGCTGTCGCTGCTGGACAAGGGTCCACGCACGGCAACGGCAACCGCGGAGACGGCCTGCACGGTGTTGGTGCTCGGGCCTCGCGAGTTCTCCGCAGTGCTCGACGAGATCCCGCAGCTCGCGCACAAGCTGCTGGCCGCACTCGCAGCGCGTATTCGCGAACTGGACGAGAAAGCCTTCGGCTAACTCGCTATTTCGTAACCGAAATCTGACGGCGAGTAGGTTTCGCAGGACATGAGATCTCGGGTTCGTCCGTACCACCTCGTCGTCGGCTTCGGCGTCTTCTGGGCGCTCTTCTCGATCGGCTCCGGCGTCGCGCCCCTGGTGTTCCAGTGGTTCGACGACTCGCCGGTCCAGCGTGAGGTCTTCGAGAACATCCCTTCGGCGTGGAAGCTGGGCTTCTACACGCTGCTGCCGGTGCTCTTCGTCTACGGCTCGGTGATGTTCGCCAACCGGGTGAAGAACTGGGAGCGGGGCGTGCCCGACGCTCGCGAGACCAACGCGAAGACCGCGCCGAAGCGGTTCGCCGACTTCCGAGCGGGTGTCTACATGCAGACGCTGCTCCGCGATCCGGCGGCCGGGCTCATGCACTCGCTCATCTACTTCTCGTTCCTGATCCTCTTCGCGGTCACGGCCGTCTCGCAGATCCAGGACCAAGTACCGGAGGCGTGGAAGTTCCTGCACGGCCGCACGTACCAGGCCTATGCGTTCGTCGGCGACGCCGCCGGGCTCGTATTCGTCATCGGGATCGCGTGGGCCTTGGTCCGGCGCTACGTGCAACGGCCCTACCGCATCCGTATCAAGTCCAAGCCCGAGCACCTGCTGATCCTCGGGGTCTTCCTGCTGCTCGGCGTCACCGGGTTCCTCGCCGAGGCGTTCCGCATCGCGTTCCTCGACCGTCCCGACTTCGAGAAGTGGAGCTTCGT
>JBEEFW010000078.1:0-88419 GCA_041166385.1 Acidimicrobiaceae bacterium | reverse complement strand
TCATCGCCTCCCGTCGGCACGAGGGGATCGGACGACGGCTCCTCAGCGAGCTCATCGAGGCCAGCGTTGCTCACGGATGCCGAGCTCTGAGTCTCAGCGTCGCCGAGAACAATCCAGCGCGTGGCCTGTACGAGTCGACTGGCTTCGTCCTGGTCGAGCGGCATGGACACTCCTGCACAATGGTCCGACAAGCCGCTGCATCAAGCTGAGCGACTCGCTGCGTGCGATGACCAACCGAGAAACCTGACACGGGTGTCATATGCTGCGCCGCCGTGGGCGAGAACGAGGGTGTCGTCGGCAAGGTCGTCATGATCACCGGTGCCGGACAAGGGATCGGCCGGGGCATGGCCCTCCATCTCGGCAAGCACGGCGCCACGATCGTGGTGGCCGAGTGGAAGGCGCACCGAGTCGAGCGGGTCGTCGAGGAGCTCCACGGCCTGGGGGTCGAGGCGCTCGGCGTCGAGTGCAACATCCTCGAGCGCCCGTCGATCGACGCGGCGATCGCGACCACCGTCGAGCACTACGGCCGCATCGACGGCCTGATCAACAACGCCCACACGTTCACCTCCAAGGTCTCGATGGTCGAGGTCGGCGAGAACGACCTGGACATGAACCACGGCACCGTCAAGGGCACCGTGTGGGCGATGCAGGCGGCGCACCCGCACATGAAGACGCAGGGCTGGGGCCGCATCGTCAATTTCGTCTCCGCCGCAGGTATCACCGGCATGGCCGACTATGGCGCGTACAACGCGTCGAAGGAAGCGATCCGAGCGCTCACTCGTACGGCGGCGCGCGAGTGGGGGCGCGACGGCATCGTGGTGAACGCGATTGCACCTGGTGCCGCGTCGAAGCGCGGGCAGGAAGCCGCGGCGCGCGCCGAAGCCGAGTACCGCGACTACCTGCGCGACCACCCGATGGGACGGCAAGGCGACCCTGAAGAAGACATCGGTCCGGTCGCGCTGTTCCTGTGCAGCGACGGTTGCCGATTCCTCACCGGTCAGACCTTCATGGTCGACGGTGGCGCTTTCATCCACGCCTGAACCACAAGGAAGATCTCCGTGCCGATCCACTACGAGCCGCGCGACGACCACATCCTCGTCATCACCATCGATCGTCCCGAGGCGAAGAACGCGCTCGACATGTATCACTTTCGCGATCTCGCGAAGGCGTGGCGCGACTTCAAGGACGACGACGATCTCTGGATCGCGATCATCACCGGTGTGAACCAGTGCTTCATGGCCGGCGCCGACCTGAAGACGTACATCCCGCAGATCACGAAGCTCAACCGCGAGATCGGCGAGGGCACCGTGGATGAGATCGACGGCTGCCGGTTGCGTGACGGCACCGACGCCGTGTTGCGCAACTCGAAGCTCTACAAGCCGATCATCGCCGCCGTCGACGGCCCGTGTGTCGCCGGTGGCATGGAGATGCTCGGCGGCATCGACATCCGTGTCGCGACGCCGAACGCCCGCTTCGGTGTGATGGAGCCAAAGCGTGGTCTTTTCGCGGGCGGCGGCACGACTGTCCGGCTGCCGCAGCAGGTCGGCTTCGCGGCGGCGATGGAGTTCCTGCTCACAGCGGAGGCGCTGCCCGCAGAGCGGGCGATGCAGCTGGGATTGCTCAACGAGATCTGCGCGCCGGAGGAGCTGATGGATCACGCACTCGCGTGGGCGGAGCGCATCCTGGCGAACGGACCGCTCGCCGTGCGGGCGACGAAGGAGAGCGTCATCCGGGGCATGGAGGTCACGATGAAGGAGGCCTACAAGATCGAGTCGGCGCTCTCGCAGATGGTGTTCGGCACCGAAGACGCAAAGGAAGGCCCCGCGGCATTCGCGGAGAAGCGCACACCCAACTGGCAGAACAAGTGACGGTCGATCCCCGCAGTCCGTGCATCATCGGTGTTGCACAGATGGTGTCTCGGCCCGATGACGGCCCGGCGCCCGAGCCGCTCGAGATGTGGGAGCGCACCTGCCGTGCAGCGGCGGACGACGCGCAGGCATCGAGCAGCGTCCTCGACGCCGTTGAATCGATCCAGATCGTCTACTGCCAGTCGTGGCAATACGACGACCCGCCCGGCCGCCTGTGTGAGCGACTCGGCATCACGCCGAAGCAGCAGTACTACTCGGGCATCGGCGGGACGACCCCGCAGAAGCTCGTCGACCACGCCGCGGAGGCGATCGTCGAAGGCGACCTCGACGTGGCGATCGTGTGTGGTGCGGAAGCGCTCGACACCATCCGCCGGTTGAAGAAGACCGGCGAGAAGCCGCAATGGTCGTACAAGGACCCGGAGCGCAAGCCGTTCCCGTTCGAAGCGCCGTTCCATCCTGCGGAGGTGGCGCACGAGGTGTTCCAGGCGTACACGACGTTCGCGTTGTGGGATGTCGCGCGCCGCGCCCATCTCGGGATCGCGCCCGACGAGTACCGCCGCCAGATCGGTGAGCTGTTCGCGCCGATGACGACGATCGCCGCGGCCAACCCGTATGCCTGGTTCCCGGTCGAGCGCAGCGCAGAAGAGATCGTCACCGCGACGCCAGACAACCGGATGGTGGCCTATCCGTATACGAAGTACGCGATCTCCGTGATGGACGTGGACCTGGCCGGCGCGATCGTCATCGCCTCACACGAAGCGGCGGATCGGATGGGTGTACCCGTCGACCGACGCGTGTACTTGCGAGGGTGGTGCTACGCCACCGATCCCGTCTACGTCGCGGAGCACGAGCCGACGTGGGCGTCTCCGGCGATGACCGCAGCCGCGACGGAGGCCCTGCGAGTTGCCGGCGCCGGCATCGACGACGTCGCCCATCTCGATCTGTACAGCTGCTTCCCGTCGTCGGTCTCGTTCGCCCTCGACGCACTCGGCCTCACCCGAGACGATCCGCGCGGCGTCACCGTCACCGGAGGCTTGCCGTTCTTCGGTGGCGCCGGCAGCGACTACCTCACACACTCGATCGTGACGATGGCTGATGTGCTGCGCAACGATCCTGGGGCGCTCGGTGTCTGCAGCGGCGTCGGCATGCACATGACGAAGCACGTGTATGGGGTCTACTCGACCACACCGCCCGAATCCGCAGCGCCGCGCCCCGATGAACAAGCCGTGCAGAAGACGCTCGACGAGCGAGCGATCAAGCTGATCCGCGACACGCACTCGGGACCCGCGACGATCGTGACCTACACGGTGCTCCACGGACGAGACGGTGTCGCCGAGTGGGGCCTGCTCGTCTGCGATGTCGACGCGACGGCGCGCTGCTACGCACGCGTGACCGATGCCGACCTGCTCGCCGAGCTCGAGAGCTCGGAGTGTGTTGGGCGTAGCGTCGAGCTCGTGACCAACGAGAAGAACGTGAACGAGGTGGTGCAATGGGCCTGATGACGATGACGAAAGACGAGCGCGAAGCGTTCCTGGCGGAGGCACGAGTGGGCGTCCTCGCAGTGGCGTCAGGCGGTGCCCCGCTGCTCACGCCCATCTGGTACTCGTATGAGCCCGGTGGCGAGGTGCTGATGATCACGGGCGGCGACACCCCGAAGGCGGCGTTGTTGCACGAAGCGGGCACAGCCAGTGTGTGCGTGCAGACCGAGACCGCGCCGTACAAGTACGTGGTGGTCGAAGGTACCGTCACGATCGACGGCGACGTCGACGACAAGCTGCGTGCGGACATCGCCCATCACTACCTCGGCGACGAACTCGGCGACATGTATCTGCAAGCCACCGCCGACTCGGTCGCAACGTCTGTCACGATCCGCTTGCAGCCCGAGCGTTGGCGCACGACCGACTTCGGCAAGCAGTGGGGCTGACCTAGGCCGTCACTTCGTGGTGGAGTGCTACTGCGCCTTCTGATGCTTGGCGAGCTTGTCGCGCACCTGATCGATCAGGGCCACGAACGGGCCGAGCACGATGTTGCCGATGGCGCTCTCCGGGCTGTGCGCGTGCGCGTGCGTCGGCGCAACGCTCTCCACGACGAGAATCGTCTCCGCCATCTCGCGCAGCTTCTGCATGTCGAGGTTCGCCTCGAGCAGCGGGAACACCTCGGTTTCCTCGGCATTGGCATGCTGGAGCACGGCGACCTTGAAGGCCGCAAAGTCCTTGTCGAAGCCGTCGCCGTCGACCCCGCGCTTCTCGAGTCCTGCGAGCACCTTCTTGGCTTCGTCCTCCTCGTCGAGGCGAGCCCTCACGATCCGCTCGGCGGCGTCACCGAGATGGCGGGCTTCCGGATACACGATCATCTCTTCGGCCGTCTCGTGCATGGCGAGCATGACGCGGATGGAGTCGAAGACCGCCTGGCGCTGGTCACCGGCGCTTTGGTCGAATTCACCGAACAACTTCTTGACCTTCTCGTGTTGCTGGCGCAGCAGTTCGGTCGCGGTGGATTGCGTTGCCGTCTCGTGAGTAGCCATGGCAAGGCACCCTACCCACCAGCCGCGGCACGTCGTCGAGCTACGGCAGGAGGTCGGAGAGATGGGCGCAGCTACGCGCCAAGGCTGACCGGTACCCCTCGGACTCGATGGCGGGTCCGACGAGCTCGAGATCGAAAACGCCCTCGTACCCTGCGTCGAGTACCTGGTCAATGATCCGCCGGAGAGGGATGTCGCCGTCGCCCGGCACGAGGCGGTTCGGTGTCGACAGCGTGCCGATCGAGAAGTCGCTGACTTGGACGATGCCGATGCGATCGATTCCGTCGGCGATCGTGCGGGCGAGATCGCGCTCGGCCCAGCAGGCGTTGATCTCCATGCACACGTGGATGTCGAGTCGCTCGGCAAGGTCGATCGCATCGCGCAGCGTGTGCACGAAGCTCACGTCGTGTCGGAGTGAGTTGGTGTGCTCGAGGCAGAGCATGATCGGGCTCGGCTCCGGCAGCTGTGGCGCGAGCGCCGTGGCGAACGCGTCGGCCGCGGCATCCCATTCGAGGTCACCCGCTGGACCGGTGGTGAACACGATGACCGGCGCACCCAGTCGATTCGCGAGGTCGATGCCACGCGACAAGCCCGAGTGACCGACGCCGATGACGTTGGCGAATTCGAGGCCGCTCGACAGAAGCAGCTCGACGTCCGTCTCACCGTCGATCTTGCGCATCGCCGCACCGATCGTGTGGACGCCGAGCTCCTCATAGAGCGAGATGTCGTCGGCGAGTGCCTGGTTCCACGTGGAGATGCCGCTCACGCACACCCGGGGGTGCACCATCACTTGAACGATCCGCGCGCCGCGCTGCTCCCTCCGTCGAGAGGGAGCACGGCGCCCGTGAGCCACCTGCTCTCCTGTGATGCGAGGTAGACCGCGGCGAACGCGATGTCGTCGGCCGTCCCCAGCCCGATCAGGTGCATCGCCTCGCGGCGGGCGCGCTCCTCATCGGTGATCTCCGCATCGCGTCGATCGTTCAGGACATAGCCCGGGCTGATCGCGTTGCATCGCACGTTGTGGCCCGCCTCGTCGACGGCGACGCTTCGAGTCAGCGCCTCGAGTCCGCCCTTGGCGGCGATGTAGCCGGCGAGTCCCCGCGAGGCGCGAGTCGCGGCGCGGCTGGAGATGTTGATGATCGAGCCGTGACCGCACTTCCGAAGATGCGGCATGGCCGCTCGGCACAGCCGCGCCGGGGCGACGAGGTCGATCTCGAGGATGGCACGGAGCTCCTCGTCGGAGAGCTTGGCGACCGGGCCATCGCTGGCCGAGCCGGCGGCGTTGTTGACGAGGATCGTCAGCCTGCCGAACTGCTCAACGGCGGTCGTGACGAGCGCGTCGGCCGCGCCCGCATCGGCCAGGTCTGCGCCCACGAAGATGGCGCGGCCCTCGCAATCGCGCACCACGCGTTCGCCGCGTTCGCGATCACGGCCGGTGACGAGAACCGACGCACCCTCCTCAGCGAACCGTTGCGCGATCGCCCGACCGATGCCCGCGGTCGAACCGGTGACCAGCGCGACCTCGCCCTCGAGCCGTCCCATCAGCCGAGTATGACGCGCCTCACCACGGGCGGCCGTACTGATCTCGATGCGTCGACGCCGCGGCGGCGCGCCGTCGAGGACGCCCGAGGGGCCGGGCCGGGCGACCGAGGGGGATGACCGCCATCGGGACGATGTGCTCGGGCAGGGCGACGATCGCTCGCAAGTCGTCGCCCGCGGCCGCCGTCAGCGTCGTCAATGCCGATCCGTAGCCGAGCGCGGTGGCGGCGAGCAGCAGGTTCTGCACCGCGGGGAAGATCGACGACGCGATCGCCTTCGGGTGCACGCCCGACGTGGTGTCCGCGGCGACAACGACCACGACGGGCGCGCCGCCGAGGCCTCGCTCGATGCCGGCGTCGACGTCTGACGCGAGCTTTGCCTCGAGGCGCGTCATGGCCTGATCACGGGCTCCTGCGTTCCAGATGCGTTGGGTCAGTTCGCTCAGCTGTGCACGCGTGTCGTCGTCGCGCACGACGAGGAACACCCATGGCTGCGAGTTCTCCGCGCTCGGCGCGTGCGTGGCAACTTCGAGGATCTTCTCGATGTCCTCATCGGGCACGGGTTCGGCGCTGAAGTCGCGGCACGCGCGCTGGCGCAATGCGACCTCGAAGAAGTCACTCACGGATCAGTCGATACGTGCTGACGTAGTCGATCCGCAACTCGGGATGGCCCGTCCACTCCTTGAAGTCCTCGCGGTTCAAGCGGGCCTTCACGAGCGGGGTCATGCGCTTGTACGTCGCCTCGGGGTCGTCGTCATCCATCTCATAGAAGTGCAGGAAGCGAGGTCCGTCCCCGTGGTTCTCGTACGGCGTCACCATCGTGTAGCCGGGCACGCCCGCGGCTGCGATGTGGTTGAGGTGGATGAAGTCCGCCCAGTCGCGCAGCGGTTGGGCGCCCTCCGGATGGCGCGGGCTGATCAGTACGAGCAGCAGCCCAACGGTCGGCCGGCCCGTGAGGCGTCCTTGTCCGGGACGGGGCGTGCGGCGAAAGCACCAACCCGGAGCGGTCACGGTCTCGTCGGCGCCGAAGGGCGTGATACCGAGCACAGGGATCTCGTCGAGGTGGCGAGGCACCTCGGTGCGACCAGGGACGCAGTCCTCCCATCGCGTCTCGCCCTGTCCGTTCGGGTCGAGCACCAGCGTCGGCGCCGCGAGGGTGCCGGTCATTTCCCGGCGACGACCAGGCGATACCCGGCGTCGTACTCGTCGAGTGCGAGGAGGTGTCCGTACCGCTCATGCCAGGCACCGGACTCGATGTCGGCCGCCAACCTCGCCATACCCGGCTCGATGTCGGCGGGCGCCAGCAGGGCGAGCCCTGAGATGCATGCCCGCACGTCAGGGTCGAGGTAGTGCTCGGGTCGGCGCCAATACGCGGCCATGAACCCATCGATGCAGTCGTGCGGGACAGGAAGCACCTCGACGTGGTCGGTACCCAACGGACCGGTCACGCCTTCGATGGTCGCCGCCCACGAGTGCTCCTGCTGGAGCATGGCGGGCACGTAGTCGCTCAGCCAGAAGCGCCCTTCCATCTCGTTGTCGAACGTGAGGATCACTTGCCGACGGGCGACGCGCTGTAGCTCGGCGAGCCCGGCGCTGACATCGCGCCAGTGGTGCACGGTGAAGATCGCCATGGCCGCATCGAACGAATCGTCCGGAAACGGAAGTTGCTCGGCCGCACCGCGCAGCCGGCGTGCTCCTGGATGCTGCCCGAGCATGACGGCGCTCGCATCCATGGCGACGACGAAGCGGTCTGGGGGCTCGTAGCTGCCCGTGCCGGCACCGACGTCGACGATTCGTGGTGCGTCGCCGAGCGCCGCGTTGATGCGCGCGGCCCAGCGAGGATCTGGTCGCCGATGTGTCCGGTAGCCCACGCCGATCGTGTCGTAACGGTCGAGCGATGTTGCAGGCACCATCCGCGTCGACGGTAGTGCAGGATGTCGCGGATGCGCCGGGGGATAGGGGTCGTCCATGTGGTCTTCGCGCCCGAGTCGGCCACGGTCGCGGCGCAACGGGCCGCTGCGCTCGGCTTCGACCACATCGACGTGCTCTCGACCGTGACCGATGACCTCGCGTTGCCCGTCGGGGACCGTATTTCACCCCTCTCGCCGCGGGGCGGCTGCTCGACGCCGGCGCCGACACGGCCGGACGACGACACCGACGCCGATCGCTTGTGGGATCGTGCGGTGGCCGCGTATCGGCGGGCGCCTGGCATGTTGCTCGAGCCGTGGGGTGGGTCGGTCTGCAACTCGATCGAGCGGGTGCGGGCGATGCTCGACGCGGTGCCTGGACTCCGGCTTCTCGTCGACACTGGCCACGTCGCCGGTTGGGGCGAGGATCCC
This sequence comes from Acidimicrobiaceae bacterium, assembly GCA_041166385.1. Taxonomy (GTDB): domain Bacteria; phylum Actinomycetota; class Acidimicrobiia; order Acidimicrobiales; family JACDCH01; genus DASUCS01. The sequence goes on along the minus strand of JBEEFW010000078.1, from coordinate 80,153 downwards.
GCCGATCTGTTGCCGTGGGCCGCGCACGTGCAGTTGCGGCAAGCGTCGAAGGGTCAGATCCAACGGCACCCGGATGACGGCGGCGACGTCGACTTCGCCGCGATCGTTCGCCGGCTCGATGGGCTGAACTACTCCGGGCTGATGAGCGTCGAGTACTTCGATCTTCCTGACTACGGATGGCCGCTCGACGATCCCGTCGGTCACGCCGTCGCGCTCGCCGCCCACGTCCGTTCGTTCCTCTGATGCTGCGCGTCGCGGTCGTCGGGACTGGTTTCGGTTCTCGCGTGCACGTGCCGGCGTTGCGCGCCGCCGGATTCGACGTCGTCGCGCTCGTCGGTCAGGACCGTGAGCGCACCGAGCGGCGCGCACAACGACTGTTCCTCCCGGCGGCGTGTGTCGGACTGACCGAAGCGCTCGCGCTCGGCCTCGACGCGGTCACGGTGGCCACCCCTCCCGACACGCATACGCCGATCGTGCTCGAAGCCGTCGCCGCTGGTGTCCACGTGTTGTGTGAGAAGCCGTTCGCGGTCGATCTCGCTCAGGCCGAAGCCATGCGCGCGGCCGTGGAGGCGGCTGGCGTCGTCGGCCTCGTCGCCCACGAGTTCCGCTTCGCTCCCGATTGAGCACACGTCGCGCGCCTGATTGCCGAAGGTGCGATCGGGTCGCCGAGGTTGGCGACGCTGATGCAACACATCTCGCTGGTCGCCGACCGGTCGTCGCCAGTTCCGTCCTGGTGGTACGACGCCGATCGAGGTGGTGGCTGGCTGCTGGCGTCGGGATCACATGTCGTCGATCAGGTCCGGCACTGGCTCGGCGAAGTCGGCAGCGTGAGCGCGGCGTCGCTGTTGCATCGCGGTGACGACGCCGACGATTCGTTCACCGCCCATCTCACCATGACGTCCGGGTGCGAGGTCACGCTCGTGCAATCGGCCACCGCGTGGGGCCCGCCGAGCGGCGTGACGCGCGTCGTGGGTGACACGGGCACTGTATGGATCGATGGCAACGCCGGTGTCTGGCTCGCAGACGCCGACCACCCCGACGGTCGTCGTCTGCGCGAGGCTCCGCCTGCCGAGCCGAGCGACGATCCGCGCCATCGGTTCACGCATCTCGAGCTCGGTCCGTTCACCGACCTCTGCCGTCGCTTCTCCGCGGCGATCGCAGGCGGCCACTCGGGTGACGCTGCGACCTTTGCCGACGGCGTCGCCAATCAACGAGTACTCGACGATATGCGGGCGGCGAGCAGACGCCAGTAGAGGCCAAAACGCGCTCTCGGCGGGCCCAGCGGCTCATCCGAGCTGGGCCCGCCGAGCATGTTGCGCTCTTGGCGGCGAGATGTTCGCCGGTTAGACGGTGCTACGTCCTCGGTAGCCGGTGAAGAAGCTGACGACGAAGAGAACCAGCGCGATGATCAGCAGCCAGCGCAGCGCCTCCACAGCCAAGCCGACACCACCGAGCAGCAACGCGAGTAGGACCAGCAGCAGTACAGCACTCATCGTGGGGGGACCTCCTGAGTTGTGGCTCCTTGCCTTCCGGAGCTGCGAGAGGTTTTCCCCGTCAGTCCAAAGTCATACTCATTGGCCACGCAAACAACGCGAGTCCGGGGGTGGGCATGCCTTCCCACGCCACGACCCGCCCGGGGAGCGCATCGGTCGCGAACAACGTGCGACCGTCCGCGCCACCGAAGCAACAGTTCGTGGTGAGACCTTGCCCTTCGATCGTCAACCGATCGACGATCGTTCCGTCGCGATCCACGACCAACACACAATGCTCGATGGTCGAGCACACGTAGAAACGTCCGTCGACGTCGAGGCAGAAGCCGTCGCCGCCACCGGGACCGAGGTTGTCGATCACCCACTCGTGCTCGTTGCCGCCAGTGAGATCCAGCCGCAGGAGACCGAAACGCTCGACGACGACGACACCGCCGTCCGGCTCGAAGGCGATGCCGTTCACGTACCAGAAGCCGTCCGCGACGAGCTGCACACCTGCGTCAGGCGACCACGACAACACGCGCGCGATCGTGGGATCGGGTGGAGGGAACGGTCCCGGGTCGGTGAACAGGATCGTTCCGTCCGCTCGCACCGCGAGGTCGTTTGGCGACTGCAGCGGATCGGGCGTGAGGTAGGTGACCGTGCCATCTGGCCGCACCCGTTGCAGCCCCGGGACCGCCGGACGGAAGGGCGGCGGGTCCTTGAAGAGGCCAGTGGCAGCGAAGTCGAAGCCACCGTTCTGGGTCACCACGAAGCCGCCATCAGCCGCCAGTGCCGCACCGTTGGCCCCGCCTCCGGTGTCGGCGATGCGCTCGGCCCGTCCCTCGTCAGGCCACACGCGATACAGCGCGCCCTCGGCCACGCTCGTCACCACGAGCGTTCCATCCGGGCACCAAACCGGCCCTTCGCCGAACGGCACGCCATCAACCACGACCTCGGCCTGCATCGCGCAGCACACTATGTGGATGGCCCGTATCTCGATCCTCGATCCGACCGCTCCAGCGCCGGACACCGACCACGATCCCGGTCCCGCCGTCGGGGCCCTCGCCGGACTCGCGGTGGGCATCCGCTCCGATCGCACATGGCGCAGCTTCGAGTGGGTCGCTGACGAATGGGAGCGATTGCTGATCGACGATGGCGCGACCGTGCACCGTTGGGTGTCGGGTAACCGCATCGGCGACGAAGGAGAACGAACTCGCGTCGAGCTCACCGCGTTCGTCGACCGCGCCGACCTCGCGGTCGTCGGGTTGGGCAACTGAGGGTCGTGCACTTCCTGGACGGTGCACGACGCGGTCGTCGCGCTGTCTGGGGGGAAGGCGGCGGTCGCCGTCGTGACGCAGGAATTCGAAGCGCTCGCGCACACGATGGCCGCCAACGCCGGCCGGCCGGGCCTGCGCGTCGTGGTGTTGCCGTACCCGCTCGAGACCAGGCCGGAAGAGGAGGTGCGTAGCGTTGCCCGAGACCACTGGGGATCGTTCCTGCGGGCCGTCGGGCTGTGAGGTCACCTGGTTGACGAGCGCGCGGCTCGACGTGGCGGAGGACGACGTCGTCGCGTTCACGAAACTCGCGACCGACGCGGGTTGGGGCGACGGCCTGCCGGTCGTGGCGCCGACCGAAGCACGCGTACGCGAGTGGTGTGCGGCTTCTGGACGATTCCCCGAGGAGCTGCTCGCCGAGCTGCCGCCGCGCAATGGACGCTGCACGGTCGAGAAGGTGGCGGTGAACGCGGTGCTTGCGGGCGCGCCAGCCGAGTCGATGCCGCTGCTGTGCGCGGCCATCGAGGCGATGAGCGAGCCGGACTTCAATCTGTTCGCGCTGAACACAACGACGTCGTGCGTGGTGCCCGGCGTGTTCGTCAACGGGCCAGTGCGCGACGAGCTCGGCATCCCGTACGGGCCGGGATGTTTCGGGGGCGTCGCTGGTCCGGCACCGGCGATCGGTCGCGCCCTTCGACTGCTGATGCGCAACGTCGGCGGTCAGGTCGTGGGCGAGTCGTCGAAGAGCGTGTTCGGCCAACCGGGACGGGTCACCGGCATCGTCGTGGGCGAGTGGGAGGAGCGTTCGCCGTGGGCGCCGCTCTCCGAACGTCGTGGTGTGGCCGCCGGCGTCAACGCGCTGACTGTCCACGGTTGCACCGCACCATCGACGTCGCCGACATCGTGGCGGACAACGGACGCGACCTCGTGGCCGTCATCGGGAAGTCACTGGCCGTGCTCGGCACGAACGCGTTCATCGGTTCGCATCACGGGGCGGAGCTCATGATCGCGATGGCCCCGCCGTGGGCCGAGCTCATCGCGGACGCCTTCCCGACGTTCGACGACGTGTGCGAGGAGTTGTGGACCAACGCCGCGCTGCCTGCCGCGATGTGGCCGGCTCCACACCAGCAGGCATTGCACGACAACGGTCGCGTCGATGCGCATGGAGTGGTCCACGTGGTGGATACCCCTGCACAGCTGCTCGTCATGGTTTGTGGCGGACTCGGCAACCTGCACGCGCTCGCGTTGCACAGCTTCGGACCGACACGAGCCATCACACGTGCGTTCTGACATCGAGTGGGCCTTGCGTCAGCTCGGTCCGGCGGCCGAGCTCGTCCGCGCCCGTCAGATCCACAACAACGGCCACGTGTCCTTGCACTCGCTCGAGGTCAACCATCGCGGCGTGCGCCGGAAGCTCGTACTTCGCCGCTACATCGATCGAGCGTGGGTTCAGCGAGAGCCTGACCTCGCGTCGAGGGAAGCCAAGACGTTGCGCTTGCTCGAAACCGTCGCGTGGCTGCGCACGCCGAAGCTCGTCGCGATTGACCCGAAGGGTCGTGAAACGAGCGCGCCGGCGGTGCTCATGTCGCACCTCGGCGGCCGGGAGGAGTGGAAGCCACCGTCGATCGAGCGATTCGCCGCGGTCGCGCCGCTGATCCATCAGGTCCGCGCCCCGCGCAACTTCCGTCGCTTCCACCGCTACTACACGGGTTCGGCCCTGAAGCCGCCCTCGTGGTCCAAGCAGCCGAAGCTGTGGGAGCGGGCGTTCGAGGTGGCGGAGTCGGCCAAGGTGGACGACGCGACCGCCTGCTTCATCCACCGCGACCATCACGCGGGCAACGTGTTGTGGTCCTACGGACGAGTCGTCGGGGTCATCGACTGGGAGCCGGCGTGCATCGGTCCGCCCGCCGTGGACTTCGCCCACGTCCGCGCCAATCTCGTGGCCCAGATGGGGATCGCGGCTGCTCGGCGCTACGCCAAGTGCCCCGGCATCGAGGTGGATCCCGTGTGGGACATCGTCATGGGCTGCGACTACGGCGAGAGCGATCTCCCCGGTGCACAGGCCCGTCGGGGCCGCGAGGCCTTTGTGGCCGATGCCCTATCTGAGCTTGGATAGCGCCCATGCCGACGGACCCTGAACTGGCGGACGAGCTCGTTGCCACTGTGCGCGAGTGGGTGCGCAAAGACGTGATCCCGGTCGCGTCGGAGTACGAGCACGCCGACAAGTACCCCGAGCCGATGGTCGAGCAGATGAAGGCGTTCGGGCTGTTCGGCTCGCGCATCCCCGAGGAGTACGGCGGGCTCGAGCTCGATGTGATGACGTACGCCCGATTGATGGAAGAGCTGTCGTACGGGTGGATGTCGCTGGCCGGAGTGCTCAACACCCACACGATCACGGCGACGCTGATCGAGAAGTTCGGCACGGACGAGCAACGCAAGACGCATCTGCCGCGCATGGCCACCGGCGAGGTGCGCGCCGCGTTCAGCCTGAGCGAGCCCGACGCCGGGAGTGACAACAAGGCCCTGCGCTGCAAGGCGACGCCGGACGGCGACGAGTACATCCTCGACGGCACGAAGATGTGGGTGACCAACGGCGTGCGCGCCGGTCTCGTCTCGCTCGCGGCGAAGACACCCGAAGGCATCACGTGCTTCATCATCGAAAAGGATCCGGGCGAGTCGTTCGGCGGCATCGCGGTCTCGAAGACGATCCCGAAGCTCGGCTACAAGGGCATCGAGACCGTGGAGATGACGTACACCGGCCATCGCGTGCCCAAGTCGGCGGTGCTCGGCGGCGAGGAGGGGCTCGGCAAGGGGCTGCGCTACATCCTCGGATCGCTCGAGCTCGGCCGGATCAACATCGCCGCTCGCGCCGTGGGCGTAGCCCGGGCCGCGTTCGATGCGGCGATGAAGTACTCGCACGAGCGCGAGACGTTCGGTGTGCCGATCAACAAGCACCAGGCCATCCAGTTCAAGCTGGCCGACATGGCCACGAAGCTGGAGGCGTCGAAGTTGCTGGTGCGCTCGGCGGCCGAGAAGTTCGAGCGGGGTGAGCGGGCCGATGTCGAAGCAGGGATGGCGAAGCTGTTCTGCTCCGAGACGGCGTTCGAACTCGCCACCGAGGCAATGCGAATCCACGGCGGCTACGGCTACACCCAGGAGTTCCCTGTCGAGCGCTACTACCGTGATGCGCCACTCATGATCATCGGCGAAGGAACGAACGAGATCCAACGGATCGTGATCGCCCGCGGATTGATGGCCCGCTGGGCAGAACAACACCCGGTGTGACGATCGAACGAGGAGGGGGCTAGATGCCGAGCGCCGAGTACAACCCAGTTGTCGTACGGCTTGAAGGCGAGATCGACATCAGCACGAGCGAGCATGTCGTGCACGAGCTCGCCAAAGCCGCGGTGCTCTCCGAGGATGTCGTGATCGATCTGAAGGACGTCACGTTCATCGACTCCACAGGCATCGGCCTGCTCGCGCAGGCGATGAACAAGGGCGCCACGCTGCTGCTCGACGGCGCCCCGGATCACGTCAAGCGCGTCATCGAGCTGTCCGGCATCAACGAGCCGTTGGCTTAGCGGCGCAGCGGGCCGTCGTAGGTGACGCGGCACGTCCCGGTGCCGGTGATGTCGGGGGCCGCCTCGATGTGGAGCGTGGGTGTTGGTCCGCTCACGTCGAAGGTCCCGACGAGTTCGGCGGGGACTGTCGTGCCTTGGTTGACCACGCTTTCGTAGGCGGTCGGCACTCGGAAGGTGGTTCCGTCGAGAGGGCCGGTTGCCTTGCTCACGCCGACAGTGATGATCCTCGTCGCTTCGTCGACCGAGATGTTGATCGTTGCGTCGCCGATCGTGTGGTCGCTCGTGCCACAGCCGGCGTACACCTCGGTGACCGCGTAGGAGCCCGCGACGGCCGCGAGCACGGGAATCACCGGAGCGGTCGGCGCAGGAGTGGTCGGTGCAGTGGTACTGGGCCCGGCGGCGACGGTGTTCTTCGTGTCGCCGCCCTGCGACGCGGCCAGTGCAATTGCGCCGGCAGCCACGACGGCGACGGCGACGGCCGCGCCCACGAGCACACGTCGTGGACGCGGCTTGCGCGAACGTTTGTCGGGCCGCTCGTTGGTGGGGGTTCCACCGCCGCGCCCGAGGAGGCCCGGGCGGCCGGGGCTCCGTTCGGGTGGCACGATTGCGCCCGGCGACGCCAGCTCGTCGAACAAGCCAGGGTTCGTCGTCTGGTCAGTCCCACGCAGCACACGGTCAGCCGGTGGGGACGCGAGGAACTCGCGGATCGGCTCGTCGAGCCGTCCCGCGTCGAGGTCCTCGAAGAACGCGGCCAGGGCCTGGCGCGGGATGCAGGCCACCGCATCCCGCTGGCCGTGGAGTCCGAACGCAACCGCGTCCCATGTGATGGCCATCGGTAGCACGGAGTAGCCGGGACGTCGATGCGACTCGACGACGCGATCGAAGGGACTCTCTCGGACATCGAAGTCCGCCCTACTCACTCAGCCTCCACCTCCGCCGCGTGCCCACACTGGATCGCAGCGATGTTCTACACCCTGCTCGACTATTGATCTCGGACTGGCTCGGACCGACTGCAAAGATGACGGCGTGCCGTCCGCATCGACCCTCGGACTCTTCGCCGTTGCCGCGCTCGCGCTGCTCGTCATCCCGGGACCGTCGGTGTTGTACGTCGTGACGCGCAGCATCGAACAGGGACGCCGTGCCGGGTTCGTCTCGGTGCTCGGCCTGCACACCGGCACGCTCGTGCACATCGCTGCCGCAGCCACCGGGCTGTCGGCGCTGCTGCTGACCTCGGCAACGCTGTTCAGCGCGGTGAAGCTTGCGGGTGCGGCGTACCTGATCTACCTCGGCGTCACCCGACTAGCGCGCCGAACCGCGCCGGAGGAACGCCACGTCGAGCGCGCATCACTCGGGCGGATCTACCGCCAAGGCTTCTTCGTGAACTTGTTGAATCCGAAGACAGCGCTGTTCTTCGTCGCGTTCTTTCCGCAGTTCATCACCTCGGGACACGGTCCGGTTGCGGTGCAGGTCATCGTGCTCGGGATGGTCTTCGTCGGGCTCGGACTGTTGAGCGACTCCACGTACGCGATCGTCGCGGGCACCATCGGCGGCCGGGTCCGCGCCCGGGCGCAGGCGCGTGGGCCGCGCCGGCAATGGAGTGGACTCGTGCTCATCGGGCTGGGCCTGGTGGCAGCCACCGCTCGCCGCCCTGCGCCGGTCACGTAGCGCTCGTGGACATCGCTCGATTGACGATCGCCGACGAACACACGGTCATGGGCATGTCGCACCTCTTCGACGGGCCCGCCGTCGCCGAGCACGTCCGTGGGTTCATGCTCGACGAGCGACATCACCTCCTGATCGCCCGCGAAGGCGACGAGGTCATCGGCTTCGTGTCCGGCGTCGAGATGACCCATCCCGACAAAGGCACCGAGATGTTCCTCTACGAGCTCGCGGTCGACGAATCCTGGCAGCGGCAGGGAGCTGGCACGGCGCTCGTCGTTGCGTTGCGCGACCTCGCGCACGAGCGTGGTTGCTACGGCATGTGGGTGCTCACCGACGACGACAACGAGGCCGCGCTCGCGACCTACACCTCGGCCGGAGGTGGCTCACGCAGCCCGCAGGTCATGCTCGATTGGGACTTCCTCGCGCCTTCGTGATGCGTCCACTCGTGATCGGTCTCGTGATGCTTGTGAGCTGCACGAGCTCCGGCCCGGCGCGGGCGTCCACCGCGTGCGATCTGCTGCGCCCGAGCGAGATCGAGGCAGTTCTCGGAGACTCGGTCAGCTCATCGGGCCCTTCCCTGCTTCACGAGGATCCGGCATCGCCCTTCGTGACTCCGAGCTCGTGCGCCTTTGCCACGAACGGGCAATGGGGTTCGATCTTGGTGACGATGCAACGTCCAGGGCGACAGGCGTACGACGCCGACCGCGACCGGGCGCGGGTCAGGCTCGGGTTCGTCGAGACGACCGTGTCAGGACATTCGGCCTTCCTCGAAGACGGCGGTGGTGGGTTGTTCGCCAACGACACCTACCTGCACATCGGGGCGCAGAACGCCGTTCACTTCAGTGCGACCGCGCAGCGGCTGCTGACGCTCGCCGCGCCGAGAGCCTGATCTGGCAATCTCTGTGGCCTCCGCGTCCGTAAGGAACACCGTGAAGCCTTCGAAGCTCGTCTCAACTGTTCTGTTCGCTGCTGTTCTGATCGCGGCCGGGTGTGGTGGATCGTCCTCGTCGAGCAAGAGTTCGACGAGTTCCAGCACCTCACCGGCGTCCGGCTCGTCGGCCACGACGACGACGGCCGCGGCGGCATCCGGCAGCACGTTGTCGGTCGCGAAGAACGGGGGCACGGACATGCTCGTCGATGCCGCCGGCAAGACCGTCTACCTCTACGTGCCCGACGCGTCGAACACCACGAGTCAGGTGCCGTCAGGGCTCAAGGCGCTGTGGCCGCCTGTGATGGGGACCGGGACCGCGACCGTGGGAGCGGGTCTCGATGCGAGCAAGATCGCGTTGCAGGCGCAGCCAGATGGATCGAAGCAGGTGAGCTACAACGGCCACCTGCTCTACACGTTCACGAACGACACCGCGCCAGGCGACGCCAAGGGCCAAGGGCTCGGCAACATCTGGTACACGCTTTCACCGTCGGGAGAAGCGAACGCCTAGCGCTCGTTCTAGGCGAGCGGGTGGGCCTGGAAGAAGTCCCAGATCGTCGCGCTGGCATCGATCTGCTTCGTGGTCAGACCGAGACTCTCGATGGGAATCGAGCCGGGCCAGGTGTGGCCGCCGCCGTCGATGATGTAGAAGACGACTTCGCCGCCGGCCTGACATCCGCTCCACGTTCGCTTGCGGACTTCGGTGCCGAGGCGCTCGTCGGAGAACTCGACGGCGCAACCATCGTGTTCCGCCCACTTGGCGGTTGACTCCGGCGCGCCGGGCACCTGCGCCCCGCCACAACAGCGAACTGCTCCGCCATCGAACGGCACGACCGGGTCGTCCGTGCCCATGAACGCGGTGATCGCGATCGGAGTCGTTCCTCCACACCCCGGGAGGAAGAGGACCACGGCGACCGCGCCGAACGCGGCGAAGCGATCCGAGGACCGGCACGCGAGCACGGACGTCATCGCCCCACCGTCGGACATGCCGGTGGAGTACACGCGCTTGGCATCGACGCAGAACGTGGCCTCGATGTGGTCGAGCAGGGCGAGCGTCATCTCGACGTCGTTCTGAAGACCGGTCTCGTTGCCGAGGTTGAAGTGCCGGTTGTCGGTCTGGCCATCGGGTGCGACGATCAGGAAGTCGTCGCGATCAGCGAGCGGCTTGAAGTCGCCGTAGACCATCTGCTCCACGGCGTTCGATCCGTAGCCGTGGAAGTTGAACACCACTGGCACCGCGCGGTTCCCCGTGTAGGCCGCGGGCACGTAGAGCTGATAGGTCCGCGCTTGTCCTTCGAAGTCGAAGGTCTCCGTCGATTGGCCCGAGGCGTGCGGGCGATTGCAGTCCGCCGCCAAACTTGGCGGCGGCGCGCTCGACGCAAGTGAACCTGACGACGATGCGGCCCTCGGCCTCTCGCTGTCTGAGCATGCAGCCAGCGCGGCCAAGGTGAGCACGACCGCGACCAGGCGCGTGAACCTCATCACGAGACCGTACAGGCGCCTACTCTTCGGGCAATGGCAGCGTTTTCGCGTCGAAGGTTTCTCGCTGGTACCGCGTCGGCCGCGCTCCTCGCGGCCTGTTCGTCATCCTCGAAGCCGCGGGCCGCGTTGTCGTCCGCCAGCGCCCCGGTGGGCGGATTGCCCGATCCTGCGAGCGCGCCGTTCGACACGGTTGTCGTGCTGATGATGGAGAACCGGTCCTTCGACCACCTGCTCGGGTGGGTTCCCGGAGCAAACGGAAAGCAAGTGGGCCTCACGTTCCCTGATCATCAGGGCAACGCCGTACCGACCGTCGACCTTGGCACCGATGTGCAGGGCTGCGCGTTCAAGGACCCGCCGCACCAGTGGCCGGCGGTGGCGACGCAGTACAACAACGGCGCGTGTGACGGCTGGCTGCTGGCGGAGGACCCGCCCGGCGACCGCTTTCCGATCGGGTACTACACGGCAGCACAGGTCCCGGTCCTCGGCGCGCTCGCGCAGAACTACACGTTGTTCGACAACTACTTCTGCTCGATGCAGGGCGGTACGTGGCCGAATCGCCTCTACCAACTCTGCGCGGCCACCGACATCGACCAGACGGGCCTCTTCCCCGGTGCCGACCAACCTCGGCCGTCCAACTTGGAACTGGCGATCTTCGACCGGGTACTCGGGGCGGGCCGCTCCGCGGGCTACTACTCGTGGGGCGAGCCGATGACCGGCCTGTTCGCGTCGAAACGCTACGACAGCATCAGCTTTCCGAAGGACCAGTTCTTCACCGATGCCGCGGCCGGCCGCTTGCCCAATGTGACGTTCATCGAGCCGGACTACACGCTCGTCCCGGAGCTCACGGGCACGTCGAACGACGATCACCCGCACGGCAGCATCCTCAGCGGCGAAGGCTGGATTGCCGACGTCTACAACGCGTTGCGGCTGAGCCCGCAGTGGAACCGCATGGTGTTCGTCCTCAACTTCGACGAACACGGCGGGTTCTACGATCACGTCGCTCCGCCGACGGTGGTCGACGACAACGTGAACCCGAATCCCGGTCCGCATCCCGACTTCACGCGGCTGGGGTTCCGCGTGCCGGCGATCGCCATGGGCCCGTTCGCTCCGAAGAAGATCGACTCAGGCGGGCCGTACGAGCACTGCTCGATCTTGAGCATGATCGAGTGGCGGTTCGGCCTTCAGCCGATGACCGCCCGCGACAAGAACGCGAAGAACCTCGCGGAGGCGCTCGACTTCTCGACGAGCCGCGACGCGTTCCAGCTGCCGGCGTTCACACCGCCGCCGGCAGTGCCCTGTCCTCAGCCGTCGTAGAAGAACGGGTCGTGCAGGCCGATGAGCGTGCGCTCGCGCTTGGTCGTCGCGCGCTCGATGGCTTCGTCGGACAGATGGTTCACGTCGCCGGTCGTGCGGAGGCGCTGCGCGAGGTCGCGGCGGGCGTAGTGGCACTGGACGAAGTACCGGCCGGGGTCGCCGGCAGCTGGCGGGAGCCGCCGGTGCCAGATGTCCGAGGCGAACAGCAGCACGTCGCCCGCGTTCGCGGTGAGGGGCAACGCGCGCGTGCCGTTCCATTCCAGTGCGACGTCGGGATCGGCCATGCGATCGAGCGGCGGTGACTGCCCCGAGGTGTGACTACGTGGGATGACCCCGGTAGGCCCCGCCTCGATCGGGCAGTCCTGCAGCATGAGATGCGTCGCGATCGCGAACACCGGGTACGGGATGCGCTCGTCCCACGGAATACCGGCCGGCCGCGGAACGTGCGGACCGCTGTCGATGTGCCACAGCTGGCCACCGTGGCTGCTCTCTTCTGCCGGCTGCCGCCACGCCGTGTTCGCGATGACATGGCAGTCCTCGCCGAGCAAGGGCTCGATCACGTCGAGGATCTCGCGCCGGGCGATCGCGCGCTGCACGACCGGGCTGCGGTTGAGCATCTCGTAACGAAACGGTTCCCAGTGATCAGGCGTGTACTTCGAGTGGCGTTCGTCGGGCCTCCACTCGTCGAAAACACGGTCGACATCATCGATGAGCTCGGTCACCTCGGTTGCGTCGAAGACGCCGGGCAGCGTCACGTAGCCCTCGGTCTGGAGCTGCTCGGTGGCGGCAGGCGGTGTCTCCGTGGAGATCGCCAAGTAGCCGGTCCGTCGGGTGATCACGGTTCTTCCCCCATCTCCTTCAACGCCGTGGCCAGTGCGGCGCGCAACTTTCGCGCACTCGCCGGCGCGAGATGTCCGACGAGCCCGGTTCCTGGTCGGCCGACCTCCTCGACCGTCAACTCGATACGGAGGTCGCCGCACTCGTCGCAGTCATCGAACGCCGCGACCGCCCAAGCGATCTGCGCTCGGTCCGGATCGTCAGCGGGATGGTCGTCGTTCCCGTAGTCCGCCAGCTTCTTCACGGTCGGCTAGCCGCCGCGCAGGTACTCGAAGTGCTGGACCTCGACCATCATCGGGAGCTTGTAGCGCACGTAGAAGTTGTGGAGGTTGAGGTAGCCCTCGTACGACTCGACCTCGCGGTCCACCACGTCGACCTCGGGATCGGCGGCCGCCTTGTCCTGCACCTTCGTGTACAGGTCCTCGAACTCGTCGAGCGTGCCGACCGACATGCCGAAATGATCGAGGCGCGGGCACTTCATCGGATCGTCCTCGGAGATGAGGAACACGAACTGCTCGTCGGAGTGCACGCGCATCACCAAACGGTGACGGTCCTGCGTGAGCATGTCGTACTCGAGCCAGCCGAAGACGTCGCCATAGAAGGTGGTGATCGCCTTGCGGCCCTCGGCGTCGAGCGCGTCGGGCACCATCGACATGGCGACGTGATTGAGGCGCGGGGCGCGGGGTGTGCTCATGACGCGGCTCCTGGGGCAATGAGGACTTTGGCGGCGATCTTGCCGGAGGCGAGCGCGTGCATTGCGTCGAGTGCGCCGGTCAGCGGGACGTCGACGGGGTCGATCAGCTCCTGCAGTGGCAGCTTCCCCGATGCGAGCAACGCGAGTGAGCGGTCGAAGCCGTCAGCGTCGTAACAGAACGCGCCGGTGATGGTGAGCTCGTTGAGGAGGATGCGATTGGGATCGAAGCGGGGCGCGGCCATGCCGGCGCCGACGAGCACGAGCCGGCCGCGGCGCTTGAGTTGCGCGAGGCCGGCCTCCATCGCGTCGCCGTGTCCGGAGCACTCGAGCACGACGTCGACGGCATCGTCGACGATGCGACCGGGATCGAACGGTCCGGGACCCTCGAGCTCGTCTGGTGAGATCACGACCGAGGCGCCGAGCCGGCGAGCGAGGTCTTGGCGCACAGGCGCGGGTTCGCTCACCTTGATGTCGTCGACGCCGAGCGCGCGCAGCGCCGCGATCGTCAACGCTCCGATGGGTCCGGCTCCCAACACGAGCACCCGCTCGCCGGGCTGGACGCCGGAATTCGTGATGCCGTGCAGCGCAACCGCGAGTGGCTCAGCCAACGCGGCGTCGCGCAACGACAGACCCTCAGGGATCCGTTTGATCTCATTTTCGCGTTGCTTGATGAAGCGCGCGTAGGCACCTTGGTGGCCGCCATCGCCCATGCCGGGAGTTCCTCGCTGCATGCACAGCGATGGATGACCAGTGCGGCAGAGCTCGCATTCACCGCAGCGCGGCGACGGCCCGCCGACGATGTGGTCGCCGACGTTCCATTCGGTCACGCCGTCGCCGGTGGCGACGACGACACCGCTCCACTCGTGCCCTTCGACGGCACCCTTGCGTCCCCAACCGTCGAGGACCATGTGCAAGTCGCTGCCGCACACGCCGCAGTGACTGACCTCGATCAGCACGTCGCCTGCGCCGACCTCGGGGGTCGGGAGCTCTTCGACGGTGAGGCTGCCCTTGCCTTGGTAGACGACGGCCGACATCGTGTCGGGGATCGTGGTCATCGCGCGGCTGCCTCCACGTCGCTGTCGGCGTCGACCAGATCAGGCCGGTACTCGGGATGCGCTGTCAGCCAGTCAGATGCCCGCTGCATCGACTCCTCGTTCTGTTTGTTGATGAACTTGTAGATCCGCCCTTCGAACCACTTCCACGGTGCCTTCGTGAGGTTGTAGCGCTCCTCGAAGGAGAACCGCGTGCGGTTCGGGCCGATCCGTTCGAGACCGACCTTGCCGGTCTGGTCCTGCCCGGGCTCCCGACTCAGCATCGTGAACGTGTAGCCCTGCGCAGGTTTCACCTCGGTCACCAGCTCGAGTGCCGATCCCCGTCGCCCGAGCGGCATCTTGTAGATGACACGGCGCAGCAGGCCGTTGCCCCCGGCATCGCCGGGGTGCACGACCTGGACTTCGAGCACCATCGGTGCGTACGCCGTCCAGTTGTCGTAATCCTGAAACAGCGCCCAGAGTCGCTCCGGGGAGTGCGGCATCTCGAGGGTGTACCGGTGTTCCCGCATGTGGGCGGAGCGTACCTGACACGCGTGTCAGGATGCTCGGGTGGACGACTGGGGGATGGCGGCGCACGCCCGCATCACGCCGGACAAGCCGGCGATGGTGCTCGGGGACGGCGTTCGAACGTACGGCGAGCTCGCGACGCGCGCCGCGCAGCTCGCGTCCGTGTTCCACGAGCTCGGTGTGCCGAGCGACGGCACCGGCGCGGTCGCGGCGATGGTGCCGAACGGGTTCGAGTTCTTCGAAGTGGCGGCGGCCGCGTGCCGCGTCGAGGCCCGCTTCCTGCCGGTCAACTGGCACCTGAAGAGCGACGAGCTGGCATGGATCCTCGAGGACTCGGGCGCGCAAGTGCTCGTCGCGCACACGAGCCTCAAGGAGTTCGTCGACGCCGCGATCGCACAGGCACCGGGTTGCCGGGTGCTGCTCGTGGGCGACGACTACGAGCGCGCGATCGCAGACGCGCCACCGTGGCCGACGGAGGGATGGCTCGCGCCCGCTTTCATCTTCTACACGTCGGGCACCACCGGACGTCCGAAGGGCGTCGTGCACGGCGGGCTGAAGCCCGAGACGATGGCGCTCGCGCAACAGGGTCTGACCGCGCTGTGGGGATTCCGCCCCGACGACGTGCACATCGTCGCCGGCCCGGCGTATCACGCCGGACCTGGCGGCTACGCGTTCACCACGCTCTTCTCCGGCGGCACGGTGGCGATCCTGCCGTCGTGGGACGCGCGTGAGGCGCTCGCGTTGATCGCACGACTGCGCGTGACGACGACGTTCATGACGCCGGCGCACTTCATCCGCATCCTGGAGGTGCCGGAGGCCGAGCGGGCGGCGTTCGACCTGTCGAGCCTGCGGTTGATCATCCACGGCGGTGCGCCGTGCCCGATCAACGTGAAGCGCCGAATCATCGAAGCCTTGCCCGACACCGAGGTGTGGGAGCTGTACGGCGCGAGCGAGGGCGGTGCGACGCGTGTCTCGCCGCAGGAGTGGCTGGAACGGCCGGGCACCGTCGGGAAGCCGTGGCCCGGCGTGGAGGTGCGCATCGACGACGGCGGGGTGATTTACATCAAGCCGGCGGGCGGGGCGACGTTTCACTATCACCGTGACGATGACAAGACGAACGCGGCGTGGAAGGACGATGCCTTCACGGTGGGCGACATCGGCCGACTCGACGAGGACGGCTACCTGTACATCACCGACCGCGTGTCTGACATGGTGCTGCGCGACGGCGTCAACGTGTACCCGCGCGAGATCGAGGACGTGCTGTATCTGCACCCCGCGGTCGTCGACTGCGCGGTGTTCGGTGTGCCCGACGAGCGCCACGGCGAGGTGTTGCACGCGGTGGTGGAGACACGATCACCGGCAACGGAAGACGAGCTCGCCGCCCACGTGCGCAGCAAGCTCGCCGACTTCAAGTGCCCAGCACGGTTCACGTTCGTCGACGAGCTCCCCCGAGACCCCAACGGCAAGATCCTCAAACGCCTCCTCCGCAATTCCCACTCAGACATACACAAAAGTGTGTAGTTCTGAGTGGGATTTCGTTGGGGATCAGTGGGCGCCGAAGAGGGCGGCGAAGGCGATCTCGGCGAGGGTGTCGGTGACGTCGGCCTTGCCCTTGCCCATCTGTCCGCTGATCGCGTAGTAATTCGCGCGTTCGATCATCGCGACCAGCGCGAGCGCGGCGAGCTGCGGATCGGCGACGACCGCCGGCGACTTGGCGATGCGCTGTCCGAGCTTGATCACGAAGTCGCCCAGCACGTTCGAGCCCATGCGTCCGAACTCGCTGTTGTCGATCTCGGCCTCGGTCCACGCCTTGATCACCGGCCCGTAGCGGCGGTGGATGTCGGCGAACCTGCCGAGCCAGCCCTTCAGCATCTCGAAGCTCTCGTCGTCGGGCCCGAGCGGACCGAGCGACTCGACGAGCTCGCCGATCTCCTCGGTCACGTCGAGCACGAGCGCGCGGAACAGGTCTTCCTTGTTCGCGAAGTACAGGTAGAAGGTGCCGTGCGACGTCTTGGCCACCTTCACGATGTCGTCGACGCGCGCCGGGAAGTAGCCCTTCGATCCGAACACCTCGATGCCCGCGTCGAGCAACTTGCGCACCGTTCGCTGGCCCCGCGCCCGAAGCTCGCGCCCGCTGGCTGGGCTGCCGACGCGCGACGTGGTCTGCTTGGGCTTGGCCGCCGCCTTGGGCACGACAGCGACGTTACCGGACCTGACGCTCACGTCAGGTAGCTTCCCGCCGTGGCCGCACGCCCGATTCCCGCGCCAGGCACGGCCGAGCTCCCCGCGGCCAACGCCGCCGCGCTGCTGCGGCGCAACGGCACCGACGCGGCCACGGCGTCGCGTCCTGCGGTGCGTTTCGACGACCAACTCATCACGCACGCCGACTTTCTCGTCGAGTCGATTCGCTGGGCGAACCTCTTCCTCGCGCAGCCGCCGAGCACCCCCGACGGCGTGCTGCACGTCGGTGTGTTGCTCGACAACACACCCGACTACTTGTTCGCCCTCGGCGGTGCGGCGCTCAGCGGGTCGGTGGTCGTCGGCCTCAATCACACGCGACGCGACGAGCACCTGTGGCGCGACATCGAGCACACGCACATCGGCTTGATCATCACCGAGTCGCGCCACCTGCCGCTGCTCGAGCCGATCAGCGATCGCCTCCCGCAAACGCTCGTCGCCGACGACGACCTCCCGGTGGTCGTGGCCGCGCAATCCGCGGTCGACGCCGGCGTCGAACCCGACGTCACGTCGCGATGGGCGCTCATCTTCACCTCGGGCACGTCGTCGGCGCCGAAGGCCGTCATCTGCACACAACGGCGAATGCTGCAGACCGGCGTGCGCATGGCGGCGATCATGGACCTCGGCCCCGACGACATCGGCTACGTCTGCATGCCGCTGTTCCACTCGAACGCATTGATGGTCGGCTGGGCGCCGTCGATCGCCGTCGGCGCGTCCGTCTCGTTGGCGCGGAAGTTCAGTGCGTCGAGCTGGCTCGGCGACGTGCGCCGATACGGCGCCACGTACTTCAACTACACCGGCAAGCCGCTGTCCTATCTCGTGGCGACGCCCGAGCTGCCCGACGACGCCGACAACCCGCTACGTGTCGCGTTCGGCAACGAAGGATCACCGGAGGTGATCGACAGGTTCGGCCGGCGGTTCGGCGTCGAGGTGATCGACGCGTTCGGCGCGACCGAAGGCGGCATCGCCGTCAATCGCGACGAGGGTATGAAGCAAGGCTCTGTCGGCAAGGTGGGTGAGACCGTGAAGGTCGTCGACCCTGAAGGCCACGAGCTGCCGGTTGCCCGCATCAGTCCCGACGGCTCGCTCCTCAATGCCGACCAGTGCGTCGGTGAGATCGTCAACACCGCCGGCGCCGGCCCGTTCGAGGGCTACTACAACAACGCGGAGGCCACCGAGTCCACGCTGCGCGGCGGGTGGTACTGGTCTGGCGATCTCGGTTACGTCGACGACGAGGGTTTCCTGTTCTTCGCCGGACGCACCGCCGACTGGTTGCGGGTCGACGGCGAGAACTTCCCGGCTGGTCCCATCGAGGACGCCATCGGTCACCACCCCGACGTCGTACTCGCCGCGGTCTACGGCGTGCCCGACGAGCACGCGGGCGATCAAGTGATGGCCGCCGTGCGACTGCGTGACGGCGCGACGTTCGATCCCACGGCTTTCGCCACGTACATCGATTCGTTGCCCGAGGTCGGCCCGAAGTGGCGCCCGCGCTACGTGCGCGTGGTCGATGAGTTCCCCACGACTGGCACGAACAAGATCGTGCAGCGCACGCTCGTGCGGCAGAAGTACCGCCGCGACCTCTGCGGCGACGACGACCTCTACGTCCGCGACCGCGGCGCGGCCGAGTACCGGGCGTTCACCGGCGACGACGAAGCCACGTTGCGCGCCGCGCTCGAGCACGCGGGCCGCATCCGCTTCTGGGACCTCTGAGCCGGCCGCGCCGTGGACCTCGCCTTCACCGCCGAAGAGGAAGCCTTCGCCACCGAGATCCGCGAGTGGTTGCGCACCAACCTCGAGCCGCCGCAGGACGATCTCGAATGGGGTCGGCGCTGGCAGGCGAAGCTGTCCGCCGATCGTTGGGTCGGTATCCACTGGCCCACTGAGTACGGCGGACGCAGTGCGACACCGGTGCAGGTCGCGCTCTACAACCTCGAGTACGCCCGCAGCCGCGCCCCGCAGCCCGTCAACCGCGTCGGCATCAACCTCGCCGGGCCGACGCTGTTGGCGCACGCAACCGACGAGCAGAAGGCTCGCTGGCTGCCGCGCATCCTCGACGCCAGCGAGCTCTGGTGCCAGCTCTTCAGCGAGCCGGGCGCGGGCAGCGACCTCGCCTCGCTCAGCACTCGCGCCATCCCGACCGGCGACGGCTGGTTGCTCACCGGCCAGAAGGTCTGGACGTCCTACGCCGCCGAAGCGCGGTGGGGGATCTGCCTCGCGCGCACCGACCCCGATCTACCGAAACACAAGGGCATCAGTTATCTCGTCGTCGACATGCAATCGTCCGGTATCGAGGTCCGCCCGCTGCGGCAGATCACCGGTGAGTTCGAGTTCAACGAGGTGTTCCTCGACGAGGTGTTCGTGCCGAGCGACCACCTCGTCGGCGACCTCAACAACGGCTGGGCGGTCGCCAACACCACGCTGGCCCACGAACGCGGCACGTCGTTCCCGTTCAAGGAGCAGGTCGTGCACGAGACGTACCTCGACGACCTGTACCGCCTCGCGGTCGATTCCCATCAGTTGGACGACGTCGACGTCGCCGACGCGCTGGCCGAGGCGTACGTCGAGTTGCGCATCCTGCGCCTGCACAACTGGCGGACGCTGTCGCGGCTCGGCCGCGGCATCGAGCCCGGTCCCGAGTCGAGCCTCGTCAAGCTCACGTGGACTGAGATGACCCATCACCTCTCCGACGCCGGCCTTCTGCTGCAAGGCGCGGGCGCACCGCTCACGGGCCCGTGGCAACGGCAGTGGTTGTGGTCGAAGGCGTCGTCGATCGCCGGCGGCACGAGCGAGGTGCAGCGCACGATCATCGGCGACCGCATGCTCGGCCTGCCGCGCAGCTGAGTCGCATGGAGCCGCGGCTTCGCGAGGCGACGACGGACGAACTCAGCGTCGGCGAGCGATTGCGGCTCCGGGCCCTGCTCGACGTCGCCTTCGGCGGCTACTTCACGGACGACGACTGGGACCACGCGCTCGGTGGCACCCACGTGGTGATCGAGGTCGACGACATCATCGTGAGCCACGCCAGCGTGGTGCCGCGGCGCCTCGACTTGGTCGACCGCGCCCTCTCGGCCGGATACGTCGAGTCCGTCGCGACGCATCCGCTGTTCCAGCAACGGGGCTATGCCGCGGCCGCGATGGAGCGAATCGCAGGTGTCATCCAGGACAAATATGACATCGGGGCGCTCTCGACCGGCGTCCCGGACTTCTATCTCAAGCTCGGGTGGGAACGGTGGCGAGGCATGACGTTCGTGAACGCACCGGAGGGGCACATTCGAACGATGGAGGAGGACGGGGGTGTGCTCGTGCTCCGCACCCCGCAGACGGGAGCGATCGACCTCGACGCGCCGATCACATGCGACTATCGCTTCGGCGACGTGTGGTGACAGGCTGGATCTCTGGTGGTCACGATCGATGACGTGCGAACGCTGGCGCTCACGTTGCCTCGCAGCTATGAGGCCTTCGTACGCGACCGAGTGAAGTTCCGAGTCGGGCGCATCGTGTTCGTAGCGTTCTCGCGCGACGAAACGCAGATGGGGTTCGGCTTCCCGAAGGAGGAGCGAGCCGCGCTCGTCGAGTCAGAACCCGACAAGTTCTTGATGCCGAGAACGTCGGACCTTCGTTACAACTGGGTGGAGGTGCGCCTCGACAAACTCGACCTCGATGAGATGCGCGAGCTCGTGCTCGACGCCTGGCGCATGTGCGTTCCGAAGCGAGTTGCCACTGAGCACCTAGGAGACTCCTGACATGTCGAGGTTGACCGCGTGGGAGCTGCAGGCCCACAACACCGCGACGCACTCGGGCAACAAGATCCACGACGACGAAGTGGCGCGCCGCTTCGGGTTCGGCGGCGGTCTCGTCCCTGGTGTCGACCTGTATGCGTACTTGACCCATCCGCCGGCGGAGGCCTGGGGTCTCGATTGGCTCGAGCGCGGCACGATGCAAGCTCGCTTCTCGAAACCGGTGTACGAGGGCGACACCGTTCGAGTTCTGCCGCTCGACTACACCGAGGATGACGATGGCACGCGTACGCGCCTCGAGCTGCGCAACTCCGACGACGAGGTGTGCGCGACCGGTGAAGCGTCGCTATCCCTGCGCACGCCCGAGCCTCCCGCCGTCGATCGCTGGCTGGAGGTCTTGCAGGCCGAGTCTCCTCCAGCCGCGTCGCCGGCGACATTGCCCGTCGGCCGTCAGTTCGGGTTGAGCCGCCACGGTTTCCACGCCGACCACGCGGGCCAGTATCTCGACGACGTGCGTGAGACGTTGCCGCTCTACCGGTCGGCCCGCGTCGCGCACCCCGGGTGGTTGCTGCGGGACGCGAACTATGTGTTGTCGCGCAATGTTCGGCTGGGGCCGTGGATCCACGTCGAGTCGGCGGCGCAGCATCACCGGTTGGTCAACGACGGCGACTCCGTTTCGACGAGCGCGATCGTGACGGCGGAGTGGGAACACAAGGGCCACCGCTTCGTCACGCTCGACGTTGCGGTGATGGTCGCCGACGGCCTGGCGACGCGAATCAGCCACACGGCCATCTACGCCCCGCGCCAGGTGCAGTAGGTCAGTGGCGGACGGCGCGTTCGCCGAGCTTGAGGCGCAAGTCCTCTTCGAACGCGAGTACCTCGGGTGCCAGCGCCTTCGTGCGCAGCGCTTCGAGCACGGGATAGCCGGCCTCGCGCTCGGCGTCCCACTCGTCGGCGAAGCGCCCCGACGTGATGTCGGTCATCAGCTCGCGGATCGTGCCGGCGACGTCGAGATGGTCGAAGCGGCCGACGCGCGACAGCTGTCCGTACTGACTCGTGGGGGAGTGGTGAAGCGTCTGCGCCGCACCGCCCTCGAGGCGCACGAGGCGATAGGTGCGCTCGACCTCGCCCGACAGGAACAGCTCGGTGAGGATGGCCTCGATCGGGATGCCCAGCTCCATCATCACGCCGATGAACGACTCGTTCACGCGTCGCAGGATGGGGGAGAGCGCCTGCTCCACACCGAGATCGAGCACGGCCTCCTGCATCGCGGTCAGTGGCAACGCGCCCTGGCGCAGACCACCGATCGCTTTCGCGATCGCGAGCGTGCGCGCCAGAGCGGTGCCGGTCTCGTCGCGTTCGACGCCAATCGCGGTGATGAACCCGACGCCTTCCTCGTAGCACCGCCGCACCTCGGGCCCGAGCATGCGTGGCGCGACCATCCCCGCGTCGCCCGGCGGCGAGAGCCGTCCGAACGCGAGCGTGTAGCCGCTGGCGACGATCACCAGTGAGTCGGCCCGCGGGGTGATCGGCAGGCTCGAGATGATGTCGTCCGGCACGAGGAGGCAGATGACGTCTGCGTCGCTGGCCGACTCCACGTCGGTCGTGGCGAAGCCATCGGCCTCGGCCGTCGCTCGGGTTTCGTCGGCCCGCACGCACACCACGACGTCGACGCCCGAGTCTCGGAGGTTCAGCGCCCACGAGCGTCCCTGGTTCCCGTAGCCCACGACGGCAACCCGCTGACCTGCGATCGCGTCGAGGTCTGCATCACTCTCGTAGAGGATCTCGTTCATGTCGGCACCCTACGTAACCTGGGAGCGATGAGACGGACCGCCGCAGGCGTCGCGCTGTTGCTGCTGTCGGCGTGCGCGTCGGCGAAAGGCACCAGCGCGGGTCCGTCGACGACCACGACCAGCACCTCGCTGGCGACCACCACCACGACCGAAGCCACCACGACCACGACCACGCCCCCACCGCCACCGCCGAGCCGCGTCGTGATCGAGCAGCAGTGGATCGCCTTCGCTGTGGCCGTCGACGTCACGCTGCACTACCCGTCTCAACGGGTCGAGCGCATCGGCTTCCACCAGTCGAACAACGAAGGCGCCCGCCCGATCGACCCGATCGACACCGGGATCCCCGCCACGACCATGGACTCGCGCGAGCGACTGTCAGATCCGAACAGCTCGGCCGATGTCGTTGTCGATCCGGAATCAGAGATCCGGGCGCCGGTGTCCGGCACGGTCGTGAGCTCGGGCAGCTACGACCTGTACTGCGGGCTGTACGACTACTTCATCAACATCGAACCCGATGACCATCCCGGATGGCGCGTCAAGGTGCTGCACATCACCGGGCTGAACGTCGGCAACGGCGATCGGATCGTGCAGGGTGAGACGGTCATCGCGCCCACTGCTCGGCAGCTGCCGTTCGAATCGCAGGTCGACGAGCTGCGCACCGTCGATCCGGCGTGGCCGCACGTGCACATCGAGGTGGTCGACCCGTCGGTCCCGAACGTCCCCAATCCGGGCAGCGGTTACGAGAACTGCTGACGCTCTAGTCAGTGTTGATGGCCTCGATGAGTTGACGGGCGAGTGACTCGTCGCCGATGACATCGAGGGTGTCGATGCCGACGCGGGTGAAGCAGGCGAGCAGCAGATCGGATGCCGCGCCGCGGACCGCGACGTCGCCCTTGGCGTGGACGCGTTCGACGCGACCCTTGGGGTGGATGAACCACTCGCCCTCGGTGTCGGTGCAATGGACGTGCACAGTGCCCCGCAGCGGCTTCTTCTCGTTCACGCCCCACGGCAAGGTGATGGCAAAGAGCTCGTCGATCGAGTCGGACGCGGCCTCGGGATCGATCGGATCGGGAGCGTCCTGCGTTGCTGCGTTCTGCAGGTCCCATCGATGGACGGCCGCTTCCTGTACCTGGTGGCGCCGGATGAAGCCGACCGTGTGATCCTTCGCCTCCAGCGCCCACGTCCACAACGGCACGTCGTCCGGGGTCGCTTCGAGCACCGACAGCATGTGGTCGGCCTGCGACCGGCCGAACGCGACGAGTTCCTGGTACTCCGAGGGGCGTTCGGGCTTGTCCTTCTCGATCTCTTCGGGATCCTTGGCTCGGAGCTCGATGTCGGTGGCCCAGAACCAGTGCACCTCGCCGAGGTGCCACACGAGATCGGCGATGTCCCAGCCCGGACAACTGGGCACACCAAGGGTGGGGTCGGCGTTGTCGGCGGTCGTGTAGAAGCGGTCGCTCTCGCGACGAATCGCTTCGAGGTAGTCGAGCATCCGTCCGTTCTACGTCGCTTGGTGATTCACCACAACCTGAGCACGCCCCCGCTGCTTGGCTTGATACAGCGCGATATCGGCTCGCAGGAACAGGTCGGTGACAGACTCGCCCGGATCCCATCGAGCGATGCCCACCGAACACGGGATGTCGTTCGACCGCCCTCGTTCGAACACATCGCACGCCTGATCGATGGTGCAGTCCGGGAGGATGGCGACGAACTCATCCCCTCCGAAGCGCACGAGCGTGTCGCTGTCACGGAGCGCGGCCCGCCAGGCTCGCGCCGCGTCCCTCAAGATCCGATCTCCCGCCGGATGACCGTGGTGATCGTTGATCGTCTTCAGCCCGTCGATGTCGACGATCGCGAGGCACAGTGGAGTGGATCGCCGACTCGCGCGGCCGATCTCGCGAGCGAGCACTTCGTCGAGTACCTGGCGTGTCGGAAGCCCCGTGAGATGGTCGATCGTCGCGACCCGAAGCAGCTCTCGGCGCATCAGCGCGACGACGACGCCGACAACGACTGCTGTGCCCATCACCAGCAGCCAGACTGCGGGTGCACCCGGGGTGTCGACCACCGCGAGCCCGATGGCGAGCAGTACCGCATCGGACGCGAGGTGTGCGACGGCGATCCGCCATTCGAAGAACCAGAACACGTAGAGCGCCACCCACACGAAGAAGAACGCCGCCGAGATCGACGCCGATCCGCCGTTGCCGAAGGTCATGCCGACGGCGACCATCGCCGCCCCGGTTGTCAGCAATCCATGGAGCGCTCGCACGGGCGTGCGCTCCCCTATGAGGAAGAGCAGAGCAGCGACGGGCAACCCCACGGCCGCGTTGGCGGCCCACGCCGCACTGTTGACCTCGTCGCCATGAGGCACCGCGAGCGCCGCCAACGCCAGCAACGAACCCGCACCGAACATGACCGCGAGCGCGCGGGCCTGGAAGCGGCGGTTGTTCGCGGTCGTTCGGTACGCCGCGCTGGTCGGCTTCGTGCGCTTCACTGGCCCCCTTCCGCCTCTCGTGACGCGAGCTTCGATAGATGATCGGACGCTTGCGGCCGGACGGGAGCGTCCGAATGAACCTTTTTTCGTCGGACCACGAACTAGTCCGCTTTGCGTCCTCAAGCCTTGCGCCCAGATGCCGACCAACGGGGGGTGTCGGCGAGCGCGTAGCTACGCGTAGCGAGGATCGGCCTCCGGGGTGAGCGTCATCGACTCACCGGCGAGCGCCCACACGTACAACATCGACGACTTCGGAGAGGCAACCACGGGGTGATACCGCCCCCGGATGCGCTCGACGTGCCCCTCCCGCACGATCGCCGGCTCGCCCGGATCGCCGTCGTACACCAGCTGCACGCCGAACCCTTCGGGCGCGTCGAACCGGTACAGGTAGATCTCTTCGTGCTCGTGCCGGTGCGGCGGCCAGCTCGACCAACCTCCAGGCGGATTGATCGTCTCGCCGCAGATCAGCGGACCTTCGCTCACGTAGGTGCGCACGATGCGCTCGGTCGGACCTTCGCCCCGTTGCTCGACGACGACGGCTTCCGGCCTGATCTCCGTCGTCGCCACGGTGGCGCCGCGCCGCACGACCGCGGTCCACGCGACGTCTTCGTCGAGCTCGTAGGTGTCGTTGGGCGCCACCAACGCTGACCACCCGGGAGTCCCGAACGTGTCACTTCGATCGATGAGCACCCAGGCGGCGCCATCGGATCTGAACGAGCCCTGGCCGCGCGACACCTCGAGCCGGCCGTCGGCCTGCGGCAGCAGCACCTCGACGCTCACGAGAAGTCCATCGGCGTCGTCGGTTCGATCTTCACCCCCGCGAGCAGACACGCGGCCCGATGGGCGAACGCCACCAACGTGAGCGTCGGGTTGTAGCCCGACGAGGTGACGAACACCGACGAGTCAGCACACACCATGTTCTCCACGTCGTGGAATCGGCTCTCGCGGTTCACCACCGACGTGCGGGCGTCGTCGCCCATGCGGCACGTGCCCATCGTGTGACGGGACGCGGGCGCGACGCCGAGAGGGCTGATGTCGTGGAGGTCGAGGTCGCCTTGCGGCGGCGAGGTCGTCGAGAACGAGAAGTCCGCGCCGGCGTCGCGCATCACTTGCTCGAGAATCGGTGCGAAGTGGTCGGACGCCACGAGCTCGTGTTGGTGCGGCGCATAGGTGACACGTCCAGCGGCGAATCCCCACGCATCGACGACCGTCGGATCGAGGTCGACCCGGTTCGTGTGCTGCGGCAGATCCTCGGCCTGGAGCGTGAATGCGAACAAGCGGTCGCGGATGGCGGAGTCGCGCATCGAGATCGCGTGCTGCGGCCCTGGCGGATACGTCGACGCCTCCTGCAACGGCGTACCGCCGCCCCCGTGCTCGACGGTGCCACCGCGGATCCACGGCAGGTCGGCGGCCCGCGCCGCGGCCATCTCGTCCGGACCCGGCACGATGAAGTCGTCGTGGTGATGCGTGACGCTGCGGCCGCGCTCGCCGTGGATCGAGAACGGGAAGATGCCGATCGAGAACGTTTGGAAGTGGTACGTGAGGTTCCGGCCCACGAGATCGGACGAGTTGCCGACGCCGCAGCGCAGCAACAGTCGCGGCGTCTCGAACGCACCCCCGGCGACGACGACGTGCGACGCCCGCACCTCGCGCTCGGCGTTGCCGTTGGCGATGTCGAGGTAGCGCACGCCGGTGGCGCGACGGCCGCCGCTGTCGAGCACCACCTCCGTGACGTACGACTCGGCTCGCACCTCGCACTTCCCCGTGCGCAGCGCGCGTCGCAGCGACGAGATCGGGTCGCCCTTCGCGTGGATCGGGCAACCGAAGTGTCCGCAGAACCCGCAGTTGTTACAGGGCGGACGGTCGTCGTAGAAGATCGAGTTCACGCCGGTCGGCGCGCGATAGGGATGCAGTCCTCGCTTCGCCGCGGCCTCGGACGTGAGGATCGCGCCGAACATGTCAGCCCCGGGCGGCATCGGGTAGGGCCCGCTGCGCCACGCCTCGAACGGGTTCTTGCCGGCGTCTCCCGCCGTGCCGATGAGGCGCTCGGCGATCGCGTAATGCGGCTCCATCTCGTCGTACTGCACCGGCCAGTCGGCGATCGTGGCGCCGTCGATCGGGCCCAGGGCCGACAACAGGTGGAAGTCGTCCTCGCGGAAGCGGGGGAGCTTGCCGTCGGCATGGAAGCCGCCGCCGCCGACGGTGCTCGGCAGGCTGTTCACCTCGCCGGTGAAGAGTCGTTCGCCGTCGGCCGTGGTGCGCCGATACGTGCGCGGCTCGATGAAGGGGTCCGGGCCCAGGAAGTGACGGCGCAGGAACTTGATCTCGTCGTTCGACAGGTCGCCCGACGCGTCGAACGGCGGCTCGAGCGAGATGAGGTGGTTGCGCCCCTTCTCGAGGACGATCACCGACCACCCGGCGGCGGTGAGCACGTCGGCCACGGTCGACCCGCCCGGCCCCGACCCGATGATGACGGCATCACAATCGAGATCAGCCACCGTCCCCCTCCGACCTTGGGGTCGATATCGGCGAACCAGCGCCGATATCGACCCCAAGAACGATGGGGGTCTTCTCGCGCTGGCTCACCTCGACGTCGGTGTAGCCGCGCGGTTGGATGTCGCCGACCCAGCCGATCATCTTCCAGCCCACCTCGCCTTTGTTGCCGCCGTACACCGGGTCGCCGTACATGCCCTCGCACGCGTGCTGGTACAGCAGGCGCTTGAACTCGGGCACCGCATTGAGGCGCTCGTCTTGTTCGGTGTCGTCGACGGCGGCGAAGTCGGCGCCGAGCGCGGCGAGCCCGTCGCGGTAGGTCTGCTGCAGGCCGACCACCTCGCCGTTGAACTCGCGCTCGGGCCGTCCGTCCGAGCCTTCGATTCGCGTGCGCCACGCGAGCTCCTCCATCGGACCGAGAGGCAGCCAGTCGGCGAAGCTCGGCTCGCCACCCCATCGTCCGGAGAACGGCCCGCCGGCGAAGATCTGCGGCGGATCGAACGTGAATGCTCCGAGGAACCGGTCGATGTAGTCGGGCACGCCGGCGGCGGCCGCGCCCGGGCATCCCGCGTCGTCCGCGGGGATCAGCCGATCGACTGCGGCCGCCACGACGGCCAGTTCCGCCTCGCTGAAATGGACCGGCACTACAGGATCGTCAACTCGTACGACCCGTGCGCGTCGAGCTCGCAGCGCCACCCGGGCGCGACCGCGACCACGGTGAACGCTTCCTCGATGAGGGCGGGACCGTCGATCAACGCGCCCGCTCCGAGCACACGACCGTCGTACACGGGCGTGTCGACGAATTCGGTGCCCCAATACACCGGCCGCGTGCTCCTGAGGGCCGCATCGGCGTTCGCCACGCTGCCGAGCTCGGCCAGATGGCCGGGCTTCGACGTTTCGCCTCGCGCGATGAGCCGCACGCCGCGCACCTGTGGCTGCTGGTTGCGGAACGCGAACCCACGATCGGACTCGTGCAGATCGTGAAAGCGCTGCGTGAGGTCGAGCAACCCACTGGCGTTGAGTGAGAGGCCTTCCGGGCACGGGACCGACATGTCAGAGTTCTGCCCGCCGTACGCCATCTGCACGTACAGCTCTGTGTGGGTCGCGCCGTCGGGCAAGCCGGCGGGCGCGAGCTCCTTCGCGACCTCGTCGGCCACCTCGGCCATCAGCGCACGCAGCCGGTCGACCTCGACCTGACTGATCGGCACGACGTAGGAGCGCAACACGTCGACCACGTAGTCGGCAACCAGGAGACCGAGCGCCGAGAACGCTGGCGCCGCCTTCGGGACGAGCACACGTGCCGCGCCGAGCTCCGTCGCGAGCGCGCACGCGTGCAACGGGCCGTTGCCGCCGTACGCGATCACCGCGAGGTCGCGCGGGTCAGCGCCGTACGAGGAGAGCACCCGACGCGTCGCGTTCGCCATGTTGGCGTTCACGATCCGCTCGATGCCCCAGGCCGCCTCGACGGGCTCGACGCCGAGCGGCTCGGCGACATCGCGTGCGATGGCTGCGCGCGAGGCGTCGACGTCGAGCGTCATGCGCCCGCCGGCGAAGTTCTCGATCGGCAAGTACCCGAGCACGGCATCGGCGTCGGTGACGGTGGCGTGCGTGCCGCCACGGCCGTAACACGCCGGACCGGGTACCGCTCCCGCCGACTCCGGGCCGACGAGCAGCGCGCCCTGACGCACGCGCGCGATCGACCCACCGCCCGCGCCCACCGAGCGCACGTCGACCATCGGGATGCCGATGTAGTAGCGGTAGCGCCAGTTGCGATCGGTCTTCACCTCGGGACGACCACCGCGCACGAGGCAGATGTCGAACGACGTGCCGCCCATGTCGACGGCCACGAAGTCCGGCGCGCCGGCGGCTGTCGCGGCGACGGCAGAGCCCATCACGCCGCCGGTCGGTCCCGAGCCGAGCAGCGTGACGGCTTTCTTCGCGACGTAGTCGGGAGGCATCACGCCACCCGTCGCCTGCATGATCAGCACCGGTCCACCGAAGCCGGCGGAGCGCAGCGAGTCGACCAGACGAGACGTGTAGTGGGCGATCCTCGGCGCCACGTACGCGTTCACGAGCGTCGTCGACACCCGCTCGAACTCAGGGCCGGCCGACATCACCTCGTGCGACAGCGAGACGTGCTCGACGTCGGGGAACTCCTCGCGGATCAGCTCGAGCGTGCGGCGCTCATGCGTCGGGTTCACGAACGAGAACAGGTACATCACGGCGATCGACGTGCAGCCGAACTGCTTGAGCCGTTTGATGCCGGCGCGCACCGCGTCCTCATCGAGTGCTTGGAGCACCTCGCCGTCGTACGCGCACCGCTCGGGGATCGGGATGCGCACGCGTCGACGCGCGATCGGGATCGGCGCGGGATACGAGGGATCCCAGATCTCCTCCTTGTGCACGCGGCGCATCTCGATTTCGTCGCGGTGGCCGCGGGTCACGAGAAGGCCGGTGGCGGCGCCGTTCATCTCGATCATCGTGTTGTCGGCCGTGGTGGTGCCGTGCACGACGATGTCGAGCTGCCGGCAGAACTCATCGAGCGGAAGCTCGAAACGCTCGGCGAGTTGCCGCATGCCGTTCATCACGCCGATCGACTGGTCGTCGAGCGTGGTCGGTGTCTTGTCGAGCACCACCTCGCCCGTAGGCGTGACGCAGATCAGGTCAGTGAAGGTGCCGCCGACGTCGCACCCGATGCGGTAACCGGTCACGCGCGAGAGGCGCGCAACGCGTCGGTTGCCTCCGGGTCGACCGCGAGCGTGAGGTCTTCGAGCGAGCCAGTGAGCACGACGCCGTAGTCACGGGACGCGCCTTCGATCGACACGTATTCGTCGAGAACGTCGTCGAGCACGGCCTGCGGATCGCGATCGAGGGGATTGCCCCAACCGCCGCCGCCGCCGTAGTCGTAGTTCAGCTTCTGGCCGGCGGCCATCGGCACCCAGTCGGCGGTGTGCTTCACGACGAACGGGTCGTCGGACTCGTAGCGGATCGTGAGCTTGTTGGGCGCACCCGGCTTGCCGCCGCAGATGCCTGGCATCGGATACTTCATGCCGACGACGTACGTGTACACCTTGGCGTCGACGCGGACTTCCTTGACGTAGTGGCTGCCGCACAGGCCGCGCCACTGACCGGGGCCGCCGGAGTCGGTGCGGTAGTCGCGCTCCCACTGCACATGCGGGTAGAGCGACTCGTTGATCTCCGCCGTGGCCTTCCACAGGTTCCCGAATGCAGCCGCTTGCGCGCCCCAGGCATCCATCCCGCGGGCGGCGTTGCACCAGCCGGCGTACACCTCAGCCGAGTGGTCGGTGAAGGACTGGCCCGTGCGCGGATCGATGCCGACGATGACGGTAGGGATGCCGGTCTTGTACGTCTGCGGGACGGCTTTGTCCGGCAGCACGTCTTGCATCGCGACGGCAATCACCTCGCCGACGTCGGCGCCAGGATGATGCGTGCCCGCGGACACGGGCTTGCCCGGCGGCGGGTTCAACACGCACCCCGGCGGCACGACCAGTTCGATCGCGTCGAAGAAGCCCTCGTTCTTCGGGATCTCCGGGTCCATCATCGCCGCGACTTGGGCAATCGTGTAGCCGCGCGTGTTGCCGTACGTGGACCACGCCTGCAACTCGGAGCGAGTGTCGCTGCCCGTGTAATCGATGACGAGCCGATCGCCGGCAACCGTGATCTTCACGTGCAGATGCACGTCCTCGTTGCCGAGCGGGTCGTGGTCGACGTAGGCATCGCCTTCGTACGAGCCGTCGGGCCACGCCGTGACTTCCTCGCGGAAGCGGCGCGCCGCGTAATCGATCATGTAGTCGACCGACTCCTCCACGACGAGCGGCGTGTAGCGATCGATGATGTCGCCGAGGCGGTGGGCCGCGAGCTGGGCCGCGCCGATCTGCGCGCGCAGGTCGCCGATGTAGTCCGGCAACCGGTTGTTCGTGGCCAGCGCG
Source organism: Acidimicrobiaceae bacterium (assembly GCA_041166385.1). GTDB lineage: Bacteria > Actinomycetota > Acidimicrobiia > Acidimicrobiales > JACDCH01 > DASUCS01. Next base: position 48,648 of record JBEEFW010000078.1, on the reverse strand, counting down.
TAGAGCACGTCGCGGCGCTCCTCGCCGCGGTCGATGACCTTCACGACCGGCCAGCGCACACCCTCGCCCCAGATGTCGTTGGCCGTGACGTTGTAGCCGCCGGGCACGGCGCCACCGGTGTCGCCGTGATGGCACTGGATCGATGCGATCAGCACCATGCGCCGCTGTCCGGTGATCGGGTCGTCGGCGTACACGGGTGCGAAGACGTTGTAGTCAGGGAGGTGCCCACCGCCGTGGTACGGATCGTTGGCGCAGAACACATCGCCTTCGCGGAACTCGGCGGCACCGAGGAAGTCGAGGGCGAACCGCACCGGCAGCGTCGACGTGAGCATGAACTGCGGGATGCCGACCGACAGAGCTGCGAGCCGCCCCTTGGCGTCGAGGATCGTGGCGTTGCGCTCGTTCGACTGATTGAGGATCGGTGTGGTCGCCGTTCGAGAGACGTAGGTGGCCATCTCGAAGCACACCGTCTCCATGCAGGACCGCACGACCTCGGCCGTGACCGGATCAACCGTCGGGTTGGTGGCCAGGCGGTCTCGTCGACCGGCCAGCTGCACGAGATCGACGTTCATGCTCACCCCCGTGAAACCAAGGAAATCGTACCGTTCACCCTACCTGACGCCCGTGTCAGGTCCCGAGTAGCTTGGAAACCCTTGACGGGAGTGAGGGAGCGCTCACGCAAACAGGCTCGTCGTCTCGGCTACGGAAAGCCGCCGGACGACGTGCCCGAGCCGCCCGCGGGGCAGCTGCGCTCCGCGGAGGACGTCCTCGACCGCGCCCTCGTGCTGAACGTCGTCATCAGTTGTGCCTACGGGCTGCCGACGCTCGCGGCGCTCGACTGGCTCCGCCGTCATGAGCTGCTCGACCTGCTCACTGACGACGAGCGTGACTTCCTTGCTGACGTGTCGGAGGGCATCCACGTCGAGGACCTGGCTCGCAAGCTGCAGGTCGAGTCGCTGTTCACGCTGCTGTGGGCGCTGTCGCTCGTCGACGATCTCGCCTTCGACCGCGGTTGCGGCGACGACGTCACGCGCGTGATGCCCGATATCGAGTCAGGTGACGACGTGAGCGAGGTTCGCGCCGCCGCGGCGCGCCGCGACCCGGACGAGCTGTACGCCGCGCTCGATCTCGCCACGGTGCTCGCGTCGACGCTCGGTGACGAGGACCTGCAACTCGGACTGTCGCCCGGCGATGTCGAGCCCTACGTCGTGTGGGAACGCAAGCGCGCCCTCCACTGGATCCACGGTGGACCGTGGACTTAGGACGGCATGAGGTGCTTGGCGCCGTAGAGGGGGAGGTCGAGCGTCGACAGCATTCCCGGGGGCGCGGCGCACACATCCGGGATCGCGTTGATCAGGCGCATCGCCGTGGCGACGAGACCCCCGGTGTTGTGGTCGCCGTCGTCGCCTTCCATCTCGAGCTCCACCGTGAACGACGGCGAGCCCTTGATCTCGATGCGGTATCCGTTGCCGTGGGGCCACTCCGGCGCCACCGAGTCGTCGAGCCGCGTGACGTGCTCGATCACGATCGCCGGACGCCCGCCCACGATGCCCTGCACCTCGAACCGCAGTCCGGCCATCGTCCCCGCAGGAACGTCGCCCACCGCGAGCGATATGTCGTGATCGAGGCTCGCCTTCTCGTGCGTCTCGCGAATTTCCTCGAGCTCGACGCCGAGCGACTCCGCGATCTGCCCGATCGCCCCGCCCCACGCGTACGAGAGCGCGCCTGGGAAGAGCAGCAGCGGCATGTGGTCGAGCGGCTGCGCGAACCCCATCGTCCCGAACAGCACCTCGGGCTGGTCGTACGTGTCGTAGTTGAGGATCTCCATCACGCGCACCGAGTCGACCCGCTCACACGCGCTCGTCACCGCGATCGGGATGAGGTCGTTGGCGAAGCCCGGATCGATGCCCGAGAAGAAGCACGACGTGCCTCCCTCCACGCAGGCGGTCGTCAACCGCTCGACCATCGCCTTGTCCGCCGACTTCGGGTGCAGCAGCTGCACCATCGAACTCGACACGACGTTGGCGCCCGACGCGAGGATCCTGGCGATGTCGTCGACCGCCTCCCAAGGACGCAAGTCGGCAGTTGCGGTGTAAACGACACAGTCGGCACCGAGCGCAAGCAGCGCATCGATGTCGCTGGTGGCCGCCACCCCGGTGGGCGGCTCACCGCACAGCTCGCCGGCATCCCGTCCGGCCTTCTCGGGGCTGTGCACCCAGAGCCCCGCGAGCTCCAGATCCGGGTGGCGGATGATGCACCGAAGGGCGTGGAGACCGACGTGGCCGGTGCTCCAGGCAATGACACGAAGAGGCATCGGCGGACGGTAGTGCACGTGCCTCGGAACTACCCTGACCAGGGAGCAAGGCCCGTCGTGTCGAATGTTGCAGCGAACACACGGGAAGGGAGGGGGACGTGACGGGGGCGTCGGTCCGACGAATTGTGTCGCGCTCGTGCTTCGGCGCGGCCGTGCTCGCTCTCCTCGCGCCCCTGGCATCGATCGGAGCGGACGCGCAGACTGCCGGCCCCCGCCCCAAGATCTTCTTGTCGGGATCCGACGCGGTCGGGGTCGACTTCCAGCCCGATCAGGAAGGCGGCCTCACTCCGATCAAGGACACCTTCCACATGCAGTTCGTGAACGGGTACTCGTCGATGAGCTCGACGGGCGGACCGATGGCGTCTGCCGCGGTCGCCGATCCCGGCAACGGTGCCACACAAGGACCCGCGAACGCATGTCCCGTCATCAGCGACAACTTCGGCGACGCCGCGGATCCGTTCATGCCGTTCATCACAGCGTGCACCAGCGCGAAGTGGCCGTTCACCGTGCGAGCGGACGGCTTGAATCCCGACAAGCGAACCGAGGGGTCCACCGACTTCGGTGATCCCAACGGGCAGCTGAAGGGACAAGGTGGCAGCGCGCATGCCGTCGTGAACACCGATGGAACCGCGTTCACCGATGCGACGATGTCCGGGCTGCGCATCGCACCGTTGCCAGGCGCAGGCGCCATCGGTATTCCGTTCCCCGGCGGCGATCCTGCGCTACCGGGTCTGCCCGCCGAACCCGTCGACACGGGAATCTTCACCGCGGGGACGGTCCAGGCGACGACCACGAACCGCTTCGAAGGCTCGACCGTGATCACGCATTCCGAGTCGGTGGTGAGCGGCGTGCGGCTGCTCGGAGGGATCGCGACGATCGACTCGATCACATCGATCGCGGATGTCCGCTACGCACCCGGCGTCGCGCCGGTCGGAACGTCCTCGACGACCGTGCAGGGATTCAAGGTGCTCGGCCAGCCCGCCACCATCACCGACCAGGGCGTGCAAGGAGAAGGCAGTCCCCAGGGCGTCAACGACGGGTTGAACCAGGCGCTCAACTCCCAGGGCCTCTTCATTCGACTCATTCCCGCAGTACAGGAACAGGACGCGGGCGGATTCATGACGGCGCGGGCGCAGGGCGTCGTCGTGGACTATTCGAGGGACATCCAGACCGGTGTGCCGATCCCTCCACCACCCTCGACCCCCCTCACACCGACGTCACCCAAGGTGGATGGCGTGTACTTCGCGCGGTACAACTTCGCCTCCGTCCACGCGCGGGCGCTGGCGCGCGACCTCTCGTTCGCGGGCGGTGGTGCAGGGATCAGTGTTCCGTCGGTCACTGGTGGCAGCGCAGCGTCGAGCGGTTTCACCGGCGGATCGACGGTCGCGCCGGCCGCTGCGCCACCGATCGGCGCGAATCCCGGCGAGAGCATCGTGAGCAAGCCGACGCTGTTCGGGTTCACCTTCGATCTTCGCTGGCTCTACCTCGCATCGACTCTGGCCGCGCTCGGCATGTGCCTGGCACCGCGACTGGTTCTGCCCGCGCGACTACCAGCGCGCCTGAAGGACTGACAAGGAGCACCGGATGACAATCGACTCCAACCGCAGCGTCGACGAGGACGACCTGCCCGACGCAGCACTGTTCTGGCGCTGGGTCGGTAAGGCCACGCGCCCCGTCGTGGGTTGGGTGCTCCTTGCCATCGCCGCGCTCGTGATCCTGATCGGGTGGTACGGCATCTCGGGCGAGAGCAACCCGGCGAAGCAGCTCCCGTACCTGGTATCTGCCGGCGTTCTCGGTGTGGTCCTCGCCGTCGTTGGTGCCTATTTCCTCGGTACGGAAGAATTACGCAGGGACTCCGGACGGCTCGACCGGCTGGAGCGGATGGTGAACGAGCTGCACGTGACGCTGCTCGCTCGCGAGGATGCGCCGCCGCCCGTCAAGGCGACGCCCAGCACCACGAGCCCGAACGGCGGGGTGTACGTCATCCTCACGGGCTCCGACACGTATCACCGTCCGGAGTGCGCGATGGTCGCGTCGAAGCCCAATACGTCAATGCTCGCGGCATCGTCGATCGAGCGACGTCAGCTCACGCCCTGCGCACTCTGTGAGCCGTCGCTCGTCGACGCGCCGTAGCGCGTGCATTACGTCCAGCTCATCCTCTCCGGCATCTTCGCCGGGTCGGTGTACGCCATTGGCGGCACCGGCATCGTGCTCACGTACAAGGCCACGGGAGTGTTCAACCTCGCGCACTTCACGATCGGTCTGTTCGCCGCTTACATGCTCTGGCAGATGAACGGCGTGTGGGGCCTGCCGCTGTGGATCTCCGCGCCAGTCGTGTTGCTGATCGTCGGACCGGGGATTGGTGTGCTCCTCGAGCGACTTGTGTTCCGGTCGTTGCAGCGCCGCCGCGCGAGCACGTCGGAGAAGTTGGTAGCCAACCTCGGGGTGCTGGTGATCTTTCTCGGCCTCGTGAACGTGATTTGGGGCGCAAAGGTGCAGGGCAACAGCAAGGAACCGGTGCCTCGGTTGTGGCCGATTCGCAACTATGAGTTCGGCAACATCACGTTCGACACGCAACAACTCGCGTTTCTCTTCATCGTCGTCGTCATTGGCATCGCGCTGTATGTGCTGCTTCGTTACACGTTTCTCGGGACGCAAATCCAGGCGGTCGTCGATCGGCGTGAGCTCGCGGAGTTGTCAGCGATCGATGCCAACCGCGTCGCCATGGTGGCATGGGCCATCGGCTGCGGACTCGCGGCGCTCACGGGGGTATTGCTCGCCAGCCGCGACTCTGTGCTGGAACCGATCCGAATCATCTTCTTCGGCATCGAGATGATCGGCGTCGCGGTCGTTGCACGACTCGTCAGCCTTCCGCTGGCGATCGGCGCGGCTCTAGGCCTGGAAGCGTTGCGCCTCATCCTCGCGGACTTCGATCCGTTCGGTGACAGCGGGACGCTGCACGACCTCTGGCGGCAAATGCTCGGCAACTGGTGGGTCGTCGTGCTGTTCGTCGCGCTCATTGCGTACAGGACGCTCGACGAGATCGGTGAATCCGCGCCCACCGGTCAAGGAATCGTCGCGTCGGAACTCGGGCGGCGCACGGGGCTACGACTGAGCACCGTGATCGGCGTGCTGGCAGTCGGCGCGGCGGCGCTCGCGCTACCACTCTTCCTCAGCGACATCAACATGGTCTACGCGCAGCAGATGGTCGGGATGGTGGTGATCTTCGCGTCGATCGTGTGCATCACCGGCTTCTCCGGTCACATCTCGCTCGGGCAGGCGGCGATCGCTGGCTTGGGCGCGTACTTTTCCGCGCGCGCCGTCAACAGCATGCACGTACCCGTCATCGTGGGCATGATCATCGGCGCGGGCGTGGCGATGATCGCAGGCCTCTTGGCAGGGTTCCCCGCGCTGAAACGCAAGGGCCTGTTCCTCGGACTGACGACGCTCAGTCTCGGACTCCTGATCAATCAGCTGGTCTTCAACTCCGACCTGTTTGCCGGCGAGGGAACAACGGGCCTGGTCGTACGCCGCCCGACGTTCCTTTCGTGGGAGCTCAGCTCGCCACGGAGCTTCTACTACTTCGCCCTCATCGTCGCCGCGCTTTCACTGCTGTTCGCGAACAACCTGCGCAGCGGCCGTCTCGGTCGCATCCTCGGTGCGATGCGAGACTCCGAAACCGCGACCAAGGCGATCGGCATCGACCTCCGTCGCTACAAGCTCTTCATCTTCGGGGCGAGCTCGTTCATCGCCGGCCTCGGGGGCGCATTGCTCACGATGGCGGATGGCGCCTGGGATCCGAACCGGTACAACCCCGTTTTCAGCTTGTTCTGGTTCGTCGCCATCACGGTGGCCGGCATCTCGAGCCTTGGTGGGGCGGTGCTCGCCGCGGTGATCTACGTGATGCTGCCGTTGGCGATTCAGCAAGACATCCAGGCATCGGTCTTCTTCCTCGGCATCGCCGCCTTGTTCCTCGGCCGTCTCCCCGGTGGCCTCATCGGCGTGGTTCGGCGTATCCCGCCGGCGGTGACCCGCGCGGCACGCAACGAATTCGACCGGGTGCGAGGGGCGAAGGGTGAGCCCGTCACGGAGCTCGCCCCGGTGCAACCAACCGCGTTCGCCAAGAAGGTGCTGGCGGAGAAGAACGGTCGTACCGCGGCCCAACCGAAGCAACGGGTGCCATGAGTCCGGACCGGAACGGACTGCTCGTCGCGTCCGGTATTTCGAAGCGGTTCGGCGGGCTCGTCGCGGTCAATGACGTGTCACTCGAGGTGCCCGCAGGACAGATCACGTCGCTCATCGGTCCGAACGGCGCGGGGAAGACGACCTGCTTCAACGCCCTGACCGGTCTCGACAAGCCCGACTCGGGCACAGTGCGTCTCGGGGACAAGGACATCACGAACCTCGAGACCTTCAAGCGTGCCCGCCTGGGGATGGGGCGCACGTTCCAGCGGCTCGAGGTCTTCAGCGGGATGACCGTGCGCGACAACCTCCAAGTGGCGGCGGAGGTCGCGCTCGACCGGCACGCATGGCGCGACGCGTTCACCTTTCGCCATCGCACCAGCGGTGACGTGCGCCTCGCGGTGGACGAGGTGCTGGAACTGGTCGGCGTCCGTTCGGTCGCGAGGGAGCTTGCAGGCTCGCTTCCGACCGGCACACTGCGGCTCGTCGAGTTGGCGCGAGCGCTGTGTACACAACCGACCGTGTTGCTGTTGGACGAGCCGAGCAGCGGTCTCGACACGCGCGAGACGCGCGAGTTCCAAGCGGTGCTGAAGGTCGTCGCTGACCGCGGCGTGGCCGTGTTGTTGATCGAACACGACGTCGACCTGGTCATGGCCGCGTCGGACTGGATCTACGTGTTGGACTTCGGCTCGCTCATCGCAGCGGGGACGCCGCGAGAGGTGAGCAACAATCCAGACGTTCGCTCCGCGTATCTGGGGACGGACGACGCCGAATTGATCGAGGCAACGGATGCCAGCAGCTCTCCAACTTGAGAACATCGTTGCCGGGTACGGCCGTGTGGAGGTGCTCCACGGCGTGACGCTCACCGTGCCCGAGGGCACAGTGGTCGCACTACTGGGTCCCAACGGCGCGGGAAAGACCACGACGTTGAAAGCCATCTCCGGAACGATCCCATTGACCCGCGGCGCGGTTCGCCTCGACGGCAAGCGGATCAGCGGCCGCTCAACGAGTTGGATCTCGCGCAAGGGCGTGACGCTGATCCCGGAAGGTCGAGGAATCTTCCCGTCCATGAGTGTTCGCGACAACATCGAAATCGCGGTTCGTTGCCGTCAAGGGGCGACCGACGCTGTCCGCAAGGACTGCTTCCAGCGCATCGTCTCGGCCTTTCCTCGTCTCGGCGAGCGCCTCGCCCAGGCGGCCGGCACGCTGTCCGGTGGTGAGCAGCAGATGCTCGCGCTCGGCCGTGCGCTCGTTGCCGAGCCGCGCGTCTTGATGATGGACGAGATCTCCATGGGGCTGGCGCCGATCATCGTCGATCAGCTCTTCGAGGCGGTCGCGGAGCTGCGGAAGCAGGGAACCACCATCCTCCTGGTAGAGCAGTACCTCACCCACGCGTTGCAGTTCGCCGACATCTGTTACGTGCTCTCCAAAGGAGAGGTCGCGTTCGTCGGCGAACCGAACGAACTCCGCGATCCTGCGGTGGTCGGCCGCTACCTCGGCACCGCCGGTTAGTCGCCTCGGTCGGTCGCGTTCGTCGCGTATTGGTGCGTGCCGTCGTAGCAGTCGCCCGCCGGCCCTGTCTGCTGGATCCATCCTTGGGTGTCGTCGGACCACTTGGCGATCGACGTGCAGTCGCCGTTCGCGAGCGGCTCGTTCGGATAGTCCTTCACCTTGAAGTCGATAGGAATCGACAGGCCGCCGGCGGTGTAGTCGTTGAGTCCGCGCAGCCAGTCCTCGAGGCCCTGCCTGGTCGGCGCCGCTCCCATGGTGTTCAGTGCCTCGGTGAGCACCTTGCCGGCCATCCAGCCTTCGAGCGCCCACTGGTGCAAGGGGGTACCGGGTTGGTAGGTCTCGAACGCCGAGCGGAACTCGTCGACCGCCGGGTTGGCGCGGTTGCTGTAGCTCATCGTGTTGCCCGCGATGTAGATCGACGGCCGGCAGATCGGCGAGAAGTCCGTGCCGATCTCGTCGCCGTACGACACGACGGTTGACACCTTTGCGGTCACCGACACGCCTTTGCGCTGCATCGTGTCGCACAGCTTGCGGTTCGTGCCGTCGTCGATGACGTCGAAGATGATGTCGATGCCCTTCGCCTTCATGTCGTCGACGTACTGATCAAAGTTGGGGTTCGCGAAGTTCACGTCGTAGCCGGTGGCGTCGAAGCCCTCGCTCTTCAGGCCGTCGATGACGAACTGGCCGGCGTCCTTCGAGATGTTGATCAGACCGTAGAAGAACACACCTGCCTTTTTCACGCCGGTGTGTTCCTTGAACCAGCGATAGATGCCGCTGGTGCTGTAGATCTGATTGTTGTAACAGACGGTGTTGCCGTCGCGGGGACAACCGTTGCCGTAGATCGACCAGTAGTGCGGAAACCGAGAGGCCGCGTTGCTGATCGGCAGGTTGAAGAAGATCGGCACCCCTTTGCCGTTGATGTACGGAGCCGACCCTCCCTCCGCGCGGGTGTTGCCCGCGACGAACGCGAACACCTTCTTGTTCTCGATGAGATCTTGCGCGCACTGGAGGTTTCGCGTGCGGTCTTCGCCGTCGTCACAGGTCTCGAGCCTGAGCGTGCGACCGTGGATGCCGCCGTGGTCGTTGATCCATTGCACATACGCCTGCAGCCCGCGAAGCGGAGGCGCGAACGCGTCCCCCAGGATGCCGTTGATCGCCGTGATGTTGCCGATCACGATCTCGTTCTCGGTCACACCGACGTCGCTCGCCTGGTTCGGACCGTCGGCGCCGGCGACCGCACCACCACCTGGCCCGGTGCCCACTCCGGCACCTCCTCCCGTGCCGGTGCCGCTGGCGTTGCTGCCGGTTCCGGTTCCGGTTCCTGTGCCGGTGCCGGTGCCGGTGCCGGTGCGGTTGCTCGCCGCAGTGCCGGTTCCACCGTCTGCGCCGGCGTTGACGAACGCGCTGTCCGGCAGGCGCGTGCCGCACGCCGCCGTGGCGACGAGCGCGACCGCGAGAACGATGGCGTGACCCCGCCGCCGACCCTTGCGCAATGTGTCTCCCCCCAAGTCCCTTCCCAGCTTCTTTCGCCCTCGGGCGGGGCGGTTCCTCTTCATATCCCTCGAAGTAGCCGGTAGACGCCGGCCATGTTCTCGTTCGTCTTGCCGGGCAACGGCACCGGCGTACCCAGCGCGCGGGCGCCCCACACGATCATCGCGGTGCGCTCGGTGAGTTCGGCGTTGTGCAGCGCCTTGTCCGGCGTGTCGCCCATGGTCACGATGCCGTGGTTGGCCACGATGGCCGCGCTGCGATCACCCAGCCGGGATGCGACCTCTTCGCCGAGGGCGTCGCTGCCGGTCGGCTTGTAGTCGCAGATCGGCACGTCGCCGCCGAGGTAGACGACGACCTCTTCGATAATCGCGGGGATGGGCTCGTGGACCAGCCCGAACATCGTCGCGTAGGCCGCATGACAGTGGATCACGCCCCCGATCTCCGGATAGCGCCGAAAGCACGCGAGGTGCAGCGCCTTCTCGCTCGTCGGGCCGCGGGTGCCCTCGAGGACGTTCCCGTCGAGATCGGTGATCACGAGATCGTCGAGGGTCATCGTCTCGTACGGCACCGACGACGGCGTGAGGCAGATGCGCTCCTCGCCGACGCGGCCGGACACGTTGCCGGCGGTGCCTGACACGAGGCCCATCGCCAGCATCGCCTTCGACGCGTCGAGCACGTCCTCCGGTTTCACGATCGTCATTCGAAGCTCATTTCGCTAGGACTTCCGGGTTCACGCAGTTGTCGGGGACCTCGCCGTTGAGCAGCTTGACGAGGCCGTTGGCGATGAGGGTGGTGTGATTCGCTTCGGTGTCGTACGTCGCGCCGCCGATGTGCGGTGTCAGCACGACATTGGCCATCCCGATGAGCGGGTGTCCTTCGGGCAACATCTCGCCGTCGAAGTGATCGAGGCCGGCGCCGCCGATCTGTCCGGTCTGCAACGCCTCGACGAGCGCATCGGTGTCGTGCAGCCCTGCTCGCGCGGAGTTGACGTAGATGGCGTCGTCTTTCATCGCGGCGAACTGCTTGGCGCCGATCATGCCCATCGTGTCGGGTGACACGGCTGCGTGCATCGACACGACGTCGGCCTCACCGAGTAGCTCGTCGAGCTCGTGCGTTGCGTCGTCGGCAAACGGGTCGTGGGCGATCACGTTCATGCCGAGACCCTCGAGCCGCCACTTGGTGGCCCGGCCGACGGCGCCGAGCCCCACGAGCCCAGCCGTCCGTCCTGCGAGCTGCCACGCCCGGAAACGCTGATAGGGGATCGTGCCGTTCAGGTAGATGTTGCCTTCACGCACGTCGGCATCGGCCCGCAGCACATGGCGGTTCACCGCGGTGAGGAGCGCGATCGTCATCTCCGCCACCGCGTCGGCGTTACGGCCAGGAGCACGCAGCACAGGGATGCCCTTCGCGGTCGCCGCGGGAACGTCGACGTTCGTGGGGTCGCCGCGCGTCGACGCGATCGCGATGAGCCCGGCATCCAGCACCGCGCCTTTGCACTGGTCGGCTTCACAGATCACGATCGTGGCGCCCGTGTCGGCGATGCGCGCCGCGAGTTGCTCGTCGTTGAGCAGACGCATCGTCGTCGAACTGATCCACGACTCCTCGATGACCTCACCGATGGATCGCAAGGTCTCGACACCGGGACCTCGAAGCGGCGCGGTGGCGAAGATGGTCGGTCGGTCGCTCATGTAGCTCGCAGTCTGCGTGATTCGGCGGCCACGAAAGCGAGGTCCGCGGGATAGGTACGAGCCGCCAGCAGCATGACGAGGCCACCGATGGCATACACGGGAGTGATCGCGACGAGAGCGGTCTGCAAACCGAACACGCCCTTCAAGATCCCGATGATCAAGATCATCAGGCTCGATCCACTCCGCACGATCGAGCGCAGCCCGGCGGCCCGCCCGCGCAGGGGAGCAACGACGACGTCGGTCATCATGGCGTCGGCCGGGGCGATCGGCAGTGTGAGAAAGACACCGCCGACGAGGAACAGCGGCAGCGTCACGGCGAGCGACGAACTCGCGAAGGCGGGGACGAAGATGATCGTGGCGATGATGGTCGACACCACGACCACGTAGATGCGGGCATTGACCATGCCCCGGCGTAGCAGCCGGTCGGCGACGTAGCCGCCGCTCAGAACGCCCACCGCGGCGCCGAGGCCGAACACGACGGCGTAGCCGCCGGCCTCCTCGTGACTGAGCCCGTGGACGTCCTGGAAGTAGGGGATGGCCCAAAACCCGAGACCGTTGAGAAGCGCGGCGGAGATCGTGATGCCGACGACGCCGAACCACATGCTGCGGATCTTGAAGATCTCGCGATAGGCCTCACGCCAGTTGCAGTTGTCGTAGTCGAGCGCGCCAACTCGAGTGGGTTCGGGAAGGTCGAGCTTGCTTGCGAGCTCGACGGCGTCGACGCCCTGCAACGGGTCGGTGTCGGCGTGAAAGTCGGCGTCCTGGTGGCCCCGTTCCGGCTCCGGCGCGCGCAGCAGGAGAACGACGGTGATGACCCCCAGCGGAATCCACATCCAGAACGCCGCACGCCATCCCCATTGGCCGACGAACACGCCAGCGAGACCGAGCCCGAGCGCGCTGCCGAGCAGCGCTCCGGAGTTGTACAGCCCGATTCTCTTGGCCCGTTCCTGCATCGGGTAGTAGTCGGAGATCAGCGAGATGGCCGCCGGGCCGTTCGCTTCGACGATCCCGACGCCCAGGCGGATGAGGAACAGGAACAGGAAGGTGGGCGCCAGCGCGCTGATGCCCATCACGATGGTCCACACCACCATCGCTCCCGCCAACAGGAGCGTGCGCCGCATGCGGTCCGCCAGGTGACCGAACGGCATCGAGCCGATGATCCCGATGAGCGACAGCGCAACGGGCAGCGCGCTCAGCCAGAAGTCGCCCGGGTTGAAGTGTGCTTCGAGGCTGTTCTTCCCGTAGGAGGCCTGTGAGAGTGAGCCGCGTTCGCCGGTCTCGAGCATGACGGTCGCTGCCAACGCAAACAGGGGGTACCCGCCGTACTTCGTTGCGCGCTTGGCGACCCCAACGTCCAACGCCACGGCCGGGAACGGTAGCCGACGGTGGTACGGTCAACCTGACGCGCGTGTCAGGGAACTGGAGCCTCTAGGAGGGCGAGTTGTCCGAGGCAGTGGCCGACCAGAGCAACCCCTTCGAGGACTTCAACAAAGCGATGGGGGCCGGGGTCGTGCAGAACCCGTACCCCGAGTTCGCCCCGATGCGTGAGCAGCACATCGTTCCCGCCGACGTGCGCATGCTGCTCGGCCTCGACGCCGATGCCGACCTCGGCTTCGAGCCCGGCGACGTGCCGCCGCTGTACACCGTTTCGTCGTACGACGCCGTGCAAGAAGTGTTGCGCGACAACCTGCGGTTCTCGTCGACGGGCTACGCCGAGGTGATGGGCGCGGTGATGGGGCACACGATTCTCGAGATGGACGAGCCCGAGCATCATGCGTACCGATCCGTCATCCAGCAGGCGTTCAGCCGCAAGGCGATGGAAATGTGGGAGTCCGAGTTGGTCGGCGGTGTGGTCGACGAGCTCATCGACACGTTCGTCGACGACAAGCGCGCCGATCTCGTGAGTCAGTTGTTGTTCCCGTTCCCGGTCAACGTCATCGCCGGACTCCTCGGGTTGCCGCGCGCAGATCTGCCGCAGTTCCACCGGTGGACGGTCGAGCTCATCAGCGTGTCGATCGACATGGACAAGGCGCTCAACGCGTCGAAGAGCCTTTACGACTACCTCGTCGAGTTCGTGCATCTCCGCCGAGACGCGCCGGGCAACGACATGATCAGCGTGCTGGCCCACTCCGACCACGAGGGTCAGAAGCTGACCGACGACGAGATCATCGCGTTCTGCCGGCTGTTGTTGCCCGCGGGGGCAGAGACGACGTACCGCTCGTCGTCGAACTTGATGACCGGACTGCTCACGCACCCCGACCAGCTCGACGCGGTGCGCAACGATCGCTCGCTGTTGCCGCACGCGATCGAGGAGGGTTTGCGGTGGGAGCCACCGTTGCTCACGATCATGCGCACGGCGACGCAGGACACAACCGTGTGCGGCGTGAACATCGAGGCCGGTTCGGTGATGGTCGTCAACATGGGCGCCGCCAATCACGACGAGCGCAGGTGGGACGACGCCGAATCGTTCAACATCTTCCGGCCGCAATCTGCGCATATCGCCTTCGCGTCGGGGCCGCACATGTGCCTCGGCATGCATCTCGCCCGGATGGAAACGAAGGTGGCGATCAACCGCATCTTCGATCGGTTACCGAACGTCCGCCTCGATCCCGACGCGGAGTCGCCGTACATCACGGGCATGACGTTCCGATCCCCGCCGCGGCTCGACGTCGTCTTCGACTAGAACAACGCGCAGCACAACAAGGGGGAAGTCAATGGATGTCCTGCCGATGATGGAACGCGTCCTCGACAAAGCGGGCGCGGTGGTCGACAACGTCGATCAGTCCCAGCTGAGCAACTCCACGCCGTGCACGGAGTGGACCGTGCGAGACGTGATGAACCACGTGGTCGGCGGGGCCACGATGTTCGCCGAGTGTGTGGAGAACGGCTCGATCGCCGACGACCGGTTCGGTCAGCTCATGGGCGGCGACAACCTCGGCGAGGACTACAAGGGTTCGTTTCACGCCGCGACCGATCGAGCACGGGCGGCGTTCGGCGGCGAGGGCGCACTCGAGAAGATGGTGAAGCTGCCGTTCGGGGAGATGCCGGCAGGCATCGCGCTCAACATCGCGATCATGGACGTGATGACGCACTCCGTCGACATCGCGCGGGCGACCGGTCAGAAGATCGACGACGACGAGCTGCTCGACACGGCGCTCACCGTCGGGCGTCAGCTGATCACGGACGACTTCCGCACCCCGGGGATGTTCGAGGCCGAGCAGCCGGTCGCGGCCGACGCCTCCGCCGAAGACAAGCTCCTCGCCTTCGCCGGCCGCAAGGTCTAACCCCTTTCGCAAATCCCACTCAGAACTACACAAAAGTGTGTATGTCTGAGTGGGATTTCGTCACAGCCCGAGGGCGTCGGCGATCTGTTGGCGGTGGAAGGGGGCGTTGCCGAAGAGGGCGTCGCTGACCTTGGCTCGCTTGACGTAGAAGTGCTGATCGTGCTCCCACGTGTAGCCGATGCCGCCAAGCAGCTGGATGCCGTCCTGGGCGACCAGCTTCTGACAGTCGCCCGCGGCTGCCTTTGCGGCTGACGTTGCCGTCGAGCGGCGCTCGTCGTTCTCGTTGATCGTCGCGGCGGCGAACACGCACAGCGCTCGCGCCCGCTCGATCGCCACGAACATGTTCGCGAGCTTGTGCTTGACCGCCTGGAACGATCCGATCGGCACGCCGAACTGCTGGCGCTCCTTCGCGTACTGCAGGTTGGTGTCGAAGATCGTCTGACACGTGCCGACGAGCTCGAACGCGATGGCCGTCGTCATCTCCTCGCGCGCCCGCCGGACGCCCTCAGGGCTGATCGGCAACCGTGGGCCGTCGCCCACCTCGATGTCGACCAGCGAGCGGGTGGCGTCGAGCGACTCGATCGTCCTCGTCACCTTCGCTGGGACGATCGCGATCTCACCGTCGAGCACCACCGCGAGCACATCGGCTTCGCTGCCGCACAGCACCGCAGTCGTGTCGAACGCCGGCGCACCGGAGATCTCACCAGCGGCCACCTTGGACAGCCACTCGTCGCCGCCGTCGGCCTCTCGCAGCAACGGCGTGAACCCGGCGATCGTGGTGAGCAGCGGTCCGGGCGCCAGGACCCGCCCGAGTTCCTCCGCCACGATGGCCAGCTCTGGATAGCCGAGCCCGATACCGCCGTGTTCCTCGGCGATCGTCAGCGACGGCCAGTCGAGCGAGACGAACGTCTTCCAGAGCCGGCCGGGCGCGTCCGAGGGCTCGCCCATGACCACATGGTCGACGTGCTCGCGCACGAACGCCCGTGAGCACTCCTTCTCGAGCACGGCGCGCACCGACGAGCGCAGCTCTTCCTGATCAGGGGTGAAGTCCAGTTGCATCAGCGAGTCACCATCGTGGCCAGTGCGCGCCGGTCGAGCTTCTCCATCGCGGTGAGGGGGAGCGCGTCGACGACGAGCACGTCCTCCGGCAGCTTGTACCGCGCCAGGCGATTTTCGGCGAAGGCGCGCAGTTCGTCCACCGTCGGCGCGGCCGCACCCTCGCGCGGCACGATCACGGCGACGCCGACCTCGCCCATCACGTCGTCTGGGCGCGGCGCGATCGCGACATCGGCGACAGCGGGATGCGCAGCCAGCACGCCTTCGACCTCCATTGGGTAGACGTTGTAGCCGCCCCGCACGTACATCTCCTTGGATCGCCCCACGAGATGCAGCCGGCCGGCGTCGTCGATCCACCCGAGATCGCCCGTGCGGACGAACCCATCGGGCGTGATCGCGGCGGCGGTCAGCTCGGGTGCCCGCCAGTAGCCGGCCATCAC
This sequence comes from Acidimicrobiaceae bacterium, assembly GCA_041166385.1. Classification (GTDB taxonomy): domain Bacteria; phylum Actinomycetota; class Acidimicrobiia; order Acidimicrobiales; family JACDCH01; genus DASUCS01. Next base: position 32,681 of record JBEEFW010000078.1, on the reverse strand, counting down.
GGCAGGGGAGCGCAGGCACACCTCGCCCACGTCGCCGTCGATGTCGCGCAACTCGAGGTCGACCCCGGCATGCGGCCGGCCGACCGACACCTCAGCATCCTCCAACGGGCCGTCGAACGCCGTGCCGATGCCGATGCCGGCCTCGGTGCACGAGTAGCGGATCGCGACGGCGGCACCGAAACGCTCGCGCGCCTCACGGATCAACGCCGGCGTTGCCGGACCGCCGCCGAGCACGATCGCCTTCACCGACGAGAGGTCGTACGAGTCGAAGTCCGGCTCCTGCAGCATGAGCGCGACCTGCGTCGGGATGCCGCCGATGCTCGACATTCGATGCTCGGCGATCAAGCGCAGCGCGTCCTTCGCTCGCCACCGCTCGAGGACGTACGTCGTGCCTCCCCGCATGAGCGATCCCGGCAGCTTGGTCATCGGCCCGAGGTGGGCGAATGACGTTGCGGCGAACGTCGTGCCACCACCGCCCCACGCGCCCCCGGTGTCGGTCTGCGTGATGAACGACAGCTGACGATTGGCGAAGACGGCGCCCTTGGGCGTGCCGGTCGTGCCCGATGTGAACACGATGGCGACCGGGCGCTCGGGATCGTCGGTGAGCGCGGGCGGCGACGCTTCTGACACACACAAGTCGAGCACCGCGTTCGCGCTGTCGAGCACGATCTTGGCGCCCGCCGTCGCGATCACTGCGGCCTGCTCTGGCGCCGACAGACGTGCGTTGACTCCGGCCGTGATCGCGCCGATGCGTGACGCGGCGATGTACGCCACGAAGTACTCCGGCATCTGCGGCATCATGAGCGCCACCACGTCGCCCTCGGTCACACCCGCACGCAGCAGCCCGACCGCGACCTCATCGGCCAAGAGGTCGACGTCGCGATACGACAGCTCCCATCCGTCCGGCGCTACGTAGGCAGTAGTGTCTCCGAACCGCGCCGCCGCTTCCTTCGCCGTTTGCCCGAGCATCAGGTAGTCCCGTGACCAAGAGTGATCGATGGAACTCGACACTGCCTTCGCCTAGGGCCTCCGGTGGGCGAGTTCCATCGACCACCGCACGAACGCCCGGCACTCCAGCGAGCGAGCGCGAGCTGCGCACGCAGGGCAAGCAAACGATGGCGAAGCTGCTCGACGCTGGACTGCTCGTGCTGACCGAGCGCGGCTACCACGCGGCGCGCGTCGACGACATCGTTCGGGTGGCCGACATGTCGCACGGCACCTTCTACCTCTATTTCGCCAACAAGGAAGACCTGTTCCGCGCGTTGGCCAGCGAGTGCGCCGCCGAGATGACGGCGTTGGCCGCCACGCTCGGCCCGGTGACCCCGGATGCCGCGGGCCGCGACGAGCTCGCCCGCTGGCTCGCACAGTTCCTCGACACCTACCGCCGTTACGGCGCGGTGATCCGCGCGTGGATGGAGGATCAGGTCGTCGACCGTGAGCTCTTGCGCGTCGGCATCAAGGCGTTCGCGGCAATCAACACGAACCTGCGCTCGCGCCTCGACGAAGCCGATCCGCAGCACCTCCGCGACCCGCAGGCGGCGACCGCGGCGATGCTGGCGATGGTCGAGCGGCTGGCGTACTTCACGTCGTCGCGCGATCTCGGGTTCGACGACGCGGCCATCGTCGACACGCTTGCAACGATGCTGCACCGCGGAGTGTTCGGCGCACCGGCCACGGCCACGACGCGGCATGGAGCTACTCGACGCCGAGCAACAGCGTCGAAGCGGAGCTGAACCACCCACCTGTTCCGCTGGCACACGCGATCTTCGCGTCGGCCACCTGGCGCTCGCCGCACTCACCCCGCAGCTGCTTCACCGCTTCGACCATCAGGAACATCCCGCGCATGCCCGGATGGCATGCGGACAGCCCGCCACCGTCGGTGTTCGTAGGAAGCGCGCCGCCGACGCGGAGCTTGCCATCCTCGACGAACGGCCCGCCTTCGCCCTTGCCGCAGAATCCGAGACCTTCGAGCGTCATGAGCACCATCGACGTGAACGCGTCATAGAGCTGGCAGACATCGACGTCGGCGGGCGTGAGCCCAGCGCGTGCGAAGGCCTGTTGGCCCGACCGCACCGCGGGAGACTGCGTGAAGTCGTCCCACTCGCTCAACGTCGTCATGTTGGCGGCCTCGCCCGACCCGAGCACCCATACCGGCTTCTTGGCGCAGTCGCGGGCGCGTTCCTCCGTCGTCAAGACGACGGCACCACCCCCATCGCTGCGGATGCAGCAGTGGAGCTTCGTCAAGGGGTCGGCGATCATCGACGAGTTGTGCACGTCCTCACGAGTGATGGGCTCGCGGTAGTACGCGTCGGGGTTGAACTGCGCGTTGTAGCGGGCCGACACCGCGATCTCCGCGAGCTGGTCGACGGTCGTGCCGAACTCGTGCATGTGGCGGCGCGTGGCCATCGCGTACTTCGAGATCAGCGCGTGCCCGTAGGGCGCGTCGAACTGCGTGGGCCCACGGCCACCAAAGCTCAGATTGGCGGAGCGGCGGCGCGCCTTGAGGTCGGCGCGCGTGGTCGAGCCGTACACGATGAGCACCGTTTCGACGTGCCCCGCGAGCAGGGCTTCGACCGCGTGCTCGGCCATGAACTCCCACGCGGCCCCGCCGACCCCGGTGCTCTCACACCAGTTGGGTCGCAGTCCGAGGTACTCGCCGATCTCGATCGGCGCGAGCAATCCCATGCCTGTCGATGCGAGTCCGTCGACGTCGTCCTTCGTCAGGCCCGCATCCGCGAGGGCGCGCGCCGCGGCCTGCTGATGCAGCTCGAACGGTGTCTTCGTGTCGACGCGCCCGCAATCCGACAACGCCGCGCCGACGATGGCGACGCGCTTGGTTCCGGGCAACTACCCGCCCATCTGCAGGCCACCAGGCCGGCAGCGGAAGATCTGGGCGTTGACGATGTCGCCGATCTCGGCCGGATCCCATTTGCGTGGGCCCTTCGGCGTGGTGACGTCGGTGCCGAGCGTCCACGGGATGTAGTGCGTGATGGAGTCGCCGACGGCGCGGAAGACCTGACCGGTCACGTGCAGCGCTTCGTCCGACGCGAGCCACGCCACCATCGGGGCGGAGTTCCCTGGGTTGAGGCGATTGAACTCTTCGCCGGCCTCGTCGGCTTCGACGAGCGTGAGGCTCGGCATGGCGGCCACGACCATGCGGGTGGCACCGCCGGGGGCGATCGCATTAGCGCGTACGCCGAAGCGACCCATCTCGAGCGCCGTGATCGTGGTCAGGGCGGCGATGCCGGCCTTGGCCGCGCCGTAGTTGCCCTGGCCGCGGTTGCCTTGCAGGCCGGCCGAGCTCACCGTGTTGACGATGGCGGCGTTGCGCTTGCGGCCTTCCTTCGACTCGGTCTGCCAGTAGATGCCGGCGAAGTGCGTCATGTTGAACGTGCCCTTCAGGTGCACGTTGATGACCGAATCGAATTCCTGCTCGGTCATCTTGACGATCGAGTTGTCGCGCAGGATGCCGGCGTTGTTCACGACGATGTCGAGCGCACCGAACGCGTCGCGAGCCGAGTTCACCAGGTTCTCGGCGCCGCCCCAGCTGCTGATGTCGTCGTAGTTCGACACGGCCTCACCGCCGCGCTGCTTGATGATCTCGACGACCTCGTCGGCGGGCGACTTGTCGGCGCCCTCACCGGTGTGCGATCCACCGAGGTCGTTGACGACGACCTTGGCCCCTTGCTCCGCGAGCTCCAACGCCTCGCCTCGCCCCACGCCTCGCCCCGCGCCGGTGACGATCGCCACCTTCCCATCGAGCAGCCCCACTGATGTACCTCCGCGATCGTTGTGCTTGAATCTCGCCTGTCGTACCTGACAGCCGTGTCAGGTTAGTGAGATCGCCAGGGGGCTGTCAGATGGGCGTTACGAAGGAAGAGGTCGTCGGGATGCCAACCGGCAAGGCGACGATCGCGATCGAGCGCGGACCGATCACGCAGTTCGCCGCGTCGGTGACCGACACCAATCCGATCTACCGCCGGCGCGACGCCGCGACCGCGGCCGGCTTCGACGACATCCCTGTTCCGCCGACGTACTTCTTCTCGGGCGCCACGTTCTGGGGCGCGTACCCGGAAGACCAGCCGGCCGACGCCAACCCCGGACGCAATCCGACGATGGAGGTCATCGGGAAGCTGATGGCCAACGGCGGCATCGTCCTGCACGGCGAGCAGGAGTTCACGTACCACCAGCCGATCGTCGTGGGCGACCAGATCAAGAGCGAGGGCAAGGTCGTCGACCTGTACGAGAAGCCGGCGGGCGACAAGACGATGACCTTCCTCGTCACGGAGAACGAGTACCGCAATCAAGCCGGCGAGCTGGTGTTGACCGCTCGCATGAACCTGATCCACCGGGGCTGAGGACGCTCGGGTGGGGAGGCTTCAAGATCGAGTTGCGGTCATCACCGGAGCGGGCCAGGGGATCGGGCTCGCCTACGCCAAACGGTTCTTGGCCGAGGGCGCCAAGGTCGTCGTCGCCGAGATAAACCCGGACCGCGCCGAGCTGGCGATGAAGGAGCTCGACGGACTCGGCGACTCGATGTTCGTGCAGACCGACATCTCGAACGAGCAGTCGGGACTCGACTGCGCGGCGGCAACCGTGGATCGCTTCGGCAAGATCGACATCCTGTTGAACAACGCCGCGCTCTTCTACGACATCGACAACTACGACAACAGCTACGAGTACCTGCAGAAGGTGTACTCGGTGAACCTGCACGGCTCGTGGTTGATGGCACGGGCCTGTGCTCCGGCGATGGCCGCGCAGAAGTACGGGCGCATCGTCAACCAGTCGTCGGGTGCTGCGTACATGTACATGATCCCGTCGCCGCCCGAGTTCACCGAGGTCGGCTCGTTCAGCTACTCGATGACGAAGTGGGGTGTCATCGGGCTCACGAAGTTCCTCGCCGCGCAACTCGGCCAATACAACATCACCGTCAACTGCATCGCACCTGGTCTGACGATGACCGAGGCGACCAAGAAGCAGGTGCCGGCAGAGTTCCTGCCGATGGTCACGATGATGACCGCCATGAAGACCTCGCTCGAGCCGGAGGACATCGCCGGCACTGCAGTGTTCTTCGCCTCCGACGATGCCAAGTTCGTGACCGGACAGGTCCTCTGCGTCGACGGCGGCGGCTCGATGCCCGCCTGACTTCTTCGTTCTGGCGTCAACCACAGCGAAATACCGAAGTAGGTGACGCCAGAACGTTGAAACTCAGGTGCGGTCGAGCTCCAGCATCTTGATGGCGTTGCCGCGCAGCACCTTGTAGGCCGTTTCCTCGTCGTAGCCGGCGAGCATCTTCTCGACGTAGGACTTCGTCTCGGGCCAGGTCGTGTCGGTGTGCGGGTAGTCGGTCTCGAAGCAGATGTTGTCGGGACCGACTTCGTCGAGGTTCTTGAGCCCATGGCGGTCGGCGGTGAAGCAGCCGTAGATGCGCCCGTAGTAGTAGGTCGACGGCGGCTCGGGGATCTTCTTGCGCGTGTGCTGCCAGCCGTCATGGTGCGCCCAGACCGCGTCGGCCCGCTCGAGCACGTAGGGGATCCATCCGATCTGGCCCTCGCTGTACGCGAGCTTCAGCTTCGGGAACTGAATGAGCTTGCCGGAGAAGAGCCAGTCGGTCATCGACGCGAACGAGTTGTTGAACGACAACGTCACGCCGACCGCGGCGGGAGAGTCAGGCCCGGCCGCGGGATTGCTCGATGACGAACCAACGTGCATGCACACGGTGGTGCCGGTGTCGTTGCACACCTGCCACACCGGATCCCAGTAGCCCGAGTGGATGCTCGGCAGCTTGAGACGGGTCGGCAGCTCGCTGAAGCACACGGCGCGGACCCCGCGATCGGCGTTGCGCTCCACCTCCTGGGCCGCGAGCTGCGGATCCCACAACGGAATGATGCAGAGGGGGATGTTGGCGCCGCCCGACGGACCGCACCACTCGTCGACCATCCAGTCGTTGTACGCCTGGACACACGCAAGCCCGAGCTCGCGGTCCTCGTTCTCGTGGAACGTCTGGCCGCAAAAGCGCGGGAACGTCGGGAAGGGCAGCGACCCGTCGACCCAGTTGAGAGCCATGTCGGCGATGCGAGCGTCGCGGTCCCAGCAACCCGGGATCATGTCGTCGTAGGTGAGCGCGGTCATCTGGAGCTGCGTTCGATCGAGCGAGAGCTCGTCGCCGTTCTCGATCACGGCCGATTGCGGGATGGCGACGTGGCGCTTGTGTACGTAGATCAGCTCGTCGTCGTAGACCCACGCGTCGCCCCACTGGCCGTCGGGGTCCTCGTCCATCTCGTACTTGCCGCCGCCCTTGAGCTTGAACCCGCCCCAACGCTTGCGGACGACCTTCGGGCCCCGCTCGCGGTGCTTCTCAGGCAGCCACGTCTGCCACACGTGAGGCGGCTCGACGACATGGTCGTCGACGCTGATGATCTTGGGGAGCTCCACGGCGCAATCGTAGGGCGAACCTGACACGCGTGTCAGGAAAGGACGCCGTCCTGCTCCAAGCGGGCCCGCTCGTCCGTCGGCAGCCCGAGAAGATCCTTCAGCACCCACTCGTTGTCCTGGCCGAGCGTGGGCCCGCTGCGGCCGTAGCGGGACGGTGGGCCCGAGAGCCGGAAGCCGTTGCGTTCGTACTTGCCGGGGCCGAACTCCGGGTGCGGCATCTCGATGAAGTGCTCGCGGTGCGCGACCTGCGGGTCGACATCGACATCGGCGAAGTCCTGCACGGGGACGGCTTCGACGCCGGCTGCCTGCAGCTGTGCCGCGACATCGAGGGCGTCGCGCGTCGAGGTCCAGGTCTCGAGGTCGTCGCCGGTGATCGCGCGCAGTCGAGCAACGTCGTCGTCGGTCCAACACGCGATCGCTACCCATCGGTCCTTGCCGGTGCACGGGAACAGGCCGTGGAGCAAGGCCGTCGGGTGCCCATTGCCGAGCCGCTCGCCGATCACGCCGTCGCGCCTGTAGGCCAGCAGCCAGTCGGACAGTGACCACGCCGCGCACTCGACCTGACTCAAGTCGACGTACACCCCGTCGCCCGTCGCGCGGTGATGTAGCAGCGCGGCTGCGAGTGCCGTGGCGACGAAGCGCGGTGCGAGCGAGTCGGTGATCGTGCCGAACGGACCGATCGGTTCGCGGTCCGGCCAGCCGGTGAGGTAGTTGAACCCCGAGAGCGCCGCGCCTTGTCCGCCGAAGCCGGGATAGTCGCGGTGCGGACCGGTCTGGCCATTGAGGCACGCGCTGATCATCACGAGATCGGGCTTGTCGGCGACGAGATCGTCGTAGGACAGACCGAGCCCACGCATCGCCCGGGGTGCGAAGTTCTCGGCGACGGCGTCGGCCCACTCGACGATGAGCCGCTTCGCGAGCGCGTGCCCGTCGGGGTGCTTCAAGTTGAGCGTGACGGACCGCTTGCCGCAGTTCAGCGCATCGAACATGTCGGCGTACTGCCCGACACGGAGGAAGTCCGGCCGCGAGGCGGACTCGACGCGCAACACCGTCGCGCCATGCTCGGCGAAGTACCGCGTCGCGATCGGCCCCGCCGCGCCCGCCCCGAACTCCAAAATGCGAGTGCCGGCCCACGCCCCGTTCCCATCCCCATCTCGTTCTTGCGTTGATTGACCACCGTATGAGGGGCTGGGCGACGCAATTTCGAGATGGTTGACGTGGAAATGGGCCCACTTCTGGGGGACGCCGTCGGCGTCAAAGAAGTCGCGGGCGGCGAGCTGTGCGCTCGCGTACAGCTCCCGCGGCGAGTTGACCGGGGCCAGCATGATGTTCGTCTCGCAGGCGATGTCGTAGAGCTCCGCAGTCGTGTGCCGTGCGAACCACTCGCCGACGTACCCCTCGACCTCGGCGAGCTCCTCGTCGGACGCTGTGGTCGTGTCCCACGCCGTCCAGTCACGTGACAGCAACGCGGGCTCACCGACCAAACGGGCCAGCGTCTCGAGCGTGGCGATGCGCGCCTTGCCTCCCCGGAGTCCGCAGGACACCCACCCGTCCTTCGTCGGCCAGATCTCGCGCGTGCGACCGATGTTGGCGCCGAGCCGCCGGCCCCGATTCCCGCCCCGGAAGAACCGACCGGCGGCGCCCATGTTGGCGACGAGCACGACCTCTTGCATCGACACATCGACGTCGACCGGGCGCCGGCCTGACGCGAGCGCGGTCAACACCGCGAACGCGGTTTCCGATCCGCTGTGCGCGTACGCCGCGTTTCCCGCGCACCGCACGGGCGCGCGATCGGGGTCACCAGTGCAATACAGGTTTCCGGACGACGCCATCACGCCGAGATCGGACGCTCGCCACGACGAGCGCGGTCCCGACAAGCCGAATGGCGTCACCGACACCCAAATCGAGTCGTCTCGTCCGCCTGATCGGGCGCCTGATGCCAGCACGATGTCGGCCGTATCGAGCCCGGCGTCGGTACAACCGAGGTCGCGCAACAACCGCGCGGTCATCGTGGTGACCGGCGTCGATGCGAGGTCGCACAACGTCACACCCTCGATCAGCGGACCTGAACCTGACACGCGTGTCAGGCTACTGTCTGGGTCGATGGCGCCCTTCCGCATCGTGTCGGCCGATGCTCACGTGCTCGAACCCGTGCACATCTGGGAGAGGTGGCTGCCGAAGCAGTATCACGACAAGGCGCCGAAGCTCGCGAAGGACGCCGACGGCGGCGACGCGTGGCAGTTCGCCGGCGCGCCCGACCCCGATCCGATCGGTCTCGTCACGACACCCGGATTGCCCTGGGATCAGTTCCGCTGGACGGGCGTCACGTACGAGCAGGCGCGCGCCGGCTGCTACGACGGCAAGGCGCGGCTGGGCGACATGGACATCGACGGCGTCGACGCCGAGATCCTGTTTCCGCCGCAACGCACGATCGGCCACTTCCTCGGTGACGACGACGACGACTTCGTGCGCGCCGGCGTCGAGGCGTACAACAACTTCTTGTGGGACGAGTTCTGCGCGAACGATCGCACTCGTCTCGTCGGTATGGCCCAGATGCCATCGACCGGTGTCGGCGACATGGTCGAGACGTTGCGCAAGGCCAAGGCGCGCGGCTTCAAGGGCGTCGTGATCTCGTGCTGGCCATCGGCCGGCGACGGCATCTCCGACGACGACGATCCGTTCTGGGCAGCGGCCGAGGACGAGCAGATGCCGGTGTGCATCCACATCAACCTCATCAGTCGAGTGGCTCGCCAGCGCTCACGACGAGCGCAGGCTGACGCCGGCAAGGGCAGCAACACGCTGTACGGCAGCAAGGACGAGCAGAAGTCGAAGGCCAACGCCAAGGCAGTCGGCGGCCTCGCTGGGGTGTTCGCCACGGTGCCCAACACGATCGGCCAGTTGATCTTCACCGGCGTGTTCGAGCGGTTCCCGCGGCTGCAGATCCCGCTCATCGAGACGGGCGTCGGCTGGATCCCGCACCTGCTCGAGCAGATGGACGACCGCTACTGGCGCAACCGCTCATGGGGGAACATCCCGATGAGCGAGCCGCCGTCGTTCTACTGGCGGCGCAACTTGTCGGCCGCGTTCATCACCGACCGCAACGGCATCGCCAACCGGCATGCCGTGGGTGTCGACAACATGATGTGGAGCACCGACTACCCGCACCACGGCAACGACTGGCCGTACTCTCGCAAGGTCATCAACGACACGATGGCCGACGTCCCCGCCAACGAGCGTCACCAAATTCTCGCCGGCAACGCAGTTCGCATCTTCAACTTGGATTCCTAAAGTCCCAAAGGGGGGCCCATGCAGCTCGAGGACATGATCCTCGTTTCGGTCGACGATCACGCGATCGAGCCGCCGCACATGTGGGACGGCCGCGTACCGAAGAAGTACACCGACGAAGTGCCGAAAATGGTCACGAAGGAAGACGGCACCGACGTGTGGTCCTTCCGCGGCAATGAGCTGCCGAACATCGGGCTCAACGCGGTGGCCGGACGTCCGGCCGCGGAGTACGGCATCGACCCGACCTCGTTCGCCGACATGCGCCACGGTTGCTGGGACATCCACGACCGCGTGCGCGACATGGACGCCAACGGCGTGCTCGGTTCGATGTGCTTCCCGTCGATGTCCGGCTTCTGCGGTCAGCTGTGGGCGCGCGTGGAGGACAAAGACCTCGCGAAGGCGCTGCTCCAGGGGTACAACGACTGGCACATCGACGAGTGGTGCGGCACGTACCCGGGCCGCTTCATCCCGTTGTCACTTCCCGCGCTGTGGGATCCCAACGAGATGGCCGCCGAGATCCACCGTGTCGCGAAGAAGGGCTGCCACGCCGTCACGTTCTCGGAGAATCCCGACCGTCTCGGTTACCCGAGCCTGCACTCCGATCACTGGGATCCGTTCTGGAAGGCGTGCAGCGACGAGAACACCATCGTGTGCCTGCACATCGGCTCGTCGTCGCAGATGATCGTCACGGCGGCCGATGCGCCGATCAACGTGATGATCACGTTGCAACCGATGAACCTCGTGCAGGCGGCGTCCGATCTGTTGTGGTCGCGCGTGTTGCAGAAGTTCCCCAACCTCAAGTTCGCGATGAGTGAGGGCGGCATCGGGTGGATCCCGTACTTCCTCGAGCGCGTCGACTACGTGTACAAGCACCACAAGGCGTGGACCGGGCAAGACCTGGGCGGGCTGTTGCCGAGTGAGTTGTTCAACGAGCGCATCATCACGTGCTTCATCGACGATGCCGTCGGTCTCGAGAATCGCCACCACCTCAACCTGGACCACATCACGTGGGAGTGCGACTACCCGCATTCTGATTCGACGTGGCCGCACTCACCCGAGCTGCTCGCGCCCGCGCTCGCCGGTATCCCCGACGACGAGATCAACAAGATCACGCACGAGAACGCGATCAGGTTGTTCAGCTACGACCCGTTCGCGCACATCCCGAAGGACAAGGCGACGGTCGGCGCACTGCGGTCGCAGGCTGTCGACGTCGACGTCAGCGAGCGGGCCGTGACGGGCGCGCTGCCGCGCGATCCCAGTGAGCCGCCGATCACGATCACGTCGATCGTCGCCGCCGCGTCTGGCGGGAAGTAATCGATGGGTTGGAGTCGCGAGGAGCTCGAGCGCGCGTTTGTGGACTACCAGGCCGCGGGCGCCGAGGCCGGTCGCACCGGTGACTGGAGCAAGTGGCCCGACATCTTCACGGAGGACTGCGAGTACATCGAGCACATGTACGGCGTCTTCAAGGGACGCGAGGCCGTGCGCGAATGGATCACCAAGACGATGGGTGAGTATCCGGGGCACCTCATGCACGAGTTCCCGATCAACTGGTACATCGTCGACGAGGACCGCGGCTGGATCGTGTGCGAGGTCGCCAATCGCATGGAAGACCCCGGCGACGGATCCGTGCACGACGGGGTCAACATCACGATCCTCAAATACGCGGGCAATGGCCTCTGGCAGTCCGAAGAGGACGTCTACAACCCGGCCCATTTCGGGACGATGTTGAAGGGCTGGGAAGCAGCGAAACGGGCCGCGACCGGTACGTGAGTGTCTAGTCACGGACTGTGTGGGTAACTCCGGCGAAGACTTCCGCAGGAGGACATCATGCGAATCCGTCAACTGCTCACCCGCCTTACCGCGATCGCGGGCCTGGCTGCCGCCAGCGGTGGCTACTACGTCGCCTGGCAGAACGAGGACTTCTTCGTCGGGACCGTGTGGATGGTGATGGGCGTGGCGCTCATGGCCTCCGCCGCCATCTACTCGTTGGCGATGGACGATCCCGAGGCTCGCGAGAAGGCCCTCACCACGCACCGCAAGCGTTCGACCGAGGTCGACGACGACGGGCAGACGATCGATCTCCGCCACCACGAGTCGCTCCGCGAGGCCCGCGAGCGAGCGCGCACTACAACTCGCGTCCCCGTCTGACCGACTCACGGGTTGCCACTGACGACGGACGCGACGGCCTCCAGTACGGCCGTGGCGTGCGTGCGCCAGATGTCGTGCTCTGCGCCGTCGACGATTCGCCACGCGCTCTTCGGTGACTGCGCGGCCAAGTTCTCGTGCGTGGTCCGCCAGAACGTCAGGTCGGATTCGCTCTGGCCCGGAAATGGCACACCCGCGGTCAACACGATCGTCGGGAACGGCGGAATCGTGCCCTTCGCTTTCACCTGAGCGGCGCTCAAATCCATGGCCGCGATCTCCGGGCCGGCCGGCTCGGTCTTGATCACCTGCGCAGTGTCGGCGGCATCAGCGGCGAGTTCATCGGGCGTGAGGTGCGTGCGATACGACAACTGGTACTCGGCCGTGCGGGGATCGAGAAAGACGAGCCCGGCGATCTCCGTCGCGTGCTCCGCCGCAAAGAGCTGCGCATACATCCCGCCGAGGGAATGGGAGAGCAGCACGAAGGGAACGGGAATCGCCTTGTTCTCGATCAGTAGCTGTAGTTCGTCGGAAACCTGCTGCGCGGTCCGCGGCGACGGGCTCGCCTCGCTGGTGCCGTTTCCTGCGCGCTCGTAGACGCAGGTTCGGTTCGTCGCCGCCAGTGCCGGTTGCAGGCCGTTGAACGCACTGACCGACTGGCCTGCGCCCGTTTCGATGAGCACAGCCGGGGAGCCCGTGCCTTGGCAGACGACGTGCAGCTTGTGGCCGCCGACATCGACCATCGTGTCCTCGGGTGCGGAGAGCGCGGATGACGCGATTGACGACGCCGATGACTTGGTCGCGCTGTTGTCCGAGCTCCCGCTGCATGCGCCGAGAACCAGCAGCAGCGCGAACGCCGCCGCGCCTCCTCGCCTCATCATCGACCGGCCGTGGTCTCTGTGCTCAGCGCTCACTGACCAAGTCTGCTTCACCAGCGAACGTGCCTGAGTCGTCACTACGCTCCTCCGCCATGGCAACCATTGGTGGGTCGGTCGCCCCTGGCTTCGAGCCGGTGCGGGACGCGTTTGCAGCCAACTTCGATCAGCACGGAGATGTCGGTGCCGCGGCGTGCGTGTATCGCCGGGGCGAGGTGGTGGTCGACCTCTGGGGCGGTGTGGCCGAGGCGGAGACGGCCCGCCCCTACGGCCCGGACACGTTGCAGCTCGTGTTCTCCACGACCAAGGGCATCACGACGATGGGCGCGCTGCTGCTCAGCGAGCGCGGGTTGCTCGATGTCGATCAACCGGTGGCGCAGTACTGGCCCGAATTCGCGGCGAGCGGGAAAGACGGCATCACCGTTCGGCAGCTCCTCAGCCATACCGCCGGTCTCGCGGCGATCGACGAGCCGACCACGGTCGAGGAGTTCCTCGCGTGGGGTCCGGTCATCGAGCGTCTTGGTGCCCAGCCGCCGAACTGGGAGCCGGGGTCGGCGAGGGGATACCACGCAGTCACGTTCGGCCACCTCGTCGGCGAAGTGATCCACCGAGTGAGCGGCCGGTCACCCGGCCGCTTCGTCGCCGACGACATCGCCGGGCCGCTCGGCGCCGACTTCTTCGTCGGGCTCCCCGAAGGTCTGGAAGCGCGGGTCGCACCGCTCATCGACTTCGCCGTGACCGACGTGGTGAGCGAGTTCTTCACTGCGCTCCTCACCCCGGGAACCATGACGCACCGCGCGTTTCTCAACCCGCCGATCTTGATCACGACCTTCAACGAGCGCGCGTTCCATGCAGCGGAACTGCCGGCTGTCAACGGCATCACCACAGCGCGGTCGTTGGCGAGGCTCTACGCCGCGTGTGTCGGAGAGGTCGACGGCGTCCGGCTGCTCGCCGCACCCACCGTTGAGGCGGCGACGAAAGAGCAGTACTTCGGCCCCGATCTCGTTCTCGTCGACCGGGAGCCGTTCCCCAACGGTCTCGGTTTCATGCTGCACGAGCCGATGAACCCGATGATCGGGCCCGGCTCGTTCGGGCATCCCGGCCTCGGCGGCTCGCTCGGGTTCGGACACCTCGGACACGAGATCGGGTTCGGCTACGTCATGAACCAGTGCATCGACTTCAACGGCGAGCCCGACCCGCGCACCGTCGGGTTGAGCGAGGCGCTCCTGTCGTGCCTCAGCGCAGGGTGACGCCGCCGTCGACGCTGATCACCTGACCGTTCACCCACTCGCCGTCGTCTGACAGCAGGAACGCCACCATCGCCGCGATGTCCCGCGGATGGCCGAGGCGCCACGACCGCGTGCCCCTCAAGGTGCGGTCTTGCATGTCCTGCGGGATCACGTCGCTCATCTGATCGGACACGACGAGCCCCGGAGCGATCGCGTTCGCACGAATGTGTTGCTTGCCCCATTTCGACGCGACGTGGCGCATGAGCGCGTTCACGCCACTCTTGGCCGCCGCGTACGCGGGGCGGGCGGGTTCGCCGACGAACGACGCCGCCGAGCTCGTGTAGACGATGGCTCCGCCTCCGCGCTTCACGAGCTCGGGGACGACGTACCGCGTGCAGAGCAGGAAGCCGCGCAGGTTGACCTGCATCGTGCGGTCCCAGATCTCGAGGTCGATGTCGAGCGCATGTGTGTCGCCCATGATCACCGGAACGGAGAGATCCGCCGCGTTCGCGTGGCAAAGGTCGATGCCGCCGAAGGCGTCGACTGCAGCGCGCACCAGTGCGCCGACCGATTCTTCGTCAGACACGTCGAACTGCACGGCGATCGCCGTTCCTCCGGCGGACGAGATGCCGTCGGCCACTTCCTTGGCAGCGCCTTCGTTCAAGTCGCCCACGACGACCTTGGCGCCTTCCTCGGCGAGCCGCATGCTCGTCGCTGTCCCGATGCCGCCCGCGCCGCCGGCGACGACGACGACCTTGCCCTCGAGTCCGCGCATGTCAGGAGCTTCGCGCGACCCAGTGCGGGAGCCAGACGTCGTCGGCCACCTGGCTGAACACGACCTCGACCTCGTCGCCGATCGCGACGCTGTGCGGCTCGATCGAGTTCAGCGGCGCACCGGCCTGAGCGATGACGTTGCCGACGAAGCGGATCGACGGATCGTCCTCGAGCTCGACGACCACCACGTTGTAGGGCGCCTGTTCGCCGTAGGCCGGAAGCAGCGGCGGGTGGGGGATCACGACCGACCACACACGGGCGCGGCCCGACATCGGCTCCCAGCGGACGTCGAACGACTGGCACCACGGGCACATCGGGCGAGGTGGCATGCGGCGGCGTCCGCAGGATGCGCACGCTTGCACTCGCAGCTCACCCTGCGAGCACCCTTCCCAGAACGCGGCGGCCTCGGGATGCCCAACGTCGGGGAGGATCAGGCCCTCGATCACTCGTCGTCCTTGCGGAGAAGCAGCGCGCTGGTCGGGACGCCCTCGCCACTCGTGACGAGGCACGCTGCGGCGCCGTCGACTTGTGAGTGCGATTCGCCTCGCAACTGGCGAGCACCTTCGACGACCAGGTTGAAGCCGTGCACGTACGCCTCGGACATGCCCGCCCCACTTGTGTTGGTCGGAAGCGCGCCGCCGAGCTTCAGCCCGCCGTCGGCGCAGAAGCCGAGGCCTTCGCCGCGCTCGACGAAGCCGTACCCCTCGAGCGACAGCGGAACGAGCGGGCTGAATGCGTCGTAGAGCTGTGCGACGTCGACGTCGGCGGGCGTGAGCTCGCTGTTGGCCCACAGTCGGTCGGCGCACGCCCACGCCGGGCCGCGCAATGGGTCTTCGCCGAAGTAGTTCGTCATCGTCTGGTGCTGCTGCGGGATCGACTGCGCGAACGCATGAATGAGCACCGGGGTCGTGGGGCAGTCACGCGCCCGTTCGGCGGAGGTGATCACGACGGCACCGGCGCCGTCGGACTCGAGGCAGTTGTCGTAGAGGCACAGCGGTTCGGAGATCCATCGGGCGTCGAGGTACTGCTCAGTCGTGAGCGGCTTGCTGTACATCATCGCCCCGGGATTGCGGTTGGCGTGCTCTCGCACCGACACCGCGACCGACGCGAGCTGTTCGCGGCTCCCGCCGTACTCGTGCAGGTAGCGGCGCGTGAGCATGGCGATTTCGTCGACCGGCCGCAGGAGACCGAAGGGACGTGTCCACTGGTGCGAGCCCCGCACGCGGTCGGGGACTTGCGACCACGGCCGGCTGGTGGCCGCGCCGCGCTTGCGGCTGCGCCACGCAACCGCGACAGAGCACTGCCCGGTCGCGACGGCCATCGCGGCATGGCCGACCACGCCGCAACCCGCGCCGCCGCCGTAGCCGACCTGGCTGAAGAACGTGATGTCGCCGAGCCCGAGATTGCGAGCGATCTCGACTTCCTCGGTGGTCTCCAGCGTGTACGACGCCAGCCCGTCGACCTCACCCGGATCGATGGCCGCGTCGTCGAGCGCAAGCTTGATGGCCTCGAGCGCGAGCCGCTTCTCGGACCGGTCGAGCGACTTCGCGAACTCCGTCTGCCCCACCCCCGCAATCGCGGTGCGGTCGCGGATCATCGCTCCTCCGTTTTGACAGTACGGGCAACACATTTATGTGTTGCCCGTACTGTCAAAAGCGTCATTTGTGGACCGCCAGGGCGTCGAGGGCGACGACACCCTTCGGGAGGACGACGAGGGGGTTGATGTCGAGCTCGGCGAGCGTGTCGGAGTTGTCGACCGCGAGGCGTTGCACCTTCATGATCGTGTCGACGAGGGCGTTGATGTCGCCCTTTGGACGTCCCCGCGCGCCGCGCAGTAGGGCCGAGCCGCGCACCTCGTCGATCATGCGGCGAGCCTCGCGCTTGTCGAAGGGCGGCACCCGGAACGTGACGTCTTCGAACACCTCGATGAACACGCCGCCGAGGCCGAACATCACGACCGGACCGAACAACTCGTCCTGACTGACGCCGATCACGCACTCGACACCGCCGTCGATCTGCTCCGCGACGAGGACCCGGCCGGTGGCGCGGGCCAGGTCCTCATAGGCGGCGCGCACCTCCTTGACCGAGTTGATGCCCAGCCGCACCAGCCCGTCGTCCGATTTGTGGTCGACGCCTTCGGCTTTCATCACCACCGGGAAGCCGATCGCCTCGGCGGCCTTCACCGCCCGTTTCGCCGACGTCACGACCTCCTCGCGGGTGATCGGGATGTCGTACGCCGCGAGGAGTTGCTTGGATGCGTGCTCGCCCTCGCCGAACTCCACCGGCTTCGGGCGCACCGCCTTCTTGAACGGTGAGCGATACCGGGCGGCGAACTCGTGGTAGTCGAAGTACGCACGAATCGCGCCGATGCAGTTGGCGAACGTGCGGAACGTGACGATCTTCGGCGACGACAGCAGGATCTCGTAGGCCTTCTCGCCCTCCGTGACAGGCGAGCCCCAGACCACGCAGATCGGCTTGTCGGTGGTTTCGGCCACCTCGACCAGATCCCGCGCCAGCGGTTTCGACATCGACGCGAGCGCGCCGGTGATCGGGCAGATGATCACGTCGACGTTCGGGTCGGCCACCATCGCGTCGAGGATCTTGCGGCCGCGCCAGTCGGCCGACGGCGCGCCGCCGTTGTCGACCGGGTTCGACACCCGCAGATACGTCGGGATCCACTCGTGCAGCGCGGTCTGTGTCTCGGCGGTGAGGTCGGGGAGCCGCAATCCGGCGGCCGACGCCAGATCGGCCATGTGCGCGCCGGTGCCTCCGGAGATCGCGTAGATGCAGACACCGTTGCCCTTCGGAGGCGCCGAGCGCGCCAGCAGCGCCGCAGTGTCCTGCAACTCGTCGAGTCCGTCGACGCGCGTGACGCCGAACTGGCGGAAGACCGCGCTCGTCACGGCATCGGAACCCGTCAGGTGGCCCGTGTGACTCTTCGCCATCGACTGGCCGGCTTCGGTGCGGCCGACTTTCACGATCACCATCGGCACGCCTTGTTGCGCGGCATGGTCGGCGGCGCGCATGAGCGTGCGCCCGTCCTTGAACCCCTCGATGTAGGCGACGATCGCACCGACCTCGGGCTGGTCGGCGAAGTACTCGGCGAAGTCCGCGAACTCGAGGTCGACCTCGTTGCCGGTCGGTGCCCAATGGCTCATCGCGATGCCGAGGTCTTGCGCTTGGAAGATCGGGCGACCCTGGTGACCCGATTGGGTGATCAGCGCGAGCCGCTTGCCGGGCAAGTCGTCGCGGAACGTCTCGAACGCGTTGAGGTTGGTGTTCGGACCGAGAAGCCGCGTGTCCGAGGCGCGCACGATCTCCGCGAGGCGCGCCTGCTCGCGCTCGCCATCGGCGCCGATCTCCGCGAACCCCGCCGCGAAGATCACGGCGAACTTCGGCTTCTTGTCGAGCACCGATTGGAATGCCTCGACCGCGTTGCCGGTGAGGATCACGGCCAGATCGATCTCGCCCGGAACCTCGTCGATCGACTTGTAACACGCAAGCCCGTCGACGGTCTCGCGGTTGGGATTGACCGGATGGAACGTGGCACCGAACTGCTCCGACCACGCGCGGATCTTGCGCGTCATCGCCGACGTGGGCTTGTTGGGCGTGTCGGACGCGCCCAGGATGACGACCGACCGCGGCCGGAAGAAGGTGTCGAGGTCGGTGGCCCGCAAGGCCGTCACGATACCTGACGCCCGTGTCAGGTTTTGGCGGCGGCCTGACCAGCGAGCCAGTCAGCTTCTTCCTGGCCGAGCGGCGTCGACGGCGGCCCGTTGACAAACGGCCACTGCTCCATGGCGATCCGCCGCCAGTTGCGCGTCGCTCGCAACTCGCCGAGGACGCCGCCGAGTCCGAGGTTGATGCGCTGCAGGATCACGAAGCTGGGGGGCACGTTGACGGCGCGCATGATCTCGCCGAAGCCGCCGGTCGGGTCGAAGAAGCGGCGCACGCTCTCCGACGACCACTCAGGTGTCGTCGTGAATTCGCTGTCCTCCATCACGAACTTCCAGAAGTGATCGAAGTATGACTCGATCTGTTCGTCGGTGAACTTGCTCGGGTCGCGCAGGAACCCGCTCTCGGAGAGGGCGCGCCGGAACCTCGTCATGTCCTTCTCGAGGGCGAAGGTCTCTGACATGTTGGCCAGCAGCGTCAGCTCGTCAGGCGTGAAGTGCTTCACCAGTCCGAAGTCGAGGAACGTGACTCGACCACCGGGGTTGAAGAGGTAGTTCCCGGGATGCGGGTCGCCGTTGAACGCGCCGAGTCGATACAGGCTGCCGAACACGAACCGGTAGATCGTCTCGGCCGCGAGGTCCTTCTCCATCTGTGACCACGTGATGAGCTCGTCGAACCGGGCGCCCTCGGCCAGCTCAGTGGTGAGCACGCGCTGCGACGACAGCTCGTCGACCACCGGCGGGATCGAGATGAATGGGTGGTCGCGGTAGTACTCCTCGAAGACGCGCTGGTTCTGCGCCTCGAGCACGTAGTCGAGCTCCTCCCGCAACCGCAGCTTGAGCTCGTCGACGATCGGCTCGGGCTCCACGCCCGGGAACACCATGCTGATGATCTGCACGAGGAGGCCTGCGTTCGCGAGGTCGGCGTTGATCGCCTCGTCGACGCCCGGATACTGCACCTTCACCGCAACGGCGCGTCCGTCCTTCGTGATCGCGCGGTGGACTTGTCCGATCGAAGCCGCTGCGAACGGCACCGGGTCCCACGTGTCGAAGATCTGCTCGGGAGGTGCGCCCAGTTCGCGCTCGACGACCTCGGACGCGAGCTCGCCTGACATCGGCGGGGCGTCGGCTTGGAGCTGGGCGAGTTGCTCGCGGATCGGCTCGGGCAGCCCCTGGTCGAGATAGCTCGCCATCTGCCCGACCTTCATCAACGCGCCCTTCATGTGACCGAGGGCTTCGGCCACCTGCTCGGCCGTGCGCAGCTGGAGCTCGGCATCGAGCTTCTCCCTGCGCTCCGCCGATGCGAACGCCCGCCGCGCGCGGTGCACGGCGTAGGCGCTACCGGCCTTCGTGCCGAGCCGCGCGACGTCGGCGGTTCGTGCCGCACGGCTCGTCGACGTCAACGGCGAGGAGCGTTCTTTCGCCTTGTTCTCGCCCGCTCGTTTGACCGCGAGGTAGGTGGCCGCCGCCGCGCCGAATGCGGCCACCACTCCGGTAACGACGGTCTTGCGAGAAGGCACTCGCCGGACCGTAGCGTCTACCGTCATCGGCATGACCTTGGTCCTGCCCGAGTATGCGCTGCCGGCCGGCGAGATCGATCTCGGCAACTACGAGACCTGGCCCGACAACGACCTCACACGCGAGGCGATGTTCGCCAAGTTGCGGCGCGAACGACCGATGTCGTTCCACAGCGAGCCGGAGTTCGAGATGTTTCCGGCCGGTCCTGGTTACTGGGCGTTGGTGAAGTACGACGACGTCTTGTTCGCCAGTCGCAACCCCGATGTGTTCATCTCAGGTGAGGGCACGAACATCCCCGACATGCCTCCTGAGGTGCGGGAGTTTCTCGGCTCGATGATCAACATGGACGCGCCGCGTCACACCAAGATGCGTCTCATCGTGAACCGCGGCTTCACGCCGCGGATGATCAACAAGCTCGAGGACTACGTCAGCTCGCTGGCCGCGAAGATCGTCGACGACGTTTCGGCGAAGGGCGAGATCGACTTCGTGGAGGAGGTCGCCGCCCGCCTCCCGCTCGACATCATCTGCCAGATGCTCGGCATCCCGGAGCAGGACGAACGGTTCATCTTCGAACGCACGAACACACTCCTCGGGGGCGGCGATCCCGAGTACGGCGGCACTGTCGAGGCGATCTTCCAGGCCGGCTGGGAGTTGTGGGACTACGCACAGAAGCTCGGTGAGGATCGGCTCTCCGCCCCCGGCGAGGACATCACGACGGCCTTGATGCAGGCCGAGGTCGAAGGAGAGCGACTCACCGCCGCGGAGTTCGGATCGTTCTTCGTCCTGCTGGTGGCGGCGGGCAACGAGACCACCCGCAACGCGATCAGCCATGGCCTGCTCGAGCTGACCCGTCATCCCGACCAGCGCAAGATCCTGCTCGACGACGTCGATGGCAACATCGACACCGCCGTCGAGGAGATCGTCCGCTGGGCCACGCCGGTCATTCACTTCCGTCGCACCGCGACGCGAGACGTCGAGCTGCACGGCGAGACGATCAAGGCGGGCGACAAAGTCGTGCTCTGGTACAACTCGGCCAACCGCGACGAGGACTACTGGGGCAACCCCTACGACTTCGACATCCGGCGCACGCCGAACGAGCACGTCGGCTTCGGCGCCGGCGGCCCGCACTTCTGCCTCGGTGCCAACCTCGCCCGCCGTGAGATCAGGGTGATGATGACGGAACTGTTCAAACGGCTCCCCGACATCGAGGCCACGGGTGAGCCGCAGATGCTGCAGTCGCCGTTCATCCACGGCATCAAGCACCTGACGGCGTCGTTCACGCCCCGCTGACATGCAGCTGCACTTCAGCGACGAGGACGAAGCGTTCCGCACCGAGCTCGTCGAGTGGCTCGAGCAGAATCCGCCGCCCACCGAGGAGGAGAAGGCGGACCCGTTCCGCTCGAGCGCGGACCTGAAGCCATGGGCCGTGCGATGGCAGCGCACGCTGTTCGACAACGGCTACCTCGTGCCGGGCTGGCCGCCCGAGCTCGGGGGCCGCAACGCGTCGCCGGCGCAGCAGATGATCTATTTCGACGAGATCACTCGCCGCGGCATTCGGCGCACCACCAACCCGCAGGGGCTGGCCATCATCACTCCGTCGATCATTGACTTCGGAACGCCCGAGCAACGCGAGCGGTTCGTGGTGCCGACGCTGCGCGGCGAGATCAGTTGGTGCCTCGGCATGAGCGAACCGAACGCAGGGAGCGATCTCGCGTCGTTGACGACCAAAGCTGTCCTCGATGGCGATCGCTTCATCGTGAACGGCCAGAAGGTGTGGACGTCGGGCGCCCAACACGCGGCCTGGTGCCTGTGCTTCGTGCGCACGAACACCGAGGTGCCGAAACACAAGGGCATCAGCGTGCTGATCATCGACATGAAGACGCCCGGCATCGAGTACCGGCCGATTGCCGAGCTGACCGAGCCGACCTATGCGGACTTCAACGAGGTGTTCTTCACCGATGTCGAAGTGCCGCGCGAGAACCTGCTCGGCGAGCTGAACGACGGGTGGCGGCTCTCGATGGGCTCACTCGCGCACGAACGGGCGATGTTGTGGATCAACTACGCCTACGACCTCGCAGGGGTGATCGACAATCTCGTTGCGCTTGGCCGCGATGGCGGGTTCGACGCTCGCCAACGGGATCTCGTGGCGTCGGCGTACATCGATCATCAAGCGCTCCAGGCTCTCGGGTACAGCGGGTTCGCGAAGTTCGCCAAGGGCCAGGCCGCGCCCGAACACTCGATCCTGAAGCTCTTCGGCAGTGAGGCGTTGCAGCGCGCGCTGCTGCTCGGCGCCGAGGAGTCGGGACTCGACGGTATCGATCTCGGCGTCCGCGGGCCGAAGGTGTGGCGTGACGGATCGTTCATCACGCAGTACCTGCGGTCGTTCGGTGCCACGATCCCCGGTGGCACGAGCGAGATCCAGCGCAACATCATCGCCGAGCGTCTGTTGGGTCTGCCGCGCTGATGCGCGTCGCGATCCTCGTCAAGCAGGTCCCGAAGTTCGAAGCGATGGAGCTCGGGCCTGGCGGCCGGCTGGTACGCGAGGGGCTCGAACTCGAGCTCAACCCGTATTGCCGCCGTGCGGTGAGCAAGGGCGTCGAGCTTGCGGCCACCACGGGGGGCACGGCCACGGTCTTCACGTTGGGGCCGCTCCCTGCGGAGGACGTGTTGCGAGAGGCGATCGCGTGGGGCGCCGACGACGGCGTACTGATCACCGACGCCGCGTTCGCCGGCTCCGACACGCTCGCCACCGCGCGGGCGCTCGCGGCGGCGCTGCAGCGTGAGGGCCCGTTCGATCTGATCCTCGTCGGGCGCAACTCGGTCGACGCCGACACCGGTCAGGTCGGCCCCGAGGTGGCGGAGCTGCTCGACCTGCCGTTCGTGACCGGCGTGAAGCAACTCGATCTCGGCGAGGGGCAGCTGCGCGTCATCTGCGAGGAGGACGACGGCCAGAGTGAGCGGATCGTGCACTTGCCAGCCATCGCGTCGACGGCGGAGCGGCTGACCGAGCCGGCGAAGGTCGACCCGGAGGGGCGTGCCGCAGTACCGGCCGGCCGCATACGAGTGCTGACGGCGGCCGATCTCGGCGACGGCCCATGGGGTGAGGACGGCAGCGGGACGTACGTCGGCGAGGTCCGAGTGCTCGAGATCGAGCGTGCCCATGTGCAGTTGTCAGGAACGATCGACGAACAAGTCGATGAGGCCGTGCGCCTGCTGGTGGAGCGCGGTGCGCTCACGGCCGCGTCGCCCTCGCCGCCGCCGACCGCGATGCCTCCTCGAAACACAGGCGGTCCCGTCGTGGCCATTGCGGTGGAGCCGGGACGCGAGCAGTTGAGCGCCGAGTTGTTGGGCGCGGCCACCGCGTTGGCGCACGAGATCGACGGTCATGTCGTCGCTGTCGCGGCCGACGGTGCGCCCGTCGAGGAAGATGTCGCTCGTGCAGTTGCCGAATGGGCGGCGGCGACGCCGCCCTGGGCGATCCTCCTACCGGGCACGACATGGGGACGTGAGGTCGGTGGACGCGTCGCGGCGCGCCTGCAGGCCGGCCTCACCGGCGACGCGGTGGCTCTCGAGGTGACCCGCACGGCGACAACGGGTGACGCGCGCCTGTTGGCCTGGAAGCCGGCATTCGGTGGACGCCTCGTCGCGGCGATCTACACGAGCTCGCCGATCCAAATGGCTACCGTCCGCGCCGGTGTCCTGGCGGCGCCGAGTGCAACCGTCGACGTCGAGCACGTCACCCTTGCGGTGCAACCGCGGGGTCGTGTCCAGGTGCTCAGCACGACCCGCGACGACGACATCGAAGAGCTCGCGACCGCCCAGCGCGTCGTCGGTGTCGGTATGGGCGTGAAGCCCGACGAGTACGCCCAGATCGAGCCGCTGCTCGGCGTGCTCGACGCGCAGCTGGCCGCCACGCGCAAGGTGACGGACAAGGCCTGGCTGCCCCGAGCGCGCCAGGTGGGCATCACCGGGCACAGCATCGCCCCGCAGCTGTACATCGGGATCGGTGTGTCCGGGAAGTTCAATCACTCGGTCGGCATCCGCGCCGCGGGTACGGTCCTCGCGGTGAACAGCGACCCGGACGCGTTGATCTTCGATCACGCCGACATCGGCATCGTGGGGGACTGGCACGCGGTCGTGCCGCGGCTCTCGGCTCGACTTGCGGAGGTCATGGAGTGACGACGTGGTTGAACGGGCTCGAGTGGCTCGCCGTCCTACGCATCGGTCTCGGGCTGTGGTGGCTCGAGAGCTGGCGGCACAAGGACAAGAAGGGCTGGTTCCATCGCGGTACCGGGATCGCGTGGGCGCAGTCGGTGGCCGACAAACACAAGTGGGCGTTCGTGCGCACAGGCTTCAACAAGGTCGTGAAGCCGCGGCCGAAGCAGATGGCCTACATCGTCGTCGTCGCTGAGCTCGCCATCGGGCTCGGGCTCGCCTTTGGTTTTCTCACGCCGATCGCCGCGATCGGCGGGCTGCTGTTGAACCTCATGTACTTCGTGATGATGATCGACGACTGGGCCGAGCAGGGTCAGAACCTGATGATGGCCTTGATCGAAGTCGTCGTGCTCGGGACGCATGCCTGGCAGCGCTGGTCCCTCGACAACGCCATCGGCCTGTTCGTCTGATTCCTGGGGGCGCCGCCGCTGTTGCTGTTTCGCCACTTTGGACGAACGGCGACGCCCTCGGTCGCCAAGCGCGCCAAGAGTGAATGCGGCGAGCTTTTGGCGCGAACGACGACGGAACCTGTCGCTGTTCGCGCCAATTCTCGTCATCGATGCCTCGAGGCGGTTGACACCTTTCATAGTATTTCAGTATTCTCCACCTATGGACGAGCGGACCGAACCGATGGCCTGGCAGGGTGTTCCGGCGGATGCGTTGTCCGTCGAGGGCGCAATCGAAGGGATCGGTGCGTTCGGCCGAGCAGCGGGTCGAGGAACGACGTCCCTCCATCGCGGGGCGCGCTGGTTCTTCTGGGCAACGCTGGTGATTCCGTTCCTCCTCGTTGTGGGCTTGTACGCGGTGACGTTCGCTCTCGCGCTGCTCGAGTCCGCCGGCGTCCTCAGCGTTTTGCCGTAGCAAGGTCGCGAGCGGGTTCAGGAGCGCCGCATCCGGGCACAAGTACCCCGTGGCGATCCTGACTGGGGCATTCATCGGCCTGCTCATCGGTGCCGTACTTCGGGTGCGATCCGACCTGCTGGCGGAGGGACTCGCGCTGCCGCTGCTGGTCGCCGGTGGGCTTTTGGTCCTCAGCAGCCGGGCGCCGCTCGAGATCGTGACGGCATTGCTGGTGGCGGCGTACATGGTGACGCTCTCCGACACGCGTGTGCACAGGTAGGCGCGACCCGTAGGCCCGCCACATCTGCTTCGATGCGTCGCGTGACCCCGCCCGATCGCGTGCCTCGTCGCTCGTTCATCGCCGGCGCCGCGGCGACGGTGGCCGCCGCGGCCTGCTCGACGAGCTCGCCGCACACGGCGTCGCCGACGTCGACGACATCGAGCTCGACCGCGTCATCGACCGCGGCCGGTCCGGCGCCGCCGTCATTCGTGAGCGCGGGGGCAGGCGCTCGACAGGAGATCGCGTTGACCTTCCACGTGAGCGGCGACCGCGACCAGGCGATTCGCATCCTCGACCTCGTGAAGGCGCACGGGGTGCCGATCACAGCGTTCATCGTCGGAACGTGGCTCGAGGCCAACCCGGACCTCGTCTCCCGGTTCGTCGACGACGGGCACGAGCTCGCAAACCACACGTACACGCATCCGGCGTTCGCGTCGCTCGCTCGCGTCGAGATGGCGAAGGAGGTCACGGGATGCCGCGACCTGTTGATGCGGCTCGCGGGGACCGGTGGCGACTACTTCCGCCCGTCCGGTACATCAAACGGGATCGACAACCCGGGAGCCGGCGTCATCGACGTGGCCCGGGCCGCGGGCTACGCCCAGGTCGTGGGCTACGACGTGGATCCGGCGGACTACCAAGATCCCGGCGCGAGCACCATCGTGCAGCGCACGGTCGATGCGTTGCGCCCGGGCTCGATCGTCAGTCTCCATTTCGGCCACGCCGGCACGATCGACGCGCTGCCGGACGTGTTCACCGCCTTGGACTCTCGCGGCCTGCGTCCCGTCGTCGTCCGCGAACTGCTGTCGCAGTAACCGATGGCCGACAACTCCGCTCTGGCTCGACGATGGATGCAGGTGACCGGCGTCGCCGCGGCTGTGCTCGTCGTCGTGGTGGGTGTTGCGTTGTGGCCTCGCACCACCGACTCGAAATCGCGTGAGGTCACGAACGCGAGCCGGTCGACGTCGGTCGGCGGACCATCGACCACCGCGGCACCGATACCGCAGGTGGTGCGGTATGCCGGCATGCCGCTCGTGGTGGATCCGTCGAACATCTACAGCGAGATCGGCCCCGAGCACTTGTCGCCTCAGCACGCATCGGACCCGCCGCGCGTGTACGTGCCGAACGGCCGGTCCAACACCGTCAGTGTCATCGACCCGGCGACGCGCACTGTCATCGCGACGTTCTCGACGGGAGCGGAGCCGCAACACGTGGTGCCGTCGTACGACCTGGCGACGTTGTGGGTGCTCGACAACCAGGGCAACAACGTGATCCCGATCGATCCGGCGACCGGAGACCGCGGCGCCGCCTTACCGGTGGAAGATCCGTACAACCTGTACTTCACTCCCGATGGCGCCTCGGCGATCGTCGTGGCCGAAGCCAAACGCCGGCTCGACTTTCGCGATCCGCACACGATGGAATTGACGGCGTCGCTCGAGATACCGGAGTGCGGAGGGATCAACCACGCCGACTACAGCGCGGACGGTCTCTACATGATCGCCACGTGCGAGTTCTCCGGGATGCTCGCGAAGATCGACGTCGCCAACCGGGTCGTGCTCGGTCTGCTCGATCTCGCCGGAAATCCGGTCGAGGGCCAACCGCGGCCGATGCCGATGCGCATGCCGGACGGTGAGACGGCGTCGGCGATGCCGCAGGACGTACGGGCCGGGCCGGACGGTCACCACTTCTACGTCGCCGACATGATGGCGGGTGGCGTGTTCGTGATCGACGGTGACTCGTTCACCGTCACGAAGTTCGTGACCACCGGCCCTGGCGCACATGGCATCACGCCGAGCCGCGACGGCAAGCACCTGTACGTCGCCAACCGGGGGAGCGACCAGATCAACGGTGCACCACACGGACCCGGCAGCGTGTCAGTGCTCGATCCGGCGACCGACACCGTGACTGCACTGTGGAACGTTCCGGACGGCGGCAGCCCCGACATGGGCAACCTCAACGCCGCCGGTACCGAGCTGTGGTTGTCGGGTCGCTACGACGGTGAGGTGTACGTGTTCGACACGGTCAAGGGCGAGCTCGCGGCGCGGATCCCCGTCGAGGGCGGACCGCACGGCCTGACCGTGTGGCCCCAGCCCGGCCGGTACTCGCTCGGCCACAC
Source organism: Acidimicrobiaceae bacterium (assembly GCA_041166385.1). Classification (GTDB taxonomy): domain Bacteria; phylum Actinomycetota; class Acidimicrobiia; order Acidimicrobiales; family JACDCH01; genus DASUCS01. The sequence goes on along the minus strand of JBEEFW010000078.1, from coordinate 5,301 downwards.
CGGCAACATGCGCTGAGCGCATTCAGCGGACCATCTGTTGGAGCGCGGTGCGATCCAGCTTCTCCATGCTCGTGATCGGCAATCCGCCGACGACGCGGATCGCCTCGGGCAACTTGTAGGACGCCAAGCGCGCCGCGGCGAAGGTGCGCAGATCGTCGAGTGCCGGTGGCCGCGCCGGATCGGACGGCACCACCACCGCCACGCCGATCTCGCCCATCACGTCGTCGGCCCGTGGCGCGATGGCGACGGCGGCGACCGCCGGATGTTCCACCAGCACGCTCTCGACCTCGAGCGGGTGGACGTTGTAGCCGCCGCGGATGTACATGTCGTTCGTGCGACCAACGATGCGCAGGCACCCGTTGTCGTCGAGCTCGCCGAGATCGCTCGTGTGCAACCAGCCGTCGGCGTCGATCGTGGCGGCCGTGCGTTCCGGGTCGCGCCAGTAGCCGGTCATCGCCGCGTCAGAGCGAACGAGCAGTTCGCCGTCGTCGGCGATGCGCACCTCGATGCCTGGCCGGGGCCGGCCGACCGTGTGCAGTGCCTCTTCGTCGGGCGCGTCGAACGCGGTCGCGGTGCACACTCCGCCCGACTCGGTCGACGAGTAGCGGATAGAATAGGCCGCGCCGAATTGCCGGCGCGCCTCTCGCACCAACTCGGGCGGCGACGGACCGCCGCCGACGATGATCGTCGCGACAGATGAAAGGTCGTACGAGTCGAAGTCGGGCTCGCGGAGGAGCAACGCAATCTGCGCGGCCACGCCACCCACGCCGCGCATGCGGTGCTCGGCGATCAATCGCAGCGAGACGTCAGCGCGCCATCGGGGTTGCACGAGCAGCGTGCACCCGAGCCGCAGGTACCACTGCACCTTCGTCATGAACCCGATGTGGCAGAACTGGGTTCCGCCGAGGAGCGGTCCGCCGGAACCCCATACGTCGAGCCCGCCGGCGTCGATGCGGGTGATCGCCTCGAGCTGCCGGTTGGTGAAGACGGCGCCCTTGGGTTCCCCGCTGGTGCCCGACGTGAACACGATCGTCGCGATGCGATCGGGATCGGGTGCAAGTGTCGGTGGCGGCGCGGGTGCGTACGACAGCGCGTCGACGATGACGTCCGGTTGCAGCCGAGCGAGTACCGCGGCTTGCTCGGCCTCGCTCATGCGCGGGTTCACACCGGCGGTGATCGCTCCGAGCTTGGCGAGCGCGAGGTAGGCGACGACATAGTCGACGCTTGTCGGCAGTCTGAGTGCGGCAACGCTGCCTTCGTGCACGCCGTCGGCCGCGAGCCCGGCGGCGGCGCGGTCCGACAGATCGTGCAGCTCGGCGAACGTGACGCGGCGCTCATCGGCGATCAGCGCGGTCCGCGAGCCGAACCGTTCTGCGGCTCCGGCGATCGACTCAGGTAGCAAGCGGCAGCGAGAGCATGCGGATGGCGTTCCCCCGCATGATCTTGTACACGGCGTCGGCGGGCACGCCCTCCATCAACTCGGCGGCGACCTTCTGGGTGTCGGGCCACGTGGAGTCGGTGTGTGGGTAGTCGGTCTCGAACGTGATGTTGTCGACCCCGACCTTCTCGAGCGAGTCGATGCCGTGGTGGTCGCGGAAGAAGCAGCCGAACATCTGGCGGTAGTAGTACGTCGACGGCGGCTCGGGAATTGTGTCCTTCACGCCGCCCCAGGCACGGTGCTCGAGCCACACGGTGTCGGCCCGCTCGAGCACGTAAGGGATCCAGCCGATCTGGCCCTCGCTGTACGCGAGCTTCAACTCGGGGAAGCGGACCAACACCCCGCTGAACAAGAAGTCGGTCATCGACGCCATGGCGTTGTTGAAGCTCAGCGTTGCCGCGACCGCCACCGGCGCGTCGCCCGAGGTGGCCGGCATCCGCGACGACGAGCCGATGTGCATGCAGACGACGGTGTTCGTCTCCGCGCACGCGGCGAAGAACGGGTCCCACTGGCCGCTGTGGATGCTCGGCAGCCCGAGGTGGCTCGGGATCTCGCTGAAGCACACCGCGTGCACGCCGCGGTCGGCGTTGCGGCGCACTTCGGCGGCCGCGAGGTTCGCGTCCCACAGCGGCACGATGATGAGCGGGATGAGGCGTCCGCCGGAGTCGCCGCACCACTCCTCGACCATCCAGTCGTTGTACGCCTCGACGCAGGCGAGACCGAGCTCCTTGTCGTCCACCTCGGTGAAGGTCTGGCCGCAGAAGCGGGGAAATGTGGGGAAGCACAACGATGCGTCGACCCAGTTCATCTCCATGTCCTCGATGCGGGCCTTCGGCTCGTAGCAGCCGGGTCGCATCTCGTCGTACGTGATGGGAGACATCGTCATGTCGTCGCGGTCGAAGCCGACGGCGGCCACGTGGCGCTTGTTGATGTAGACGAGATCGCCGAACACCCAACAGTCGGCCTTCGGGCCCTCGGGGTCGAACGTCTGCTCGTAGACGCCGCCGCCGACGTGCTTCATGCTGCCGATGCCCCGACGCTCGACCCGCGGGCCGCGCTCCCGGAAGCGCTCGGGCAGCCATGTCTGCCACACGTGCGGTGGCTCGACCACATGATCGTCGACGCTGATGATCTTCGGAAGCGTGGCCGGATCCATCACGCCCGAGCGTAATCTGACGGACCGTCAGAATCGAAGGTCCGAGAAACTAACGTCACCGCGATGGCCATGGATCTCGCCGACCTGCTGGATCCGGCCCGCACCGCCCTTGTCACGCAGGAGTGCCAGAACGGAGTCATCGGCGCCGACGCGGTGTTGCGGGACCTCGCTGACGAAGCCCAGCGCGTTGCCGTGCCCAACGTCGTGCGTCTCGTGCACGCGGCGCGGCGAGCCGGGGCCGCGGTCGTGCACTGCCTCGCGGTGCGCCGAGCCGACGACAAGGGTTCGAACCGCAACGCCCGGCTGTTCCTCGGCACGCGCAAGCTCGGGATTCACATCGAGCCCGGCTCCTCTGCGGCGCAGCTGCTGCCGGAGATCGGCGACGACCCGGATGATCTCGTACTCAGCCGCTATCACGGCCTCGGGCCGATGGGCGGAACCGACCTCGACGCCGTGCTCCGCAACCTCGGCGTGACGACCGTGGTCGGTGTCGGCGTGTCGGTGAACATCGCCATCACGAACTTCGCGATGGATGCCGTGAATGCCGGCTACCAGTTCGTGTTGCCACGAGACGCTGTGGCCGGTTTTCCCGTCTCCTACGCCGAGGCCGTGATCGACAACACGTTGGCGTTCATCGCCACGGTCACGACGACTGACGCGGTTCTGGATGCGTGGGCACCGTCTGCTAAACCCTGACGACTATGCCGACGTCGACCCGGAAGATCGCGCTGGTACTGCTTGCGGTGCTCGCATTCGCGGCCTGCGCGGCCGACAGCAAGCCCGCGCCCGGCACGAGCGGCAACGCGGTGCCGTCCGCAGCATCGTCCAGCTCGTCGAGCGAGTCGGAAGCGGCGTCAGGCGGGCCGACAGCGATCAGCGTGCTCGCCGCTGAGCCCGCGCCCAACACCTTCACGTTCGACACCAGCGGCGTGAACAGCGTTCAAGCCGGTCCGGCCCTCATCACCTTCAAGAACAGCGGCACGATGAGCCACGAGCTGCGCCTCGTGAAGATCACGAGCGGCAACTTCGCCGCGTACCGCGCCGCGGTGCTGGCCGGCGGCGATCTGGCCGGCAACGAGGACGTCGGGAAGTCTCCGTCGATCGACCCGGGCGAGTCGTCGACGTTCGGTGCCGAGCTCACGGCGGGCACGTACGCATGGGTGTGCTTCCTCGACGCGTCCGGCGGCAAGACGTTCGCGCAACTCGGGATGATCAGAGAGTTCACGGTCATCCCGTAGCCCGGCATTTCGAGGTGCACCTAAGCTGACGCACCGTCAGATCTCGAGCGCACACCCCCGTCGATTCCGCGCCGTCCGCCGATCTTCGAGCGGCCGACGGACGCGTTCCGGGACGGCGCGGCCGCGCGACGAGACAACGGCTGCTCGAGTGCACCGGTGAGATGTTGCGGACGACGTCGTATCGCGATGTGAAGGTCATCGACATCGCTCGCGAGGCGGGGACGTCGCCGGCCACCTTCTACCAGTACTTCCCTGACGTCGAAGCGGCGATCTTGGTGCTTGCAGAGCAGATGGCGCAGGACGGCCACCGGCTGCCAACACTCATCCGCGAGGGCACGTGGCGCGGCAAGGCCGGGCTCGAGACGGCGACAGTGTTGTGCCAGGCGTTCTTCGACTTCTGGGAGGAGTACCGGTCGATCCTGCGCGTGATGGATCTCGCGACCGAGGAGGGTGACCGCCGCTTCCATCAGATCCGCACGCGGCTGTTGAACGAAGTGAACGTCGCGCTGACCGAGACCATCGCCCAGTTCCAAGACGCCAGCCGCAGTCCCCGCGACATCGAACCCACTGCGACCACCGCCGTGCTCGTGTCGATGCTTGCCCACGTCGCCGCCCATCAGTACGGCTTCGAGTTCTGGGGCATCCGGACGAAGGACCTACGCGACAGCATGGCCCGCCAGATCTACTGGGGCGTCACGGGCCAGAAGCTGTAGGTCAGGCGGGTTGTTCGCCCGCCTCGCCGCCGAGATCGATGCCGTGTTCGTGCAGCAGCTGTTGCAAGCGCGCTACTTCATCCCGAAGCCGTTGGTTCTCGTCGAACAAGGATTGAATGTCGCCGACGAGTCGGGTGCGGCGCGCGACGAGCGCGGGGTCGACGGGCGAGGTCCACGTGACCGCGGGACGCGTAAACGGCTTTGAGCGACGCCGCGAGGGCGGTGGCGTCGACCCGATCGCCATGAGGCGCTGGACAATGTCGCTGCGCACGCTGCCGATCTCGATGGCGTACACGTCGGCCAGGATCTGAGCGGCGACGCCGTCGTCGACGCGGAGCAAGCCGAGCAACTGGTGCTCGGTCCCGATGTAGTTGTGACCCATCCCGAGGGCCTCGTTGAGCGCCAGCTCGAGCACGCGCTTGCTGCGCGGCGTGAACGGTGAACGATCGGGAACGACCTCTGTCCCGCGGCCGATGCGGTGCTCGATCTCGCGACGGACGACCTCGACATCGACGCCCATGTCGGTCAGCACGAGCGCACCGATGCCCGTGCCTTCGCGCAACATGCCGAGCAAGAGGTGCTCGGTCCCCACGAAGTTGTGCTGCAACGCCTTCGCCTCTGAATAGGCGTGCGTGATCACGTTGCGGGCGCGGTCCGTGAATCGTTCGAACATGGATGTGACCTCCAGTGAAAGGAAGGAACAGACGGTCTCGACGTCGGCGGTGCCATCCGCGATGGCGTCGAGGAGATCGAACA
>JBEEFW010000077.1:0-81219 GCA_041166385.1 Acidimicrobiaceae bacterium | reverse complement strand
CAGGCAACGGTAAGGTTGCTGTGGGCGTGACGATGGGCTCAGGCCCAGGAGGAACAGGACAACGGTGTCCGATACAGCCGAGCGCACGCGCGAGGTCGTCGACCTCGACCGTGTGATCATCCGCTTCGCGGGCGACTCGGGCGACGGGATGCAGCTCACTGGCGATCGCTTCACTTCGGTGAGCGCCGTGTTGGGCAACGACCTCGCCACGCTTCCGGAGTTTCCAGCTGAGATCCGAGCGCCGGCAGGCACCCTTGCCGGCGTTTCTGCGTTCCAGATCCACATCTCCGACCACGAGATCACCACGCCGGGCGACGCCCCGAACGTGCTCGTGGCCATGAACCCGGCGGCGCTCAAGAGCGAGCTCCATCTGCTCGAGCCCGGCGGCACGCTGATCGTCAACAGCGACACCTTCGAGGAGCGCAACCTCACGAAGGCCGGCTATCGCGAGAATCCACTCGGCGACGGCAGCCTCGAGGGCTACACGCTCTACGAGGTACCGATGACGTCGTTGACGAAGGGTGCGGTCACGCCGCTCGGTGTGAAGCCACGCGACGCGGACCGCTCGAAGAACTTCTTCGCGCTCGGTCTGGTCTCGTGGATGTACACCCGCCCGGTCGAACCGACGTTGCAGTGGATCACCGAGCGTTTCTCGAAAACGCCGCAGGTGGCCGACGCGAACATGGCCGCGTTCAAGGCGGGCTACGCGTTCGGCGAGACGGCCGAGCTGTTCGACCATCCGTACCAGGTACTGCCAGCGAAGCAGCTGCCGGGCACCTACACGAACATCACCGGCAACACCGCGTTGGCGTGGGGCATCGTGGCCGCGGGTCAGCTGGCGAAGCTGCCCGTGTTCCTCGGCAGCTACCCGATCACGCCGGCATCCGACATCCTGCACGAGCTGTCGAAGCACAAGAACTTCGGCATCCGCACGTTGCAGGCTGAGGACGAGATCGCCGGTATCGGCGCGGCGCTCGGCGCGGCCTTCGGTGGGCATCTCGGCTACACGACGACGAGCGGGCCGGGCATGGCGCTCAAGTCGGAGACGATGGGCCTCGCGGTCAGCATGGAGCTGCCGCTCGTGATCATCGACATCCAGCGCGGCGGTCCGTCGACCGGTCTGCCGACCAAGACCGAGGCCGCCGACCTGTTGATGGCGATGTTCGGACGCGCGTCCGAGTCGCCATTGCCGATCGTCGCGTCGCGCAGCCCGAGCGATTGCTTCTTCGTGGCGATCGAAGCGACGCGCCTCGCGATCAAGTACCGCACCCCCGTGATTCTCTTGTCCGACGGGTATCTCGCGAATGGCTCAGAGCCGTGGCGCCTACCCGACATCGAGTCGCTCCCGTCGATCGCCGTCGAGTTCGCGACGGCCCCGAACCACACCGACGAGGACGGCACGGAGATCTTCTGGCCGTACAAGCGCGATCCCGAGACGCTGGCACGGCCGTGGGCGGTTCCCGGCACACCTGGCCTCACGCACCGCATCGGTGGCATCGAGAAGGAGGACGGGTCGGGCAACATCAGCTACGACCCGGAGAACCACGAGCACATGGTTCGGTTGCGGGCGGCGAAGGTGGCCGGCATCGCCAACGACATCCCCGACGTCGAAGTGTCGGGTGACGCCGCTGACGCTGAGTTGCTTGTGGTCGGTTGGGGTTCGACCTGGGGCGCAATCGACGGCGCAATGAACCGCGTGCGTGATCGTGGCCGCAAGATCGCCCATGCGCACCTCACGCACTTGAACCCGTTCCCGAAGAACTTCGAAGCGGTCGTGCGCCGCTACCCGAAGGTGTTGGTGCCGGAGATGAACCTCGGTCAGCTCTCGAAGCTGATCCGTTCGGACTTCCTCGTCGACGCCCGCTCGGTCACGAAGATCAAGGGACAGCCGTTCACCGCCGGCGAGCTCGAGCACGCCATCCTTCAGGAGTTGGAACGATGACCAGCGTTGATGTGCCGCTGACGACGCGCAAGGACTGGTCGAGCGACCAGGAAGTGCGTTGGTGCCCAGGCTGCGGCGACTACTCGATCCTCGCGGCACTGCAGATGCTGATGCCCGAGCTCAACGTGCGCCGCGAAGACACCGTGTTCGTCTCCGGCATCGGGTGCGCCGCGAGGTTCCCGTACTACATGAACACGTACGGCATGCACAGCATCCACGGGCGCGCACCGGCGATCGCCACCGGGCTGGCAATGGCGCGACCCGATCTGCACGTGTGGGTCGTGACCGGCGACGGCGACGCGCTCTCGATCGGCGGCAACCACCTGATCCATTCGCTGCGCCGCAACGTGAACCTCAAGATCCTGCTGTTCAACAACCAGATCTACGGTCTCACCAAGGGGCAGTACTCGCCGACCTCAGAGGTCGGCAAGGTCACCAAGTCGACGCCGTTCGGTTCGCTCGACACACCGTTCAACCCCTTGTCGCTGGCGCTGGGCGCCGAAGCCACGTTCGTGGCGCGCACCCACGACATGGATCGCGCCCACATGCTCGAGACGTTTCGCCGCGCGAACGACCACCGCGGCGCGGCCTTCGTCGAGATCTATCAGAACTGCAACGTGTTCAACGACGGTGCGTTCGAGAAGGTCACCGGCAAGGAGCAGCGGGCCGACATGTTGATCCCGTTGCGCCACGGCGAGCCGATCCGGTTCGGCGCCGACAACGAGAAATGCGTTGCCCTCGACACGCAGGGCAACCCGCGGATCGCATCGGTCGCCGACGTCGGTGAGGGTGCGATCCTCGTGCACGACGAGTCGCGTGACGATCCGAGCCTCGCGTTCACCCTGTCGCGTTTGGCCCGAGGGCCGTACGAGCCGACACCGATCGGCGTGTTCCGTGCGGTGACCCGTCCCGAGTACGTCGAGGCCACATCGCAACAACTCGCGGCGGCCGTCGAGCAGAAGGGGCCGGGCGACCTCGGGGCGCTGCTGCACAGCGGCGCCACTTGGACGATCTAGCTCTACTCCAGCGAGCGGAACACCGTTCCGGTTCGAGGTTTCGGCCAAAAGAACGTGGACTTCGGCGGCATCTTGCCGCGGGCGTGCGCGGTCGCGGCGATCTGCTCCACCGTGACCGGACGCAGCAAGACGCCTGCGTCAGCCGCACCGCTGCGCACGGCCCGCTCGACGTTGTCGACCCCGTGCTGGAAGGTCAGCTCGTGCGGCGCGAGATGTGCAAGCGCGCGGTCGAGGACCATCGAGTCGATGTCGTCACCGTCGTCGAGCCGGCGCATCGCTCGTGTCGCATCGGCAGTCACGAGAGCGAGGCCCGTCGCTTCGGCGACGTCGAGCTCGAATTCCGTTCGCAGCGCGGTCTCGAGCTCGACGATGGACACGCCGCGCAGGAGCCGGTGGATCGGGCGCACGGTGAGTTGGTCCGGCGCGAGCTCGACCACGTAACAGAGCGTCGCGTGGGCGCCTGGGAGGTCGGAGCGCTCGGCGGCGAAGGCCAGGCACGTCTCGTAGCGATGGTGTCCATCAGCGATCACGACCGGCGCGCCGCCGACCGATTCGACGATCCGCGCAACGGTGTCGTCGTCGTCGATGCGCCACAGCTCATGCTCCACGCCGTCGTCGTCCAACCAATGACCGAGCGGCACGGCGGCGTCCGGATCGAGCAGCTTCGACAAACCGTGCGCGAGCGACAATCCCCAGATCGGCGACAGGTTCGCCGTCGTCGTCCGGAGCAGGTCGAGTCGGTCGCTCTTGGCCTTTGGGGTCGTGTGCTCGTGCGGGAGGACGTCGCCCTCGCCTGGCGGCTCCAGGCCGAGCGTGCCGATCACCCCGAGCGTCGACCCGCCGTCAACGCTCATCCGGTACAGGTACAGCGACGGCTCGTCGGTCGTGAGCACGCCGTCGCGTTGCCACGATGCGAACGTTGCTCCTGCCGCGCCATACGGATCATCGCCGCCGCGAGGCAGGTCGATGCGGACGACGTTGTGCGGATGACGCGCGACGAGGCCATCCCGCTCCTCGTCGTCGATCACGTCGTACGGCGGCGCGGTGACGAGCGCCAGATCGTCGGTGGCGTAGCGGATGCCCGGGAAGGCACCGAACTGAGGCATCGGTGCATCCTATGCAGGCGATGAATTGGGTCCTCGATCTCGACGGCGTCGTCTGGCTGGCGGAAACGCCGATCCCCGGCGCGGCCGAGGCTGTGCAGCGACTGCAGGCGTCGGGCGGGACCGTCGTCTTCGTCACCAACAACTCGCACCCGACGACTGCTGACTACGAGCGCAAACTCGAACGCCACGGCATCCATGCCCCCGGCGCGGTGATCACGTCGGCCATGGCGGCTGCAGCACTCGTCACGGCAGGGGAGCGTGCTCTCGTGTTCGGTGGGCCCGGTGTCGTCGAGGCGCTCGAGAAGCGCGGTGCGGTGATCGTCGACGACGGGCAACCCGATGTCGTGCTCGTGGGGTTCCACCGCGAGTTCGACTACGAGCGCATGCGGATCGCCTCCACGGCGGTGCGGGCGGGCGCGAGGCTCATCGCGACCAACGACGACGCCACCTATCCGACTCCGCAAGGTTTGATCCCGGGAGCTGGCGCGATCCTCGCAGGCATCGAGCGCGCCAGCGGCGCCCGGGCCGTCGTGGCCGGCAAGCCGTACGCCCCGATGGCCGACACTGTCCGGGCCCACCTCGACGAGGGTGATGGCATCGTCGTCGGCGACCGGCCCGACACCGATGGACGGTTCGCCCGCACACTCGGCTACCGCTTCGCGCTCGTGCTGACCGGCGTTGTGACGGCAAACGACGTCGCCCTCGTCGAGCCCACGCCCGATGATGTCGCGCCCGACCTCCTGAGCTTGGTGGTCCGCTACGGAATGAGCGGATAGTCCGGCGTAGCTCGACGGTGCCACCAGTCGGTGTTTCTCAGTACCGCCGCGACCGCGAGACCGAACACGAAGCCGCCGATGTGCGCCATGTACGCGACACCGCTGTTCGGTCCCGTGAAGAACTGCAGCACGAACCAGATCGTGAGCCAGATGCCGGCGGGCACCTCGACGAAGAAGAAGAGCAACAACGTGAGAATCGGCGCTCTCGGGAACCACACCAAGTAGGCCCCCATCACGGCGGCGATTGCGCCCGACGCGCCAACGAGAGGGATGACGCTGCCGGTGTCGAAGAGGACCTGCGCGGCCGTCGCGACGACGCCACCCGCGAGATAGAAGAGCACGAAGCGCAGCGGGCCCAACCGGTCCTCGATGTTGTTCCCGAAGATCCAGAGGAACAGCATGTTGCCGAGCAGGTGCAGCCAACCGCCGTGCATGAACATGGACACGACGGCCGCGAGCCAGACGTTTTTGCTCGGGAACAGTTCGTGAGCGAACCTCGGTGGACGGTCCACGCACTTGCCGGTCTGCACTTCGAGGTCGGTCACGGGACGGCCCTCGATGAGCTCGCACGGGATGGCCGCGTGCTCGAACGTGAACTCCGCGTCCTCCGTCGCGGTGAAGGTGCCGCCGCCCTGCCAGAACACGAAGACCGCGATGTTGATCCCGATGAGCAGCACCGTGAACACTGGCGCCCGCATCGTGGGGTTTCGGTCCGCCAGCGGAAGCATCGGGGAAAGGTATGCCCAACTGGCGCGGGTGCACGTGCGAACTTTTGCAAGCACCCGGTCGAGCTCAGGTAGAGTTCGCGGATGCCCCAGAACGAGCTTTTCAAGCGATACCTCGAAGCCGGCATGCAGTTCTCGCAGATGACTCGCGAGCGGGCCGAGGCCATCGTGCGTGATCTCGTGAAGGCCGGCGAGGTCCAAGCCGAGCAGACGCAGACCATGGTCGCCGAGGTGCTCGATCGGAGTCGCAAGAACACCGAACGCTTCGTGGAGCAGGTGCAGGCCGAAGTGCGCAAGCAGCTCGCGGTCGCCGAGTTCGTCACCAAGGATGTCGCGACCAAGTTGCAGGGCCAGATCGACGACCTGCGGCGACAGCTGCCTGGCCCCGCCGGGCTCCGGGCCAAGAAGGCCAAGTCCGCCAAGAAGGCCCCGGCCAAGAAGAAGGCCGCCGCCAAGAAGGCTCCTGCGAAGAAGAAGGCGCCGGCCAAGAAGGCGGCGGCCAAGAAGACCGCAGCTTCGTAGCAAGGCAGCTGACGAGCACGCGGCGCCGCCTCGACGCGGAGCTCGTCCGGCGAGGGCTGGTCAGCAGCCGCGAACGCGCCGTCGAGGCGATCGCCGCCCGACGAGTCATGGTGGGTGGCGCGATCGCCGACAAGGCCGCCCGCCTGGTGGCCGCCTCCGACGCGATCGTCGTCGAAGGACCCCCGCGGGCGTACGTCAGCCGGGGGGGCGACAAGCTGGCAGCGGCGCTCCAAGGATTCGGCATCGATGTGACCGGAGCACGCGCCCTCGACGCCGGCGCATCAACCGGAGGGTTCACCGACTGCCTCCTCCAACGCGGTGCCCGGCAGGTCGTGGCCGTGGACGTCGGCTACGGGCAGCTCCACGAGCGGCTGCGGAGCGACGAGCGGGTGGATCTCCGCGAGCGCACCAACGTCCGCTCGCTCGACGCCGCCGCGATCGGGGGCACGGTCGACCTCGTGGTCGCCGACCTCTCGTTCATCTCGCTGCGCACGGTCGCGCCCGCGCTGCTCGCGTGCGCCGCGCCGGGAGCTGACCTCGTGCTGCTCGTGAAGCCCCAGTTCGAGGCCGGGCGGGCCGAGGCCGCCCGGGGACGCGGCGTGATCCGTGACCCCGAGGTGCACGCTCGTGTGCTCGAGGAGGTGTCCGGCGCGCTGACCGAGCTCGGTGCGGCCATCATGGGGACGATGGAGTCGCCGCTGAAGGGGGCCGACGGCAACGTGGAGCTCCTGTTGCACGCGCGCACGAGCGAGGCCTGATGGGAACGATCGCCATCCTCGTGCACCACGAGCGCAGTGAGGCCCACGCGCTGGCGTCGCAAGCGGTTGGCTGGCTGGCCGAGCGCCACCACGAAGTGCGTCTCCCCACGGAGGACGCCGCACTGATCGATCGCGCCGACCTCGGAGTGTCCGACGAGGTGCTGCCTGATGGATGCGACCTCGCGATCAGCCTCGGTGGCGACGGCACGATGTTGCGCACCGTCGATCTCGTCGCCGCGAAGGGCGTGCCAGTGCTCGGCGTGAACGTCGGCCAGCTCGGCTACCTCACCGAGGTCGAGCCATCGGACCTGTTCACCGCGCTGGACCGCGTTTTCAACGGCGAGCACCGGATCGAGGAACGCATGATGCTCGACGTGCGCGTCGCCAGCTCCTTGCAGACGCTCGCGCTGAACGAATGCGTGATCGAGAAGACACCGACCGGTCGCACGGTTCGTTTGAAGCTCTCACTCGACGGTGAGTTCTTCACCACGTACGCCGCCGACGGGCTCATCATCGCGACACCGACAGGCTCGACCGCGTACTCGTTCTCGGCGCGCGGCCCGATCGTCGACCCAGCGCACCGCGCGATGGTCGTCACGCCGGTGTCGCCGCACATGCTGTTCGACCGCTCGATGGTGCTCGCACCCGAGGCCACGGTTCGCCTCGAGGTCGACGGGCACCGGCCCGCCACGGTGTCGGTGGATGGGCGCCACCTCGGCGAGCTCACCGACGGACAGGCCGTCGAGTGCACAGCGGCGTCGATCCCCGCGAAGTTGGTCCGCTTCGGCGGCAACAACTTCCACCGCATCCTCAAGGCGAAGTTCGGCCTGTCGGATCGGTAGGGATCACCACGAGATGCTGATCGAGCTCAGCGTTCGCAATCTGGGAGTGATCGCCGACCTGCGGCTGCTGCTGGGCGCCGGCATGACGGCACTGACGGGGGAGACCGGTGCCGGCAAGACGATGCTGGTCGAGGCGGTGGAGCTGCTGGTGGGCGGCAAGGCCGACGCCGCACTCGTGCGCCCCGGGACTGACGAGGCCACGATCGAAGGTCGATTCGTCGTCGATGACGAGGAGGTCGTGCTGGCGCGCGTCGTACCCGCCGTCGGACGCTCCCGCGCCTACGTCAACGGCCGCCTGGCACCCGCATCCGCACTGAGTGAGTGGGGCGCACGGCTCGTCGACCTCCACGGCCAGCACGAGCACCAGTCACTCCTTTCGCCGGCTGTCCAGCGTGGTGCGCTCGATCACTTCGGTCGAATTGATCTCAGCGCGCTCCACGACGCTCGGCGAGAGCTGACCCGCGTCGAGGCACTACTCGACGAGCTCGGCGGCGACGAACGATCCCGAGCGCGCGAGCTCGATCTCGTGCGCTTCCAGGTGAACGAGCTCGATGCGGCAGCGATCGTCGATCCGGACGAGGACAACCGCTTGTCCGTCGAGGAGGACACGCTCACCAACGCACAGGCGCACCAAGAGGCTGCCGCGGCCGCTGTCGAGGCGCTCGCCGGCGACGGGGGTGCGGTTGACTCGCTCGGCGCGGCGGTGTCGAGCCTGGCCGAGCGTGCGCCGTTCAGCGCGATCGATGAACGGTTGCGCGCCGCCGCGGCGGAGCTCTCGGATGCCGCGTCCGAGCTGCGTGCACTGGGCGAGCAAATCGACGACGATCCCGAGCGGTTGTCGGCCGTGCGTGATCGGCGACATCTGCTGTTCGACCTGCGGCGCAAGTACGGCGAGTCGCTGGCCGACGTCATGGCGTTTGCCGAAGAGACCCGCCAGCGTCTGGTCGAGCTCGAGACCCACGATGTCCGGGCCGCCGAGCTGGATCGTGAGCGTGCGGCGGCGAAGGACGCCATCGCTGCGGCCGCACGCAAGGTGGCCAAAGCTCGACGCGCCAACGCGCCTCGCATGGCCGAGGAGGTGCAGGGGCACCTCACCGCACTCGCGATGGCGAACGCCACCGTCGGCCTGTCCGTCGGCGATACAGATCCAGGCGACGACGTTGCCTTCCTGCTCGCTGCGAATCCGGGAGCGCCGCAACTTCCACTGACCAAGGTGGCCTCCGGCGGCGAGCTGGCCCGGGCGATGCTCGCGCTCCGTCTCGTGCTGCTCGGCACCCGCGACGACAGCGGACCGCCGACGTTGGTGTTCGACGAGGTCGACGCCGGCATCGGTGGGCAGGCCGCGACCGCCGTCGGTCACGCGCTGGCGCAACTCGCCGCCGACCGTCAGGTGCTCGTCGTGACCCACCTCCCACAGGTGGCGGCGTACGCGACCACGCAGGTGGCGGTGACGAAGCACGATGACGGCACCACCACGACTGCGACTGCGGCCGCGCTTGCAGACGATGACCGTGTCATCGAGCTGTCCCGCATGCTCTCTGGCTCACCCGACAGTGGCACCGCTCGTGAGCATGCCGCCGAACTGCTCGCGGCGGCGCGGTCTCAGATCACGCGCGCTTGACGCACGTGAACGTGCCGCCGGTCATCGTCCACGGCACCGAACCCCCGCCCGACACTGCCTTGTCTCTCGCAGTGCCGTTGGCGATACCCGCTTCAGTCACGGTGCCCTTGTACTCGCCCTCGCTCTTCGATCCGTCCTTCTTCGCTTGTGACGCGACGAATACGAGTTGGTCGCCGGTGAGCGAGCCGGTGACCGGGTTGGACGGTGACACGACGTTCGCGCCCTGCGCTTCCGCATCCGACAGGACGAACTCTCCAGTCAGGTTCGTCCCGGTTTGCCGGAGCGAGACCGTCGGCGTGTAGCCGCCGCCCTGGTCGATCGTCCACGTCCCCGTCACGTGGTACTGCGCGCACGGCCCCGAGCCCGGCGCCGCCGCCGGCGCGACCGGCTCGGGCGGTGCGGCCGCGACAGCACTCGACGATGAAGACGACGATGTGGACTCTGAGGTGGCCGTGCTCTCCTCGTCGTCGTCGCCTCCGGCGAGTATGGCGAGGACGGTACCCGCGGCTACGAGAGCAACGACCACGGCGACGATCGTGGGAACTCCGCAGCCTCTCAGAGCCTTTGTTGCCTTGTTCGCCTCACGGATCTGATCGCCTTCGCGCGGCCTGAGTTCCTCGATCGTCTCCGAGCTCAAGTTCGGTTCATCCGCCACAGGCCCTACCCCCACCTCTCGCTGCCGCCGAACGCTATGCCCAAACCATCCCCCGGGATGGGCACGCTTGCGCGATATGGTGGTCTCCCGTGACGAAACACATATTCGTAACGGGTGGCGTGGCTTCTTCCCTGGGTAAGGGACTCACCGCCTCATCGCTCGGTCGTCTCCTCAAGTTGCGCGGGCTCCGGGTCACGATGCAGAAGCTCGACCCGTACATCAACGTCGATCCGGGCACGATGAACCCGTTCGAACACGGCGAGGTGTTCGTGACCGACGACGGCGGCGAGACCGACCTCGATCTCGGCCACTACGAACGGTTCGTCGACGAGCGACTCTCGCGTGACTCCAACGCCACGACTGGCTCGATCTATTCAGCGGTGCTCACGGCCGAACGCCGGGGCGACTATCTCGGCAAGACCGTGCAGGTGATCCCTCACATCACCGACGAGATCAAGCGCCGCATCACTCGGCTCGCCGCGGATGAGGTCGACGTCGTCATCACCGAGATCGGAGGCACGGTCGGCGACATCGAGATCCTCCCGTTCCTCGAGGCCATACGGCAGTTCCGCCTCGACGTCGGCCGCGAGAACGTCTGCTACCTGCACGTCACGCTGGTGCCGTTCATCGGCCCCTCGGGCGAGCAGAAGACGAAGCCGACGCAGCACTCGGTCACCGAGTTGCGCTCTCGCGGCATCCAGCCCGACGCCATCGTGTGCCGCAGCGATCGCCCCTTGTCCGACGCGCTGAAGCGCAAGATCTCGAATCTCTGCGACGTACCGGTCGATGCCGTGGTCAATGCCGCCGACGCCCGCAACATCTACGAGATCCCGCTCGTGCTCCACGACGAAGGGCTCGACCGCGTCGTGTGCGCTCATCTCGGTCTGCCCGACGACCCGCCCGACCTCAGCGCGTGGGAAGCGCTCGTCGATCGCGTCGAGGCCGCCGAGAAGCCGGTGCGCATCGGGCTCATCGGCAAGTACGTCAGCCTGCTCGACGCCTACCTGTCCGTGGTCGAAGCGCTGAAGCACGGAGGATTCCACCACGGTGCCGCGGTGGAGATCGACTGGATCCAAGCCGAAGAGGTGGAAGGCCTGCTCGCGGCGGGTCGTCTCCGCGACCTCGACGGCATCGTGATCCCGGGCGGGTTCGGCGAGCGCGGCGGAGAAGGCAAGATCGCGGCGGCGGGCTACGCACGCGAGCAAGGCATCCCGTGCCTCGGTTTGTGTCTCGGGCTGCACGTGATGACCGTCGACTTCGCCCGCAACGTGTGCGGACTCGCCGGTGCCAACACGAGCGAGTTCGATCCGCAGACGCCGCACCCGGTGATCGATCTGCTCGAGAGCCAGCGCGACGTCACGGCCAAGGGCGGCACCATGCGGCTCGGCGCGTACTTCGCAGAGCTCGCGCCCGGCTCGATCGTCGAGCGGGCCTACGGCGAGCGGGTGGTGTCAGAACGCCACCGTCATCGCTACGAGTTCAACAACAAGTACAAGGCCAAGTTCGAAGAAGCGGGGCTGTGGCCGTCCGGGATGTCACCCGACGGTCGGCTCGTGGAGTTCGTCGAACTCATTGGTCATCCGTTCTGGGTCGGCACCCAAGCGCACCCCGAGTTCAAGAGCCGGCCCGATCGCCCGGCACCGTTGTTCCGCGAATTCATCGGCGCGGCGCTGGCTCGGGCGGAGGGTCGCAACCCGCACCTGTTCCTGCACGACGACCTCGAGACCACGATCACGGTTCCGTAGTTGCCGGCATTCAAGAGGCTCGGCGAGGTCGAGCTGTTCAGGGCGCACTCGATCTGGCTGGGCGAGGTGGAGTTCGAGGCACCCGACGGCGCCCGCTTCAAGCGGGACATCGTGCATCATCCCGGCGCGGTGTCGGTGGTCGCCGTGCTCGACGACGGGCGCGCGGTGCTCGTACGCCAGTTCCGGGCGGCGATCGACGCCGATCTACTCGAGATTCCCGCGGGTAAGCGCGATGTCGACGGCGAGGAGCCCGCGGTCACGGCTCGTCGCGAGCTCGAGGAGGAGGTCGGCCTGCTCGCCGAGCACATGGAGCTGCTCGGCGAGTTCTACAACTCGCCAGGGTTCTGCGATGAGCACTCCTTCGCGTACCTCGCGACAGGCATCACCGAAGGCCAGCGCGCTCCTGTGGGTCCCGAGGAGTCGGCGATGACAATCGAGTACGTGTCGCTCGACGAGGTGCCGAACCTCATCGCCGCGGGTGAGCTCGTCGACGCGAAGTCCATCATCGCGCTGACGCTTGCGCGCGAACGGATGCATCAAGGATGACCGATCTGCCGATCGAGGCCGAGGAGTTCCTCACTTGGTTGGCGGTGGAACGAGGCCGATCGGTGAACACGCTGACCGCGTATCGCCGTGACCTGCGCTCGTACATCGAGTGGATCGCGAAGCGCTCGGTCGAGCTGACCGCAGTCGGCGCGGCTGACATCGCTGCGTACATCACGCACCTCCGTAAGCAAGGCAAGGCACCTGCGTCGGTCGCTCGGGCGTCGGTTGCCGTGCGTTCGTTGCACCACTTCCTGGCCGACGAGGGCGTGACGGCCGTCGACGCGGCCGCCGGCGTCGAAGCCCCGCGTGTACCGGCGGGACTTCCGAAGGCGCTGACCGAGAACGAGGTCAGCGAGCTCATCGACGGGGTCGTCGGCGACGACCCAGTCAGCCAACGCGACCGAGCCATCCTCGAGGTGCTCTACGGCACGGGCATCCGCATCTCCGAGCTCGTCGGTCTGTCGCTGGCCGACGTCGACCTCGACGGCGCATTGCTGCGGGCGTTCGGCAAGGGGGCCAAGGAGCGGATCGTGCCGCTCGGGCGGCCGGCGATCCGGGCGTTGGCCGCGTGGTTCGATGCCGGACGGCCCGAGCTCGAGCCCGAACGGTGGGCGCGGCGCGGTGACACGGAGGCCGTGTTCCTCAACGCCAGGGGCGGACGACTCACACGCGCTGGTGCCTGGCTCGTCGTGAAGAAGCACGGTGATCGCGCCGGGCTCGGCGCTCGCCTCAGCCCACACGTACTCCGGCACTCCTGTGCGACCCACCTGTTGGATCACGGAGCCGACATCCGCGCCGTGCAGGAGCTCCTAGGCCACGTGTCGATCTCGACCACGCAGGTGTACACGAAGGTCAGCACCGAGCGGCTCTGGCAGGTGTACCAGGAGGCTCATCCGAGGGCAGCAGGTATCCCCGGAGCCGTGAACAGGTAGCCTCTTCCGGATGCCGGGGCAGACAGCACTCGATTCTTTTCGCTCGCAGCTGGAGAGCGAACGCGCCTCGTTGCAGCACCAGCTCGAGGATCTCGGCGCCGGCGACAAGGGCATGTCGTTCGACGAGAACTTCGCCGACTCCGGCCAGGTCGCGGCGGAGCAAGGGGAGAACCGCATGCTGGTCGCCTCGCTGAGCGATCAACTGGCGGACGTGAAGCGCGCCCTCGGCAAGCTCGAGAATGGCGACTTCGGCAAGTGCGAGACGTGCGGCAAGGAGATCGCCGAGCCTCGTCTCGAGGCGATGCCCGCCGCTCGCCACTGCATCGACCACGCCTGACTCTGCCGCTCCGCACGATGTGGGCCCACCTTGCCCGACGGTTCGTCGGGTCACTGCGTCCCGGCGGACCCAAGAAGTCGGACGACGACTGGGCGCGGTCGCAGCTATTGCCGGGCGAGGTGCAGCTCTGGCAGCGCATGAGCAATCCCGACCGGCGCCACGCGGCCGCCGTCGCCCATGACGTCGAGCGCTCCGTCGGACACGAAGCCACTCGTCCGGTGCTCGCCGCCGCACTGCTGCACGACGTCGGCAAGATCGAGTCGGGGCTGCGAACGTACGGCCGCGTGATCGCCACGCTGTGCGGGATGCTCGTCGGCCGCGAACACGCACGAGCGTGGATGAACAGCCGTGGCTTCACTCGCCGCGTCGGTTTGTACCTGCTCCATCCCGAGCTCGGCGGCGATCTCCTCGGCATGGCCGGCAGCGATCCGCTCACGGAAGCCTGGACCCGCGAACACCACAAGCCCGCCGATCAGTGGACGGTCGAACCGGAGCTCGCCCAGGTCCTCAAGGACTGCGACGACGACTGAGTCTGGGGCCGAGGGCGTACCAGATGGCGGCGATGACGCCCCAGGAGCCGTTGATGATCACGCCCTGCGCGCTTCCCACGAGCGCTTGCCCGGCGACGATCGCGGCGACGCCTAGCTCGTGGATCACGAACCAGCGCGTGCGGCGTTCGCGCACGACGGGCACGAAGCGGAAGATCACGATGATCGCGGCCGGGTAGCCGAACGCGAACAGCAAGATCTCGAGCGCGGTCTTCATCGGTCGAGTAATCCAATGTTCGCGCGGGCCCGGCGGAGCGTGGTCGAGGCCACGGTTTGGGCCTTCTCCGCGCCGTGCTGCAGCGTCTTGGCCACCGCAGCGGGATCGGCTGACAGCTCGCGGTAGCGCTGCTGGATCGGTTCGAGGAGCGCGACGACCGCATCGGTCGTATCGCTCTTCAGCGGACCATATTGGGTGTAGCGCGAGGCCAGAGACTCGATCGGCTCGTTGGTTGCTGCGCTCAACATCGACAACAGATTCTTTGCTCCGGGTAGTGCCGGGTCGTAATCAGTGCCGGTCACCGCTCGCTTGATCTTCTTCGAGACCGACCCGAGATCTTCGAGCAACAAGATCGTGCCCCCGACCGCGTCGTCCGACTTCGACATCTTCCGCGTCGGATCTTGGAGGTCCATCACCCGGGCTCCCACGGGAGCGATGACCGCCTTCGGCACCGTGAAGGTCGGGCCGTACCGGCTGTTGAATCGCTCCGCCACGTCGCGGGTGAACTCCACGTGCTGACGCTGGTCGTCGCCCACGGGAACCTCCTCGGTGTCGTAGAGGAGGATGTCCGCCGCCATCAGCGCGGGATACGTGAACAGCCCGGCGGAAACGAAGTCGCGTGATTCCGACTTGTCCTTGAACTGCGTCATCCGGCTCAGCTCGCCGAATGCGGCGGTGCACTCCATCAGCCAGGCCAGCTCGGCGTGTTCATGCACGTGGCTCTGCACGAACAGCGTCGAGACCTCGGGGTCGAGTCCGACAGCCAGGAACACCGTCGCGAGCTCGAGCGTCCGGCCGCGCAGCTCCACCGGGTCTTGAGGAACGGTGAGGGCGTGGAGGTCGACGACGCAGTAGTAGGCGTCCACGTTCTGGACCGCGACCCAGTGCCGCAGCGCACCCAGCAGGCTGCCGAGCGTCGCGTCGCCGCTGGGTGCCATCCCGGAGAAGACCCGTGCCATGGCGCTCGACTCTAGGGTGCACGAGCATCTCGGCCAGCGCCGTTAGCCTTGCCAGTCGTGGCGTACGAGGTGTCGACCGAGGTCTTCGAGGGCCCGTTCGACCTGCTCCTGCACCTGATCCTCCGAGAGCAGGTCGACCTCTACGAGGTGAGCCTGTCTCGCATCGTCGACGCCTATCTCGTCGAGCTGGAGAAGCTCGAGGTCTTCGATCTCGACGTCGCCACCGAGTTCCTCCTCATCGCGGCCACGCTGCTCGAGCTCAAGTCGAAGCGGCTCCTGCCCGGTGACGACGACGTCGATCTCGACGACGAACTCGCACTCTGGGAGGAGCGCGAGCTGCTGCTCGTTCGCCTCCTCGAGTGCAAGACGTTCAAAGACGCGGCCACGGCTCTCAGCCGGCTGTCCGCCGCCGCCGGGCGCTCGTACCCGCGCACCGCGGGGCTCGAAGATCGGTTCCTCGAGCTCGCGCCCGACCTTCTCGACGGCGTCACCGCGGAAGACGTGCGCGCCGCGTTCATCCGAGCCCTCACACCCAAGCCACTACCGCGCGTCGACCTCGATCACGTCGCCCCGATCCGCGCGAGCGTCACTGACGCCGTCGAGGAGCTGCTCGACGAACTGCCTCGCACCGGCCGCATGACGTTCCGCGAGCTCACAGGCTCGCTGGTCGAACGGCTCGAGATCGTCGTGCGCTTCCTCGCGGTCCTCGAGTTGTACAAGCAAGGTTTAATCGACCTCGACCAGCTCACGAGCTTCGGCGACATCACCATCACATGGATCGGCGGCGAGCTCGACACCGCCGAAGAAGGCGGTTGGATGCGAGCCATGGCCACCATGGACAGCTATGACGGATGACAACAAGCGCGCCATCGAGGCCATCCTCATGGTCGCCGAGCAACCGGTGGAGACGCATCTGCTCGCACAGCTCCTCGAGTTGCCGGGCGCCCGCGTCGACGAGCTCTGCTCGGAGCTGGCTGAGGCCTACGAAGCCGACGACCGCGGGTTCGTGCTCGTACGCATCGCAGGCGGTTACCGGTTCCAGAGCCATCCCGACCTTGCCGCCTACGTCGAGCGGTTCGTGCTCGACGGGCAGTCGGCCCGTCTGTCGGCCGCCGCGCTGGAGACGCTGGCGATCGTGGCCTACAAGCAGCCGGTGAGTCGCGGTCAGGTATCGGCGATCAGAGGCGTCGACGTTGACGCCGTCATGCGCACTCTGCAGCATCGCGGCCTCATCGAAGAGACCTCGCGCGATCCCGGGCCCGGACTCGCGATCATGTACGGCACGTCGACGCTGTTCCTCGAGCGATTGGGGCTCGACTCGCTGGACGACCTGCCTCCGCTCGGACAGTTCGTGCCCGGCGCGGAGATCGTCGAGGCGCTGGAGCAGGGATTGCTGCCAGATTCTCTTGATGTCCCCGGAGACTGAACGGCTTCAGAAGATCCTGGCCCGCGCAGGGCTCGGTAGCCGGAGGCACTGCGAGGAGCTGATCGAGGCCGGTTCGGTCACGATCAACGGCCGAGTCGCGACCCTCGGCGACAAAGCCAGCGCCGAGACCGACCACATCGACGTCGACGGCGTGCGCATCGGCACCCAACCGGGGCTCGTCTACTACCTGCTGAACAAGCCGGCCGGCGTGGTCACGACCGCGGCAGACACGCACGGTCGTCCGATCGTCACCGAGCTCGTACCCCCCGAGCCGCGCGTGTTCCCGATCGGCCGGCTCGATCAGGACACCGAAGGGTTGCTGTTGCTCACGAACGACGGCGATCTCGCGCAGCGGCTGGCGCACCCGAAGTTCGGCGTCGAGAAGGAGTACCTCGTCGAGGTCGAGGGCAGCCCGACGCGCGGCGAGCTGCGGAGGCTGCGCGAGGGCGTGGAGCTCGACGACGGTCTCACCGCGCCGGCAAAGGTCACGCTCGTCGAGCGCACCCTGGTGCGCATCACGATCCACGAAGGCCGCAAGCGGCAAGTGCGGCGGATGTGTGACGCCGTGGGCCATCCGGTGATTCGGCTGGTACGCACGCGCATCGGCCCGCTGGCCGACCGTTCGCTGGCACCGGGGGAGTGGCGTTTGCTGGCGATCGACGAGGTCAGAGCCCTGGAACGGGCCGCGGGCAGCGAGACCGCACCCGGTACTCTTTGACGATGCCTCCCGTGGTTCGAGCACTTCGCGGCGCGACCACGATCGACGTCGACGAGCCAGACCACATCACCGAACGGATGCTGGGGCTCCTCACCGAGTTGTTCGAGCGCAACACGATCGATCACGACGACCTCATCAGCATCGTGTTCACCGCGACCGACGACATCCACTCGATCTTCCCCGCGACCGCGGCGCGCAAGTTCGGCCTGGGCGATGTGCCGCTCATCTGTGCACGTGAGCTCGACATCGAGGGTGCGACACCGATGTGCATCCGCGTGCTCGTGCACCTGAACACCGAACGCACCCGTCCCGAGCTGCATCACGTCTACCTCGAAGGCGCGAGAGGCCTGCGCGACGACCTGCCCGAGTAACGGATGGCTGAGCAGCGCGCCAACATCATCGGCACCGGCCTCATCGGAGGATCGATCGGCCTCGCGCTCCGCGGGCTGGGCTGGCACGTCACCGGCACCGACGCCGATCCAGCGCGCGCCGAACGGGCGCTTGAGCTCGGTGCATTGCACGAGGTCGGCATCGACCCCGCCGCCTCGATCACGTTCGTGGCGGTGCCGGTGCAGTCGATTCCTGCGGCGGCCCGCCAAGCGCTCGATGCCACCAAGGGGTACGTGACCGATGTCGGCAGTGTGAAGGGATCGGTGCTCGAAGCCGTCGACGATCCGCGGTTTGTCGGCGGACATCCGATGGCCGGGTCCGAGCAGGACGGCATCGAAGGCGCCGACGCTGACGTGTTCGAAGGCGCCGTCTGGGTGCTGACGCCGACAGCGAGGACCGACGACGAAGCCTTCGCCACGATTCGCTCCACCGTCACGTCGTTCGGGGCCGACGTCGTCGCGCTTTCGCCCGAGCGCCACGACACGCTCGTCGCGGTCGTGTCCCACGTTCCTCATCTCACCGCGGCCACGCTCATGCACCTTGCCGACGAGCGGGCCGACGAACACCGCGCGCTGTTGCGATTGGCGGCTGGCGGATTCCGCGACATGACCCGGATCGCCGCCGGGCATCCCGGCATCTGGCCCGACATCTGCGCGGAGAACCGCACCGCGATCGTCGAGATGCTCGACCGGCTCATCTCGGGGCTCACCGACATGCGCGACATCGTCGACAAGGCCGACCGTGAGGGACTCCTCAACGTGCTCGAACGAGCCCATGTCGCGCGGCGCAACCTCCCGTCACGGATCACGCACCTCGAGGAGCTGTGCGAGGTCCGTGTCCCGGTGCCCGACCGGGCCGGAGTCCTCGCGGACGTCACGACGTTGGCGGCGGAACTCGACGTGAGCATCGCCGACCTCGAGATCGCGCACTCCAGCGAAGGCGACAGAGGCGTGCTCATCCTGCTCGTACCTGTCGATCGCATGGAGCGGTTCCACGGTGGACTCATTGCGCGTGGCTACCGGCCGGCGGTCCGAACCCTCGAATGACCGACGCACTGACCGTCGAGCCCCTCGCTCGACCGCCCGATGCCACTGTCGTCGTTCCGGGCTCGAAGAGCGTCACCAACCGAGCACTCGTTTGTGCCGCCCGGGCCGACGGCACGAGCGTGCTCGAGGGAGCGTTGTGGGCCGACGACACCGAGGCGATGGTCGACTGCATCCGGGCGCTCGGCATCGACATCGAGGTGGACGGAGCGCGTATCACGGTCCACGGTCGCGGCGGTGTGATCCCGGCCACCGAGGCGCTGCTCGATGTGCGGCTTTCCGGCACCACGGCTCGTTTCATCACCCCACTCGCGGCGACGGGGTACGGACGGTTCGAGATCGATGCCGCCCCACCGATGCGTCGCCGCCCGATGCGACCGACCTTGGACGCGTTGCGAGCGCTCGGGATCCGGGTCGAGGAGCTGGGGGAGCCCGGCTGCCTGCCCGTCGTCATCGAGACCACCGGCGTAGGTGGTGGGCCTGTATCCGTGTCGGGAGATGTGTCGAGCCAGTTCGTGTCGGGGCTTCTCCTGGCCGGCTTCGACGTCGACGTCACGACTGCGCTTGTGTCGCAGCCGTATGTGGACATGACGCGCGCGGTGATGCAGGCATTCAGCACCGCACGCACGTATGCGATCGAGCCGGACGCGTCGGCGGCGTCGTACTTCTTCGCGGCGGCGGTGCTCGGTGGTGGACGGGTGACCGTCGAGGGCCTCGGCACGTCATCGCTGCAGGGCGACCTCCGCGTCGTCGACGTGTTCGAGTCGATGGGTGCGGCGGTCGACCGTGAGGCCGGCCGCACGACCGTGCGGGGCACCGGGACGATCCGCGGCGTCGACGTCGATTTGCGCGATCTCTCCGACATGGTGCCCACCCTGGCGGCGGTCGCGGTGTTCGCCGACTCGCCCACGACGATCACCGGCGTGGGGTTCATTCGCAAGAAGGAGAGCGACCGCATCGGCGACCTCATCACCGAATTGCGGCGCTGCGGCATCGAAGCGGTGGAGCACGACGACGGGCTCACGATCACCCCAGGCGCAGTGCGACCAGCGCGGATCCGCACCTACGACGACCATCGCATGGCGATGGCCTTTGCGCTCATCGGGCTACGCGTGCGGGGTATCGAGATCGAAGACCCGCAGTGCGTCGCCAAGACGTTCCCTAGCTACTTCGACGCCCTCGACCAGCTTCGGTAGCGTCGGGCCATGCTCGTGATCGCCATCGACGGGCCCGCGGGCTCCGGCAAGTCGACGGTGTCGCGCCGGTTGGCCGAGCGCTTGCAGCTGTCGTACCTCGACACTGGCGCGATGTATCGGGCCGTGGCGTTCGCGGCGTTACGGCGGAACATCGATCCCGACGACGACGACAAGGTCGCCGCCCTCACGCGCGATCTCGCGCTCGAGGTCACGCTCGAACACGTCTCGGTCGATGGCGTCGACGCGACAGTCGAGATCCGTGGCCCTGAGGTGACCCGGGCCGTCAGCATCGTGGCGGCCAACCCCGGCGTACGGGACGAGCTGCGGCGACGCCAACGCGAGTGGGCCACCGCGCACGGGGGCGGCGTGATCGAGGGTCGCGACATCGGCACGGTCGTGTTCCCAGATGCGGCTCTGAAGGTGTACTTGACGGCCGCCGCCGAGGCACGAGCACAGCGACGCGCCCTCGAGGTGACCGAGCTCGACTACGAGACGGTCGCCGCCGACCTGGCCCGGCGCGACGCGCTCGACCAGGGACGCGACCACAGCCCGCTGGCCGCGGCCGCCGATGCTGTGCTGGTCGACACCACCGACCGCACGATCGACGAGGTCGTCGACGAAGTACTGACGAGGCTCGATGGCCATCGGTGAACGCCAGCGCTGGTGGGAGGTCGCGCTGTATCGATTCGTCCGCGCGCTCATCCTCGGCGTGGCGAAAGCGTTCGGGCGCATCAAGGTGATCGGCCGCTCGAACATCCCGCGCGATCGTCCGTTCATCCTCGCTCCGGTGCACCGGTCGAACATCGACTTCGCGCTGGTCTCCCTGGTCACCACGCGGCGCATGCGCTACATGGGCAAGGACTCGATCTTCAAGTTCACGATCCTCAACCCGTTCTTCCACGCGCTCGGCGCGTTTCCGGTGCACCGCGGGGCGGCCGACCGCGAAGCGCTACGCACCTCGATCGCCGTCATCGAGTCGGGTCAGCCACTCGTCATGTTTCCCGAGGGCACACGCCAGTCAGGCCCGACGGTGCAAGAGCTGTTCGACGGCACCGCGTATGTCGCAGCCAAGACGGGCGTGCCGATCGTGCCCGTCGGTATCGGCGGCTCCGAGGCGGCGATGCCGAAGGGGTCGAAGATGATCCATCCAACGAAGCTCGTCCTCGTCGTCGGTCAGCCGCTCGAGCCGCCGGCGCCGCGTGCGAGCGGCGGCACCTCTCGTCGCGCCGTGAAGGAGCTCACCGAGCAACTGCACGGCGAGCTGCAGAAGCTGCTCGACGAGGCAGAGACCAAGGCGGGTCGGCGCAAGGCGTAGGGTCACTCAAGCACGCAGGCACGCAGCTGGGGGGTTGGCGATGCGACTGAGGGGATGGCGCGGCATGTCGGCCGCGCTCGTACTGGGAATCGCCGTGTTGTGCGGCACCGCGCCTGCGATGGCCGCCGAGCCGGCCCCGCCGGTGGACCCCGCGTCGACACCCGCCGGCTGGGCCATCACCCCGGCGGGCACGCAGATCCCCGTCTCCAAACTCCCGCTCGGACTCGCGGCGACTCCGGACGAAGCCCACGTGCTCGTGAGCTCGAACAGCGGCGGCTTTCAGTCACTGAACGTCATCGACACCACCACGTTGACGAACACGATGACGCCGACGGGAAACCTGTTCATCGGCGTGGCTGCGGCGAGTGACGGGCACGTCTTCGCGGCCGGCGGCAATGCGGACCGGCTGTTCAAGTTCCTGCTCACCGGGGGAGTGGCCGCGCCGGTCACGTTCACCGAGGCCGTCCCGTTCCCATCGGATGCTGCCGTCGACGCCGTCGGCGGCGACGTGCTCGCCGCGACTCCGGGTGCGGATGCGGTCAACGGTGTTCGGGTCACGAGCTATCCCGGCCAGACGCTGCTCGATGGCGACCTCCTCTACGTCTCGGGGACCTTGAGCGAGGCGACGGGGACCACTGACACCACCGCGTGCCCGTCCGGACAGGTCGCATGCGGACGCGTGACGGTCATCGACAAGAGCGGCTTGTCGCCCAAGGTGCTCCGCCGTGTGCCGGTGGGGCTCGACGCGTTTGCGCTCGCGCTCGATCCGATTCGCCAACGGCTGTACGTGGCGAACTGGGCCGATGAAAGCGGCCGCGGCGCGATGAAAGGAGGCACGGTGTCGGTCGTCGACGTGTCCGATCCCGCCAACGCGGTCGAGACGTCGTTTGTCACCGTCGGTCATCACCCCACGGCGCTGCAGCTCAGCGCCGACCGTGAGACGTTGTTCGTCGCCAACTCGAACGACGACTCGATCTCGGTCGTCGACGTCGGCGGCAGCAGCACGCCAGTCGTGAAGGCGACTGAATCCGTACGACCCTTGAGCGGCGTGCCCGTCGGCGCCCACCCGAATGCCCTGGCGCTCTCGCCCGACGGTTCGACACTGTTCGTCGCGCTGGCCGGCCTGAACGCCATCGAGATCCTCGACGGTGAGTCCGGCGCGCGCTTCGCGGGCACACCGGAGTACATCCCCACGGGGTGGTACCCGTCGGCGCTGCTCGTCACGGGCGCCGCCGACGACTACCGGTTGTGGGTCGCCAATGCGAAGGGCAGCGGGCAACTCTCCGGCGTGAACCTCAGTGTCGGTGGCAATGGCGATCCGATCAAGGGGTCGTTGAGCGTGATCGATCTTCCCGTCGATGCCGCAAAGCACGACGCATGGACCGACGACGTGCGCGTCAACGATCGACTCGATGAACAGACCGTCGACGGGTGCAAGCCGCCTCCGGGCATTCGTGTGTCGGAGGTGCTGTGCCCCGCGGCAGCGTTCCTTCCCGGCGGCTCAGGGGTGTACCCCAAGCAACGAGCCCCACTCGCCCGTACTGGAGGCGAGTCGGACTGGTTGATCGTTGGCGGCTTGCTCCTCGTGGCCGCGGCGACGATGCGCTCGAGGCGTCGTCGGCTCGGCGCTCTCGCCGTGGTCGTAGGAGCGGCGATGGTCGCGACGATGACACCGCGGCCGAGCGCTGCGGGACCCACGGATGAATTGACCCGATCACCGATCCATCACGTCGTCTACATCGTCACCGAGAACAAGACGTTCGATCAGTACTTCGGCGACCTCTCGCCGTCAGACGGCTTCGATGCCGATCCCAGCTTCCTCCTCTATGGCGAACCGGTCACGCCGAACCACCACGCGCTGGCCGGCCGGTACAGCACGGGCGACCGCTTCTTCTCGGACGGCGAGGTGTCGGTCACCGGCCACTCGTGGACGTCGGGCGCGGTTGCGACCGACCACAACGAGAAGACGTGGGGCGTGGAGTACGACCAGGGTCTTCGCGGCAACCGGGGCGGCGGCGATCAGCTGCGGCCGCGCTTGCCGGGCGAGACCGGCGCGGCGATCGGCGCCGCCGAGGACGAGTTACAAGATCCGGAGGGCGGCTACATCTTCGAGGCATTCAAGCGTGCGGGAGCGGTGCCTCCAGGCCCGGCGGACACGCCGGGAAGTCCGTTGACGATGGCCATCTACGGCGAGTCGACCGCGCGAGAGTCGGGCGACATGAGCGCGTACAAGGCGCCGCATTGGAAGGACGGCGACATCGGCTACTTCGACACGTGCCGTGCAGCGCAGTTCATCACCGGCAACTCGGACAACGTGCAGACGACGAGTGACAACGCGAACTGCGAAGGGCGGACGCTGCCGCCGGAGTTCAACCTCGCACACTGGACGCAAGTGATGCACGACAGCGGTGAAGACGTGATGCCGAACTTCATCTACATGAGCCTGCCGGTGAACCACACGCTCGGCACCAACCCGGGCAGTCCGACGCCGGCGTCTATGGTCGCGGACAACGACTACGCCGTCGGCCTGATCGTGGAGGCGCTGTCCAAGAGCCCGTTTTGGGAGTCGACGGTCGTGATGCAGACGGAGGACGACACGCAAGCGGCCGGGGACCACGTCTCGTACCTGCGGGACTACCTACAGGTCAGCGGCCCGTGGTCGCAACCGGGCGTCAACCACCAGTGGGGATCACTCCCTGCGCTGCTCCGCACGATCGAGACGATCTTCAACGTCGAGCCGATCTCGTTGTACGACCGGTTGGCGACTCCGATGCACCTGGCGTTCCGCGCCCGCCTGGACGAGGTCCCCGACACTGGGCCGTTCACCGCCATCCGACCGGACATACCGTTCGGCCTCAACACCCTGTCATCCGCCGGCGCGCAAGAGTCGCAGGCCATGGACTTCTCCACGTACGACCGCGTGGACGAAGCCACCCTCAATGCGATCTTGTATGCGGACGCGCGCGGCACGCCCTACATCCCGCCAGGTGGCGACGTCAGCGATTGAGGTCGTCGAGTAGCGCACCCCACGCTCGGGCGACGACCTTCATCTCGTAATGGTCGAGGCAGTGTCGTTGGAGTTGACCGGCAAGGGTCTCGCGGTCCGCGAGCGCGCGGCGCACCCCAGCGGCCAACGCGGCGACATCGTCCGGCGGCACGACGATGCCAGTTTCGTCGTCGCGGATCACCTCCCGAACGGCGCCGACATCCGTCGTCACCGCCGGCACGCCAGTGAGTCCTGCCTCGATGAGCACAGCAGGCAAGCCTTCGGACATCGAGGCGAGCACGAACACATCGGAGGCGCTCATCACCAGGGACGAGTCGTCAACCGGACCGAGGAAGCGCACGCGTCCGGGCGCGACATCCGCGGCCAGCTGCTCGAGCGCGGCACGCTCAGGCCCATCGCCCGCGATGACCAGCGTGACCTCGGCGAGGGAGGCAACCGCGTTGATCGCGACATGCACCCCCTTCTGCCGGTCGAGCCACCCGATACATGACACGACGCGCGCATCGCCATCCAGACCGAGTGATGCGCGTGCATCGTTCCGGCGCTGCGCATCAACAGGAGGGAACCGCTCAGCGGGCACGCCCGTCGGGATCACGGTGATGCGGTCAGCGGGCACGCCGAAGCGGCGCGTCAATGCGTCGGCTGAACCAGGCCACAGCGCGACAAAGGCTTCGGCCTTGCGCAGATACAGCGCCACGCGCGCGCGCCGCGCTGGTGTTCGGGCGTAGAACTTCGCGTCGCCGATGGCGCGGTAGACGAACCGGCGCCGCGAGAACAGCTGGGCCGCGGCGCACGCGGGCAGCGAGCGCGATCCATGGGAGATCACATGCTCCACATCGCGCATGCTGCGTCGGAGTCGCGAAATGGTACCGACAGACAGAGACCGTCTTCCCAGCGTGTCGACGTCGACGGTGTTGCCCTCCGCCGCGGGGGTGAGCGCCACCGTGCGCACCTCGCGGCCGAGCGCAGAGAGCGCGCGATCGAGATCGACGGCATGGATCTCGGCGCCTCGCCGTTTGGTCGACGAGATGACCTGCAGGACACGCCCAGGCGTCAGATGAGCTTCGCCTGTCCGAATGTCTTGCGCACGAGCGGCTCGAAGTGCGACAACGGCAATGTGTCGTAGTCGGGATCGAAGGCGATCTGATCCCACTCGTCGGCGAACCGCTCTGCGAGCTCGAACTCACCGGCGCTGAGCGTGTCGCGGTGGGTCTCACGCGCATTCGCGTCGCCACCGAAGTGGTGGTAGTAGTGCCGGCCCTGGAAGTCCTGGTGCACGAGGATCATCTTGTAGACCTCTTCACGCACGTACGGCTTCAGGATCTCCGCGGCGATCTTCGGATGATTCGGCACCGAGATCGCCTTGCCGATGTCGTGACACAGGGCGGCGACGACGACTTCGTCATCCGCGCCGGCCCGCTCGGCCAGCGTCGCCGTCTGCAAGCAGTGGGTGAGCTGGTCGGTGGCGAAGCCGTCGACGATCTCGGACAGCGACTCGAGCAGCCCGAGCACCCGGTCGGCCACCCGACCCTGGTTCTTGTAGCTCTCGGTGCCGATGACGCCCCATTGCTCCGCCGTCGACTCGTCCATGCGGGTGAACGTGGTTGCCATGGACACCATCCTCCCAGATCTCAGGCGAGCGCGGCCAGCACATCGCTGGCGGCGACGGTCCGGTCGTTGAGCACCGGCCGCGATCCCACTGGACCGCCGAGCGTGAACGTCACCGCCACATCGATCGCGGCCAGCAGCTCACGCAGCTCGGGCGGGGGAGGGAAGTACTCCTCCTCCGTGGTGATCCGCACTTCCTCAACGCCGTGAGAAGGAGCGAGTCGCGCGATCACCGCTTCGACGAGCTGCTCGGGGGCGGATGCCCCCGCGGTGACACCAACGGTTCCGGAGAGGTCATCCGGCAACTCGTCGGGCGAATTGATGCGCAGCACCTGGGGGCAACCGGATTCGACGGCGAGCTTCTCCAGCGCCCTGGTGTTCGACGAGTTGGCCGAGCCGATCACCACGAACGCGTCGCAACGCGATGCGATGGCCGTGAGCGCGGACTGGCGATTGGTCGTGGCAAAGCACAGGTCGCTGCGTCCGGGCCGCCACATCTCCGGGAAGCGACCCGCCGTGGCGTCGAGGACATCGGCCCACTCGCGATGCGACAACGTCGTCTGCGCCAGCAATGCGACCGGCTCGTCGAACGCCGGCAGCGCGGCCACGTCGTCGACGGTCTCGACGAGATGGATCGCCGACGGGGCAACGGCCATCGTGCCGACGGCTTCCTCATGGCCTTCGTGACCGACGTAGACGATCTGGAATCCCTTGCCGGCGCGGACCTTCACCTCGTGGTGCACCTTCGTGACGAGGGGGCACACCGCATTGACGACGAAGCCGCCGTTCGCGCGGGCCGCCTTCACGACCTCGGGAGCGGAGCCGTGCGCCGACAGCATGATCGGGTAGCCCGGGGGCACCTCGCTGACATCGTCGACGAAGACCACCCCGAGGTCCTCGAAGCGCTGTACGACGAGCTGGTTGTGCACGATCTCGTGGTAGCAGTACACGGGCGGGTCGAAGGCCCGCACCATCCATGCCAACGCCTTGATGGCCATCTCGACCCCGGCGCAGAAGCCGCGGGGCGCGGCGAGGAGCACGTTGTCGACAGGCACGCGCTACAGGCTAGGGGGAACTGCGTCGACGAACTCCCGCCCCGTGACGTCCTCCACGTGCTCCGCCGCGGCGAACAGCAGCGCCTCCTCGCCCCAGGGCGCCATGAGCTGCAACCCGACGGGGAGACCACCGACGAAGCCGACCGGGACGTTGATGCCGGGCTGGCCGGTGACGTTGCCGACCACGGCTTGGCGCATGTTGACGATGTCGGCGGGCATCGTGCCCGACGGGACGTCGACGAACGGGTACTCGATCGGGGGCGCCGGCGCGGGCACGGTCGGCCAAGCGATCACGTCGACGTCGTCGAGCGCGCCCGCCATCGATCGACGAATCGCCGCTCGGGCGCGGTCAGCGCGCGACACCGCGGATGCCGGGCGCAAGAGGTTGGACAGCATGATGGCGCGTGTCATCGGTGACACCGCTTGCAGAAACGCCGCTGGCGGTGTCGGGGCCTCCGCTCCGAGTCGAATCATCAATGCCGCGCCAGCCAGCTCGAGATGCTCGATGGTGATGTCTCGCACCGACCACCCGGTCGCCGAGAGCGCGCTCTCCGCGAGCGCCGCGACCTCTGGCTGACAGTCGGACCAGTACGGGTCGCGCACGACACCGACGCGCAGTTCGTGCGCGGGGTCGGCAGTTAGCGGTCGGGCCAGCAGCGCCTCGGCAAGGAGTCGAGCATCGCCAGCGTCGCGACCGAACGCACCAGGCGCACTGAAGGTGGTGCCCATGCCGAAGTAGTTGTCGTAGGGGAGCGAGCGGTACGTGACCTTGAGTCCGACGACGCCGCAGTACGCCGCCGGCAGACGCGTGGACCCCCCGCTGTCGCTGCCGACGCTCCCGGCGATCACACGAGCGGCCACCGCCGATGCCGAACCACCCGACGAACCACCGGGGCAGCGATCGAGGCTCCACGGGTTTGGATGCACGCCGTACGCCGACACCACGCCCGTTGTGCCCATGCCGGCCTCGTGCTGGTTGGCGACGCCGACGATCACGGCACCGGCATCGCGCAGCCGTCGGAACGCGCCGGACTCCGACGGTGGGATCAACTCGAACGGCGTGCCGTTGTATGCGCCGCGCCACGGAAGCGCGTACATGTCCTTGATCGTCAGCGGCACGCCGTGCAGTGGCCCGTCGGGCGCCGCGGCGAGCATCTGCCGCGCTTCGTCCGCACACACGACCGGCGTCGAGTTGAGCGCGCCGTCGCGTTCCGCGAGTCGGGCCAGCGTCGCATCGAGCAGTTCGACAGACTTCAACTCGCCAGTGCGGATCGCCGCGGCTTGCGCGCGCAAGCCGAGGTCCTGCGGATGCGTCATCGGTCCGGTGCCTTGCTCGGGTCGATGGGCTCAAAGGGAAATGTCGCGAGGTCGAGTTGCTCCAATGCTGCGGAATTGCCCTCGTACCCCGCCTGGATGATTGCCACCAGCGCGAGATCGTCGTCGCTGACGTCGATGCCCGCTCGCTCGAACACCGCTCTCGCGTAGGCCTCGAAGCCGGTATCCACGGGCCCGGACCCTATCCTTGGCGCAATGTCGGCCACCCGGATCGTTGCTGTCGCGCCCGGATCGCCGGCGGCCGCGGCCGGACTCGCCCCTGGCGATCAGCTCGTGAGCCTCAATGGCCAGGTGCCGCACGACATCATCCAATACCGACTGCTCACCGACGACTCCGACCTCACCGTCGACATCGAGCGCGGCGGGCTCGGTCTCACGATCGAGATCGTCAAGGCCGCGGGCGAGCCGCTGGGCGTCGAAGTCGAGTCGCCGCTCTTCGACCGAGTGCAGACATGCGACAACCACTGTGAGTTCTGCTTCATCTATCAGCTGCCGCCCGGGCTGCGGAAGAGCCTCTATTTGAAGGACGACGACTACCGGCTGTCGTTCCTCTACGGGAACTTCACGACGCTCACTCGGTTCACCGAGGCCGACCTCGAGCGGGTCATCACGGAGCGGCTCAGTCCCCTGAACGTGAGCATCCACGCCACCGATCCGAAGGTCCGCACCGAGATGCTGCGCAACCGCCGCGGCGCGACGAGCCTGCGCTGGCTGCGCGCCCTGCTCGACAACGACATCGCCGTGCACGGGCAGGTGGTCGTGTGTCCCGGCATCAACGACGGTGCCGTGCTCGACGAGACGCTCGCGGGCGTACTCGATCAGTATCCCGAGCTCGCGTCGCTGTGCGTCGTGCCGCTCGGCGTCAGCCGCTACTCCAACGAGCCGCGCATGCGACCGCATACACAGGCGGAAGCCGAAGCGGTCATCGACTGTGTCGAGGACTGGCAGGACGTGTTCCGCGTCGCACTCGGGCGGCGCCTCGTGTTCGCCGCGGACGAGTACTACCTGCTCGGTGATCGCCCATTCCCGGCGAGCGACGCGTACGAGGACTTCGCGATGCACGAAGACGGCATCGGCATGGCCCGCACGTTCGAGGCGGAGTTCGAGGGTCGGGCTGCCGACACGACGGGCGTGGCCGCTGGCTTCTTCGCATGGGTCGAAGGACGGCTCGACGGCGCGTCGTTCGAGCCGTACCGCGGCCCCCGCACCTCGGACGCGGTGGAGGTGCCCGTCGCGCTCGGCCCGCGCCGCGATGCGCCCGTCGCCATCCTCACGGGGGAGTACGGCGCCCGCGTGCTCCAACCGATGATCGATCGCCTCGAGCGTGCTGACGTGCGCGTGCTGGCCGTGCCAAACGAGTTCTTCGGCGGCAACATCGGTGTCACCGGTCTGCTCGTCGGCGAGGACCTCGAACGAGTGCTCGCCGCCGAACCCGTGGGACACCGGTACCTGTTGCCCGACGTGTGCTTGTCCTCCGGCCGGTTCCTCGACGGGACCACGCCCGCCGAGCTGTCACGGCCAGTGGAGATCGTGGCCACCGACGGCCGCGCGCTCCGGGCGGCGCTCGCATGATCGAGCACGAGGGGTGGCCCGTCGTCGCGATCGTCGGGCGACCGAACGTGGGCAAGTCGACGTTGCTGAACCGCATCGTCGGTCGCCGCGAAGCGATCGTCGAAGAGAAGCCCGGCGTGACCCGCGACCGCAAGGAGGTCGAGGCCGAGTGGAACGGCCGTCAGTTCATCGCGGTCGACACCGGTGGCTGGCTGCCCTCACGCGACACGCTCGACGCGAAGGTGAGCGAGCAATCGGAACGCGCCATGCGCTCCGCCGACGTGATCATGCTCGTGGTCGATGCCGCAGTCGGCGTCATCGAGGAGGACGCGCAGGTCGCGAGCGTGCTCCGCAAGCTGGGTCGGCCCGTCGTCGTGGTGGCCAACAAGATCGACGACGCCAACCGCGAGTCAGCGATGTGGGACTTCCTCGAGTTCGGGTTGGGTGAGCCGTCCGGGATCAGCGCGCTGCATGGGCGGGGGACCGGCGACCTGCTCGACCGGGTCGTCGCGCTGCTGCCGGCGACGGCGCCAGATGGCGACCAGGCCGTTGACGACGACGAGCTGGAGGAGGACGTCGACGCGGGCCCGCGGGTGTTTGCGGTGGCGATCGTCGGGCGGCCGAACGTGGGCAAGTCGACGTTGTTCAACCGGCTGATCGGTGACGACCGTGCGGTGGTGCACGACATGCCCGGCACGACCCGTGACGCGATCGACACTGTTGTCGAGACCGACGAGGGACCGATCCGGTTCGTCGACACCGCGGGGATGCGCCGACGGTCGCGCATCGACGAAGGCACGGAGTACTACTCGCTCGTACGCGCGCTCCAGGCGGTCGATCGCTCCGACGTCGCGCTGCTCGTGATCGACGCCACCGAAGGTGTCACCGCGCAGGACCAGCGGCTGGCCGAGCGCATCGACGCCGCCGGGTGCCCGATCGTGATCCTCCTCAACAAGTGGGAGACGCTCGACGCCGACGAGCGCGAGGTCGTCACGCGAGAGGTCGGGCGCAAGCTGCACTTCACCGCGAACTCGGTGGTGCTGAAGGTGAGCGCGCTCACGGGCAAGGGCGTGCACCGATTGCTGCCGGCGTTGGGCGAGGCCATCGAGGCGTATCACACGCGGATCCCGACGAAGAAGGTCAACGACGTCGTCAGGGCGGCCCAGTCGGCGCAGCCGGCGCCGCACGGGGCCCGGGTGCTCTACGCCACCCAGGGCGCGGCCGATCCGCCGACGTTCACCCTGTTCACGAATCGCGAGCTGCCGCCGACGTACATGCGCTACCTGGAGCGCAAGCTGCGGGAGGCCTTCGACCTCGGCCCCACCCCCATCAAACTCCGGGTCCGCCGCCGTAGCGAGTAAGCGGAACGTGACCTCTTCGTAACGGTTCGGGCGGATCCAGCAACTACGATCGTCGAGGAAATGCACCAACCCCTCCTGGTCCTCGTGGCCGTTGCGTGCCTGGTCGCGGCAGCGGTCTGGGGGCGGTCCGCCCGGTACCTGCGCAAGGTGGAACTTCGAGTCGAGGCCGAGTTCGGTCCTGACAACGATGCCACGGCGCTGGCCCGAGCCGCCTTCCGCAAAGAGCTCCACACCACCGCGCTCTACGTGCTGTTGGCCACTGCGTCACTCGCGGTGGGCGTCAGCGACAAGTCGAGCGCGGTGACGCTCTACGCGTTCATCCTCGTGCCGATCGCCGTCTCGATCTTCTATGGGCGCGACTTCATTCGCGAGTCGCGACTGTTCGAGGAGCGCGCCATGCTCGAGCGGCGGGCCGAGGAGGTGCTCTCGCAGGAAGAGCTCGCTCCTCGGAAGTGGGCGGAGCGATTGGCGCCCGACGACCTGCCCGACTTCGCCGGCTTCCACGTCGGCCGCGTGTACCAACCCGGCACCGGACTCATGGCCGGTGACTTCTACGACGTGTTCCGCGTCGCCCCCGAACGAGTCGTCGCGGTCATCGGCGACGTGACCGGCCACGGCATCGAGCCGTCGATCACCGCATTCCAGGCGAAGTACTTGCTGCGCGTCTTCCTCCGCCAGTACCGCGATCCGGCGCAGGCCCTCGAAGAGCTGAACGTGCAGATGGGCGCGCAAGCGCGTCCCGAGGAATTCATCTCGCTGCTCGTCACGGTGTTCGACACCGAGGCGGGCACGCTGCGGTTCGCGTCGGCCGGACACCCCGCGGGCTGGCTGTGGCACGACCGCGAGGTGCAACCGTTGCGCGCCACCGGACCGCTGCTGCTCCTCGACCCTGACGCGAGCTACATCAGCCGCGAGATCACCCTCGAGAGCGGCGACCTCCTCCTGACGTACACCGATGGACTCGCTGAAGCGCGCGACGGCGAAGCTCTCTTCGGCGAGGAACGCATCGCCAGCTTCCTGCGCCGGGATCCCGGCGTCGATCCCGACGTGCTGTGCAAAACACTGATCGAAGCGGCCCGCGACTTCGCCTCGTCGCCGATCAACGACGACATCGCCATCTTGGCGATTCGCAAGTCCTGACATGAACGACGAGGAGCTGGCGAAGGCGACAGAGCGCGCCTTGGCCGGGAACCTCGACGCGCAACGCGGCAAGCTCACTGCGCAGAACAAGCTCTTCGTCCGCGATCGCATCGCGCTCTTGCTCGACGAGGGCTCCTTCGTGGAGGACGCGCTGCTCGCCAACACGATGGCGCCGACCGGCGACCTGCCGGCCGACGGCGTCGTGACCGGGATCGGGCGGGTCGACGGACGGCCCGTGTGTGTCGTCGCCAATGACACCACCGTCAAGGCCGGGTCGTGGGGGGCCCGCACCGTCGAGAAGATGATCCGCGTCACCGAGTACGCCCTGCGGCACGAGACCCCGATCTTCTGGCTGATCGACTCCGCCGGCGCGCGCATCACCGACCAGGTCGAGCTGTTCCCAGGCCGCCGCGGCGCGGGGCGCATCTTCTACAACCAGATCAAGCTGTCGGGCCGCGTCCCCCAGATCTGTTGCCTGTTCGGACCGTCGGCGGCCGGTGGTGCCTACATCCCGAGCTTTTGCGACATCGTCGTGATGGTCGAGGGCAACGCGTCGATGTACCTCGGCTCGCCCCGCATGGCCGAGATGGTCATCGGTGAGCTCACCACGCTCGAGGAGGTGGGCGGGGCCCGCATGCACGCCACCGTGTCGGGCTGCGGCGACAACCTCGCCGTCGACGACGAGGACGCAATCGATCAAGCGAAGGCGTTCTTCACGTACCTGCCGTCGTCGTGGCGCGACGCGCCGCCGCACTATGCGGCCGAAGCGCCGCTGCACGACATCACCGCCGATATCGTCCCGCCCGACGAGCACATTCCGTTCGACATGCACGAGCTGATCGACGGCCTCGTCGACGGCGAGTCGTTCTTCGAGATCAAAC
This sequence comes from Acidimicrobiaceae bacterium, assembly GCA_041166385.1. Classification (GTDB taxonomy): domain Bacteria; phylum Actinomycetota; class Acidimicrobiia; order Acidimicrobiales; family JACDCH01; genus DASUCS01. The sequence goes on along the minus strand of JBEEFW010000077.1, from coordinate 47,946 downwards.
CGCTCTACGCGCCGGAGGTGATCGTCGGCTTCGGACGGCTCGACGGCGCACCCGTCGGCATCGTCGCCAACAACCCGGCGCAGCTCGGGGGCGTGCTGTTCGTCGATTCGGCCGACAAATGCACGCGGTTCATCAACCTGTGCGACGCGTTCAATGTCCCGCTCGTGTTCCTCGCCGACGTGCCCGGTTTCATGGTCGGGACGGCCGTCGAGCGCCAGGGCATCATCCGCCACGGCGCCAAGATGGTCACGGCCGTGTCCGAGGCGACCGTGCCGAAGCTGTCGGTGATCGTGCGCAAGGCGTACGGCGCCGGCCTGTACGCGATGTCCGGCCCGGCATTCGAGCCCGAGGCGACGATCGCGCTGCCCACCGCCAAGATCGCGGTGATGGGACCGGAAGCTGCGGTGAACGCGGTGTTCGCCAACAAGATCGCCGCGATCGAGGACCCGGCCGAGCGGGAAGCGTTCATCGCCGAGCAGCGACGCATCTACGAGGAGGACGTCGAGCTCATCCACCTCGCGTCAGAGCTCGTGATCGACGCGGTTGTCGACTTTCCGCAGCTGCGCCGCGAGATCGTGCAACGCCTCGAGTTCGCCCGCGTCAAGGATCGCTCCTTCAGCGACCGACGCCACGGCGTCCCGCCCGTCTGATCGAGCACCGTTGCCCTTCTGCGAGGACTGCGCGAAGTTCTGGAGCCCCAACACCATGCCCGTCACGGGCAAGTGCCCAGCATGCGGATTGCAGATCGCTTCACCGCAAGAGATCGAAGAGGCGACCGAGTACAAGGCACCGTGGCATTTCAAGCTGATGATCGTGCTCGCCGTCGTCTACCTCGGCTGGCGCTTCATCCAACTCATCAGCTGGGTCGTCTGACCACCCCTTCGCAGCGAAGCGCGAATTCGCCACTGTGGACCGTCGGCGACGTGGAACGTCGTCGAACGCGCCAAGAGTTGGATGGCCGCAACTCTTGGCGCGGATAGCGACCGAAACAGTCGTCAACGGTGCCAAGAGTGAGCGGGTGCCGAACGAACGCGCTGCTAGGGTCGGCGACGCATCACGGGCTGTAGCGCAGTTTGGTAGCGCACCTGACTGGGGGCATGGGGTCTTCCCTGGACTTCAGTGGACTGACCTGGACTTCTGTGGACGGATCTGCGACCCCCTGACTGTCGTCACGTGAGGCATGTGGCGCTCTATGCACACTATTAGTGTAGGCCCGTGTGTCCGTCAGACGAGGCCCTGCATCACGTACGCGCTATCGAGAGGCACCTGTCGGCGCTCAAGGCCGCACTCAATGAGGTGTTGGCGACTGAGCGGGCGGCGCTAGCCGCGTCTCGTGCGAAACCGCAGCCACAGGAGCCGACAAAGCGACGCGAAGAAGGACCGGCTCCCGGGGAACCCCGCCTGCTCACTCCAGCGGAGGCGATGGAGAGGTTGAAGGTCGGTCGGACGACCCTCTATCGCCTCGTCCGCAACGGCGAACTCGCATCAATCAAGATCGGGAGTTCCACGCGATTTTCCCTCGACGCAATCGGGGCCTTCATCGCAGGCCAGGCGAGGACGGAAGGCCCGACGCGCTAGTCCGGCCTCGGTGCTCGCCAGACGCTCGAGCTACGAGCGTGCGACCTCAGTACTGTCACCACGTGGAAGTGATCGGCGGGCTGGCACTGACAGTCGCGCCCTCAGCGTCAGGAACCAGAAGGGTCCCGTAGTGATTTCGTTTCCTGTGTTCGAGAGCCTCGGCGTCAGCGGCTTCGACCTCTATCCCGGCGAAAACGACGAAGGCATCGCCGTCGAATTCAAGCCGGGTCTGACGCTCGTTCTTGGTGCGAATGGACTGGGCAAGACCACCCTCGTCACCCTGTTGTATCGGTTGTGCGCTGGGCCATACGACATCCCGGGGCTCAGCAGCGGAGGTGAACTCGGCAACAGGAGCGTCGATGCTCGCCAGATCGCACGATCCGATCGACGCCTCTTCGCAGCGCGGGTAGTAGACGATGCTGCGTCAGCCACCGCCAGTCTGTCGATGATGCTTGGGCCGACAAACATCGCAGTAACTCGTTCGCTTCGCATGCTCGACCTTGAGGCGCTGTCAATTGATGGACAGGCCGTCGATGCGTCGGAGCCTGCCTATCAGGACGCGATCTTGAAGCACGCGGGGCTCGCGTCATTCGGCGATTGGATCTTGCTTCTTCGGCATCTCGTCTTCTACTTCGAGGATCGCCGCGCCCTCGTATGGGATCCGTCTGCGCAGAAGCAGATACTCCGCTTCCTCTTCCTGCCGCCGGCGAAGTCCACCGAGTGGAGAGCTCAGGAGCGGGAGATTCTCGAGCTGGACAGCCGAATGCGAAACCTGCAGGCAGCCCTTTCAAGAGAGCAGTCCGCGCTCGCTAAGTCGGAGGCCCTCGTGGGCGATGTCGACGCAGTGAAGGCAGAACTAGGTGCCCTTGAAGAGCTTCAGCGGATCGACGAGCCGCGCATAGCGAACCTCAACGACGCCGTTGCTTCCGCGGAGGGAGAACGTCAAGCCGCACGCCTACGAGCCCTTCAGGCAGAACACGCGCACGAATCTGCGTACCGAGACCTTGAGCGCCGCCAGTTGATGGCTATTGAAGCCTCATTTCCGACGGCGGGCGAGACAGCTCGGTATCTCTTGGCTCGACTGTTCTCAGATGGCGAGTGCCTTGCGTGCGGAAACAGCGCGCCGGACGCGGCCGCCGAATTGAGATCTCGTGTCGCGGCACACGCCTGCATTGTCTGTGGGACTCCTCTCGACCAGGCCACGAATACCAAGTCCGCTACGACCCGCGCGATCAACAAGGCGGCGGCGTCCCTAGCTGCCGCCGAGGACCTCCTTACCGCCGCGAGCGACGACCTTCTCGTCACGGAGGCTCGATTCGACGCGATGTTGGACGAATTGCAGGAACTCAATGCGAATGTCTCCCAACGGCGAGCTCGGATCAACGCACTGATCCGGCAACTGCCCCCCGACGACCTCGATCTTCACAAGAAGCAAGCCGACCTCGCAGGGTTGCTCGGCCTCGTCGAGCTACAGAAGCGTGAGCTCGTTGAGAGGCGCGCGACATTTGCGGCCTACATCCGCAAGGCGAACCGCGACATTGTGAAGCGAAGAGAAGCCGTGAAGTCTGCGTTCGATGAGTTCGCCCATGGGTTTCTGCTCGAAGACTGCCGCCTTGTCTGGGCTCCAAACAAGGCGCGCATCGGCGAGTCCGGAGAGCAGGTCGAGTTTCCCGCGTTCGAGCTCGAAATGGGCGGTGCGAGCTTTCCGTCGATGGTCCGACGGACTGGTCCCGAGCAAGTGTCCGAAAGTCAGCGAGAGTTCATCGATCTTGCATTTCGTATGACTCTCATGGCGGTCGCCGGTGCAACCCCGGTCGGGACGCTCGTCATTGACGCACCGGAATCCTCTCTTGACGCCGTTTTCGTCTCGCGAGCCGCAGACGTGCTCACGCGCTTCGGCGATCCAAAGCGCGGCAACAAGCTGATCCTCACTTCCAATCTCATTGAAGGAAACCTCATCCCAGATCTAATCCGTCGCGCGAAGATTCGGTCTGCCAGAGACCCGCGAGTAGTTGACCTCCTGCGGCTCGCGGCTCCGACCGCGGCTACTCGTCAGCTGAAGGCGGACTACGCCCGCGTTCGCTCGAATCTCTTCCGTAGGGCCAAGAGCAAGCCATGAGCAGCGACGCCGTCACGCTCCGCGACATGCAGCGCAAGTTGCGCTTGATTGCCATCCTTGACTCGGCGGTAGCGGCCGGACTGTCGCCAATGCCATTGGCGCAACTCCATACGATCGCATACCTCGCCGATGCGCTGTCGCCCGTGTGGCACCTTCGGATAGTCGATGCGCAACTACTCAAGCAACGAGATGGCCCGATCTCGCCGGTGTTGCAACGCGACGTCGACCTGATGGTCGGCCGCGGCGTAGCGATTGCTTCCGCAGTTCGCTACGTTCCGACCGACGATGACGCGTGGCGGCTCGACGCGCGCTACTCGCTTAACCCAGAGTTCGGCGCCCGTATCCTCGACGCTGCCAGCGCCTTCGAGACGCACGCCGCTCATTTCGCCTTTGTCCGCGAGGTCGTCTTCGCAGTCTCGGGGCTCGGAGCATCTCATGTCGAGAGCCTTGCTGCCGCCGATGCGGCTTACTCGGATCCTGTCGTCGACGTCGGTGCGCTTCTCGACATTGAGAGTCGGAAGACGACATCAAATCGCAGTGCGGAGGTTGCTCTGCGATTTGGCGATCTCGTCTCGCCGGAAGTTGATCTAGCAAGCGCCGAAAAGATTCATCTCTACGTGCGGGCGCTCTACGAGCGGTTGTCGAATGTCGCCTGAGAACCAGAGCGCGGGTACGGATGATTGGGGCGACGATGAGCTCACGCGCACCATCAAAGGCAACCTGGGTGTAGGCGTCGACGCCGATCTGCCCGACGAGATCCGATTCCGGGCGGGGGTCACCCAGCTAATCCGCAAACGGCTCGCACAGGATGATCTCGCCGCGCCGGCGGTGTTCCTCCTCCTACCCAGCCCACCTGAAGGTGTCGAGCTGAACGCCTGTGAGTTCGTGCCCATGCTCGACAACGGGCGCACGTCCGTGGCCGGCCGTCTGTGGTTTGTCAATCCGGTCGTCGCTGCGGGGATTGGGCTGCCTCTAGGAGAGTGGAACGACGCGACAGTCTTCGGTTTTGTCAACGATGAGTTGAAGGTTGGACACGTTCCAGCGATTCTGTTTGAGCCTCGCACTCAACCTGCTACGGCGCGGTTCTACGACGCGGGCCTAGGCACTCCGAACCGATATGAGGAGATCAGACTCTCGGGTGCGGAACTGTCCCTCGCCGAGATTTTCGCGGTGATCGACAAGGTCCACGCAGAGATGCTCGTGACGCCTGAAGCGCAGGGCAAGGCAGCGAAGCTCTGGAAGACGCAGTACAAGCATTGGGCCTCGAGCGATGCCGAGGACCTGATTCAGGTTTACGTACGGGCGGGTCTTACCGGCGCATTCTCGAGTTGCCGTGTGCGTGTCGAACAGACACAAGCAACTGGGCGACTCGACTTGGAGATCGAGGAGTCCGACCCACTCGATCAGAGCAAAGTGACTCGACATGCCGTCCTTGAGCTCAAGGTTCTCCGTAGCTTTGGCAGCAAGGGCGGCAAGGTGTCAGACAAGGCAACCAAAGACTGGGTGCTTGAAGGTGTGCGCCAAGCAGCGGCGTATCGAGACGAGCGCAAGACGAGGTTGTCAGCTCTTTGTTGTTTCGATATGCGGGTGGTGTTCACGGGAGCGGAATGCTTCGTCCCGGTTGCTGCCCGCGCTAAGAAGCTGAGCGTCGCGTTGGGTGTCTGGCATCTGTTCGCGTCGTCCAAGGAGTTCCGCAGATTTCTCGAGGAACGCAAGGCGGCGAGCCTTAACTAGTGGGTAGCTGCTGACCAGACCTACGAAGGTGTCTCGAGCACAACGAGTGTCTCCGGTAGCGCCCGACGGCCACCATGTTGCGGCGATGTTCGCATCGAGCGAAACGAGGCCGCCGACCGAACACGCCAACCCATGGTTGTCGCGAGATCAACGACTATCCGGCCAGACGGCACGTGCACGCCGCCATATCGACTGTCGCCGATCACTATCCAGCACTGTGAACCGGAGGTCAACGCAGCGTCAACTCGGTCCAAGACCTGCATCAAGTCGGCGAAGTAGCCACCGATCATCGCCGGGATCCAAGGGCTCCACAGCTCCTCCTCAATCAGGTCAAGTCGATCGAGGACGCGGTCGAGCCTGATGACGCCTGCTGGCGCCGGCGCGAACTCGCGAGTGAGCTGGACGTGCGATGACAGAGTCGCTTGCCGAAGATCGCGGTTCTCGCCGGCATCCCGGAGATACCCGAGTATCCACAGCTCGATGTTGTAGACGTCGGTGTAGTCAAAGGAGTTCGGATACGGCGGCGAGAACACTGCCAAGGAGTGCCGGGCGCGAGGCTTCACGCGCCGCGCATCACCTAGCAGGACAGTTGACCGGGGGCGTGGGCGAGAAGAAAAGCGATGCACGTCAGCGATAGCCCGTGTGGTTCGGCGGGCGAACAGGTCATCGATGGAAGTTCGATCCACGCCCTGCTTCTGCCAGTTCCGTCTATAGCGGCGACCCTTTCCGCTGACGACCACATTGCTTGCCTCTACGAGTGTTCCGCCGAGCAGTACTCGGAAGAAGCGCCGGTGATTCTCATTCTCCTCCTGATCAATGGCAGAGAGGACGGCAGCAATCCTCTCCGCAACCGCAGTGTCGAATAGCCATCGACCATCCGCACCGGGCTGTATGAACGTCGTGGGCGCATAGGCGAAGTAGTCCGCCGCATCAGGAGCGAGTCGACGTGACCTTCGACAGACTTGGCCGAATGCTCTAGTCAGCGCGTCCGACTCATACGGTGCGAGCTTCGCACGTATCACGTCAGCCAAAAATGGGTTGACCTCTACCGTCGTCGACGGCACTCCCAGGAATTGCGCCGCCAAGGCTGTCGTCCCGGAACCGCCGAACGGATCAAAGCAGCCGACGACATCGCTGTCACTGGCCTCGATGGCCTGCCGAATCAGCTCGGGCGGAAATGCCTCCTTGAAGTGATGCCATCCTTGAAACGCGAGAGGTTCAGCACCGGAGTTTGTACCGAGCGACGCGAGCGGTCGGTTGCTTGTCCAGTCATCAAAGAGCGCGGACATCGACCGGTTTCGTTTCTCCTGCGCTCGGACGGGTAGATGCCCTCGTAGTTCTGTGTATCGACCATGGGAAGATGTCCCTCGAGCGGTAACGCCCGAGGCTTGCTGTCCATGTCGGGTGCTCTTCCGAGACGACGGAACAGCCAAGGACTTCCGTCGGGCAGGCGGGATTTGAACCCACGGCCCCCACACCCCCAGTGTGGTGCGCTACCAAGCTGCGCCACTGCCCGTAGTGGATCACTCTAGTGGGCGCTAACAGCAAGTCTCTCCGTCAACCCCGCGGCGCCTCCTGCGCTCACGATGCGCCACTTCTTGTCAACGACCACTACGCCGAGGGCGTCCGCGTCGCGGTGCAGGCTTGGTGGTGAGCTCGCGGTACACAGCGAGCAGAACGCGTCTACCCACCTCATCGAGGGAAGGATCGGCCTCTACCGATTCAACAACGCCATGTGTGACCCCCATAGCGTCAACGGGTACGTAGCCCAGCGCACCCGATAGCTGGCCGGGACTCAGACGCAAGGCCCGTTCCACCGCGAATACAACTCGCGGCTCGGGGATCGCGCCGTCTGCCTCCCACGCCGAAACTGCGGACTGAGTCACGCCCACCGCTTCCGCCAGCTCTTGCTGCGTCATGCCGCGCAGCTTCCTGGCATCGGCAAGCGTCGCAGCAAATGACGCACGACCGGTCCTCATGAGATACAGACTACACTCATAGTGTGTGGACTCATAGTGGGCTGCAAAGAAGTGTGTCGCCGTGGAGTCCGACGACGTTCGTGCCGCGCTCGGTGACTGCGTACGGAGTCTTCGCACACGTCGCGGTCTGACCCAGGAGCAGCTGGCCGAACTGTCGGGGCTCCATCGGAATTATGTGAGTGGTATCGAGCGCGGTGAGCGGAATCCAACGATCATCAACCTCGTGCGCCTTGCAGACGCCCTTGAGGTGCCGCTCCGCAAGCTTGTCGACTGGCATCGCTGAGCGCCTCCTGCCGGCCGCTTGTCTGGTGCCGTCCAGTCATGTCTCGCTCGGACCTCCGTGGGCCGTTGACAATCCGGCTCCGTTATATATGATCCTCGGCAATATCACTACTGGTGATGACTTACGAGGAGAACTTGTGGACCCAACAGAGCGAATGCTTCGGATCATCACGCAAGATGGACTTGTCCTGGCTCTCACGCCGGAACAGGCCGCCAAGGCGCTGGGAATCAGTCGAGCGAAGATGTACGCGCTTCTCAAGACGGGGGATGTGAAGTCCTTCCACATTGATGCCTGTCGCCGAATCGCCGTTTTCGAGCTCCTAAGGTTCATCGACGAGCGCATGAGTAGGGAAGCGGCCTAGTCGGTCCAGGCAATCTCCGTGACCTGCGTAGCCCCATCGCACTGGCGGTCTATTGGCGCTCTATTGGCGCTCTATGAATTCCGGACGCCGGCGAACGGCCCCGTACACACTGGGACCAAAAACCCCTTGATTACAGGTGTGACCTGTGAGTTTCTGTACAAGCATGGACGGTAATCGACCACCATAGATTGTGTTTACGGACTGGGGGTCAGGGGGTCGTGGGTTCAAATCCCGCCAGCCCGACCACCGGGGTTCTCGTTGGATGATCCGGGTACTGCGAGTGGATGACAACACCGCACGACGAACGGCTCGATCACCTCGACGAGACGATCGAGCAGGCCCGTAAGCAAGCGCAGCAGGACGGCCTCATCCCCGACGAAGATCGTGAGGAACCGAGGGTCGACCCCGCCGACCCGGTCGGGCTGCCCGATCCGGACGACGACGCGACGTAACTGCTACGACGTGGCGTCGTTCGTGGCGTTGTCCGAATAGGTGCGGAGATCGACGACGATGGCGTCACTGGGTACCCCCGCCGCCAGGTCGCGCAACTGCGCAGTCAGGAACTCGAGGCGTCGCTTCGCGATCATCAGCACGCCGTCGCGGCCAGAGCCGACCGCTTCGTACGCCATCGCGGTGTCGATCGCGGCACGGATCGCAGACACGGTGCCGAGCATCGAGTGCGCGAGTACCGCGCTGAAACGATCATCGTCGGTGATCAGCGACGAGGATCGCGTGGGGTACAACCCATCGGACATCGGTACTCCAGTCGGCGTTGCGCCCGTGGCGGCACCGAGGACTGGAGCGTCGCTGGCCACGAGGGTACCCCGGTGAGGGTTCGGCGTGAAGGGGCGCGAATTGTTCGAGAGCGCTAGGAGCGGTCGGGGCCGATCAGTGCTTGACGGAGCCGGCTGATCTCCATCGCGATGCGGGCGGTCTCTGCCGTGGGTACCGCGTTGCGCAACGCCGTGAGCTGTGCGCTGAGGGCCGCGACCACGGCCTCGACGTTCGCATGGCCTTGGGCGGCCACGGCCCGCTCGACGACCGCGGGCACGTCGACGTCGTTGTCGGCGGCGATGCTCTTCAGCATCTCGGTGAACGCACCGGTTATTTGCGTGGCCGATGCGTCAACCTCCGTTCGGAGCGCCGCCACCTGCTCACGCATGACCTCGAGCTCGACATCGAGCTTGGCGAAGCTGCTGGACAGGGCGTCGGCCAGCGACGACCGGTCGGCGTCCGCCTGGGCCCGCAACGCACTGACCTCGTCGAGGATCGTCTGGAGCAGGCCACCGCCACGCTGTGTGGGTGGCGGTGGCTCGATCTCCGCGAACTGCCACTCGTCGTCCGTCTCTGGGGTGTCGTCGTCAACCGTCATAGGAATTGTTGAGAGTACTTGCCTCTGAGACCGGTTCCGACACATCGAACCGCGCGCGACACTTGTACTTCGATGCGGCGGGTTCTCGTTCTCACGCTCGTCGCCGTCGCGTCACTTTCGCTCTCCGTTTCCGCCCACGCGAAGACCGATGACTTCGAGCTGACGGTCACTCATGAGGCGACCGCGTCACCGCATGCCGTCGTCATGACGATCACGACGGCCGACGCCACTCTGATCGGCCCCGACACGATCAACGTCTTCCTGCGGTCCGACTTGGACGATCAGCTGCGCCCGTTCCCGCAGCGCACGGGCATCCAGGTGCATCTCGATCGAGTCGACGAGCGGACATCTCGCGCGATCGTTGCCCTCGCAAGTGACGGCGAATGGATCGTGCTGCCGTTTGCGGATCTCACCGATCCCAGCATCTCGCCCCTGAAGCTGGCCGACCGGTATCCGATCGTGTCGTTCTCGATCCCGTGGACGGGAACGATCGCGCGGCTGCGACCCCCGCCCTCGTCGAGCTCCTGGCCCATCGCGGTCGCTGCCGTTGGAGGCGGCGCGATCGTCGCCGGTCTGCTCGTCCTCATGGTGTTCCGGTTGCTCGACCGCGGCGCGCCTGAGCCAGACGATTCTCCACCAGCTCCGTCATCGACCACGACGGGTTGAACTGGCCGACCAGGCCGGTCTGCACGATGAGCACCCGGCCGATCATGATCAGCTCCTCGGGCAACGTGACCAGAGGATCCTCGCGGGCGGCGCCGACGAGCCGCGCCCACGCGGCCTCACGGTTCTCCTCACCGGCGTCGGCATCGAACAGGCTGGCGAACGCCACCAGCGACTGCACGTCTCCCGACCGCGTTCGAAAACCGAGGGCCTCGAGCGCCTCGGCCGAGGCCTGCAGATCGCCGTTCACGCCGGCGGCGTAGAGATCGCACAACCCGAGACGCGTGCGCTCGGACAGCTCTGCACAAGCGCCGAAGTCGACGATGCCGAGCCGCGGCCCGTCGGGTCGCTCCTGCAACAAGAAGTTGCCCGGATGCGGATCGGCGTGCACGAACCCGTCGACGAGGATCTGCTTCAGGAACGCGTCCACCAGGATGCGGAGCGCCTCCTCCGCCGTCGCTCGATCGACCTCGCGAAGCGCGTGCCCGAGGTTGCGACCCTCGATCCAATCCATCACGAGCACCCGGCCGCGAGACAGCGAGTAGTGCACCGACGGCACCTGAACGGTCGGCTCGTCGCTGAAGTTCGCCCGGAACCGCTCGATGTTGGCGGCTTCGTTGACGTAGTCGAGCTCGGAGAGAATCGTGCGCTCGAGCTGCTGGGAGATCGTGGGGAGGTCGACGCCACGCACGAACCGGGCAACGAGGTTGAGGATGCGGGCGGTGTCCCTGGCCTCGCGTGGGACGATCTCGGCGACCTTCGGATACTGCACCTTGACCGCGACCACGCGGCCGTCGTCGAGCGTCGCCCGATGCACCTGCGCCAGCGAAGCAGCCGATGCGGAGTGTGCATCGAACTCGGCGAAATGCTCGGCCACCGGTCCGAGGTCTTCCTCGATCACCCGCAACACCACTGATGCAGGCGCCGGCGGCACTCGATCCTGCAGCTTCGAGAGCTCGCGCACGTAGGCATCGGGCAATAGATCCGGGCGCGCCGACACGAACTGACCGAACTTGAGGAACCCGCCCCGAAGGCGGACGGCCGCGTTGTACAGCTCCTGCGCGCCGGCCTCGTGGAGGCGTTCGATCGGACCGGTCGAACGCGGCCACGGCAGCCGCCGCGCACCGTACCGAGCCCCGATCTTCGCGGCAGTGCCGTAGATCAGCGCGCGCCGCGCACGCGGCGAGCCCGGCAGCTCCCACGCATCCAAGGGTCAGCCGCTGAAGATCGTCGGAAGCATGCCGTCGTGGCCGAGCAGGAACAACGTGCCGACGAACAGGCTCCCCACCGCAGTCGCGATCGACACCGTGAGGTAGAACGGCCAGCTCTTCGTCGCCGAAACAAACCCGTAGGTGCCCGCAAGCGCGATCAGCGTGTTCGACGACAACAAGCCGACGATGAACGCCACGAGCATCGCGACCCCGCCGGCCGCGCCGCTGACACCCGCGGCTGCGACGAAGATGACCACCTGCGTGGGCGTCTCCGCGCCGACACCGTGCAGCATGCCGATACCGAAGGCAGTCGGCCTCCCGTAGTTCATGAATGGATCGTCCGGCATCCGCGCGACGTGCCGGTGCGCGTGGCGGTGAACGCCCTCGCGGACACCGCCGGTGTGCGCGTGCACGTGCACATGACGATGATCGTGCGCCTCGTCGACCGCATGCGCGTGGTCGTGCTCGATGACGATGGGCTCACCGCGACGGGACCGCAGCCGGCGGAGCCCCCCGAGCACGATCATCCATCGGCTGCGCATGCGGAAGTCGCGCCCGTGACGCACCAACGAAGCCAGGACATACACGCCGAGCACGACGAGCGTCACGCCGACGATCCGCCCCATTGCGACGTCGACGGAGTCAGGAAGCTCGTCGGAGAGCACGATCGCGACAAGTCCGAGCGCGAAGACCACCAACGCGTGGCCGAGGGCATACAGGGTGGCCAACGCCATCGAGCGCCGAGGCGTGTCCTGCGTCCCGGTGATGTCCGTCAGGGCGGCAATGTGGTCCCAATCGATGCCGTGCCGGAACCCGAACCAGTAGGCCGTGACCAACAGGCCAAGGTGGAAGGTGGTGGTGGAGGCGGGCATCGGAAGGGCCAAGGGTAGGGGCCGGCGGCGAGTGTAGGTTCGTGACCCGATGTGCGGCCGCTTCGTCTCATCGTCTCCGCCGGACGAGCTGGCCAAGTACTTCGACGTCGAGGCTGTCGCGGAGACCGTGTTCGAACCGAACTACAACGTTGCGCCCAGCCTCGACGTCTTCGTCGTGGTGGAGACCGGAGGCATGCGCCGGCTCGACAGCTTTCGCTGGGGTCTGGTGCCGTTCTGGGCGAAGGATCCGACGACGGGCAACAAGATGATCAACGCCCGAGCCGAGTCGGTCGCGGTGAACAACGCGTACAAGCGGGCCTTCACCAAGCGACGCTGCCTCATCCCTGCAGACGGGTTCTACGAGTGGAAGCAGGTCCCGGGCCAGAAGGCCAAGCAGCCGTATTTCATCCACAGAACCGATGGTGAGCCGATGGCGTTTGCCGGACTGTGGGAGATCTGGCGGCCGGCGGACGACGCGGAGCGCACGACCGACCCGCTGCGGAGCTGCACGATCATCACGGGCGAGCCGAACGAGAAGGTGGCGGACATCCACGACCGGATGCCGGTGATGCTCCCGCCGAGTGCATGGGAAGCCTGGCTCGATCCCGCGAACGATGATCTCGACGCGCTCGGCAAGCTGCTCGTTCCGGCGCCTTCGTCGCTCCTGGCGCTGCACCCTGTCAGCCGCGCGGTGAGCAACGTCCGCGAGAACGGACCGGAGCTGATCGAGCCGGCGCCGCCCGATCCCACGCAGGACCAGCTCCTTTGAGCACGCGGGAGCCGCGTCCACCACCGGGACTGCGTCGGCGCATCGACAGCCAGATGATGCGCTGGCAGGCGCGACTCGAAGCCGGCTGGGCCGACCGCTACATCCCGTGGATCGCCGCCAGCGTGCTCGCGATCCTGTACTTCACCCTGGCCGAGGCGCAGGTGCGCAGCCTCGACGCCGGCGGCGATCTCGCCGCCGCCACGCAGGGCGTGTGGCTCATCGGGCACGGGCACAGCCCCGACCTCACCATCACCGGCACGCACCTGCTTGCGCAGCACCTGCCCATCGGCATGTATCCAGTCGCCTTCCTCACACGACTACTGCCGGCGATCCCGACGCTGCTCGCGTTGCAGGCGCTCGGGCTGGCGTTGGGGGTCGTGCCGCTGTGGGCCATCGCCAGGCGCATCGCCGGACTGCGAGTCGGGGCGGCCGTCGCACTCACGGTCGCGTACGGCGCGTCGCCGACGCTCAACAACCTCAACCTGTCGGACTTCCACCCCGCGGCCATCGCGGTGGCGCCACTGCTCGGCGCCACCTATCTCGCGCTGCGGGGACGGTGGCGCGCGTTCGCCATCGTGAGCGCGTCCGCCGTCATCTGGAGCGCGGAGCTCGCCCTCGTCGTCGCCGGCATCGGCGTGCTCATCTTCCTGCAAGGCGAGCGGCGCATCGGGCGGCGAACGATCGTCGCCGGGTTCGCGTGGACGGTCCTCGCCGTGCTCGTACTCGAACCCCGCTTCGGCAGCACGGGCTTCATCGCGCCCGGTGCGTTCAAAGCGTACGGATCCAACGCGTTCTCGATTGCGGGAGGAATGCTCATTCACCCGCACAAGGTGCTCGGCGACCTCCTCGACGAGGAGAACATCCGGTTGATCGTCGCCCTCCTCGCGCCGTTGTTGTTCCTTCCGGTGTTGGCCCCGCGCTATCTGGTGCCGGCACTCCCGCTGCAGGCGCTGTACCTCGTGGCCGATGTGCCGGTGCGGGGCAACGGCACCAACGAGTTCGGTCTTCCACTCACGGTCTTCGCGTTCGTGGCGGCCACCTTCGCCCTCGCTCGCATGGGGCGAAAATCGATCGAGCGCGTCGTCGTCGACCGGCGCGTGCTCATCGCGCTCACGGTCGCCGCCGTCGGCTTCTTCTGCACGGAGGCCCTCAACTCGCCGTACGACCGGCCCTGGAAGTGGGGCCGGCAGGACGCGGCCGACGATGCGCGCCACGACGTCACCGCGGCGATCGCCACACCCACGGCCGTGCGCGGCTCGGCGACGGTGCTCCCGCTACTGGCCGAGCGGCCGAACATCTACGCGCTGGGGCAACCACCAGACGCGGTCGCCGCCGCGCGCGACGGCGTCGACCGGGTGATCGTCACCGAGCAGGACGTCACCTGGTCGCCCGAGGAATGGCGCGCGTTCTCGTCGGGCATGGCGCTCCAGCAGTTCGTCCTCACCTTCGACCGCGAAGGGGTGCGCGTCTACACGCGGCTGTCATCGGTCTAGCCGTTCGTTCCCAGCGCGGCCCGTAGCGCCTCGGCGGCGCGTTCGAGCTCGTCGTCGGTGGCGTTCGTGTTCGCGTTGCCGAAGTGCAGGTCGGACTCGTGGTTGATCGGCACCGCGTGCAGATGGCAGTGCGGTACCTCGAGGCCGGCGATGATGAGGCCGACCCGAACGGGGGAGAAGGCCGCCTCTTGTGCTCTCGCGATGCGCTGCGCGACGAGCATCAGATGCGCCGCGAGATCGGGCTCCAGATCGGTCCATTTGTCGATCTCGGCGAGCGGCACGATCAGCGTGTGACCTGGTTGCAACGGTGCGATCGACAGGAAGGCGACGCACTGGCCATCGCGCCACACGAACTTGCCCGGCAGCTCGCCTTCGATGATGCGCGTGAAGATCGTGGGCATCGTCAATAGCCGCCCGTGAGCGTGAGGACCTCGCCGAAGCAGTACGACGACTCGGGCCCGGCCAGGAAGCGCACGAGCTCGGCCACCTCTTCCGCCTGCCCGAGCCGCCCGGCCGGTATCTGCATCGTGAGCATGTCGAGCGCCGGACCGGCGACTGGAGCGAGCAGCGGTGTGTCGATGAAGCCGGGCGCCACCGCGTTCACGTGGACACCGAGTGGTGCGACTTCCTGTCCGGTCGAGCGGGTGAGTCCGACGATGGCGTGCTTGGCCGCGGCGTACTCCGGGGTGCTCGGCGAACCGCGCAGGCCGTAGATGGATGCGAGGTTCACGATCGAGCCGGAGCGAGCGTCTTCCATGTGGCGGAGGGCGGCGCGCATGCCGTGGAACGTGCCGTACACGTGCACCTTCATCATCCGGTCGAACTCCTCGTCGGTGAGGGTCGCCAGCACTCGAATGGGTTGCGCCGGCTGGCCGCCCATCCGGGACATCATCTCCGCCATCGAGCGCTCTCTGATCTCGTCCCGGGCGTTCAAGATGCCGGCGTTGTTCACCAGCACGTCGATGCGTCCCTGCTCCGTGACGACACGATCGACGGCGGCATCGAAGGCGGCCGCATCGGTGACATCGAAGACGGCGGTCTCACCCTTGATGTCCTCGGCCACCGGACCGGCCGACCCCTCGCTCAGGTCGTTCACGATCACGTAGGCGCCATCGGCAGCGAGGCGGCGAGCGATCGCCGCACCGAGGCCCGAGCCCGCACCGGTCACCAGAGCCACCTTGCCGTCCATGGAATCAAAGTAGACGTCGGCGCAGCCGACGGCCTTCGAAGGGTGGGCGGCGGGGCTGAGCGGTTCGTACGCTGTGCCTGTGGGCGAGCCGGAGGAAGACGCCAGCGATCGCATCCTGACGATCCCGAACGTGATCACCGTGGTGAGGCTGCTCTGTCTGCCGGTGTTCCTCTGGCTCCTGCTCCACGACGAGAACCGGGCAGCGTCGGCGTGGTTCCTCGGAGCGCTGGGGGCGACGGACTTCGTCGACGGCTACGTGGCCCGCCACTTCCACCAGACGTCGAAGCTCGGCAAGGTCCTCGACCCGGTCGCCGATCGCCTCCTGCTGTTCGTCGGCATCGGCGCGATCCTGTACGACGGCACCGTGCCTGCCTGGTTCGCCATCGCGGTGCTCGTGCGCGAGTTGCTCGTCACCGTGGCCACGCTCGCGCTCGCCGCGTTGGGAGCGCGGCGCATCGACGTCACATGGTGGGGCAAAGCCGGGACGTTCGCGAACATGTTCGCCTTCCCGTTGTTCCTCGGATCGCACTCGACGGTGTCGTACTCGGCGGTGTGCGGCTTCCTCGCGTGGGTCGCTGCGGTTCCGGGACTCGTGCTGAGCTACTACGCACTGCTGCTCTACGTGCCGATCGCACGACAGGCGCTGCGGGAGGGTAGGGAGGCCCACCCAGGGGTAGCGTCGTCCCCGTGAAAGCAGTGATCATGGCCGGAGGCGAGGGCAGCCGGCTGCGACCATTGACGTCGAACCAACCGAAGCCGATGATGCCGCTGGTCAACCGGCCGATGATGGAACACATCATCAATTTGCTGAAGCAGCATGGTTTCGACGAGATCGTCGTGACGCTGGCGTTCATGCCGAACGCGATTCGCACGTACTTCGGTGACGGATCCGAGTTCGGCGTGCGCATGGTCTACGCGACCGAGGAGCAGCCGCTCGGCACCGCCGGATCGGTGCGCAACGCCATGGAAGAACTCGACGAGCGCTTCCTCGTCATCTCCGGCGACGTGCTCACCGACATCGACCTGGCCAAGATCCTGGCGTTCCACGACGAGCACGACGCGCTCGCCACGATCGGCCTCGTCGCCGTCGAGAACCCGCTCGAGTTCGGCATCGTCATCACGCGCGAGGACGGCTCGATCGAACGCTTCCTCGAGAAGCCGACGTGGGGTCAGGTCTTCAGCGACACGATCAACGCCGGCATCTTCGTGTTCGAGCCAGAGATCTTCGACTACATCCCGGCGGGCGAGGCCGTCGACTTCTCGAGCGAGGTGTTCCCGAAACTGCTCGCCAACTCGAAGCCGCTCTACGGCGCGGTCGCCGAGGGCTACTGGGAAGACGTCGGCACGCTCGAGGCCTACGTCCGCGCCCACAAGGACGCGCTCGACGCGAAGGTGGCCATCGACGTACCGGGCTTCCGGCTCGACCACGGCGTGTGGCTCGGCGAAGGCGCCGAGATCCATCCCGATGCGAAGGTCGAAGGACCGGCCGTGATCGGCGAGAACTGCCGCGTCGAGGCCGGGGCCCGGCTGGGGGAATACACGGTTCTCGGCGGCAACGTGCGCGTGAGGGAAGGCGCCGACCTCGAGCGCGTCGTCGTGCACGACAACGCGTACCTCGGACAGAACGCCCGCCTGCGGGGCACGGTCATCGGCCGAGCCTGCGACATCCGCACGAACGTGCGCTGCGAGGAAGGTGTCGTCCTCGGCGACGAGTGCTTCGTGGGCGACAACGCGGTGCTCGGCGCGGGCGTGAAGGTGTATCCGTTCAAGACCGTCGAGAACTCGGCCGTCGTGAACTCGTCGATCGTGTGGGAGTCGCGCGGGGCGCGCACGTTGTTCGGCCGCGATGGCGTCGCCGGGCTCGCCAACGTCGACGTGAGCCCCGAGCTCGCCGTGCGTCTCGCCCTGGCCTACGCCACCACGCTCAAGAAGGAGTCGACGGTCGTCACGTCTCGCGACTCGTCGCGATCGGCTCGCATGCTGAAGCGGGCGATGATGGCCGGCATCAACGCCGCCGGCGTCAACGTGCTCGACCTCGAGGTGGCGTCGGTCCCGGTCACCCGATTCCTCGCCCGCCAGCCCAACGCCGTCGGCGGCATCACCATCCGGCTCGTCGAAGACGACACCCAGTCGGTCGTGATGCGCTTCTTCGACGGCAATGGCCTCGACCTGTCCGAGAGCGGCCAGCGCAAGGTCGAGCGCCTGTTCAACCGGGAGGACTTCCGGCGGGCGCTGCCCGGCGAGATCGGGGAGATCGGCTTCCCGCCGAGGGCGCTGGAGCACTATTCCGTGGCCCTCGAGTCGACCGTCGACGTGGAGCTGATCCAGCGCAGCGAGCCCAAGGTGGTGGTCGACTACGGGTTCGGTTCCACCTCGTTCGTGATGCCGAACCTGCTGGCCAAGCTCGATGCCGACGTGCTGGCCGTCAACCCGTACGCATCCACGCGGGGCGTCCTGGCCTACGAGCCGGCCCGCCACGCCGAGCAGGTCGCCGGGCTCGTCCGGACGTCGGGCGCGCACCTCGGCGCGGCGATCGATCCCGATGGCGAGCACCTCACGTTGATCGACGACGACGGTCACGTCCTCACGCACACCGAGGCCGTGCTCGCGTTGCTCGAGCTCGTCGGTGACCACCTCGTGGGCGATCGGGTCGCATTGCCGGTCGGGATCACGAGACACGCCGAGGGGCTCGTCGCCAAGCACGGCATCGGCCTGCAATACACGAAGATGGCGACGTCGGCGTTGATGGACGCGGCTTCGGAGCCGGGCGTCGGGTTCGCCGCGAGTCTCGATGGTGGCTACATCCTTCCGGGGTTCCTGCCGGCATTCGACGCCGCGGCCACGTTCGTAAAGGTGCTCGAGCTGCTGGCCCGCAAGCAGGTCCGCCTCTCGACGATCGTGCGCGACCTGCCGCGCGTGCACATCGCGCACGAGACCGTGGTGACGCCGTGGGAGCAGAAAGGCGCGGTGATGCGCTCGCTCATGGAGCTCACGAAGGACCGTGAGCTCGAACTCGTCGACGGCGTGAAGGTGCTCCACGACGACGGCTGGGCGCTCGCCCTGCCAGACCCCGAAGACCCGGTCACCCATGTCTGGGCCGAGGCCGACTCCGACGTCGACGCCCGGCGCCGGGCCCAGGAGTACGCCCGTCGCATCCGCCAGCTCCTGCGCTGAGAACTTCACCGTAAACCGCAGGTTGAGGGTGGAGTACCCTCCCCAGGCATGAATGTGCCCGACGACCTGCGCTACTCCAAGGATCACGAGTGGGCCCGGCTCGACGATGGTCGGGTACGCATCGGCATCACCGACTACGCGCAAGACGCGCTCGGCGACGTCGTGTTCGTCCAGATCCCCGATGTCGGGACGCGGGTCACACAGGGCGACAGCTTCAGCGAGGTCGAGTCCACGAAGTCGGTGTCCGACATCTACGCGCCGATCTCGGGAACGATCGTCGAGGTCAATGTCGAGCTGTCCGACGCGCCGCAACGCGTGAACGAAGATCCCTATGGCGAGGGATGGTTGGTCGTCATCGAAGCCGACGACGCGTCGCAACTCGATCAGTTGCTCGACGCGGACGCGTACCGGGCACTCATCGAGGGGTAGCGCGTCATGGCGGAGGTGTTCTGCAATCAGTGCGGTCATCGCAACGCGCTGGGTGCCAACTTCTGCTCCTCGTGTGGGGCGCCGCTCGAGCACGAGCCTGGTGAACGCACGACGATCACGTTCAGCATCGACGTGCCGCCGGAGGCTGCCGAAGACGAGGTCACCTTCGACCTCGACGACATCCCCGAGGGCGCCGGGCTCCTCGTCGTCACCCGTGGTCCCAACGCCGGGTCTCGACTCGCGCTGACCAAGCCGGTGACCACCGTCGGCCGCCATCCGGACAGCGACATCTTCCTCGACGACATCACGGTGTCCCGCCGCCACGCCGAACTGCAGCGGGTCGAGAGCGGGTTCCTCGTCCGGGATGTCGGCTCGCTGAACGGCACCTATCTCAATCGTGAGCGGGTCGAGGAGAGCCCGATCCAGAACGGCGACGAGCTGCAGGTCGGGAAGTTCAAGCTCGCGTTCTTCGCCGGCCCGAGCGACGCGACGTAGTGCCCGTGGCCGAGCGCGCCCACCTCTCGATCGGCGAGGTCCTGTCGCTCCTCCAGGAGGAGTTCCCCGACATCACGATCTCGAAGATCCGGTTCCTCGAGAGCCAAGGCCTGCTGGACCCCGAGCGCACGCCGTCTGGCTACCGCAAGTTCTACGAGCCCGACATCGAGCGGCTGCGCTGGATCCTCGTGCAGCAGCGGGAGAACTTCCTGCCGCTGCGGGTGATCAAGGACCGGCTGTCGGGCGACGTCACGGCCACCGAGCAGCCGCCCCTGCCGCTGCCGGAGCCGGCACCGACACCCGTCGAGCCGCCGGCCCCGCTTCCCGAGCCCGCGCCCGCGCCGCTGCCCGTCCCGCCGCCGGCGCCACCCGTGCCCGACCCCCCGAGGATGCCGGCACCGAGCGCGCTCGACGTCGGTCCCAGCGCGGTGAGCCTGACCCGCGACGAGTTGGCAGGCGCCTGCGGCCTGCACGAGCGCGTGCTCGGCGAGCTCGAGCGCTACGGCCTCATCACGGGACGGCCGATGGGCCGCGACACGCTCTACGACGAGGAGGCGCTGGTCGTGGCGCGTCTGGCCGCGAGCTTCATGCGTTTCGGTGTCGAGGCCCGTCACCTGCGGATGTACAAGGTCAGCGCCGAGCGTGAAGCGTCGTTCTTCGAGCAGGTGGTCCTGCCGTTGGTCAAGCAGCGCAACCCCGATGCTCGGCGCCAAGCGGTGGCCAACCTGGGCGAGCTGACCGAGCTGGGCGAGTCGCTCCGGTCGGCCATGCTGCGCCAAGCGCTGAAGACCTACACGGGCGGGTAGACGGGTAACTTGACGCCGATGATCGAGATGGAGCTCATCGGCGTGCGGGTCGAGCTCCCGACCAACGCACCGATCGTGCTGCTCCGGGAGACCGATGGGTCGCACCGCACGTTGCCGATCTTCATCGGTGGGCCCGAGGCCACCGCGATCGCCTTCGCGCTCGAGGGCGTCGAGACCCCCAGGCCGATGACGCACGACCTCATGAAGAACGTGCTCGAGGAGCTCGGCTGGCAGCTCGACCGCGTCGTGGTCACCGAGCTCCGCGAGAGCACGTTCTTCGCGGAGCTGCACCTCACCTCGAACGGCCAGACCCATGTGATCTCGGCCCGTCCGTCCGACGCCATCGCGTTGGCCGCCCGCACGGGCACCACGATCTTCGCCGACGAGTCCGTCCTCGACGAGGCGGCCTACCCGCCGGACGACGAGGTCACCGAAGAGGCGCAGGACGAAGTGGTGGAACAGTTCAAGGAGTTCATCGACCGGGTCAATCCCGAAGATTTCGCCTCGTAGTCACCGTTCGTTGACGCCGCGCGCGCGGCCGCCTACTCTTCTACGACTTGCATCGCTGTAGTTCCGGCGGTGTCATCCCTCCGGGGGGAGGCTCGTGGAAACAGTTCCGGCAGAAGGTTGGAGTGGTACCCGCACCGCTGAGGTGGTGGGCATCACGTATCGGCAGCTCGACTATTGGGCGCGCACCGATCTCGTACGCCCGGCCATGGCCGACGCGAAGGGCAGCGGCACCCGCCGCATGTACTCGTACCGGAACCTGCTCGAGCTCAAGATCATCAAGCAGCTGCTCGACGCCGGCATCCGGCTCGAAGTCGTCCGTGACGTGTTCACCGAACTGCGGACCCGGCTGGGCGACGACCTCACCGCCGCCAAGCTCGTGATCTCCGGGTCGAGCGCGATCCTCGCCCTCGACGACGGCGAGCTGATCGACCTCGTGCACAGGGGTCAGGGTGTGCTCAACATCCTCGCTCTCGGCAGCGTGCAGTCGGAGGTCGACGCATCGATCAGTCAGTTGCGACCCCTCGCTGAGGACACCGGCAACGGCGCAGGGACACTGTTGCCGGCCACCCACGGGTGACAGACAAGGCCCTCAAGCACTCGCCCCTCGACGCCGCCCACCGAGCGCTCGGCGCCAAGCTCGTTCCGTTCGGGGGCTGGGACATGCCCCTCAACTACGAGGCCGGCACGCTGGCCGAGCACCGTTCCTGCCGTACCGCGGCTGTCGCCTTCGACGTGAGTCATCTCGGCACCGTCCGCATCCAAGGGCCTGACGCATTCGATCGGTTGCAGGGCGCGCTCACCAACGATCTCCGCAAGGTGGCGCCGGGTCGCGCGCAGTACACCCACCTGCTCGATGCGAACGACGCGTCGGTGCTCGACGACATCATCGTCTGGTGGGTCGACGACGAACGCTTCGACGTGATGCCGAACGCGTCCAACACCTCGCGGGTGGTCTCCGCTCTGGGAGTGGGAGAGGACGTCACCGCATCGCGAGCAATCATCGCCGTGCAAGGGCCGTCGGCGCGTTCCCTCCTCGAGCAGGTGTCACCCGAAGCGGCGGCGGTGAAGCGGTTTCACGTCGCCCGCGTGACGATCGACGGGGCCGAGTGCGTGGCCGCGGGCACTGGCTACACGGGCGAAGACGGCGTGGAGCTTGCGGTACCAGCCGAGCACGCCGTCGCGGTGTGGGATGCAGTCCTCGCCGCCGGCGTCGAGCCTGCCGGGCTGGGGGCGCGCGACACGCTCCGGCTCGAGGCCGGGTTCCCGTTGCACGGCCACGAGCTCGGCCCTGGTATCACGCCACTCCAAGCCGGTCTCGGATGGGTGGTCGGGTGGGACAAAGGCGACTTCCGCGGTCGAGCCCCTCTGGCGGAGGAGAAGGAGCGAGGTGTCGCCCGCCGGCTCCGCGGCATCGCCACGGAAGGCCGGCGTCCGCCCCGCGCCGAACAGCAGGTACTGATCGACGGGCAGCCCGTCGGTGAGGTCACGAGCGGCAACTTCTCACCGATGCTCGGCCACGGGATCGCCCTCGCGTTCCTCCCACCGGATGTCGCTGAGGGCGCCGCGGTGCACATCGAGACCCGCGGCGGCGAACCCTTGCCCGGCCAGGTCGTCCGCCTCCCGTTCTGGCGCCAGGAGCTCGATTACTCGTAGGCGGAGAGTGGGGGACAGGAGCACATGAGGTTCCTGTCGCCGTAGCCACCGTCGATACGGCGGACCGGAACCCAGTACTTCGCTTCCCGCAACTGCGCGATCGGATAGGCCGCCTCTTCACGCGTGTACGGCTGCTCCCACGGTTCGCGCAGCAACATCGCGGCGGTGTGCGGCGCGTTGTGCAGCAGCGCCGGCTGCGCGTCGATCTCGGCGCGGATGGCGATCATCGCATCGCAGAAGCGCTCGATCTCGCGCAGGTCCTCCGACTCGGTCGGCTCGATCATGAGCGTGCCGGCCACGGGGAAGCTCATCGTCGGTGCGTGGAAGCCGTAGTCGATCAGCCGCTTGGCGACATCGTCGTTCGTCACGCCGGTGTCCTTGGTGATCGGGCGCAGGTCGATGATGCATTCGTGGGCGACGAGCCCACCGCGGCCGGTGTACAGCACCGGGTAGTGCGGGCTCAGGCGCCGGGCGATGTAGTTGGCGTTGAGGATGGCCACCTCGGTGGCGCGCCGCAGACCCTCGCTGCCCATCAGCCGGATGTACGCCCACGGGATCGGCAGGATGCCCGCGGAGCCCCAGGGGGCGGCGGACACCGGACCAGGACCGGTGGCGGGGCCGGCTTCGGGTACGAGCGGATGGTTCGGCAGGAACGGCGCGAGATGCGCGCGCACGGCGACCGGTCCGATGCCGGGGCCGCCGCCGCCGTGGGGGATGCAAAAGGTCTTGTGCAGGTTCAGGTGGCTCACGTCGGCGCCGAACTCTCCCGGCTGTGCGAGCCCGACGAGTGCGTTGAGGTTGGCGCCGTCGACGTACACCTGACCGCCGGCATCGTGCACCGCGGCGCACACGTCGCGGATCGACTCTTCGAACACGCCGTGCGTCGACGGGTACGTGACCATCAGCGCGGCAACGTCGTCCGCGTGCTCGACCAGTTTCGTGTGTAGATCGTCGAGGTCGACGTTTCCGGCGTCGTCGCACGCCACGACGACCACACGCATGTTGGCCATCGCCGCCGACGCGGCATTCGTGCCGTGCGCGGACGACGGGATGAGACACACGTCGCGAGCCGTGTCGCCCCGGCTGCGGTGCCACGCACGAATGGCGAGCAGACCGGCGAGCTCACCCTGGGAGCCGGCGTTGGGCTGCAACGACACCGCGTCGTAGCCCGTGATGTCGCACAGCCACCGCTCGAGATCGTGGATGAGCTCGAGATAGCCCTCTGCTTGGTCGAGCGGGGCGAACGGATGGATGTTGGCGAAGCCCGGCCACGTGATCGGTTCCATCTCGGCCGTGGCGTTGAGTTTCATCGTGCATGAGCCCAGCGGGATCATCGAACGGTCGAGCGCGACATCCTTGTCGGCCAGTCTTCGCAGATAGCGCAGCATCGCCGTCTCGCTCCGGTGCTCGTGGAACACCGGATGCGTGAGGAACGGCTCGGTTCGCCGAGATTGCCCGGGCAAACGCGGTTCCTCTGTGACGTCGTTTGCCCGGGCAACGCCAGAGGTACCGAGCACGGCGCGGAGGATGTCGATGTGCTCGTCGGTCGTGGCCTCGTCGCAGGCGATGGCGACGACGTCGTCGTCGACGGCCAACACGTTGATGCCACGCTCCGCCGCGGCCGTGACGATGGCGCGGGCCTGACCGGGAACGCGTAGCTGCACAGTGTCGAAGAACTCGTCGTGCACCGCGTCACCCAGGCGCGCGACCTCGCGGGCGTGCCCGTGCACTTGCTCGGCGATCGTCGTGAGCCCGTCGGGCCCGTGGTACACCGCGTACATCGACGCCATCACGGCCAGCAGGACCTGTGCGGTGCAGATGTTCGACGTGGCCTTCTCGCGGCGGATGTGCTGCTCGCGCGTCTGCAACGCGAGCCGGTAGGCCCGGTCGCCGTCGGCGTCGATCGACACGCCGACGAGCCGTCCTGGTAGGGAGCGTTGCAGTCCGTCGCGCACCGACATGAAGCCGGCGTGGGGACCGCCGAAGCCCATCGGCACCCCGAAGCGCTGCGCCGAACCGACCGCGACATCGGCACCCATGGCGCCAGGGGAGCGGAGCACGCACAGCGCCAACAGGTCGGTCGCGACGGTGACCAGCGCGCCCCGCTCGTGCGCCGCGACGATCACGTCGGTCCAGTCCACGATGCGCCCGCTCGACGCCGGGTACTGGAGCAGCACGCCGAAGACGGCACCGTCGGGCAGCCCGTCCGTGGCGACATCCGCGAGCACGACGCGCAAGCCCAATGGCTCGGCGCGTGTCTGAACGACCGCGATGGTCTGCGGGTGGCAGTCGCGATCGATCACGAACACCGCGTCGTCGCCGACCTTCGACGAGCGGCGGCACAACGCCATCCCCTCGGCGGCGGCGGTGGCTTCGTCAAGCAGCGACGCGCTCGCGATGTCGAGCCCGGTGAGGTCCGACACCATCGTCTGGAAGTTGAGCAACGCCTCGAGCCGCCCTTGCGATATCTCCGGCTGGTACGGCGTGTATGCCGTGTACCACGCCGGGTTCTCGAGGATGTTGCGCCGCAGCACGGGCGGCGTGATCGTGTCGTAGTACCCGAGCCCGATCATCGAGGTCATCACCCGGTTGCGGTCGGCGAGTGCGCGCAGCGCGCGCAGCACCTCGGCCTCGCTCGCGGGCGCGAGTTCGAGCCCCTCGGTCGCCTTGATCGCCGCGGGAACGGCCGCGCCTGTGAGGTCGTCCAGTGAGCCGTAGCCCAACGCCGCCAGCATCTTGTCGATGTCGGCATCCGACGGTCCGATGTGGCGGCCGGCGAAGGAAACGGGGTCCGTCAAGAGATCTGTGACGCTACCGGACCGATAGCGTCACGCCGACCATGGCAGCACCGCTGATCGAAGCTCACGGCCTCACCAAGCGGTTCGGCTCGTTCACCGCCGTGGATGGTGTGGACTTCGAGGTCGCGGCCGGCGAGGCGTTCGGCTTCCTCGGTCCGAACGGTGCGGGCAAGAGCTCGACGATGCGCATGATCGGCTGCGTGTCGCCGGTGAGCGACGGCAAGCTGCGGGTGCTCGGCCTCGACCCCGCGACCGACGGCCCGGCGATCCGCGCCCGGCTCGGCGTCGTGCCCCAAGAGGACAACCTCGACATGGAGCTCACCGTCGCCGAGAACCTGCTCATCTACGGGCGGTTCTTCGATCTGCCGAAGTCGGTGATCCGGCCGCGCATCGACGAGCTGCTCGAGTTCGTGCAGCTGAGCGAGCGGCGCGACGACCGCGTCGAGCCGCTGTCGGGCGGGATGAAGCGCCGGCTGACGATCGCTCGGTCGCTGATCAACGAGCCTGATCTGTTGCTGCTCGACGAACCGACCACGGGCCTCGATCCGCAAGCGCGTCACGTGCTGTGGGACCGGCTGTATCGCCTCAAGCAGCGCGGCGTCACACTGGTTCTGACGACGCATTACATGGACGAAGCCGAACAGCTCTGCGATCGCCTCGTGGTGATGGACAACGCTCGCATCGTGGCCGAAGGCTCGCCGCGCCAGCTGATCGACCAGCACTCGACGAGAGAGGTCGTCGAGCTGCGGTTCCCGGTGGGCGTGCAGGAAACGCTCCTCGGCCGGTTCGACGGCATCGCCAAGCGTGTGGAGATCCTCCCTGACCGCGTCCTGCTCTACACGGACGACGCCGATGCCACTGTGGCCGACGTCCATCGTCTCGGGCTCGCGCCGGAGAACGTGGTCGAACGCCGCTCGACACTCGAGGACGTGTTCTTGCGGCTGACCGGCCGGACGCTGGTCGATTGATGCAGGCGGCGCCACCAGCGCTCCGCGTCGTGGAGACGCTGTTCCTCAAGTACAAGCGCACATGGAAGTTCACGATGGTCACCACCGTGATCAACCCGGTCTTCTTCCTGCTCGGGATGGGCCTCGGGCTCGGCGCGATCGTCGACAAGGCGCAGGGCACCGGCAGCAGCGCGCTCGACGGCGTCGCCTACCTCTCGTTCTTGGCGCCCGGGCTCCTCGCCGCCACGGCCGTGCAGGTCGCCGGCATCGAGTCGACGTTTCCGATCATGGAGAAGATCCGGTGGGCCAAGACCTACGAGGCGATGCTGTCCACGCCGCTACGTGTCCGCGACCTCGTCATCGGACAGCTCACATGGATCGCACTCCGGCTGATCGAGACGAGCGCGATCTTCTTCGCGGTCATGCTGCTCTTCGGCGCCGTCGAGTCGCCGGTTGCCGTGCTCGCCATTCCCGCCGCGGTGCTCACCGGCATGTCGCTGGCCGCGCCGATCTGCGCGTACGCGGCGACTCGCGACAACGACTATGCGATGAGCACCGTCCTGCGATTCGTGATCATGCCGATGTTCCTGTTCTCCGGCACGTTCTTCCCCATCAGCCAACTGCCCGCGGGCATCCGTCCGATCGCGTACATCACGCCGTTGTGGCACGGCGTCGACCTCTGCCGATCGCTCGCGCTCGACAACGCCGAGCTCGGCGCGGTGCTCGGACACGTCGCGTACCTCGCCACGCTGGTCGCCGTCGGATGCATCCTGGCGTCAGTCGCGTTTCGCCGGCGGCTAGTGCTGTGATCGTCACCACGCGCGCCGCTCGGCTGGTCGAGCGCAACCTGCTCGTCTATCGCCACACCTGGGTCATCCTCGTCACCGGTTTCTTCGAACCGGTCTTCTATCTGTTCTCGATCGGCGTCGGGATCGGGAAGCTCGCCGGGACGATCGAAGGGGTGCCGTACCGCACATTTGTCGCACCGGCCCTGATGGCGTCATCCGCGATGAACGGCGCCGTGTTCGAGTCGACGATGAACATCTTCCACAAGTTGAAGCACGCCAAGGTCTACGACGCGGTGCTGGCCACACCGATCGACGTCGACGACGTTGCGGTCGGCGAGATCACGTGGTGCCTGATCCGAGGCTCGCTGTACGGCATCGGGTTCCTGGTCGTGATGACCGCAATGGGGCTCATCGAGTCGCCGTGGGGGATCCTCGCATTGCCGGCCGGCATCCTGATCGGCTTCGCGTTCGCAGCCACGGGGATGGCTGCCACGACGTACGTACGCGCGTGGTCCGACCTCGAGATCGTGCAAGCGATCCTGGTGCCGCTGTTCCTCTTCAGCGCGACGTTCTTCCCGTTGTCGACCTACTCAGGTCCGATGCAGGTCGTGGTGCAGTGCACACCGCTGTACCACGGGGTCGCATTGATCCGGTCACTCACCACCGGCGATGTCTCGCTCGGACTGTTGTGGCACGTCGCGTATCTCGGGACGATGGGCGCGATCGGGCTGGCCGTCACGGCCCGGCGGCTGAAGCACTTGCTTCTGCCATAGCGACCTGCTGCTGCGAGCGGGCGATCACGAGTGCGGCGGCCAGCACCGCGATACCGCCGATCCCTTGGACGACCGTGATGCTCTCGTCCAAGAAGATCGCAGCCATGATCACCGACGAGACGGCTTCGAGGGTCATCACCATCGCGACGCGCGACGCGCCGATGCGCTGCATCGCGGCGAACGTGAGGGTGAACGCGATCGCGGTCGACAGGCCGTACAGCAGGATCTCGGCCGCCCGGCCGGACGGATCGACGAGCTCGCGTGCGGCGGCACCCTTGGCCAGGTTGGCCACCGACGCGCCGATCGCGACCCACGCGGCAACGAACATCGGATCCAGCGAGCGGGCAACCTCGCGACCGACGAGCAGGTAGGCGGCATACGTGGTCGCCGACGCCAACGCAAAGCCGACACCGGCCGCCGTCACGTCGACGTGGCCCGCACCTACCACGACGATCGCACTGCCGAGCGTCGACAGCGCGAGGGCGAGGAAGGTCGAACGGTGTGCTCGCTCGCGCCCACGGATGAGCTCGATCACGGTGACGAGGGCGGGATAGATGTAGACGATCAGCGCGGTGGCGGCGGCCGTCATGCGCTCGAGCGACGAGAAGAAGAACGTTGCCTCGAGGGCGTACACGACGCCGAGCCCGAGCCCAGCGAGCACGTCGCGTCGGGGCCCGAACACCCGCCGCCCGCGCGCTCGCAGGATGACCGCCAACAGCAGACCCGCCACCGCGAACCGGACGCCGAGCGAGATCGCCGGCCCGAAGCCAGCGTCGGCCAGATCCTCCCCGACGACGACCGTGACGCCGTAGCTGACGGCACCGATGGCGGCCAGGGCGACGCCGACGGGCGCCGCCCGGTCAGTCACTCGCGGCTTGGCGAGCCTCCTGCTCCTGGTTGTGCTTCCCAATGGCCGTCATGATGGCCGCGCCGACCTCGCCGATGAAGGTTGGACGGTTCTCGGCCGCCCAGTCGCGCGACCGCGTCGTCGAGACCGAGGAACCCTGGAAGTGCGGGAACACGTAGCGGGCCATGAGCTCGTAGCTCCTCCGCGTCTGCTCGGTGTCGGCCCAGTCCTGCGCCATGTTGAGAAACGTGCCGAACCCGCCGTTGGACTGTTCGATCAGGCGCTCGATCTGTGCGATGGCGTCGTCGGGTGTGCCGATGACGCCGAAGCCCGACGCGTTCACGGTGTCGGCCATCTCCTCGGCGCTCGACGTGTCCGGGGCGATGGGGAGCGCGGCGACGCGCGTGAAGTAGTCGATCCACTGCTCGAGCCCGAACTGCACGTCGGCGTAGGCCTGCTCCTTGGTCTCGGCGATGTGCATCGGCCCGACGAGTCGCCACTTCTTGCGCTCGACCGACGTGCCGAACTGGGCGGCACGCTCCTCGGCGATGTCCCAGTTGTAGGCGAGCATGTCGAAGCCGGCAGTGTTCGTCGCACCGAGCGACAGCAGGCTCAGGCCGAACTTGCCGGCGGCGCGGGCGCCCGTGGGCGAGACCTGCGACGCCACCGCGATCTCGAAGTGCGGATGGCTGTACGGCCGCACGTTGACGCGCGCGTTGTCGAGCGTGAACCAGTCGGTCTTGATCGTGACGGGCTCTTCGTCGCGCAGCAAGAGGATGATCGCCTCGAGGGCCTCCTCCATGCGATCCCGCTGTTCGGCGACCGGGATGCCCATCATGAACGCGTCGGACGGCAATGCGCCCGGGCCACAGCCCATCATCACGCGACCTCGCGTGAGATGGTCGAGCAGGATCATGCGGTCGGCCAGCATCAGCGGGTGGTGGTAGGGGAGCGACGACACGCCCGTCCCCAGCCGGATGTTCTTCGTGCGGCCCGCGGCGGTGGCAATGAACACCTCGGGGCTGGCGATGATCTCGTAGCCCGCCGAGTGATGCTCGCCGATCCACGCCTCGTCGAAGCCGAGGCTGTCGAGGTGGACGATCAGGTCGAGGTCGCGCTCGAGCGCCAGCGTCGGGTTCTGCCCCACGGGATGGAACGGAGCCAGGAAGATCCCGAACTGCAACGGCCAATCTTGCGTCACGCTCATGGCGCGACGGTAGCCCTCGACTTGACCGCCCGGTCAAGTCTGGCGAGCTACTCCTCGAGGAGGTCGGGCTGCTTTTCGACGATCCAGTCATAGAGCGGCTGGAAGGAGAGCCAGCCGGCCAGCGGCATGCCGACCTGAGCGGACGTCTTCGCGGCTTGCTCGGAATCGATCGGCACCGGCGTGCCCGCGGCCTCGGCCAGCAACTGCGCCTGGCACGTGCGCTCCATGGTGATGAACCACCACGCCGCCTCGTCGACCGAGGTCTGACCGACGGTGAGCAGCCCGTGGTTGGAGAGGATCACGGCCTTGTTGCCGCCGAGGGCGTGCGCGAGCCGCTTGCCTTCCTCGATGTCCAGCACCACGCCGGTGTAGTCGTCGAACACCGCGTGATCGCCGTAGAACGCGCACGCGTCCTGCGTCAGCGGATCGAGCGGGCGACGCATCGCGGACCAGCTCTTGCCGTAGATCGAATGCGCATGCGCGGCCGCCACCACGTCGGGGCGAGCGGCGTGCACTGCTCCATGGATGACGAACGCCGCGGTGTTGACGGGCCAGTCGCCCTCGACCACGTCGCCGTTGTGGTTCACGAGGATCAGATCCTTGACGCGGATCTGCTTGAAGTTCATGGCGAACGGGTTGACCCAGAAGTGGTCGAGGAGTTCCGGATCCCGGGCCGTGATGTGACCCGCCACCCCTTCGTCGAATCCGAATTGTCCGAACAGGCGGAAGGCGGCGGCCAAGCGTTGCTTGCGATGCCGGCGCTCGTCCTCGATGTTCGTGAATTCGGGAAACGCGGGAAAGGTGCGATCTGACGCCATCGTCAGATTCTAGAGGTGGGCCCGCAACCGCTCATATCCGGCGTGCGATGACCGACGAATCGGTATGGCCCGGAGCGGAGATGGCGACAACATCCCCGCTGCCCGTGAAAGGGACGAGGCCAACATCCGGTGGCTGCTCGCCGCCGTGCTGCACCATCAGCCGGAGGACGAGTCACCACCCGATGCCGAAGACTGATCCCAGCCCGCGGGTGGATTGATCGACATCTCGCGCAACGGCGGATCCCAGGTGCCGTCGGTGTACTGACGTACGACCTTCGCCGGTGCTCCGGCGGCGACACATCGGTCGGGGAGCGTGCCCCGCACGATCGATCCGCCCGCGATCGCGACGTTGTTGCCGATGTGCGCGCCGGGCAGCACGATCACGCCGACGCCCAGCCAGCAGCCGTTGCCGATGGTGACGGGGTCTTCCTCAGGCCATTGGTCGGCGATCGGCGTGTCGACGTCGGCGTACACGTGGTTCTGATCGGTGATGTACACATACGGGCCCGTCGTCACGTCGTCGCCGATCTCGATCGAGTGATGTCCGACGATGTGGCTGCCCCGTCCGATGTTGCAGCGGTCGCCGATTCGGATCACCACGTCGTGCTCGATCGGTTGACCTGGCGCCATGCCGACCGAGAGGCTCACGTGCGCACCGATCAGCGTGCGCGTGCCGATGTGGATGTGTTGCTCACCGAACACTGAGCCCGGGGGAAAGGCGATCATGCTGTGCTCGCCCATGTGGTGGAAGCGCTTGCCGCGGTCGTCGTCGGGCGACACCGCGCCGACGGCGCTGACCCAACCCCACGCCTTGTGAATGAGCCCCGCGGCCAGATCGCGCGTGCGCGGCGACAGCTCGGACGGCTTGAACACGATCGCGCACGGTAGCGCGCCTACAATATCGTCAGTGACGAAATCGCGGGTGGGGCCCAAGTGCCGGTGGTGCGGCCGCAAACTCCCGAGTCGCGGGGGAGCGGGTCGCCCACGGGCGTTTTGCGCGCAGGCCTGTCGCCAGAAGGACTACATCGCGCGGCTGCGCTCGCTGGACGCGGGATTGTCAGAGGCGGAGCTGATCGTCACACGCGAGGAGCTCGACACGCTGCACGATCAGTTGTATGTGCTGGAAGCGGCGATCGACGACGTGTCCCGCGACCTGGAGTCGTCGGCGACCAAGCAGGACTACGTCGAGGCGCTGGCGTGGTTGCTCGACGCCTGCCAGCCGCTGGTCGACCGGCGGGGGAGCGCGCTCAGCGGCGGTTAGACGCGGGTTCCACAGGCCACGTCGCCCTCGACGTGCAGCGTGTGCGGCGAACTCACCTCTTGTTCGACGACGTCGGCATTCACGTGCGCTCCCGTGGCCGTGATCGCCGTAGTGCCCGGCGCCGTGTAGTGGTGGCCACCCGACACCGTCATGTCCACCGCTCCACCGCTACTGAGGCCGAGACCGATCTCCGCCTTGACGGACCCGAGCATGGCAACGGCCGTCACGAACGCCTCGTTGCCCTGCCCATCGCTCGAGCACTCGACGAGCACGGGATCGAGCGTCGCGTTGTCGAAGGTGCCTTCCGCCGTCGCTCCGGTGATCGTGACCGTCGCCGTCCCCGCCGTCTGTTTGCCACAGTCGACCGATCCTTTGATGGAGTTGATCGTGCCGATGGTTCCCGGAGTCTTGCCGGGCGCTAGCGCGACCGACGCAAGCGACGCCTCAACATCGACTCCGTTGGCGGCGTCGAAACCCACAACTCCTGTGCCCTCGAAATGACGCTCGTGATAGTCCGAACCCGAGCCTCCGTACGCCTGCACGGTGACCTTGCCCGCACGAAACTCGATGATGAACGCCGTGCCGGGCACACTCGCCTCACCCAAGACGACGATCGCTTGACCCTCGGCCCGGGGGACGTTGCACCTGACTCCGGTGTTCAGTGCAACGCCGGCAACTCCGGCGTCGCCCTCCACGCGCAGCGTGGCCCTTGGCGTGCCTGGCGGTAGTAGATCCGGCGCGCTGACGGCCGTGGTTGTCGAGGTCGGTGATGAGGAGTCCGATCCGCTGCACGCTGCGAGAGCAACCACGCACATCAACCCGAGTCGCCCGGCAGGCCGCACTGCCGCGAATCCTTCCACGATCAGGCATTGTGGACACGTGCGGTCCGGGATCGTTGCGTTGCAGCCCACGCAGGGTTTGGCCAATCGCCTGCGAGCAATCTCGTCGTTCAACGTGCTCGCCCGGCAAACCGGGCGCGAGTTCCGACTCTGTTGGACGCCGAGTCAGGGATTCTCCTCGGAGGACCTCAACGAGCTCGTGGCGAACGAGTTCGCGCGCATCGACGAGGCCGAGTTCGACGCATTGTGCGCGGAGGGGCTCGCCCTCGTCTACCGGGGTTACCGCACCGCGGATGTCCCCCTCGACGACTGTCGCGCCGAGCTGACGACGTGGCAGCCCGCGCCATCCATTGCTCGTGTCGTCTCCGAGATCGCCGAAGCGTTCGACGCGTACACCGTGGGAGTGCACGTTCGCCGAGGCGACGCGCTGCTCAATCCCCGGCTGGGCTGGAAATATCGGATCTCCTCCGACGGGGCCTTCTTCGCGCGCCTGGACGAGCTCTTGCGCGCCAACCGTGGCACGACCTTCTTCCTCGCCACCGACGACGCCGCGACCGAGGAACGGTTCCGCTCGCGGTACGGCGATGCGTTGCTCACGAATCCGAGCAAACAGTTCGTCCCGAGCATCCTGGGTGAGCCGAAGGACAATCAGCACGACGCGGCGATCGATCTCTTCGCGCTGAGTCGCACCGCGTGGATCCTGGGCAACCACGCCAGCACGTTCTCGAGCCTCGCCGCGAACATCGGCGCCATCCCGTTGCAACGTGCGACGGACACCTCCGTCGTGGGCCGCGTACGACGCCGGCTCGAGCGCAAGCTCGGTCGCTGACCCCGGGCGCCGGCAACGCGTATGACCCCCGGTTCCACATCCCAGCGACAACTCTGACTGTCACACCCGCGCGAGAGAATTCGCTCCATGGACGAGTGGTTCGATGGCCGCCATCTCCGAGGCCTTTGCCTTCGTTACTTCCTCGGTCTTACACGTGTCACACGTCGGGACGTACTCGACGCAGCAGCTGGTGGACGCCGTGCACGCGGCCAGCTTCGAGCTGTACGGGCGACCGAGCAAGACCGTCTCCGATGCGCTCCGATGGGAGGTGCGGCGAGCGAGGGTCCTTCGTCGAGGCCGTGGTCTGTACGAAGCAGGCTGGATCGCTCCTGCGACGAAGAGCCGTATGCGCACCCGGGTGGCGCAGCTACGGGCGCGGTCGGAGATTGTCGCTGGGATGTGGAACTACGAGGACTACGCGACGCCGGCCTCGGTCGTGACGTCAGGGATCTTTCGCCGTCACGAACCAGTACACGACTTGTAGACGTACTTGTATCCGTCATCCTCCGTCGCCGGTCCCGCAGTGAAGTGCACGCCCGAGTCGATGAACGCCCACAAATCCGGATTGTGGTGGGTCACCAGCACTCGGCCGTCGGCACAGGTCACGGGCGGGCAGCAGGGCGAACACCTTCTCGCTACGTCGTTCGCCCCTGTGCGCCTCGAACCCGCCAAGAGGCCCCGAGCCGGTCATCGTCACGACCTGTGCCGTGGCCCGCTCACCGGCAGTCGACCACCAACGCGCTGCGCTCACGCCGCTCACAGCGCCCACAGCCAACGCCAATGCGACGGTGCCAACGAACAAGAGTCGCCGTTGCGGTGTCATCACTGGCTCGAGGATGCGCCCGATCTTCGGGTCGCGCAATCCGTAGCTTGACGTAACGGGGAAGGTCGGGCAGCAGTATCGAGTCTCACCCTGAGACGGTAGGCAGCCTGACGGCACGCGGGGGAGCAATACGTCGCCCGGGCGTCCATACGCTCGATCGCACCGCAGACAGGACACGTACGCACTCCGCCGAGCTTGCGATATCGAGCCACCGAGACCGGATCGTACGGCGTGACGCCTTCGTGACGGGTGACGCGACGCTTTCGTTACGGCATAGGGGCGCTGTACCCGGCATTTCCGAGTGGGTCAGTGGCGGTCAGACTTGCCGCCTGACTGGACGAGTAACGGGAAGTGAGAAGTGCACGCACGCGAGCTCATGGCCAGAAGTTGGAGGCTCGTCTGGCACTCCCGCGCCGGATGGAAGCTCTGGAAAGGGCTCATTTTCGTGCCCGTTGGCATCTGGGAGCTTGTGTCGCGAGGAACGGTATTTCTGTTGGCCCTTTCGACCGTCTTGCTCGTGATAGCGGCTCCCGACGCTCTCCGCGAATGGCGCCGCCTGCGGACAACGGGCAACGCATGATTGCAGCATCGTTCGGATTACCAACGGCGCTCGCAACGTGCCGATACCTCGCTGTTCAGCGTTCATCATGACGGCTCGATAAGAATGCGGAAATGGCCGAGCTGCTGGGGTGGCTCATCGTGGTCGTCATCCTGGTGGTCGCGGCGCGCTCGCAGGGTGATCGGTTCTGGCGGACGCGAGGCGGCTTCGTGGCGAACCTCGTTATCGGACTGTTGCTCGTGGCTGCGGCGATCGTCTCCGCTGTGCAGGGCTCGTGGCTATACGCGCTCGGCGATGTCGTGATCCTCATCGTGTTTGGGCTCCGTCCTGCGATGCGGGCTCATCGAGACGGCGTCCTGTACGTCACTAAGCCGCGGCAGTAGTACCTGTCCGGAAGGTGCCGATATCGCGTGTCGGGTTGCCTACGGTGGGCTAAGTGAGTCGCGATGCTTCGCCCTCGGAGCCCCAACTGCTCGCGATGGTCGAGCACGTTGCCTACGACATCTGGATGTTGCACGAAACGAGCCAGCTTCTAGGGCTCGCGCAAACGCTTCGGCTTGGTCGCCCCTGGCAAAGCGCACTTCTGGAGTCGTTCCTCATTCACGCGAGGAACCTCGTCTATTTCCTGTATCCACCGAAGGACGGCGACCTCAGAGACGGCGATGTTCTAGCTCGTGACTATCCGTCAACCGCTGGTCTGCCGTTGCGGCCCCACGTACAGATCGTCGGCGTGAGCACATCCGACCTCTCAAACAACATTTCGCGCCGCATCGCACACATCCACACGATGCGAACTGACGAGGGCCTTCAGTGGGCCTACGGCGCGGTCGCCAATGTCCTTCTCGCAAGAACCCTGCGCCATGTGGCGACCATCGAGACACCATATGACGAGCTGTTCCGCTCTGAGTTCAGCAAACTCGGGTGGGAATTGGACGAGATCGTCGCCGCCCTCCCTCTGAACGAGGAGGCTCTGCCAGAGGATCTTCTCGCAATGCAGCGCAACAAGCAGCGCGACAGCGAATAAGGCCGCGCCCAGCGCGGCCCATGAGATTGTGCTCGCGACCATTGACCGGGCCGTCAAGGGTTCGCTACGCCGCCCCTAGGACGCCCTTGACGGCCCTCGTCGTCCCGACACAGTCGGAACACTCGGTAAAGCTGCGCTCGTGAAATCCCGAGAGCAGCCGCGACCTGAGACCGATCCGCGCCTTGATCGAGCATGGTCTGTGCCTTCTGCTTGATCGTCTCTTCGATCGCCCGACGCGCTGACACGAGTCCGCGAAGTTCGAGCACTTCGGCGCGAAGGGGGAGTGCCCTCTCGGAAGGGCTTGTGTGATCGGAGGTGTGGAGGATCACAAAGTGGCCGCCTTCCACTCGATGACACCCGTCTCGATGGTGCTACCTGTTGAACTCGCCGTGTTGTGATCAAGAGGGCCGGCGCCTACGGCGCCGGCCGGCGTCCCCGCCTCGGCCGCGTCCGCGGCTGCCGGCGCTGCCGCCTTCGCGATCGCCCACGCTGCCTGAGCCTGCTTGATCGACTTCATAGTGGAGCCCCACCGCCGAGACGATGACCACGGTCGGTATCGGTTCGCCCTCGTCACCTCGCCTGTCGAAAGGTCAAGCCACGGCATGGCCTCGCGGTCAGTCGCTGTCTTGCTGACGTACTTCGCGCAGTAGCTCGCCTGGTTCTCGCTGGCGAGAGTGAGATCGATCTCGTGACCGAAGCCGCAGTGTTCGATGAGCATCCGAAGGGAACAAAATGGATCGCCATTGCGGAAGTCCCGCTCCATCGAGTGCCAGTCCTCGACTCGCATCAGCACGTGGAAGTGGAGCGCACCCCGGTCTTGGACCTCGGCCGCTTTGCAGTACTGGATCTTGCCGTAGCGCCGCCGCATGTACGTGATGAGCCTCGAGAAGCCCATGCCAGCCGTCGCGTTGAAGCAAGCGGGCGGGACGCCCCCTGGCGGGGTGCATGGACACACGTCGCCACTCGGGAGCGCATGCCAATCGTCTCCTGGCGCCGTGACCGTCAGCATGTACACACGCTGGGTCGGGTCATCCGTCCATCCAGACAAGAACACGCGGCGTACGCGCCTTCGGTACCGAACCGAACACGGTTGGCACTTAACCCGGCTCGCGGCATTGCACATCGCGTGCTGTCGGTGACCGCAGTCGTCGCATGCAAGCCAATGTGGGCGATCGCATCGAGGGTGCGGTAGCTCGGAGCGACCGCCCCATCGAAAGCGATGGCGCTCACAGATCGTCGGCGCGCTCATCGCTGCACCCACGCGCGGTCCTCGAGCTCAGCTCGACTCAGTCGAGGAAGTGGCAGCCGCTCGACTACCTCGTCCAGTCCATGCGCTAGGGCCACACGCTTGACGACGGTGGGCGACCCTTGCGCGGTCGCTGTGCGACGTTGCATATGGACGTCAAGCGCTGCGATTACATCCCGATAGAAGCGTTCCAACGCTTCCTTGACCGGGTCCTCTTGTGAGGCCACGGGAACCACCTTCCGAACGCGGGCTGACGGAAGCCCCGGAGGCGCTGATCCGACGGAAGAGTCGAATGGAAGGTCAGCGGTGGAAGGTGACTCGGAAGGTTTGGAGAGAGGGCCCGATGGTTGTGGCCCGTCAGAGGCCAGTTCGGAAGGTGGGCCGAAGGTTTGTCTTGCAGAAGCTTCGGTGCGGTGGTGAGAGGTTTGGTCTTCGAAGTTGTTGGTCGGACCCTCAGGGGCCGCTCGCATAGTACGCAGACCCTGTGACAGTGACGGCGGACTTTCATCTTCGAGCCCTGCATGGTCGTTGTGGCCGTGTCTCGCAGTGTCTCCGCCTGGGACGACATAACCGCCAGCTTGACGTAACGGGGATTCTCGGCGATTGGAGATGGCGGATCCCAGGTCCCCCAAGGGGAGAACGCGCCACCATCCACCATCCACGGCGATCCGGTCTCTACGGTGTGCCCCGTCAGCAGCTGCTGCGAAGGGAGAATTCGATGACGCGTGCAGACCTGGTGAAGTCCATGGCCGACAGCACCGGTATGTCGCAGACCGACGTCGACAAGGTGCTCAGCGCCTTTCTCGACGAGGTTTCGCAAGTGGTGGCAAAGGGCGACGAGAAGCTCACGATTCCGGGCTTCCTCACGTTCGAGCGTGCCCACCGCAATGCCCGTACCGGCCGCAACCCGCAGACCGGTGCTCCCGTTGACATCCCCGCCACGCACGTGGCCAAGGTCACGGTGGGCTCCAAGCTGAAGGCTGCAGCCAAGGGCTGATCTGAGATTGCGGGGCTCGTCAGCCGACGAGCTCCGCGATTTCGCCAAGTAGTCCCGGGGGGCCGGAGACGAGCATCGTGGTGAGGACTGTGTCCTTCCACTGCTCGAGCTCCTCGAGCACCTTCTCCTTCGGGCCCACCAGTGCGATGTCCTGGATGAGTTCCGTGGGAACGGCAGCGATGGCGTCAGGCTTGCGGCCGTCGAGGTACGCGTCCTGGATCTTGTGGCACGCCTCTTCGTGGCCCAGCCGGGCGAACACGTCGAAGTGGAAGTTCACGTCGCGCGCACCCATCCCCCCGATGTAGAGGGCCATCATCGGCTTCATGAACGACGCGCATTCCTCGACGTCGTCGCCGATGATCACCGGCACGCTCGACGCAATTTCGAAGTCGGCCCACGACCGCCGCGCGTTGGGGCGGGCGAACCCCTCCTCGAGGGCCGCTCGGTAGAACGGGTCGCTCTTCGGCCCGAAGAAGATCGGCAACCAGCCGTCGGCGATCTCGGCGGCCATGGCCACGTTCTTCGGCCCCTCGGCTCCGAGCACGATCGGGATGTCCTCGCGCAGGGGCTTGACGATCGACTTCAACGGCTTCCCGAGACCACTCCCCCCTCGATACGGCATCTGGTAATGCTCGCCTTCGAAATCGATCTCTTCGCGACGGAAGATGCGGCGCAGGATCTCGACGTACTCACGCGTGCGCGCCAACGGCTTCGGATACGGCTGGCCGTACCACCCCTCGACGACCTGCGGGCCTGACGCGCCCAGCCCGAGGATCAACCGGCCGCCAGAGAGATGGTCCATCGTGATCGCGCTCATCGCCGTCGAAGCCGGCGTGCGGGCCGAGATCTGTACAACCGACGTGCCGAGCTTGATGCGTGACGTCTCCGCGCCCCACCACGCCAGCGGTGTGAACGCATCGGACCCGTACGCTTCCGCCGTCCACATCGAGTCGAAGCCGAGCTTCTCGGCCTCCCTGATCGACTCGAGAGCGTCCGGCGGCGGACCGGCGTTGTTCCAGTACCCGATCATCAGGCCCAATTTCATGTCGCCGGTCTAGTGCCGCCTGGGTGCTGGCACGAAACTAGAACACGTTCTATTCTGGGGGCATGCCGATGCCCACGGATGTGCCCGTCATCGACCTCATGATGGGGCTGCCCGAGGGGCACAAGAAGGACTGGTACGGCTTCATGCGCAAGGGGTTCATGGACGAAGAGTCCAAGGACATGGAGTTCCCGGCGCAATACATGTTCAAGACCGTGCCGAAGGACATCGACGAGAACGCCGACGCGATCAGCGTCGTCCTCGACGAGATGGATCA
Source organism: Acidimicrobiaceae bacterium (assembly GCA_041166385.1). Lineage (GTDB taxonomy): Bacteria > Actinomycetota > Acidimicrobiia > Acidimicrobiales > JACDCH01 > DASUCS01. The sequence goes on along the minus strand of JBEEFW010000077.1, from coordinate 8,181 downwards.
CTTCAACATCGAGAAGGCGATGCTCGGCATCGGCGGCCGCGCCGACGTCGACCGCGGTGAGACGGCGCGCGCCCTGAAGGAGCACCCGGATCGCTTCTTCGCGAGCTACGAGGTCGATCCGAACCGCGGCATGCAGGGTGTGCGCGACCTCGTGCGAGCGCACGAGGAGTTCGGGATCAAAGCGGCCACCGCGTTTCCGGCAGGGATGCTGCCGCAAGTCCCGATCAACGACAAGAAGTTCTACCCGCTGTACGCGAAGTGCATCGAGCTCGACATTCCCATCACGATCACGACAGGGGTGCCCGGTCCGCGGCTCCCGATGCTCTGCCAGAAGACCGAACTGCTCGACGAGGTGTGTTGGTTCTTCCCCGAGCTGCGCATCGTGATGCGGCACGGTGCCGAGCCGTGGGACGCGCTCGCAGTGAAGCTCATGCTCAAGTGGCCGAACCTCTACTACTCGACCAGCGCGTTCTCGCCGAAGTACTACCCGAAGACGATCATCGACTTCGCCAACACCCGCGGCACCGACAAGGTGATGTACGCCGGGTACTTCCCCATGGGGCTGTCGCTCGAGCGCATCTTCAAGGACATGCAAGACGTGCCGTTCCGCGACCACGTCTGGCCGAAGTTTCTTCGCGAGAACGCGCAGCGGGTGTTCAAGCTGTGACGACCGAGGATCGGTTCCCCTTCCCCATTCCGTTCGGGTGGTTCGGCGTCGGCTACCCCGATGAGTTCACGGACCAACCACGACCGCTGTACTACTGGGGACGCCACCTCGTCGGTTGGCGCGACACCACCGGCGACGCGCACGTCATGGACGCGTTCTGTCCCCACTTGGGCGCGCACCTCGGCCACGGCGGCACCGTCGACGACTGCCAGATCGTGTGCCCGTTCCACGGCTGGAAGTACGACGCCGATGGGCGCAACACCGAGATCCCCTACAGCGATCGCACGAACGGCAAGGCGAAGATCCGCGCCTTCCCGGTCGTCGAGCGCAACGGGCTGGTGTTCGCGTGGTATCACCCCGACGAGTCGGTCGAGCCAATGTGGGATGTTCCACTCGTTCCCGAGTTCAACGACGACCCCGACTGGTCCACCGACATCCGCACGCACTACGAGATCGAGACCACGTGGCAGGAGATGGCGGAGAACGGCGTCGACTCGGCGCACTTCCGCTACGTGCACGACACCGCCACCGTCCCGATGCTCGAGTCGTACGAGACGACCTTCCCCCACTCGCAGATGCGGTCGTCGCAGAAGTTCCCGACGCCCCGCGGCGTGATGGAAGGGCGCATCGACACCCAGTCGTGGGGGCCGGGGATCTCGCTCGTGTCCTTCTCGGGAATCGTCGACACCTTGAACCTCGCGGCCACGACCCCGATCGAGCGCGACAAGTGCATCATCCGCTTCAACTTCCGGTTCAAGACCATGGGTGACCTGACGACGACCGAGAACGTGGGCAAGGCGTTCGTCAACGAGGTGCACAAGCAGCTGCTCGAGGACAAGCCGATCTGGGAGCACAAAGCCCACCTCGTGCGGCCCGCCCTGGCCGACAACGACGGGCCGTTCATGAAGTTCCGGAAATGGTGCGCGCAGTTCTACGCCGAACCCGTCGGCGACGAGCGCCTCGTCTTCCCTCCCCCGTTCTGGCCCGACCGCGTCGACGAAGCCCCACGCAAAGCGACCGCTTCCGCTCGCCTCACGGACTAGGCGCGGGCTCAGACCTCACGTAGTTGGCGAAGCTCCGAACTCTGGTGGCGAATACTCCCGCACCGACGACGCAGGCCACACCGCCCGACACGATGGCGAACGGCACGCCGAAGAGTCCACCCACGACGCCGGCCTCGATGTCGCCGACGACGGGACCGCCGGCGTAGACGGCGAACTCGACGCCACTGACTCGCCCTCGTAGGTCGTCGGGCGTGACGTCGGCGGCGATCGCTGATCGATAGACGCCCGAGATCATGTCGGCCCCACCGGCGAAAGCGAACATCGCGAGCACGAGCGCCGGTTCGCGAGACAGACCGGCAACTGCAATCGTCGTTCCCCACGCGGCGACGCACCACAGCACGGCTCGTCCTTGACGCTTGACCCGCGACGTCCAGCCGCTACCCAACGATGCGATGAACGCGCCGCCCGCGACCGACGACAGCAAGAGCCCGTACAGCGTTGGTCCGCCTCCCAATCGCTCGGCGAGCGCGGGGAAGAGCGCGCGGGGCATGCCGAACACCATCGCGATCAGGTCGATGCCGAAAACGCTCATCACCACCGAGTGGCTGCGCAAGAAGCGCAGGCCTTCCACCACGGAGGACCGCGATGCAGCGCTGGCGCCGGCAACCGGCGGGGACGGTGCGATCCCCGCGAACGCGGCCAGCGCGAGCGCATACGTGACGACATCGATGCTGTAGGCGCTGGTGATCCCGAGCGTGCCGATGAGCACGCCGGCGACCGCCGGCCCGGCCATCATCCCGAACGAGCCGTACGTCGACTGCAACGCGAACGCGGCCGGCCGCAACTCCGACTCGAGCAGCATCGGCAGCAACGAGCGCACGACAGGAAACGTCGTGGCAAACGTCGCGCCGGCCAGCGCTCCCAGCACGTACATCAACCACAGCCGTGGATGGTCCAGCGACGCATTCACGGCCAGCGCGACCGAGCACACCATCGCCACCGCCGAGACGCCGAGCAGGAGGCGGCGCTTGTCGAGACTGTCGGCCAGCGCGCCGCCGACAACGCCGAACACGAGCATGGGGCCCAGCTGTGCCAGGCCGAGCATGCCGACGGCGAACGACGAACCCGTCTCGTGGAACACCTGGTACGGCAATGTCGCACTCGTGATCATGCTGCCGACGAATGACACTGCCTGCCCGACCCACAGCCTCCGGAAGTCTCGCGACACCCTCAGTGGCGTCGTGTCGACGAACAGGCTCATGCAAGAGCGACGCTAACCGGGGTCGTCCTAGCCGATGCTCACGGTTCCGTCTGCCGCCACGCTCCACCCGGGATTGTGCGCGATCTCCCAACGGAAGCCGGACGGATCCGCGAAGTACGCGTGAACGCCGCCGAAGAAGGCGAGCACCGGCTCCTTCAACACAGTTGCTCCCGCGGCGCGCGCACTGTCGACGACCGCGATGACCTCCGCGTCGCTGGACACGTTGTGGGCAAGCGCGAACGGCGCCAGTCCGGTGCTGGATCGTGATCCATCGCCGATGTCCGCGTCGAGCTCGTCGGTCGTCCACAGTGACAGCAGCAGCCCCGGACCGACCTGGATGAACACGACCTCGTCGGCCACCTCGAACACCGGCGGCCATCCGAGTCCCTCGACGTAGAAGCGGCGAGCGGCCGCAAGATCCCGAGAGGCAAGTGTGATGAAGTTGACGCGCGGCTCCATGGTCAGCCCTTGCGGGGCGGCGGCATCAGCTGGAGGTCTCCGGCCTGCATGCCGCCGTCGATGACGAACTCCGTGCCCGTGCAGTACGCACTCTCGTCGGAGGCGAGGAACAGCACGAGATTGCTGATGTCGTCCGGCGTGCCGATGCGTCCCGCGGGCAGTCGCTTGTAGTAGCCGCTCTCGCCGTCGTCGCCGACGGCCTTGACCATGTCGGTCAGCACGCCGCCGGGATGCACGGAGTTCACGCGAATGCCATCACGGCCGAGCTCCAGCGCGGCCACCTTCGTGATGCCGCGGACGCCGAACTTCGATGCGGTGTAGTCCGCGGCGAAGGGAACGCCCCACATCCCGGCGGTCGACGAGATGTTGACGATCGATCCGCCGCCGCTGTCTCGCAGCGCGGGGGCCCCGGTCTTGATTCCGAGGAAGGTACCGACGAGGTTGATCGACAGGACGCGCATGAAGTGCTCGACGGTCGTGTCGACCAGGGGCGTGAAGGCTCCCAACACGCCGGCATTGTTCACGAGCACGTGGAGGCCGCCATAGGCGTCGACGGTGGCCGCAACCGCCTCCTGCCACGATGCTTCCGAGGTCACATCGAGCTTCACGAAGACGGCGTCTGAACCCAGATCGTGGGCCACCGTCTCGCCCTCCGCTTCGAGCACGTCGCCGATCACGACCTTCGCGCCCTCGGCGACGAACCGTCGCGCCTCCGCCGCGCCTTGCCCGCGGGCCCCGCCGCTGATCAGCGCGACCTTCCCGTCGAGCCGCCCCATGTCAGTGCTTTTGACAGTACCGGCAACACACTTTTGTGTTGCCGGTACTGTCAAAACGAACGCTGGTCACGGTTTCTCGTTCGAGACGATCCACATCGCGAAGAACTGCGACCCGCCTCCGTAGGCGTGGCCGAGCGCGACCTTCGCTCCGTCGACCTGATGCTCACCGGCCTGGCCGCGCACCTGCATCGCCGCTTCGGCGAACCGCAGCATGCCCGAGGCGCCGATGGGGTTGGACGAGAGCACGCCGCCGCTCATGTTGACGGGGAGATCGCCGTCCATCTGCGTCGCGCCGTCTTCGACCATCCGCCACCCGTCCCCGGGTCCGGCGAAGCGCAGGTTCTCGAGCCACATCGGCTCGAACCACGAGAACGGCACGTACATCTCGACGCAGTCGATCTGGTTGCGCGGGTCGGTGATTCCTGCTTGGCGATACACGTCGTTCGCACACTGGATGCCGCCAAGGGGCAGTACTGGATCGCGGTCGGCCGACATCGTCGGCTCGGAGCGCATCGACGTGCCGTGCACCCACGCGGGCGGACGCGAACCCGACAGCGCATCTTCCGCGGCCAGCACGAGCGCGCACGCCCCGTCGGACGACGGACACGTCTCCGCGTAGCGGATCGGGTCCCACAGCATCATCGACTGCTCGATCGACTCAAACGTGATGTCGGGTTCGTGAAGGTGGGCATAGGGGTTCTTCAACGCGTTCTTGCGGTCCTTCAGCGCGACGAGGATGCCGACGTGATCGGGAGCCTTGGCGCGTCGCATGTACGAGCGGATGTGCGGCGCGAAGTAGCCGCCCGCGCCTGCGTGCATCGGCGGGGTGAACGGCATGGGCAGCGAGAGCGCCCACATGGCCTCGCTCTCCGACTGTTTCTCGAACGCGACCGTGAGCACACGCTTGTGCACGCCTGCTTGCACCAACTGGCTCGCGACGATCGTCGTGGAGCCGCCCACGGAGCCGGCCGTGTGTACTCGAAACAGCGGCTTGCCCACCGCGCCGAGGGCATCGGTGAGATACAGCTCCGGCATCATCACGCCTTCGAAGAAGTCGGGCGCCTTGCCGATGACCACGGCATCGATGTCGTTCCAACCGAGGTCCGCGTCTTCGAGCGCCCGATCCGCGGCCTCGCGCACGAGACCGGCCATCGAGACATCGCCCCGCGTTGCTTGGTGCTTGGTCTGGCCGACACCGACGACCGCAACCCGTTCCTTGGCCATCAGCCTTCACCTTCCAAGACGCACACCAGGTTCTGCTGGAGGCACACACCACTCGTGGCGTGAGCGACGGCCCGGCTGGCGCGACCGTCGATGATGCGGCTGGCGGCTTCGCCGAAGCGCACGAGGCCGGCCGCCATGATGGGGTTGGCACACAGCGCACCGCCCGAAGGGTTGACGTCGACATCGCCGCCGAGTCCGAGCGCCTCCCGAATGATCAGCTCCTGGAAGCTGAAAGGGGTGTGGAGCTCGGCCACATCGACCTTGCCGCCGTTCACGCCGGCCCGCTCCCCCGCGGTGCGGGTCGACGGCGAGTCGGTGAGATCCCGGAGCCCGAGAACGGCCGACTCGATGCGATGGTCGATGCCTCGGATCCACGCCGGACGCGCGCAATGGGCGCGGGCAACGTCGCCGGCGGCGATCACCACCGCCGCGACGCCATCGCTGATCGGCGGGCAGTCGTCCTTGCGCAATGGATCGACGAGCATCGGCTCGGCGAGAACCTGATCGGCCGGCTTGTCCCACCGCAGCTGTGCGTGGGGATTGTCGAGCGCCGCCTTGCGGCTGCGGGCGACGACATCGGCGAAGTCCTTCTCGGTGGCCTTGCCCGCTTCGAGCAGCGCCCGAGCCTGCAGGGCGGACAGCGAGATGGTGTCCGGCCACAGCGGTGCCACGAAGTACGGATCGAGCTGGCGGCTCTGCACCTCGTGCGTCGGGCCGGGTGACGACTTGCCGTAGCAGTAGACGAGCGCGGTGTCGATCTCGCCGAGCTGCAGCTTGACCCAGGCTTCGTACAGCGCCCACGCGCCGTCCATCTCCACGTGGCTCTCCTGGATCGGCGGCCACGGCCCGACGCCGTCGAGCGTCGACACGAAGCTGAACGCGCTCCCGGCGAGATAGTCGGTCGAGCCGCTGCACGTGAAGCCGATGTCGTGCTTCGTCATGTTGGCGTTGGCGATGGCGGCCGCGGTGACCGGCATCAGCATCTCGACTTCGTTGGCATCGTCGACCGAGCGAGCGTGGTCGCTCTGCGCGAACGAGATGATCGCGACGTCACGCATGTTCGAGTTCTCCCCATCCGTGCTCACCCGGCTGGTTCACTTCGGCATCGGGCTCGCCGTTCGGACGGAAGTAGCGAATGCTCTCAAGCGTCGGGCCGATCTCGTCGTCGTCGACCCACACGGCCTCCACCCGCAGGCCGATGTGCACATCCTCGACGGCGACCTCCTGCAGCAAGTGCATGATCGACAGGTCGCTCCCATCGAGCAGGATCAGCGCACCGGTGTAGGGCACCTCCATCACCTGCCCGTAGAACTGCACGTTGACGATGCAGAACGACGTGACCGTGCCCTTGTGCGGGAGCTCGACTTGGTCTGTGGTCGGGATGCCGTCGGTCGGGCATGAACCGCGGGGCGGCACGTAGACCTTGCCGCACTTCGGGCACCGCTCCCCCAGGATCTTCTTCTGCTCGATGCCGCGAAGGAAACGGGTGGTCGCCGCGCCCGCGGTGTACTGGTACCGCAGCTCGGCGGGCGTGCGCACGCTCTTGATGAGCTCGACGTCCTGCAAGGACTTTGGCAGTGTGAGCTCGCTCATCGGCTGTCCCCATCCGGCACGAAGCATTCGATGTCGTTGATGTGGCCTTCGCGCTCCGCCCGCCAGCGCGGCGTGACATGCATGCCCGTCGACATGGCACCGATGTCGCCGGCATCGACCGCGTGCAGGAGCGCAGAGTCGGCGCCGTCGATGCGGATGAGGGCCCACGCGAACGGATGATCGAGCGGATCCTTCGGGCGAGGTTGGTGCACCCACGCCCACGTGGTGACGGCGCCGCCCGGGCCGACCTCGACCATCTCCGTGGCCGCGTCGCCCGTCGCCGGGTCGTACTCCATCGGGGGAACCAGGACGCGCCCGTCGCTCGTCTTCGTTCCGACGATCACCTGCTCGCGCAGGCCGGTGAGGAACGCGCCGATCACCGGTCCGGTGGTGCGGCTGAACGGATACTCGATGACGAGCGGGGCGGTCAGAACCTCTGTGCGGTCTGCCATCGAGGCGGCACGCTAGCGCGGAAACTGGAACACGTTCTAGTCTGCGGCCCATGGCTGAACTGGGTTTCTTCCGTCAGGCTGACGCGAATCCGGACCGCATCGCGCTGGTGGGTCCCGACGGCACGGAGGTCACCGCCGGCGAGCTGGCGGCCCGCGCGAACCAGGTGTCGCACGGGCTGCGCGCGCAGGGTCTCGAGCGCGGCGACACGGTGGCCGTCGTGATGCCGAACGGCATCGAGATGATGGAACTGGTGCTCGGCGCGCAGCAGATCGGGCTGTACATGACGCCGATCAACCACCACCTCGTCGGCCCGGAGATCGCGTACATCGTCAACGACAGCGACGCCAAGGTGCTCATTGGTCACGAGCGCTTCGCCGACGCGCTGGTGGCGGCCGGCGAGGAGATCAAGCTCGGCCACGAGAGCCTCTTCAAGATCGGGTCCATCCCCGGCGGTCGTGACTATTCCGAACTGATCGACGGTCAACCGACGACCCGTCCCGAGGACCGGACGGCCGGTGCGCCGATGCACTACACGTCGGGCACCACCGGCAAGCCGAAGGGTGTAAAGCGCAAGCTCGCCGACCTCGACCCTGTCGAGGGCGGCGCGCTGTATTCGATGTTCCTGATGTTGTTCGGCGTGCAGCCCGAAGACGGCAACGTCCACATCTGCGGTTCGCCGCTGTACCACACCGCTGTGCTGCTCTGGGCGACGAACTCGCTGCACCTGGGCCACAAGGTCGTCCT